>JBEPZV010000012.1:0-59667 GCA_041640655.1 bacterium
TCTCTCCGGCGTTCTGCCCCCCCACGCCATCGGCGACGGCGAAGAGCCCCGCTTCCTCCACGATCAGGAAACTGTCCTCGTTCACCGGGCGACGAGGATTCAATCCCCGATCCGAGACGAAGCCGTAACTTCCCCACGCGAATCGTCTGGTCTCCGCGCTCACTTCATCCCCCGCGCCTGGCCGCCCGCCGCCTCACGGACGAATCTTTCGCACTGCGATCCCCTTCCCTATCGAGTTGGGCCGAGCCTCATGCCTCCTTCGTCGGTGGCCTCCAAGAGCCACGCCCGCACTTCCGACGTCGGAGATGTAAATTGTAATCCTCGCCCCACCGGGCAGCAACCGAGAGCGCGGAGAGGAGGTGACGGTCTCCCCTTCTGGGAAAGCGCTCACGGGCGCACGCCGACATGAGCGCTCACTCGCCGAGGACCTTGATCACGACGCGCTTGCGCCGGCGTCCGTCGAACTCCGCGTAGAAGATGCGCTGCCACGTCCCCAGGTCCAGCTTCCCGTTGGTCACCGGGACGATGACCTGATGATGAATGAGCAGGCACTTCAGATGCGCATCCCCGTTGTCCTCGCCCGTCGCATGATGGCGATAGGGCGCGCCGTAGGGCGCGATCTTCTCCAGCATCTCATCGAGATCGCGAAGCAGACCATCCTCATCGTCGTTGATGTACACGCCGGCCGTCGTGTGAAGGGCCGAGACCACGACCACACCCTCGCGAATCCCACTCCTTTGGACGGCGCGTTCGACCTCGCGCGTGATGTTGATGTATTCGCGCCGCGTCTTCGTGTGGAATTCCAGATACTCGGTGTGCGCCCTCATCGTTCTCCCCCTTCCCGCCGCCGATGCGCGTCCGCATCAGCCGCGCTTCAGGACGATGACCGCCAGTGGAGGCAATGTCAATTGCACCGAATAGGGGCGACCGGACCAGGGAATGGGCTCAGCCCAAATGGATTCGGGGTTGCCGAGACCGCTCCCCCCATATTCCGGCCGGTCGCTGTTGAAGACCTCTCGATACGCCCCGGGCTCTGGGACGCCGAGGCGATACCCCAAGCGCGGCACCGGCGTGAAGTTGCAGACGAAGATGAGGAACGGAGCCGCGCGACGCGCTCGCCGCAGGAAGGCGATGATGCTCTGCTCCCAATCGTGACAATCAATCCACTCGAATCCGCTCGGCTCGAAATCGCACTCGTAAAGCGCCGGCTCCGCGAGATAGAAGTGATTCAGATCGCGAACGTACCGATGGAGCTGGCGATGCGGCTCCTCCTCAAGGAGATGCCAATCGAGGCTCGTCCCCACGTCCCATTCGCGCCACTGCCCGAATTCTCCCCCCATGAAGAGCAGCTTCTTGCCCGGATGGCCGAACATATATCCGTAAAGGAGGCGCAGGTTGGCGAACTTCTGCCAGCGATCGCCGGGCATCTTCTCCAGAAGCGATCGTTTCCCGTGTACGACCTCGTCGTGCGAGAGTGGCAGGATATAGTTCTCCGAGAAGGCGTACATGAGCGAGAACGTCAGCTCATGGTGGTGATACTTGCGGTAGATCGGATCCCGGGTCATATAGCGCAGCGTGTCGTTCATCCACCCCATGTTCCATTTGAACGTGAAGCCCAAGCCGCCGAGATACGTCGGGCGGGAGACCATAGGCCAGGCCGTGGATTCTTCGGCGATCGTCACCGCGCCGGGATAGAGTCCGTGCACCCATTCGTTGAACCGCTGCAAGAACGCGATCGCCTCTAAATTCTCGTTCCCCCCGTATGGATTCGGCACCCATTCGCCCGGGCGCCGGGAATAATCGAGGTAGAGCATCGAGGCGACGGCGTCCACGCGCAATCCATCGGCGTGATAGCGATCCAACCAAAAGAGCGCGCTCCCCAACAGGAAGTTCCGCACCTCATGGCGCCCATAGTTGAAGATGAGTGTCCCCCAATCCGGGTGCTCCCCGCGGCGCGGATCGGCATGCTCGTAGAGATGCGTGCCATCGAAGAAGGCGAGCCCGTGGGCGTCCTTGGGGAAATGCGCGGGCACCCAATCGAGGATCACGCCGATCCTGTGCTCGTGCAGGTAGTTGACGAAGTACGCGAAATCCTCGGGCGAACCGTATCGGCTCGTCGGCGCGTAGTAGCCGAGGGCTTGATACCCCCAGGAGCCATCGAAGGGATGTTCCAAGATCGGCAGCAGCTCCACGTGCGTGTACCCCATCTCCCGCACATATGCGGCCAACTGATGCGCGGCCTCCCGATACGTGAGCGGCCGATGCCCTTGCTCCGGCACACGCCGCCATGATCCGAGATGCACCTCGTAGATGTTCATGGGCGCATCGAGCGCCTGACGACGCGCGCGCTCCTCCAGCCATTCGCGATCCGAGAACCGACAGCGCGAGAGATCGAAGACGATCGCCGCCGTCTTCGGTGGGCGCTCGAAGAAGACCCCATAGGGATCGCTCTTCAGAAGCAACCGGTCGCCGTGCCGCGATTTGATCTCAAACTTGTAGAGCGTCCCTTCGGGGAGCTCGGGGATGAAGAGCTCCCAGATGCCGCTCTGTCCCCGCACGCGCATGGGATGGCGGCGCCCATCCCACGCGTTGAAGTCGCCGACGACGCTGACGCGCCGCGCATTCGGCGCCCAGACGGCGAAATGGACGCCACGCACCCCCTCGACCTCGCGCACGTGCGCCCCCAGTTTCTCGAAGATTCGCTGATGCGTCCCCTCGCCGATGAGGTGGAGATCGAAATCCGTGAGCACAGGGGGGAAACTGTAAGGGTCGAGGCATTCTCGAACGCCGCCGCGGTCCACCACGCGCAGGCGATACGGAAAGGTCTCCGTCACGCCCCAGAAGACGACCTCGTAGAACCCCTCCGGATGCACGCGCTCCATCGGATGCGCGTGACCGGAGCGCGCATCCACGACGAACGCCTCCTGGGCGTCCGGCAGGAACGCGCGAATGGCGAAGCCCGAGACCCCCTCGCGCGCCACCGGATGCCGTCCCAGGACATGAAACGGATCGGCATGCTCGGCGCGAACGATCAACTCGATCTCCACCGGCGATGCTGTGCTCATGCTGGCGCGCTCGCGAGCGACCCGAATATAATGCTCGTCTCATCGGCTCGGCCTCGGCGATCGGAAGGAACGATGCGACCGAGCGCGCACATTTTAATCGGGCTTCCCGGGTCGGGCAAGAGCACGCTCGCGCGACGTCTGGCCGAGCTCTACACTCCGGCTTCGATCGTCAGCTCCGATGAGATCCGCAAGCATCTCTACGGCGATGAGGCCATCCAGGGAGAGGCCGCGCGCGTCTTCCGCTTCGCCCGCTCGAATTTGCTGGCCGCCGTGCGCGCCGGCCGCAACGTCATCTACGACGCCACGAACATCAATCCTCGATTTCGTCGTCTGACCCTTCACGAGCTACGCGAGAACGGAGCGCGATGGATCATCGGCTACTGGCTCGACGTGCCGCTCCCGATCTGCCAACAGCGCAATCGCGACCGTCATCGCATCGTCCCCGACGCCGTCCTCCTCCGCATGGTGGAAGAGTTGCGCCGATCCCCACCCTCCTTCCACGAGGGGTTCGATGAGCTGGTGATCACCGGGGAAGCCGTTCAGATCTGCGTGGATGTGGAGGGGAGATGAAAGCCCCCGCCACGCTCACGCCATCCACTGCAGCAGCAGGGTCGCCAGGCCGAGCATGATCGTCACGCTCACGACATCCTGAAAGGCCGTCTCGAACGGACCGGCCGTGATCGCGGGATCAAAGCCCAGGCGCTTGGAAATCATCGGGATGATCGTCCCCACAAACCCCGAGAGATTGATGGCCACGAACATCGAGAAGCCGACGACGAATCCGAACACCGGATCGAACCATGTCCCGCGCTCGGCCATGCGCTGCCATCCATGCCACAGCCCGCCGACGAAGAAGATGAGCGTGCCCAAGATCCCCCCCAAGATGAGCGTCGTCCGCAACTGCCGCGCCACAGGCCGCCACCAATCCTTCAGGCTGATATGTCCTGTCGCCAACCCCCGCACCACGATCGTCGCCGATTGCAAGCCCGTGTTCCCGGAGATGGCTTGAATGACCGGCATGAACGACGCCAACAGAATGACCGTCCCCAACGTATCATCGAACCGGTGGATGACCGCCCCGGCGATCAATTCGATGACAACGGTGATGAGGAGCCAGGGCAGGCGCAGCCGCGCGATCTCCGCCGGCGTCCGCCGCTCCAGCTCCGCCGCGTCCGATCCCACCATGCGGAAGTAATCCTCGGTCAGCTCCTCTTGCAAGACGTCAATCACATCGTCCACGGTCACGATCCCGACGAGCCGGTTCTCGTCATCCACCACGGGGACGGCCATGAGGTCGTACTTGGAGACGACGCGCGCGACCTCCTCCTGATCCGTGCTCGTGTGCACGCTGATGACATCCGTGGACATGATCTTGCGCAGCGGCGTGCTCGGGGGATTGAGCAGAAGCTGGCGCAAGCTCACGACGCCGACCAAATGATGCCGATCGTCCACGACGTAGAGGTAGAAGACCATCTCCAGCTCATCGCTCTTACGCTGCAAGGTGGAGATGGCCTCGCCGACGGTCATGTCCTCGTGCAGCGCGAAGACGTGCGGGTTCATGATGCGGCCGGCCGTGTTCTCCTCGAACTGCAACTGATCCACCACATCCACCGACCGCGCCACGTGCATCAATTCGAGCACGCGCTCGACCAACTCCGGTGGGAGCTTGGAGGTGATCTGCGTGGCATCATCCACGGGGATCTTCTGCAGGAGATCGGCGATCGTCTCCGGCTCCAGATGCGCCAGAAGCGAGGCCGCTTCCTCGGGCGGCATCTCGCTCAAGGCCGAGGCTACGAAATCCCCATCTTGCTTGAGGAGGGACCGGAGGGCGAACAGCCGTTCCCCATCGGTGAGGTTCCCGAAGATGACGGCGACGTCGGCCGGACGCATCTTTCGCAGCAAGTTAACGAGATTGGTGCTCGCCCCAATACGCGCCAACTTGCGCGCCGACTCGATGGCCAAGTCGAGTTTTCGCAGGTACGCCATCCTCAGTTGTGCGTCCCCGTCCCGTCATCTTCGCCAAACACCTAAGCATGGCAAATCTCCGGCCATTTTTCAACGTGAATGCCGGCAGGCGGGGATTTCCCCGAGAGGAGAGTGCCGGGGGCGCCACCGGTGCGCTTCGATGGCCACCTGATCCTCGCGGAGAAAGACGACGCCCTCCGACTCCAACAGATCGCGCTGCAGCTGTTGCAACCAGAGCGCGCGCCGCCCGATGCTCAAGCGCCCCTCACGATCGACCACGCGATGCCAGGGGACGTCGGGCGGACATGCGGCGAGCGCCCACCCCACGACGCGCGCCGAGACGTTCGACCGGCACAGCGCCGCGATCTGACCGTATGATGCTACACGCCCGCGCGGGATGCGCCGCACAATGCGATAGATCTCGGCAAAACATCGGCCTCGAGTCTCCTCCCGTGCTCGTCGGGATCGCTTCATAGAAATCGCGGCAGGAGACTGTCGGCTTCAGCCGACAGAGGAATGCCGCTCTTGACACCTCCTTCCTCTCGATGCGTAAGGTTCAGTGGGTTGAAAGAGCTATACGACTGACGGCGATCGTCAAATTGATGCCTGATGAGGCTCAGGCGAAAGCCTTGAGAGACACCATTCGCGCCTGCAACTACGCCGCCACAGTAGCCCGGGAGCGGAAGGGGTTTAACCGAAAGGCGCTTCACCGGCTCGTCTATCGGGGCATCAGAGACCGCTTCGGACTGCCAGCGCAACTCGCCGTCCACGTGATCAGCAAGGTGGTGGAGAGCTACGCGGACAGGCGGAATCGGAACGAACGCCGTGCCTTCAAGGAGCTTGGTGCCGTTCGCTACGATAGCCGTATTCTCAGCTTGAAATTGAGCCAACGTTTGGTCTCCATCGCCACGCTCCAAGGTCGCCTCAAGATCCCATTCACGGCAGGAGAACGGCAGTTCCGACCCCTCGAACGCCCGGTTCGCGAGCTGACCTCCTGGCTGTTCATCCGCAAGGAAGAGTTCTACTTGGCCGTTGTTTGCGAAGTGGACGACCCTGAAACCATAAACCCCGAAGGCATTCTCGGGGTTGACGTGGGGCAGGTCAACTTGGCCACCGAGAGCACCGGCGAGTGCTTCTCCGGCGAAGCCCTCACGCGGGTCCGTCTGCGCTATGCCCAACTCCGGAGACGCCTCCAGAAGCGTGGCACGCAGTCTGCCAAACGTCACCTGCGGAAACTGTCCCGCAAGGAACGAAACTTCACGACGACGACCAACCACACCATCGCCCGGCGGCTGGTGGAGAAAGCCCAAAGGCACCGCGCCGCGATTGCCCTCGAAAACCTTAAAGGCATCAGGGCGCGGACAACGGTTCAAAAGGGAAGGAACAGGAGGTCTCAGTCCGAATTCGTTTGCCGGTCGTGTGGATGCTCCGACCACGCCGACCGGGTGGCGGCGGTGAATATCGCCGCCAGGGCTGCCGTCAACCAGCCTATTGTCGGGTGGGGTGCGCATCACAACACCTCGCTACGGCAAGCTGTCGGCTTCGGCCGATAGCGGTTGACCTCATGCTCCGGAACGATGCAAGGATTGCGCGAGCGCGACGATGACATATACCAAGATCACCGCCTCGATGGCATCGAGCGCGCCAATCACAGCCAGAGCCATGCGCGCCCGCTCCCGAAAGGAAGGTCCGGGCATGGGCTGCCGACGCAAGTGAGCGACTGCGCGCGAGGTCGTGCACGTCAGCTCGTTGGCCATCCACCCGAGCCAATGATAGAGGACGACGAGGGCGACGGGCCACAGCGCGAGCACGCCCCGATACAGGAGCGCATAAAGCAGGAGCACCGTGAAATACGCCGCCTCCAGGCGGATCAGCCCGGTCAACTGGCCGAGACCGGCGATCTCGCGGGCCGAGAGCGTCGCTTGCGCTCCCGAAGCCAATCGCGCCAGCGCGCGCAGCCGAATCCATCCGAGCGCGTTCGCGCCCAGACACGCGAGGGTCAGCACGAGCATCACAACCGTCGCTTCTTGAAACACGCCTCTCGCCATAGGCCAAGTATCATGCCCGAAGGGATCGGCTGCGGCAAGCTCCAAACGTGCTGCTCTCTTCAGGACCTGAAGAGATTCGGCCCCTACGCTTGACGCGAACGTTCGCCGACCACTATAACTTCACTTTCGCTGGATGATCCTGGACTCGCGGGAGGGAGTAACGATGGCGGGACACATGGTTGAGTTCACGGCGAATGGGAAGACGGCATCGGGCTATCTCGCGCTCCCTGCAGGGAAAGGCCCGGGCGTCGTCGTCATCCAAGAGTGGTGGGGTCTTGTGGATCACATCAAGGATGTCTGCGATCGCTTCGCGGCGGCCGGATATGTCGCTCTGGCACCGGATCTCTATCACGGGCAGACGACGAAGTCCCCAGATGAGGCGGGTAAGCTCATGATGGCCCTTCGAATTGATGAGGCCGAGAAGGAGCTGCGCGGCGCGATCCACTACCTGCTCGCCCACCCCTCGGTGGAACCGAAGAAGGTCGGCACGATCGGTTTCTGCATGGGCGGCGCGCTCTCGCTCTACGCGGCGTGCGAGAATCCGCAGGTGAGCGCGTGCGTCGTCTTCTACGGCGGGCATCCGAACGTGAAGCCGAACCTGGAGAAGCTGCAAGCTCCCGTGCTCGGCATCTACGCCGAACGGGATCAATTCGTGACGCCGGAGTCGGTGCGCCAGCTGGAAGCACAATTGAAACACCTGGGGAAGACGGCCGAGATCCACATCTATCCGGGCGCAGACCATGCCTTCTTCAACGACACGCGCCCGGAAGTGTACAACCGTGAAGCTGCGGAAGACGCGTGGCGGCGCACCCTGGACTTCTTCAGCAAATATCTCCGCTGATCCGACCGGAGCGGGCCGAGGGTGCGGCTCTCTGGCCCGCATCGTTCGAGACGTCGAGACGACGGCTTCTGACGAAGTGACGCCGAGCACGCCCCTCGGAGATCGTCCGCAGCGGAGCGCACGTCGTGCTCACCCTTCACCGGGAGATTCCGCCATGGTCATCCCCATGACGTGATACCCACCGTCCACGAAGAGAACTTCGCCCGTGATGCCCCGCGAGAGAGGGCTCACGAAGAAGAGCGCCGCATCGGCGACTTCAGCCGGATCGGTATTCCGTCGCAACGGCGATGTCTGCGCCACGTGCTTCAGCATCCGGGAGAAGCCGGGAACACCGCTGGCAGCGAGCGTCTTGATCGGGCCGGGGGAGAGCGCGTTGACGCGGATCCCCTTCGGTCCGAGCTCCGCCGCGAGGTATTTCACCGTGGATTCGAGCGCGGCCTTGGCGACTCCCATGACGTTGTACCCCGGCATCACGCGCTCGCTCCCCAAGTACGTCAACGTGACGATGCTCCCGCCCTGCTCCGCCATGAGCGGAGCCGCGCGGCGCGCCAGCGCGATGAGCGAATAGACGCTCACCTCGTGGGCGATACGATACCCCTCGCGCGAGGTGTTGAGAAAAGCCCCTTCCAAATCCTCGCGCGGTGCGAACGCGATCGAGTGGATGAGGAAGTCAAGGCGCTGGAATTCGCGAGCGAGCGTCTCGAAGACGGCCTCGATCTGGCTCTCCTCGGTCACATCGCAGGGGAGAACCAGAGGAGGATGCCGCAAGGTCGCCGCCAATTCGCGCACGTTCTCCCCGAGCCGTTCGTTCTGATACGTCAATGCGAGCCGAGCGCCCGCCTCATCGAAGCGTTGAGCGATCGCCCAGGCGATGCTCCGTTTGTTCGCGATGCCGAAGATGATCCCCGTTCGCCCCTCCAACATAGGCCCAAACGATACCCAACCCGAGTCGAAGACGTCAACTCCTCCCCGATTTTTGACAGCCCTGGCGCGAGCGGCTAAAATTCGCACTTTCGCGCATTGCGCCATCGGGAGTGGAGATCATGCTCGGCGGCGTACTGGAGGCGATCAAGAATGCCCTTCTCGAACTCGGCCCCATGGGGATGATCCTCATCGCCACGCTCGACTCCTCGCTCCTCTCGATCCCGGAGATCAACGACGTGCTCGTCGTCACGCGCGTCCTTCACCGCCCGGCGGAAGTGTTCTACTGGCCGCTGTTGGCCGCGACGGGATCCGTCCTCGGATGCTTGCTCCTTTACACGCTCGCCCGGAAAGGCGGCGAGGTTTTCCTGCGTCGGCGCTTCTCCGCCGAGCGTCTCGCTCGAGTCGAACGGTTCTACGCGCGATACGGCGTCTTCGCCCTGCTCATTCCGGCGCTCTGTCCACCGCCCACCCCCTTCAAGATCTTCGTCGCGACGGCTGGAGCGCTGCGGTACCCCCGCGCGAAATTCATGCTCACCATCCTGCTGGCGCGATCCACGCGCTATTACGTCGAGGGGGTCCTCGCCCTCCTCTACGGTCGCGCGGTCCTGCAGTACATGCGGGAACACGGGCTGACGCTCGCGCTCGGGATCGGCGCTCTGATCGTGATCGGTTACGGAGTCGCGCGGGTGTGCTCCATCCGACGCCGCGCGCGGCGCCGGATCAGAAGCTCCGCATCGAACCTCTCCCCGGCGCCTCCTCTCCACCCCATGGATCGCGAGCGCCAACGCGCATGAGCTCGGTGCGGGAGACCCTCCTCACCCTTGGTCCACTGGGACTCTTCACGATCGCCCTGCTCGATTCGGCGATGGTGCCGCTGGCCGGAGGCCCAGACGGCATGGTGATGCTCCTGTCGGCGTGGAACCCATCCCGCACTCCCATCTACGCCGGCATCGCGACGATCGGTTCCACGCTCGGCTGCCTCATCCTCTACACCATCGCGCGACACGCGGGTGAGCGCATGCTCTCGCGCTTCCCGACATCCCGACGGAAACGATGGCGCCAATGGCTCGATCAGTATGACTTGCTGGCCATGGCCCTGGCCGTCTTTCTCCCCCCTCCATTCCCGGCCAAGCCGGTGGTCGCGCTGGCCGGAGTCCTCGCCATGCCGCGCGGACGATTCCTGGCGGGCGTCTTCCTGGGGCGTTTGGCGCGATATGGCCTCGAGGGCTATCTCGGCGCGCGATTCGGATCAGCAGCTATGTCTATACTCCGGCACGCCTCGCCGTGGCTCCTGCTCGGTGGAGCCGCACTTGTCGCGATCGCGCTTCTTTTCAGGAAGAAGTGGCGCTCCTCCTCCAGATGACCCGCGCGTCGTCTCCTCTCTTCGCTCAGGACGCGGCCGCGCTCGCCCGATGCGTCGCGCGATAGATCTTCGCGAGCAGCTCCTTGGTGATGTGAGCGATACTCATCTCGGCCCGATGCCGAAGGATGCGCACCTCCTGTTCCACCTGAATGCCGCGCTCCCGCATGAAGTCCACACAGCTCGGCATAATGTACTCCTGCAACTCGCGCGCGAGCCACTCCGCGACGAACCGGCGGAACGACTCGACCTCCTCCGTTCGCGCCAAATGAGCCTGCGCCTCGGGATGCCGCAGGACATGATCCACGACGTCGTGCCCGAAGCGCCGCGTCTCCTCGAGCCAGACTTGACACGCCTCCCAGAGCACCCCGGGGTGGACGAGTCGAAATTCGCCCTCGACCGTGAGCCGCTTGCGAACGGGAAGGACACGCGCTTCGGCCTGTTCCCTCCTCCGGGGCTGCTCCTGCTCAATATACGTACGAGCTAACTCCACCAGCCGCGATGCGCTCATCACGCCTCCTCGTCCTTGGGCCTCTCACCGCGCAGGGGCCGTCGCATGGCGCTCCAAATAATCGAGCAAGATGCTCGCGGCTACCTTCACACCTAACGGGAGCGCCTCCTCGTCCAAATCGAATTCCGGTGTGTGAATCATCGCGTTGATCCCCTTGGCCTCATTGCGCACGCCGAGGAAGAAGAAGAAGCCGGGGATCACCCGCGCATAGTAGCTGAAATCCTCCGCCCCCATGTGCGGGCGCGGCGTGACGAGATTCCCCTCGCCGAGCACGCGCCGGAGCGTGGGCAGCGTCTCCTCGACCAAGCGCGGATCATTGTACGTCACCGTGGCTCCTTCTTCGACCGTCAGCTCGTAAGATCCGCCAAGCGCTTCGGTCACCCCCTTGAGCGTCTGATGCATCATCTGAATCACCTGAGCGCGAACCTTCTCGTCCAGCGTGCGCAACGTCCCTTGCAACTTCACCTCATCGGTGATGATATTGTGCCGGTTCCCCCCGTGGATACTCCCGAGCGTGAGCACAAAGGGCTGGAACGTATCAACGCGCCGGCTTCGGATCACCTGAAGCGCCGTGACGGCGTGCGCGGCGATGACCAAGGCATCCACACCCTCATGGGGATAAGCGCCGTGAACCTTCTTCCCCCGAATCGTGATCTCGATGAGATCGGCCGACGCCATGGCCGGCCCAATGTGATAGGCGATCTTCCCCACATCCACGCGCGGATCCACATGGAGCCCGAAGATCGCCTGCGGGCGCGGATTCTCCAACGCGCCCTCCTTGATCATCAATCGCGCCCCCCCCTCCTCTCCAGGAGGCGGTCCCTCCTCCGCCGGCTGGAAGAGGAACTTCACCGTTCCCCGCACGCGATCCCGCATCTGACTGAGGACGGTCGCCACCCCCAACCCGATCGCCGTGTGCGCGTCATGCCCACACGCGTGCTTCACTCCCGGATGTCGGGACTTGTATGGGACGTCAATCGTCTCCTCGATCGGTAAGGCATCCATGTCCGCGCGATAGGCGACGACCGGACCAGGCAACGCTCCCCTCAAGAGAGCGACGACTCCATGTCGCGCGATCCCCGTCTGCACCTCCAAGCCGAGCTGGCGCAGATACTCAGCCACGACGCGCGAGGTGCGCTCCTCACGGTTCGAGAGCTCCGGATACATGTGAAAATCGCGCCGCCACGCGATGAGCTGCTCGCGCAGCCGCTCGGCAGCCTGCGCGATCTGAACATCGCGAGCGAGACCTTGAGCCTCTACGAGTGTCGTGTTCATACCCCCCACCATGAGCAGGAAAGTAACCATCCTCGCGTATCCCGCCGCGCAACGCGCGCGCCGAGAACGCTCGCTTCGCGATCCTGTCAGCGACCTCACCGTTTCCCCCCGATACGACCTATCAAAGGGCGTATTCTATGCACAAGGGCCAAGCAGAATCAAGCGAGCGCTCGACGCGCGGGCCTCCCCCTGGGGAAGATCGAGCGATGCCGAAGCGAGCACACCACAGAGTGAAGCCCGAGACCGCGAGGAAGAGCCCCTGGGAGCCCCAGCCGCATGAACCTCTCGCCTCCCCCTTGACAAAGACGGGCGGGCGAGTACAATAGTTCGTGAGCATAGTGACGAGCGGGAGTAACTCAGCGGTAGAGTGCAACCTTGCCAAGGTTGAAGTCGCGGGTTCGAATCCCGTCTCCCGCTCCACGGACTTATAGAATCGGCGAAGGCTGACTGTCAGAACTCGGGTCCTGACTCGGCCGCCTGAGGCTCGGAATGGGCGGTTGAAAATTTGAGCCTTCGCCGATTATAATTTTGGCCAGAGAAAGAGGCGGCGTAGCCAAGTGGTAAGGCGGAGGTCTGCAAAACCTCGATACCTGGGTTCGAATCCCAGCGCCGCCTCCACTGCAGACTCAGCCCATTCCCCGCCAGCTCGCTCCCCCATGGCGTCACCCTTCTGAATGGGTTTCGCGGCCACAAGCCGATCCACCGCTTCCTGTTCGTCTGCGAAATGGACATATCCCCCCCGGTCATGCGGATCGTGGGGTGGGCCGAGCAGCGTCTTGATGGCCGCTAGGGGAACGCCGCTCTGGGCCAACCGCGAAGCGAACGTGTGGCGCAGATCGTGCGGGGTCAGGTCCTCGACCCCCGCCCTCTGGCAGAGTCCCAGAAACGCATGGTGGAAGGCCAAGTAGGAGATCGAATGGCCCCCTGAGTCCGCGAATTCCCGCAATCCAGGACCACGCAGAAATCCCTGATTCCAACTCGACGACAACACCTGATGGCCACTCTGGCGTAGCCGTTTCACACTAAGACGATCCACCCCTTCATCGGCCGGAATCTTCGCAATGTAATCAGGCGGCAGAATCCGTGTCCGGCCTCTACCTTCACCACCCATACCATCTCGTTCCCCGACCGTCACAGAGGAGCCAATGTTCCATCATGCTGGACGAGCACTCTGCTCCCCAGAAGACCGCTCAAATACAGCGCCAAAGACCCGGTCATCGGTATAACTGCGCTCCCCATGCTCTTCGGCATCGAGGTGGAGTTCGTCCTCCAGCTGTCAGCGCAAAGCACAGCACCTCCTTCGGCTCCGCCAGTTGCAAGAGCACGGGCGAATGCGTTGCCATGAAAACTTGCCCGTCATAAACGGACGAAAGCGATCCGAGCGACACATTCCCCTCAGGCATGCGCGTCACGACTTTCCGCCAGCCAGCGGGTGCACGCTGCTTCGGTTCCTTCACAATCGTTTTGGGCGCTGGCCGTTCCTCCGGAAAAAGCGTCCGCTGCGCATTGGCTCTTCTTTCCTGCCCCTCGCTCTTCTGTGCCTCCAGCCAAAAGGAGAAAAGCCGGTCGAAGCCCAACTCACGCGGGGCACAAAACGACTGAGTCTCGGCCGAAACCGGTGGCCCCATCCTCTCCTGCCCGTGCCGCACACGAGCACAGCGCCGCATGGCGGTGGGAGCCGAAAGAGATCGAATCTGCTCCGGGGGATTCGACTTCCGCAGCGTGGAGAACTCGTCAGGGATCCAACGCCCCCTCGTCGCGAGTCTGATCAGGATCCCCGGCCTGATGAGGAAATGACGATGGCCCCCAATCGTTGGGCGGCCTCCCGAGCTGAAGGGTGGATGACGAACCCAAACAAGACGATCACAGGCGCTCCCACAACATAGGGCCGCAGTTCCTGCACCCGACGGACGACGGCTTCAACATCTCGTCCATAAATCCGACTTCGAACCTCCCCGATCACGACGACCTGCTCACCATCGCGCCATCCCTCCCCATAGAGATCAACTTCGATCTCCTCACCTTCGATCGTGAAGAATCGTCGCTCCAACTCCTTCACGTGAATCCCATAATGGTGCGCCAAATAAGCTGGCGTGACCTCACGAGCTAAGTCCTCCAGGGTGAACCCGACCACTTCACTCAATCGCCCGACTTGTTGACTCAGCTGGCCGACTTGTTGCACCAAGGAGCGCATGACCTCTTGCATATGGACGTACGCTTGGGTCAGCTCTTCCGCACGAGCCTCCATTCGCGCCTGCGCCTCCGTCAATTGCGCCATCGCCTCTTCCAATCGCCCCATTCGCTCATCCGCCCGCGCCTGCGCTTCCGATAGCCGTGCCATCGCCTCCTCCAGCCGCCCCACCCGTTCCTCCAGCTGCCCCACTCGTTCCTCCGTCCGCGCTTGTGCTTCTGCCAGCCGTGTCATCGCCTCTTCCAATCGCCCCACCCGCTCCTCCAACCGCCCCACTCGCTCCTCCGTCCGCGCCTGCGCCTCCGCCAGCCGTGCCATCGCCTCTTCCAATCGCCCCACCCGCTCCTCCAGCTGCCCCACTCGTTCCTCCGTCCGCGCCTGCGCCTCCGCCAGTCGTGCCATCGCCTCTTCCAATCGCCCCACCCGCTCCTCCAGCTGCCCCACTCGTTCCTCCGTCCGCGCCTGCGCCTCCGCCAGTCGCGCCATCGCCTCTTCCAATCGCCCTACCCGCTCCTCCAACCGCCCCACTCGCTCCTCCGTCCGCGCCTGCGCCTCCGCCAGTCGCGCCATCGCCTCTTCCAATCGCCCTACCCGCTCCTCCAACCGCCCCACTCGCTCCTCCGTCCGCGCCTGTGCCTCCGCCAGGTGCTGAACAGCCTTGGCGATCCTGTCAAGCGAGGCTATGATCTCCTTGACCATTGTCATCAAGCGCTCGAACTCCCCAGGGAGCGCCAGTAACTCCTCCGTCAGGAGATAGCGGCGCACCTCCTCACGGAACGCCTGATCTGTCCGCAAGAGCTGTAAGAATTCCTCTCTCATCTTCACCGTGATCCCAAACTGGCTCAATTATGGCATGGTGCTCGCATGGTGGGCAATCCCCCCTCGCGTTCGCTCAACAGGCGGAAGCATCACCCATCAGCGGAGCGCCCGCCAATTCGCGCAGGGCGCGCTGAGTGAAGACCGAGGCCATCTTCTTGCGATAGAGATGGAGAAAATCCGTGTTATTGAG
Source organism: bacterium (assembly GCA_041640655.1). GTDB lineage: Bacteria > Acidobacteriota > Blastocatellia > HR10 > HR10 > HR10. The sequence continues at coordinate 15,190 of JBEPZV010000012.1, forward strand.
TGGTCGGACCGAGCGAGCGACGACGTGCGCTACGGCCGCAATGACATCCGGCTCAAGCCGATTCCCCTGCAGAAGCGCTTCGGCTTCCCGGATTCGCTTCGGGCATGATCCCACGGCCCCGAGGACGATGCGGGCCTCGCGACACCATCCCGACTCCATGCGCAGGGCGACGGCGACGCCCAGAACGGGAAAATCGATGGATCCCCGCCGACGCAGTTTCCAATACGTACTCCTCCAATCCTCCCGAGGAGGGAGCAAGACCTCCACAAGGATCTCCTCGGGCCCCTTATCCAAGTACCGGATCCCGTCATCGCGATAGAACTCCTCAGCAGCGATCGTGCGCTCCCCACGCGGGCCGACGAGTCGAAGCCGAGCGCCTAAGGCGATCATCACCGGAGCGCCGTCAGAGGAGGAGACAGCCCAACAGCGCGTTCCTCCAGGAGCGACGGGACAGATCGTTCCATCCTTTTTCAGGCAAAATCCGATCGCCTCGCGCCAGAAGAAGGTTTGATCGTAGTAGGTGCAGCGCGTATCCACGCAGAGATTCCCCCCGACTGTGCCCATGGAACGGATCGGCGGATGAGCGACCATCGCGAAGGCTCGCGCGAGAGCCGGATAAGCGAGGACCAGCTCGTCCTGCGCGAGCACGCGCGCGAGCGTGAGACCCGCGCCGAGCGCCACGCCCTCGCGTCCGATCCCCGCCAGACGAGTCAGCTCAGGAATGTGCCGCACGCTGACGAGAACGGCGGGTTCGATCTGCCGCCGCTTCATCTTCGGATAGAGATCCGTCCCTCCGGCGACGATCCGAGCCCGCGGGCCGTGATCGCTCAAGATGCGAAGCGCCTCCTCCAGCGATCGCGGAGCATAGTATCGAAATGGCGGAAGTCGAAGCATTGTGCCCCTCCTTCACGTGAGATCACCAGGCGATCGCCATTCCGGCGGCGGCTCGACGCGAATCGGCTCCGGCCACGCGAGCAAGGGGATGGAGGTCGGGCCGACGCGTCCAGATCCGCCGCGCGCCTTATCCTCTAAGCCCTTGAGCACCTTCTCCGGCGTGATGGGCAGCTCATCAATCCGCACTCCGACGGCGTCATAGACGGCATTGGCGATGGCCGGCGGGACGGGGAGCAAAGGGCCTTGTCCGGCTTCCTTCGCTCCGAATGGACCATGGGGATCATCGGTCTCAATCAGAAAACACTCCACCTCCGGCATCTCCCATGTCGTCGGGCTCTTGTAGTCGAGCATCGAAGGCGCCGTGTGCACTCCAAGACGCGGGCGGAAAGTCTGTTCCTCCATGAGCGCTTCGCCCAGGCCCATATAGACGCTGCCGTGAATCTGCCCTTCGACCAGGCGGGGATTGATCGCGCGCCCGATGTCATGAGCGATCCAGATTTTCTCGACCCGAACGAATCCGGTCTCCGGATCCACGGACACCTGAGCGACGCACGCCGAATAGCTATAGGACGGCGAGGGTCCCACACCCGCCCCCTTATATCGCCCCAGCGGCTTCGGCGGCTTATAGCTGCCGACAGCCCCCAACGTACCGAATCGCGCTTCCGCGAGCTGAGCGGCTTCAGCGAAATCCAGTCCCCGATCCGGATCAGCACGATCGAAGATGCGCCGCCCACGCGCCAGGAGTTGATCCTCGGGGACATCGAGGCGCTCGGCCGCCGCGCGCAAGAGCAAGCGCCGCAGTCGCTCGGCTGCCTCCACAGCCGCATTTCCCGCCATGACGGTCACGCGGCTCGAATAGCTCCCCAAATCTACCGGCGTCAGGTCCGTATCCGCCGTCACGACGCGAACATCTTCTGGGAGAATCCCGAGGACCTCGGCGACGATGTAAGCGAGGATGGAATCCGATCCCTGTCCGATGTCCGCGCTCCCGCAGAAGACGGTCACACCGCCCCCTCGATCAATTTTGATCTGAACCCCGGAATGCGGCATGTCGTTCCAATAGATCGGCAATCCCGCTCCGCTCAAATATGCGCTGCACGCGAACCCCACTCCTTGCCCGAACGGCAAGCGCCGGAACTTCTCGCGAAATCCTGAGGCTTCGACGACGCGATCAATGCACGCTCGGAGCCCGCAACTGGAGATGCGCAACCAGTTCACCGTGAGCGATGGAGCTTCGACGATCTGACGTCGCCGCATCTCGACGGGATCGAGCCCTAAGTCTTCGGCGATCTTGTCCAGATGCACCTCCAGGGCGAAGCGCGGCTGCGGGGTCCCGTGCCCGCGTTTGGGACCGCACGGCGGCTTGTTCGTGAAGACGCGCACGCCCTCGAACTTGTAGCGCGGGATCTTATAGGTGACCGTCTGCAACGCTCCCGTATAGTATGTCGTCGCAACGCCATAGCTGCCATATGCCCCTCCGTCGAGGAAAGATCGAACGTGCATGGCCGTGATCGTCCCATCGCGCCGAATGCCCGTCTTGATCCACACCAGCACGGGATGCCGTCCCCGATGCACATAGAACACTTCCTCGCGCGTGAGCGTGATCTTCACCGGGCGACCGGTCAGCATGGCGAGCTTCGCGACGACGATCTCGTGCGAGAACGGATCGCTCTTGCCGCCGAACCCCCCGCCGACGGGCGTGGCGATCACGCGAATGCGATGGGGGGGGAGGCCGAGCACCTTCACGAGCGCGCGATGCACATAGTGGGGCGTTTGCGTGCTGCTCCAGAGCGTGAGCCGACCATCGGGCCCGTAGTGCGCTACCGCGGCATGCTGCTCCAGAGGCAGGTGCGTGCTCCCGGCGTAGAAGAAGATGTCCTCCCGCACAGCGTCCGCCTGCGCGAACCCCTCGGCCACATCGCCGAATTCCAGCGAGACCAGCTTGTGGATATTCGGCCCATCTCCGTACTCGTGAATGCGCACGGAGGACTCAGCCAGCGCCTGCTCCATGGTCAAGAGCGCGGGCAGCGGTTCGTATTCGACCTCGATGAGTCGGAGCGCTTCCTCGGCCGTCCATTCATCAACGGCGGCGACGGCGGCCACCGGATCGCCCACGAACCGCACTTTCTCCACGCAGAGCGCCTCCTCATCCTGGCTGACCGGGAGAATCCCGAAGCGCGTCGGCAGATCCCGCCCGGTGAGGACGGCGTGGACCCCGGGCATGGCCTGCGCGCGGCTCACGTCTATTCGCCGAATCCGCGCATGAGCGTGCGGACTGCGAAGGATCTTCGCGTAGAGCATGCGCGGCAAGTGAAGATCATCCGCATAGCGCGTCTCTCCCGTACACTTCGGTAACGCGTCCACCTTGGGCCACGGCTTACCGATCACGTTGAGGTCACTCATCGCCCGCCTCCTCACGCTCAGCGACCATCGGTCGCCGCCGAACGCACATCCCGCATCTGCGCGGCCGCGCGCTCGACCGCCTCCAGGATTTGGATGTACCCCGTGCACCGACAGAGATTCCCAGAGAGCGCCTCCGCGATCTCCTGCCGCGTCGGGGTCGGATTTCGGTCAAGCAGAGCCTTCGCCGAGAGCACAACGCCCGGCGTGCAATATCCGCACTGCGCTGCCCCCATCTCGGCGAAGGCTTGCTGCAAAGGATGCGGACGTCCGCGCTCCATGAGTCCCTCGATGGTGAGGATCTCCCGCCCCTGCAGCTCGATCGGCAGCACCAGGCACGAGAGCACCGGCTCTCCATCCACGAGGACCGTGCACGCGCCGCATTCCCCAAGTTCGCACCCATGCTTCGTCCCGGTCAAGTTCAGATCCTCACGCAGGACCTCCAGAAGCGTCTTGAACACAGGCACGGCGAGCGTGTGCAGCTCTCCATTGACCTTCAGCGTGATGAGATGTTTCTCCATCCCTTCCTCCTACTTCGCAGTCCCGGTCTCGTGAGCTTTCAAGCCCCGGACCAAATAATCGGCGAAGACCTCACCGATCTCCTGCGCCGACCGAGGGCCATGCGGGGAGAACCACCGGACCGTCCAATTGATCGCTCCCAGGATAGCGAACGCCATGAGCTTCGAATCCCCCTCCCGAAAGATCCCTTGCTCCATGCCCTCCCGGATGAGCTCTCGCACACCGCGTTCATACCGATCGCGCTTCTCAATGATCTTCCGCAGCCGACGTGGGGAGAGCATATGGAAATCGGCGTGCATGGCCGAGGCGTTCAACTCATCCAAGATGATGCCCACCTGTTCTCGGATCAGCCGATGCAGTTGCTCATCGGGAGGAGCCCCACTCCGTCGGATCTCCTCCAGCCGAGCGAGCAGCAGATCGAGCGAATAGTCCTGGCAGAAGTAGAGGATCTCCTCCTTGCTCCGAAAATAGTAGTAGAGATTCCCCTTGGTCATGTGCAGCCGCCGCGCGATCTCCTCCATCGTCGTCGCCGAGACTCCCCGTTGCCGGAACGCCTCGGCAGCGCACCGCAAGATCTCGAGCTTCGTCCGCTCGACCCTCTGCTTCCGCCTGAGGTCTCTTGACCGTTTGTTCAATTTTCCGATCCTCCGGTCAAAAGTTCGATGAAATGGTACGCGAACGGGTCGAGGATCGTCAACGGGTGAAGGGCGCGGGGACTCGAAGCGCCTCTCGCCCCGTCCCCGGCCCTCAAGGCCGCATGATCGGGCGAAATGGCACGAGGCCTTCTGCGTCCCTGCGCGGGCGCGGACGTCGGTTCTTGACAATCCCGCCAAGCCCTGGCTATAGTGAGAAATCGAACGAGCTGGGAGCTCGTCCAACTGGCAGGACAGCGGACTCTGGATCCGCGAATCGGGGTTCGAATCCCTGGCTCCCAGCCATTTTCGTTATCGGCGCGTCGTGAAGATGGACGGAGCTCGCTCATCCCGGCTCTTTTCGCCCTCCACGCGCGAAACGCTCGCGGCGATACGGCGTCCCGGGTTCTCCAGCGTCTTTCGGAACCGCGGGTTTCGCACCCTCTGGCTCGCGCAAGCCGTGAGCGGGATGGGGAGTTGGCTCGTGATGTTCGCTCTCCTGAATCTGGGAGGCTTCCGATTCCGGCTCTCGGCCGGAGCACTCGGTGGAATGGCCGCGCTCTTCTTCCTGACGCTCGCTCTGATCTTCCCACTGGCGGGGGCGTTCGTGGATCGGGCGAGCCCCCGACGGGTGATGATCGTGGCCGATGGTCTCCGCGCTGGCTTGATGGCCCTGCTCTGGTTCGCTTGGGAGCCGTCGCTCGTCTATCCGGTCGTTCTTCTGGCCGGATGCATAGCGTGTTTCTTCCTCTCGGCGCAGATGACCCTGCTCCCGTCGGTGGTGGAGCGGGAGGAGTTGCTCGTCGCCAATGCTGTGAGCGTTCAGACGCAACACGTGAACGGTATACTGGCTCCGCTTCTGGCTGGTGCGCTCATCGCGCGTTTGGGCGAGCGCCTGTGTTTCGCTCTGAACGGGTTGAGCTTTCTCTTCTCCGCTCTCTGCCTCTCTCGCCTCGCGCCGCGCCATGAGGTCCACATCGCGCGCATTGAGCGCCGGTCAGATCGCCCGCGGGCATTCCCGCGCGATCTTCGGAGCGCCCTTGGTCTATTCCTGCGCGATCGCCTACTCATCTCGGTGATGGGATTGGCCATGCTGCTGATCGTGGCGGCGAGCGCCGTCAATGTGTTCGGGGTCATCTACGTGCGCGACGTCTTGCGCGCCGGTCCGCATGCTTTCGGATCGCTCCTCTGCGCCCTCGGCGCCGGCATGGCGATCGGGATCGGGCTGGTGGGGAGATACGCCTACCTTGTCCCGCGCATCGTCCTCATTCGCGCGAGTGCGGTGGCGATCGGCCTCGGCTTGATCAGCGTGACGTGGTTCACTCGTGTGCTCGATGCCCTCATTGGCGCCTTCCTCATGGGCATGGCGGCGGCGGCCTTCCTCATCCCAGCGCAGACGCTCGTTCAAGAGCGCACGCCCGCGCAGTTTCTCGGACGCATGAGCGGCCTCCTGTGGTCGCTTGTGTTCGCCACCCAAGCCCTCTCGGTCACGCTCGTCGGCGGCTTGGCCTCGGTGCTGACGCTGCCGTCCCTCTACCGCGTGCTGGGGATGGGGCTATTGGTTTTCACGGGCCTCACGACGCTCTATGCGCAGGAACCCCGACGCCTCGCCTCGGCGTGAACACGGTCTCCCCCGCTGCTTCTGGACGTGGCGTGGAGGCGAGCCTTGTTACGGTCGCACGGGCGACGTACAATTGATCTCCCAATCCTGAGGAGACGACGATGAAGGAGCTGCAGGACATTTTGCGAGCGCTCGGCGAAGGCCATGCTATGGGAGGACCGATGGCCTTGGCCACGGTCGTTCATGTCGAGGGATCGGCCTATCGGCGCGAGGGAGCGAAGCTGCTACTCTCCCCCAAGGGTGAGATGGTGGGCAGCATCAGCGCTGGATGCTTGGAGGGGGATGTCCTGGAGTGGACGCGCCGCGTCCTCGAAAGCGGAACGCCGATATTGCGGCACTATGATCTCACGAGTGAAGACGAGCTGGTGTGGGGATTCGGCATGGGCTGCAATGGCCGGATTGAAGTGTGGATCGAGCCGCTCGCGCTAGCGCAGCCATATCTGGAGCGCGCGCGCGAGGTCTTCGAGCGCGAGCGAGCCGTGGCTGTGGCGACGCTCATCGGCGTCTCGGAAGGTTCGACGTTGAAACCCGGGTCGAAGCTCCTGATCCCCGCCGACGGGAGCCCCTCGGGCACGCTCGGCGACGTCGCTTTGGATGCCGCCGTCGAGCGCGATGCGCGCGCGCTTCTGGAAACCGGGCGATCGAAGACCGTAGCCTATGAGTCCACCCGCCTCGGGAGCGCGGCCTGGGTGGGAGAAGCACGCGTGTTCATTGACTGTTTCCCCCCCCCTCCGCACCTGGTCGTCTTCGGAGCGGGGGCCGATGCGGTCCCTTTGGTCCGATTTGCGAAAGAAGCGGGGTTCCGCATCACGGTCGTGGACCATCGGCCGCGGTTCGTCACGCCGGACCGTTTCCCCTGGGCGGATCGTCTGATCCTGGCCCATCCGGAGGAAGCGTCGGATCGGCTCGCGCTCACCCGAGGGATGTATGTCGTCTTGCTGACGCACAACTTCCACGTGGATGCGAAGCTGTTGGCGTGGTTGCTCGCGAGTCCGGTGGAGTATATCGGTCTGCTCGGCCCACGGGAGCGACGCGAGCTGCTGCTGCGCAACCTGCGCGAGCAGGGGATCGAACTGTCTCCAGAAGGCATGCGGAAGCTCTATGCTCCAGTCGGCTTGGACATCGGCGCGGAGGGACCGGAGCAGATCGCCCTCTCGATCGTGAGCGAAATCCTGGCCGTGAAGAACCGGCGTGCGGGGACCTTTCTGCGCGAGCGTCAGAAGCCCATTCACGCCGATTGAGCGCATGAGGCTCATCCGGAGGAGTCCCGCGCGCCGATCCCCGGCGATGCGAGCACGCAGTCGGCGATCATCTGCCGATATGCGGCGTAGAGCTGCCGAAAGACCGGACCTGGGACTCCACTCCCTATCAACTCCCCGTCCACGGCGATGACGGCCAGAAGTTCCGTGACCGTGCCCGCGATGAGCACCTCGCGCGCCGATCTCAACTCCGCGAGCGGAAGGTCGCGCTCCTCCGTGCGATATCCCAACTGCTGAGCCAACCGCAGGACGAAGCCTCGCGTGATGCCCGCCAGAATGCGATGATCGGCGATGGGCGTCACCAGCGCTTCGCCCGTCCAGGCGAAGACGTTGCTGCTGGTCCCCTCCATCACCAACCCATCGCGCACGAAGAGGGCCTCGAAGGCTCCCGCGCGATGCGCGCGCTCTTTGGCCAGGACGTTCGGGAGCAGGCAGATGGATTTGATGTCGCAGCGCGCCCATCGCTCATCCGGCACGGTGAGCGCGCGAACCCCGTGCTCGCGCAGCTCCGGCGGGATGAGGCGGACCGACCGCACCGTCATCACGAGCGTCGGGCGCGCGTCCTCGGGGAAGAGGTGATTGCGGCGGGCCGCGCCGCGCGTGACCTGAATATACAGCTCGGCCTCGGCGATCCCCGCGCGCGCGACGAGCTCTTCGGCCACTACTGCCAGCTCTCCGAGTGAGAGCGGGAGCGACAGCTCGATCTCCCGCGCGCTGCGCTGCAGGCGCTCCAGATGCTCCGCGAGCGCGAAAGGCCTCCCGCCATAAACGCGCACGACCTCGTAAACCCCATCGCCGAACTGAAACCCGCGATCTTCGACGGAGACTTTCGCCGAGGCGAAATCGAGAATCTCTCCGTTGAGCCAGACCAATCCGTCCGACATATGTCCGTCCTCCCTCCTCGCTCTCAGCTCCTTCGGCTTCGCTTCAGAAGGCCGCCACGAATCGCATCGGGATGTCCATCACCGTTCGCAACCCGGGCGGCGCCTGCATCACCAGGGGGATGGCGTTCACGACGACGGCGGCCGTCGCCAAATCGCCGGGCGTGCCCCCGGGAATCTGCAGGCCGATCTCCGGCGTCCCGAAGAGTCGGATCTCGTCCACGGGGTTCTTCGCCCCCACATACATGTGCAGATCGAGATGGATGCGCTCCTCGCCGCGCGCAATTCCCCGAGCGATCTGGCGCACGCCAGCCACGTGTCCCTTCCGCACCCGGAGGTACTCGGTCGTCACGTCCTCCTCGGCGAGGATCGGCTCGATGGTTTCCGAGATCGCCTCCACCTCCATCCCCAATCCCTCGGCGATCAGCGCGACCGATTCCGGCAAGCCGACGTGCCGGATGCGCCCAGCATCCACCGCCTCGCGGAACTCTTCGACGGTCATTCCAGCCCCGATCTTCCGCTGCAGCGGGAGACGGCGTTGCGAAGCGTCCACGATGCGACGCACAAAGACGCGCTCAATGCGCTGGCAGACAGCCGCTAGCGTCAGCACCAACTTATCCATCACGAACCCCGGATTCACTCCCGCCCCGAGCACGGCGACGCCAGCCGCCTTCGCCGCTTCGTCCAAACGACGGGAGAGCTCGGGATATTTGCGGAAAGGATACGCCAACTCCTCGCACGTCGAGACGACATGCGAGCCCGCGCGCACGCAGGCGAGCACCTGATCGAAGACCTGTTCGAAGGATGAGGACGTGGAATGCACGACGACATCAGCTCTTTGGGCGAGCACCTCGTCCGCGCGATCGGAGATCGTGATCCCCAGGGGGCGACCGCCGACGACTTCGCCGAGATCCCGCCCGACCTTCTCCGCCGCAATATCAATGGCGCCGATGATCACAGCGCCCGCTCGCTCCAGGAGCGCGCGCACGATGGCGCTACCGATCGGTCCCACGCCGTATTGAATGATCCGCACAGGCATAAGCTCCTCCTCTGAAAGGCTTCCACTTCAACTCCTCTCGATCATGACGACAGTCGGGAGATGCTCACGGGAGGGCCATCGCGGCGACGGCATCGCGGGCGAGCATGGCGGCGCCGATGATGCCGGCGTCCTGCCCGAGCGCGCTGCTGGTGAAGCGACACCGCTCGAAGATCACGCGCAGCGTGTGCTTGCGCGCTTCCTTCCGAACGGCGTCGAGCAAGATCTCGCCAGCCAGCATGACCGGTCCGCCCAAGCAGACCATCTCGACATCGAGCAGGTTCAGGACGTTCGCGATCGCCATCCCGAAATATCGTCCCGTCTCCCGAAGCACGGTGCGCGCCAACTCATCACCGTCGAGCGCCGCTTGGACGATCAGCGGGACAGTCAAGGTCCCTTCCATTTGCGCGGCCAGGGGTGAGAGGGAGAACGCGGGATCGGAGAAGAGTCGCTCGCGCACGCGCCGCACGATATTGGGGCCGGACGCGATCGTCTCCAAGCAGCCGCGCCCTCCGCAGCCGCACTCGATCCCCCCCGGCTCGACTTTCACATGTCCGAACTCCCCGGCGAACCCATGCGCCCCCCGCTGCAGGCGCCCGTCGAGGATGAGCGCCGCTCCGATGCCGGTTCCGATCGTCACGTAGAAGACGTCCCGAAGTCCCCGCGCGACGCCACAAGTCCATTCACCGTAAGCCGCGGCATTGGCCTCGTTCTCGAAAACGAGCGGCACCCCGAGCGCCGCCCGAACCTCCCCATAGACATCGCATCCCGTCACCTCCACCAGGTGCGATGCCAGCTCGATGCGCTGCGTCTGCCGGCCGACCAATCCCGGCCATCCGATCCCGATGGCCGCGATCCTCCCCCGCGCGATCTCGGAATCGCGCAGCGCGCGGAGCACGGCGATCACTTGCGCGAGGAACGCGCGCGGATCGTTCCGCTCGGCCACGATGCGGCTCTGCAGCCACACGCGCCCGGTCTCATCCACGAGGGCGGCGCGAATCGTCCGCCCGATATCCACCCCGATGAAGAACGGCGATTCCGACACGCTGCTCACCGTCCACGACGATCGCCCGGGATCACCGTCACGGCACCGATGACGATTCCGTGCGATCCCCATCCTCCGGCGCGGGAGGACACGGAGCGGGGGCTTCAGGTGGATGCCGCCGTCGGATGCGCGCCAGCGCCCATCGCGCTTGAGCCCGCACGCCTTCGTCCTCGTCCCGCAAGCACTCCTGAAGCGCGGCATGCGCCCGCGCATCCGCGATCTGTCCCAAGGCGGAGACCACCGCGAAGCGCACATTCCGATCCTCGATCGCGAGCATCTCCAAAAGTCGCGGCACGGCCTCTCGATCACGCAGCCGACCGAGCGCTAGTGCGATCTCGGCGACGACGAACCGATCCTCGCTCGCCAACAGCTCGCGCAACACCGGAGCGATCGTCCCGTCGCCGATCAAGCCGAGCGTCTTCGCTGCGAAGCGCGCCGTCACGACATCGCCGGCATCGAGCGCTTCCGTCAACCGCTCGATCGTCGGACCGACGGCTGCACTCCCCTTGCGCACGAGCGCCTCTGAGGCCGCGGCTTTGACCCCGAGACTGGGATCCGCCAGCGCCTCCACGAGCGCGGGGATCGCGCGCGGATCGCGCGAGAACGCGAGCATGCGCACGGCGTCCATGCGAACGGCCTCGTCTTCGTCACGCACCAACTCCAGCGGATTGACCGGCACCGCTCCGGCCGCCAAGCCCTCGATCACCTTCTGCGAGATGCGATCCTGAAGCGCGAGGACATCCTCCAGGCGAGAATCAATCTTCTCGCTCCAGAGGATGTCGCCGCTGCGCGCGTCCAGCAGTTGCGCCGTCACCCGCAAGCGTTCGCCCGATCGGAAGAAGGCCCCCGTCAGCACGGCATCCACCTGGAGCTGTCTCCCAATGCGGCGCGGATCGCCGAGACGATCTCCCTCCCCCCCCAACAAGCTCGCCGGACGCACCGTCACCGTTTTGAATTTCGCCAGCTCGGTCGTCAGATGCTCCGCCAGAGAGCGTCCGTAGACCTCATCCTCAGGATGGCCACTCAAGTTGCGGAAGGGGAGGATGGCGAGCGCGCGCCGAGGCCCCTCAATGAGCGAGAAGTCCATGCTCGCCGAAGCGCGCGCTTCGCCGGAGAGGGTCCGCTCCCGACGACCCAGGCCGACGAAGGCTCGCATCTTCCGCCACACGGCCCGAAGACGCGCGGGCCGACTCGCCGGGATGAACGGCGTCATCACGCCGTCAGGCACGCGCGCGATGAGTCCGACATCGGCGGCCACCTGTTTCAACTCCGCGAGCAGATCGGTCATGGTCTGGTACCGATCGCTCGGATCCTTCTCGATCGCGCGCTCAATGAGGGCTGCCAGACGAGGGGGGATGCGCGGATTCAGATCGCGAACGGGTCGCGCGCGGTCGTGAATGACGGCGTGCATCGTCTCGACGCGGCTCTCGCCCTTGAAGGGCACGCGCCCGGTCGCCATCTCATAGAGCACCACGCCGAAGGAGAAGATGTCGCTCCGATGATCCACGCGCTCGCCCCGCGCCTGCTCGGGCGACATGTAGGAGGGTGTCCCTAACGTCGCGCCGGCCTGCGTCAGGTCCCCCGCTTCCGCCGCGCGCGATCTCTCGACAAGCTTCGCCAACCCGAAATCGAGCACCTTGACCTGCCCGCGCTCTGTCACCATGATGTTGGCCGATTTGATGTCCCGATGGATGATGCCCCGCGCATGAGCCGTCGCCACCGCATCCGCCGCCTGCAGGGCGATGGAGAGCAACCCCTCCAGCCGAAGGGGACGCCCGTTAATGATCCGCTTCAACGTCTTCCCCTCGACGTACTGCATCACGATGAACGAATACCCATCGGCCTCCTCGATCCCGTAGATCGTGCAGATATTCGGGTGATCCAAGGCCGAGGCCAAGCGCGCTTCGCGCCAGAAGCGGCGCCGAGCGTCCGCATCCGCCATGAGGTCGGGCGAGAGGACTTTCACCACGACGGTCCGATCCAACGCCAGGTCGCGCGCCTTGTAGACCGTCCCCATGCCGCCATGTCCGAGCTCCTCCAGGAGCTTATAATGCCCCATTGTCCTTCCGATCATCCCCCTCACAGCGCTCCGCATCCTCCCGCCTAATTGTAGGGGGGGCGCCCGAGGATGAGCAACTTCTGAGCAAGGGATTCCTTGCCCCCCGCGCGCGCCGATCTTAAGATTCTCACGGATCGCTCGCACGAGGAGGGAGATCATGCGCGACATCGGCTTCATCGGTCTGGGCATCATGGGGCGTCCGATGGCCGAACGGCTCTTGGACGCCGGATATGCGCTGACGGTCTTCAATCGCACGCCGCAGAAAGCGGAACCGCTGCGCGCCCGAGGAGCCCGGTGGGCGGACTCCCCCAAAGAGGTCGCGCATCGGAGCGAACTCCTCATCACGATGATCGCCGATTCCGAAGCCCTGGAGGAGATCGCGCGCGGCCCAGATGGCATCCTGCGGGGGATTCGCCCAGCCGCGATTCACGTGGATATGAGCACGGTCTCGCCGGAGACGACCGAACGCTTGGAGCGCGCCTATCGCGAGCGCGAGGCAGCCTTCCTCCATGCGCCGGTGTTGGGGAATTGGCGACATGCGGCCGAAGGAAAGCTCCTGATCTTCGTCGGCGGAGATCCCCAGGCCTACCAGCGGTGCGAGCCCGTCTTGCGCGTGCTCGGACATCGGATCTGGTACTTCGAACGGATCGCGCAGGCGACGCACATGAAGCTCATCGCCAATTCGTTCATCGCCGGCATGATCCTCACGCTCGCTCAAGCGTTCGTCTTCGGCCGCCGCGTCGGCCTCTCGCCCGACTGCATCCTCGAAATCTTGGAGGCTTCGGCCTTAAACGCCCCGATGTATCAATCGAAGGGGCGAACGATGCGGGAGCGGGACTTTCGCCCGAATTTCTACGCGCGGCACATGCTGAAGGACGTGGACCTGGCGCTCGAAGCCGCTCGGCGCGCGAATGTCCCGCTGCCCGTCCTGAGCGTCATCCGCGAGCTCTTCATCACCACGGTGGCCCGAGGCTTCGGCGAGGAGGATTACTCGGCCGTCCTCAAGGTTCTCGAAGAGATGGCCGGCGTGACGCCGCAAGAGCAAACGCTCCAGGGATGAGCTCGCCTATGGCGCGCACATGTGCCGTGTGCGGAGATGACCACTTCACGCCGTTCCTGGAGAAGAACGGGTACACGATCGTGCGCTGCTCCGTTTGCTCCTTCCTCTTCGTTCATCCGCCACCGACGCCGGATGTCCTTCGGGCGCTCTACACCGATCCCTCGTATTTTCGCGGGGCCGGACCTTTCGGCTACGCGGACTACGCGGCCTTGCGCCCTGTGTGGGAAGCACAAGCGCGCGAGCGGCTGGCGATGATCGAACGCTACGCGGAGCCAGGTGCGCTCCTTGATGTCGGATGCGCGACCGGCATCTTCCTCCGGATCGCGCAAGAGCGTGGGTGGGTCGTCTCGGGCATCGAGATCGCACCGGAGGCGGCGCGCGAAGCCGAACGCCTCACGGGGCGACCGATCCTCGCCTCGCTCGCTCCCCTTCTCCGCGAAGGACGCACGTTCGACGTCATCACCTTGTGGGAATATCTCGAACACATCCCCGATCCGCGCGCCGAGCTGCGACGGCTGAACCGGCTCCTGCGTCCGGGTGGACTCCTGGCGCTCTCGACGCCGAACGCCGGACATCGCGTCGTCTCTCGCGCTCCAGCCCGCTGGACGGAATTCAAACCGCCGGAACACGTGAGCTTCTTCACCGCGCGGACGCTCACGCGCTTGCTCGCCGCGTGCGGGTTCCACGTGCTGCGCGTGCGCCCGATCGCCCCCGACTATCGCGCGCCGGACCATATCGAGCGCGGACTCGCGCATCTGCGCGAGCGCTTGGGGGATCGCCACGATCGGCGAACGCCGCTGTGGTTCCTCTTCTCGATCGCCCGACGCCTCGTGCGCTGGACGCTCATCGCCCACCACAAGCTCTTCCTCTCGCCGCTGGACTACGCCGAGGGCCTTGAGGTCTACGCGCGCAAGGCGCGCGAGCTGACCGAAGAATATTGACGTCTCGCGAGGCAACGGCCTCGCGCACCATGGGGGGACAAGAGCGAACGCCGAAGCTCATGTACATCCTGGAGAGCCGCAGCTGGGGCGGCGCGGAAGCCTACGTGCGCCATCTCATCGAGGGCTTGGAGCGCGAGGCGTGGGCCGTGAGCCTGGTCTGCCCGCAAACGGAGGCGTTGGCTCCGCTCCTGGAGTGGGCGCGCCGCGTCGGAGTGCGCCTGCACCGGTTGCCCGGCGAGCGCCCGCAGCACGTGCCCGCCCTCGTCCGGTTCTTCCGACACCATCGGCCGGATCTCGTCCACTTCAATCTACATCACCCGTTCGCCTGTCGGTACGTCATCCTGGCGGCCGCGCTGGCGGGCGTTCCCGCGCGAATCGCGACCAATCATCTGCCCACGCTTGCTCCGAGCGCCTACACGTGGAAAGGACGTCTCGCCCTCCGACTCGCCTATCGGTGTGTGCACCGCATGCTCGTGGATTCGGAGGCGAATCGGTGGCGAGCGCTCGCTCAGTATCCCATCGCACCGGAGAAGCTCTCAGTCGTCCCGCACGGTGTTCGCCTCGAGGACTTCCCCCTTGAGGGGACGCGCGCCTCGGTCGCGGAGGAATTCGGATTGAACATCCGCGCGCCTATTGTGGGGACGGTGGGCCGGCTCTCACCGCAGAAAGCGACGGAGGATTTCATCGAGGCGGCAGTGAGTGTGCGTCGGCGCTTTCCCGAGGCGCAGTTTCTCATCGTCGGCGATGGAGAGCGTCGCGCCGCGCTGGAACGCCTGGTCGAAGCGCGGGGGCTGTGCGCGAGCGTGCGCTTCACCGGATACCGAGAGGACGTGCCGCGCCTTCTGGCGGCCATGGACGTCTTCGTCCTCTCGTCCCTTTACGAAGGGATGCCGTTCTCGGTCCTGGAGGCGATGGCGGCCGCACGCCCGGTCGTGGCCACGCGCGTGGACGGCGTACCGGAAGTGGTCGTGGAGGGAGAGACCGGCTTCTTGGTCCCCCCGCGCGCGCCTGAGCAACTGGCCGAGGCTATCGCCGTCCTCCTCGCTCACCCCGAGCGCGCCCGTGAGATGGGGCGACGGGGCCGCGAGCGCGTGCGCCGGCACTTCTCTCGCGAGCGCATGGTCGAGGCGATCACGAACCTCTATCGCGCGATGGTCGCGCAAAGGATCGGGTGACCACCCCGCAGCGCCCGCTCCCGACCTGTTTGCGCGCCTTCTGAGCGACCGAATATAATCACGCTCGTGACCGGCATCGCGCAGGCTCCACACACGAGATCATCTGAGAAGCGGCGGTCGGAACGCGCCGTCTCGCGACTCGCGCTCCTGCCGCTGGCCCAAGGACTGCTGGGACTGACCGATGCCGTGCTCGCCTGGGGGACGTTCCTCATCGCCTACCGGCTGCGCTACATCTCGTGGCCGCCGTCGGTGAGTGACCTTCTCGCTCTCCTGCATCCGCGCGAGCTGGCGGGGACGCTCATGCTCGAAGCGTTTCGCCCCTATCTGGAATTGTGCGCGCTCGCTCCGGTCCCGCTGATCCTCTGGCTGCGATCGGCGCGGCTCTACGCGCTCAAAGGAGAGTTCTCGTGGCTCGACGACGTCTTCGGCGTCTTGCGAGCGACAACGATGACTTCGCTCGTCCTCATCGTCATCGCCTTCATGTACCGGGGCATCTTCGAATTCCGCGAGTTCTCGTACTCGCGCGGCATCTTCCTCCTGCACTGGGGATTGCTCACGCTCGCCGTACTCGGCGTGCGCGGGATCGTGCGCCGCACGCAAATCCTCGCGCGACGACGTGGCCGCAATCTCATCCCGGCGGTGATCGTGGGCGAGGGCGAGCTGACTGATCTTTGCCTCTCCGAGATGCGCGCGAAGCCGCAGCTCGGGTATCACATCGTGGGAGTGCTCTCGACGGCCTCGCGCGCGGAGCGCGCATCTGCGCCTTCTCCCCCGTGCCTGGGGCACGTCGAGGACCTGCCGGAGATCGTCCGCCGATTCCGCATCGAGCAGGTCTTCATCACCGACCCGAAGATGAACCCGGACGTGCTCTTTGAGACGATCCTGCACTGCTGGCGCGTGAGTCGCGTCGCCTTCAGCCTCGTGCCCGATCTCCTGAGTTGCCTCCCCCGCAAGACTGAGCTGGAGCAGATCGGCGCGCTCCCTATGATCAAGCTCTTTCAGGACCCCTTGCGGGGTCCGAACCGCTATCTCAAACGCGCCTTCGATGTGACCCTCTCGCTGTTGGCGCTGATCCTCCTGAGCCCCGTGCTCCTGCTCATCGCGGCGCTCATCAAGCTCGATTCGCGCGGCCCCGTCCTCTTTCGCCAGGAGCGCGTCGGCATGGACGGGCGCTTGTTCACCCTCTACAAATTCCGCACGATGCGCGCCGATGCTGATGAGCAGCCGCATCGGGAGATCATGGCGCACCTGATTCGCGGCGCGCTTCAGGTGACGGGACCCCGAACGGGACGGGAGCTCTCTTCACCCCTCTACGGAAAAGTCCCGAATGATCGGCGGATCACGCGCCTGGGGCGATGGCTGCGCCGCTGGAGCCTCGATGAACTGCCGCAGCTCTTCAACGTCCTCAAGGGGGAGATGAGCCTGGTCGGACCGCGTCCGCCTATTCCCTACGAGGTCGAACACTACTCGAATTGGCACCGGAAGCGGCTCGACGTGAAGCCGGGGATCACCGGACTCTGGCAAGTGAGCGGGCGCAATCGCCTCCCCTTCGAGCGCATGGTGGAGCTGGACCTCTACTACATCGAGCACTGGTCGCTCTGGCTCGATGTGAAGATTCTCCTCAAAACGATCCCCGCCATTCTTCGGGGCGAGACGGAATGATCCTCCCCACGAGATGCCCCGGCCGAGCTGATGGAGCGACCGGCGCGTCAAACTGAGGCGCGCGGAGAGACGTCGCTGCGCATGAACACACAGCTGATCACTCCCTTCCTGTGCTATCATTACCCGGTGCGCTCGACGCGGATTTCGACCGCACGGCGCGCGGGCGGATGACGCCGGAGCAAGCGCTGGAGCACCTCGCGGGAGGATGAACAGAGCCTGCCCCATAGTGTCTCCTGAAGGCGAAGAGGCGTCTCATCCCCGCGTGCGCGAACTCGCTCAATACAGCAGATACCGCTGCCGGATCTGTCGAAATCGCTCCAGCTCAGCCTGCCACGCGCGCTCGATGGTCTCGGCATCGGCGCCACTTTTGAGCAACTCGAGCGTGCGGCGATGGGCGAGCAAGCGCCCGAACGCATCCACCTGCCAGGTTTCCGGATAGAGCCGATGCAGGACGACGGCGATCTCGATCCCCAGACGCACGGGGCGCACGGCTGCGCGCTCGGTGACGACGATGGCCACTCCCCCACATTCCTCTCCGGCGAACGGGCTCGCGCGGGGGGTGAAGCGAATGGGAACGAAGCGCACGCCGGGGATATCGCGCCGATTCAACTCCTCGGCCACACGCCGCCCGTCCATCCACGGTGCGCCGAACAGCTCGAAGGGCCGATCCGTCCCGCGTCCGACCGAAACGTTGGTCGTCTCCAGAAGGGCGATCCCCGGATAGAGCGTCGCCGCCGTCAAGCTCCGCATATTGGGCGACGGGTTCACCCACTCCTGATTCGTCTGATCGAACCAATACTCGCGCTTCCATCCCTCCATCTTCACGACATGGAGATCGGCTCCGATCTTTCGCTCGGCGTTGAACAGCAGGGCCAGCTCGCCGATCGTCATCCCATGTCGGATGGGGATCGGATGGTACGCCGTGAAGGAGAGGGCGTCGGGATCGGCCACCGGCCCCTCCACGTCGCGTCCGGTGATCGGATTGGGACGGTCGAGCACAATGAAGCGGATCCCCTGCGCGGCGGCCTCCTCCATGGCGTATCCCATCGTCGTGATGTAGGTGTAGAATCGCGCCCCGATGTCTTGAATATCGAAGACGAGCGTATCCAGACCGCGCAACATCTCGGCCGTCGGTCGCCGTCGTGGTCCGTAGAGGCTGTAGATGGGGAGTCCCGTCTTCTCGTCCACCGCATCGCCGACGGGCCCATCGGCTTGTCCGCGCAACCCATGCTCGGGACTGAAGAGCGCCACGAGCGTCACCTTCGGGGCGCGCGCGAGCAGATCAATGGTGCTCGTTCCATCGCGCGCGCGCCCCGTATGATTTGTGATCACCCCGACGCGCCGACCTTCGAGCAGCCGAAATTCATCGCGGCGCAAGACGTCAATGCCGTTGAGCACGGAGGCCGTCTCCACATGCGCGCGCGTGTGGAGACGCTCGACGTGGGGTGAGATCGCCCAGGGAGAAGGCCACAGCTCCGGCAGTGGTGGTCGAAGGATCGCCGCCGCGACGACCGAAGCCACGCGTCCGCGCAGCGACGTCACATCGCCACGACCGTCCGGATGCACGCGATTGCTCAGGAAGATGACGAAGGTCCGGCTCGCCGGATCAATCCAGAGCGAGGTGCCCGTGAACCCCGTGTGCCCGAACGAACCGATCGGGAAGAGATCGCCGCGATTGGAGGAATATCCCGTATGGACATCCCAGCCGAGCCCGCGCATCTCGCCCGGCGGCAGATGGCGCACCTCGATCATGCGCCGCACGCTCAAAGGGCTGAGGATGCGCACCCCGCGAAATGTCCCCCCGTTGAGGAGCATCTGGCAGTAGATGGCCAGATCGCGCGCCGTCGAGAAGAGACCGGCGTGACCGGCGACGCCGCCGAGCGCATACGCGCGCGGATCGTGGACTTCGCCAATCATCCACCGCCCCTCGCGCCGTTCGGTCGGGGCGCAGCGCTCGCGCAGCGCTCCGGTGGGCGCGAACGTCGTCTCCGTCATGCCGAGCGGCCGGAAGATGTTCTCGCGGGCGAAGTCATCCAGGCGTTGCCCCGAGACTCGGCGCACGAGTTCCCCGAGCACGATGTACCCGACGTCGCTGTAGATGAAGCGCGTGCCCGGTTCGGCCACCGTCCCCAAGGCGTAGATCCGCTCCAGGGCCTTCTCCGGTCCGTCCCGATAGTCGGCCAGATCGTTATCAGCGATAAGCCCCCCGCGATGCTGAAGCAATTGCTCGATCGTGATCCGCTCTTTTCCGTTCTGCCCGAATTCTGGGATGTAACGGGCGACCGGATCCCCCAGGCGAATCTTTCCCCGCTCGACCAGGATCATCACCGAAGTCGCCGTCGCCACGACCTTCGTCAACGAAGCGAGGTCGAAGACGGTATCGCGCGTCATCGGCAGGCGCGTCGGCTCCAGGGCGCGATGTCCGAACGCCCGCCAGTAGACGATGCGCCCCTGGCGTCCGACGAGGATGACGGCGCCGGGCAACTCCCGACGTGCGATCGCCGCCTGAACGATCTCATCAATATGCGCCAGATGTCGAGACGACATCCCGACCGCTTCCGGCGCGACGATGGGCAGCGGCGCCCCACCTCGACGCGGCGGCGCCGCGGACACACCGCCCGCACTGCTGATGCCGATGATCAAACTCAACCCGATGCCTCGCGTCCACCCCCTCATGGTCCGCTCCTCCCGAGGATGTGCTGAGGGTCTCGAAGGCGGGAGGATACCGGATCGGCCTCACCGCGCGCAATGCCGCCTCCTCTTCTCCTCAGGGGCCACGCGCAGGGAGCCTTTCTTGCCGTCCTCCAAGCGGTTTGATACCCTTCTGCCGATGGACGAAGCGCCGGTGGCCGTCGAAGTCACGCGCGGTGCTCTCGTGGAATCGCGCCATCGCGCGATGATCGTCGCCTGCGATCCGCGTGGGCGCGTGCGCTTCGGCCTGGGGAACCCCCGCTGGATGACTTACTTGCGGTCTGCGGCGAAGCCGATTCAGGCGCTGCCACTTGTCGCCAGCGGCGCCGCACGCTCCTTCGAGATCACGCCGAAAGAGCTGGCCATCATCTGCGGTTCGCACAGCGGTGAAGTCGCGCATACGGAGACGGTCGCGCGACTTCTGCAGAAGATCGGCTTGCGGGAGGCGGCGCTTCGCTGCGGTCTTCATCCCCCGCTGGATGCGGAGATGGCGCGTCGCGTGGGCCCCGAGGGCGTGACGGTGTTGCACAATGCGTGCTCGGGCAAGCATGCGGGGATGCTCGCCCTGGCCCGCTTCCTCGGCGCCGATGTGGACACCTATCTCGATCCCGAGCATCCCGTTCAGCAACAGATCCTCGACGTGCTCGCCCATCTGAGCGATCTCCCATCCTCGGCGATCGGCATCGGCGTGGATGGATGCGGTGTGCCCACGTTCGCGATTCCGCTGGAGCGGATAGCCCTCGCCTATGCGCGATTGGTGAATCCCGAGGGCCTGGAGGAGCCGCTGCGCGCCGCCATCATCGAGGTCACGCGCGCCATGCGCGAGCATCCGGAGATGGTAGGAGGGACGCGCCGCCGTCTGGATACGGACCTCATTCGGGTGAGCGAGGGGCGAATCCTCGCGAAAGCGGGCGCTGAAGGGGTCCACGCGCTCGGCATCTTCCCCAATGCGCGTTTCCCCGAAGGGCTCGGCATCGCCATTAAGATCGAAGATGGGGACGAACGGCGCGCTCGCAACCTCGTCGTCCTGGAGGTCCTGCACCAGCTCGGGTTGCTCGATCGCCCCGCCCTTGATAAGCTTTCCGCCTATCACAGGCCGGAGGTGAAGAGCCATCGGGGCATGGTGGTCGGGCACGTCCGACCATGCTTTCGACTCGAGGGGACATGAACGACACCATTCGGCAACTCTTCCCGATCACGGAGCGCTACATCTACATGAACCACGCCGCCGTCTCCCCCCTGCCGCGACCGGCGGTCGAAGCGATGACGCGTCAGGCCGACGCCGTCATGCGACATGGGACGACGAAGCTCGCCGAATGGTGGGCAGCCATCGAACACACGCGCCAGAAGGTGGCGCGCCTGGTGAATGCCCGCCCGGAGGAGATCGCGTTCGTGCGGAATACCTCGGACGGGCTCTCGCTCATCGCCAACGGGCTGCGATGGCGAGAGGGGGATAACGTCGTCACGGCCGGATGCGAGTTCCCGGCCAATGTCTACCCCTGGATGCGCCTGCAGGCGCGGGGCGTTCACCTCCGCATGGCCCCCGAGCGCGAAGGGCGCATCCAGATTGAGGACCTGCTCGCGCTCGTGGATCGGCGCACGCGCGTGCTGGCCATCAGCTTCGTCCAATTCGCCAGTGGATTCCGCATGGATCTGGAGCGGCTGGGCGAATTTTGCCGGAAGCGCGGCATCCTCCTGGTCGTGGACGCCATTCAGGGACTGGGCGCCCTCTCGTTCGATGTCGAACGCTTCCATGTGGATGCGTTCGCGGCCGATGGCCACAAATGGCTGCTGGGGCCAGAAGGCACCGGCGTCCTCTATATCTCCTCCCGCGCGCTGGAGCATCTGGAGCCGACGCTCGTCGGCTGGATGTCAGTGCGAAATTGGAAGGACTCGATCCTCGCCGAGGAGCTGACCTATGATCTCACCTATCGCGAGGGCGCGCTCCGCTTCGAGTCGGGTACGCTCAATGTCTGCGGCCTCTGTGGCCTCGGCGCCTCGGTGGAGCTGTTGCTACAGGTGGGCATCTCGACGATCGAGGAGCACCTCACCGCCCTCGGACGAGAACTGTGCGAACGGCTGCAGGCGAAAGGGTATCACGTGATCAGCTCGCGGCGTCCCGGCGAGACCTCGGGCATCTTCTGCTTCATGCATCCGCGTTATTCGGCGCATGCGCTCGTCGAGCGGCTCCAGGAGCGGGGGATCATCGTCTCGGCGCGCCTGGGACGCCTGCGCATCTCCCCGCATCTCTACAACACGTGGGAGGAGGTTGTCGAAGTCGCCGCGCACTTGCCATGAGCACTGCCGTCATGCGTCCTGAAGCCTCCTCACGCTTGCGATCCGAGGGAGCCCCCGCGGTTCCCCCATCGGGCTCGCGCCGATGGGAGGAGTTCCGCCGACTCCTCGGCTATGTGCGCCCGTACTGGGGGACATTCCTCCTGGCGCTCATCTTGATGAATATCGTCGCTGTACTGGAAGGCGCCCTGCGCAGCCTCCTCGTTCCGATCTCCGATGGCCTGCTGGCCTCCAGCGGCGTCGTCGCCTCGGCCCCGCGCGCCAAGAATCTTCTGGACTTTCATCGCTATCTCCCGCTGGAGGACGAGCGGAGCTGGTACCTGCTGGCCGCCCTGATGATCCTGATCACGATCGGGAAGGGAGCGGCCGAATTCTTCTCCAACTACCTCATGGCGCGCATCGGGCAACGCGCCGTCTTCGATCTCCGCTGCGCCCTCTACGATCACCTGCTCCGACAATCGGCCCCTTTCTTCTCCCGCTATCCGACGAATGTGCTCGCGTCGCATCTGGTCAACGATGTCGAGAAGATCGAGATGGCTGTCTCGCGCACGCTCACGGACGCGCTGCGCGAATCCTTCACGCTCATCGTCTTCCTGGTCATCGTCTTCAAGCTGAACTGGAAGCTGGCGCTGTTGGCGCTGGGGCTGGGACCGCTCGTCTACCAGGCGACGGTCTATTTCGGTCGCCATCTGCGACGAACGGGGCGGCGCGTGCAGGAGGGGTATGAGCAGATCTTGAACGTCGCGCAGGAGACGCTCTCGGGCAACCTCGTGGTGAAGGCCTTCGGGACGGAGGCCTGGGAATCCGAACGCTTTCGCCGCGCCGCGCATGCCGTCATGCGCTCGGTCCTGAAGGCGGCGCGCACGGCCGCGCTCTCGCCGCCGATCATCGAGCTGATCGGGATCGTCGCGGCCTCCGGCTTCATCCTCTACGCCCAGCGCATCATCGCCCGGCGCGAGATGACGCCCGGGGAATTCTTCGTCTTCCTCTTCTTCCTCTTCAGCCTCTACGATCCGGTGCGCAAGCTCAGCCGCATTCAGAACGCGATGCAGCATGCGCTGGCCGCCTGCCAGCGGGTCTTCACCCTGCTCGATACGCACACGGAGCTGGTGGATCGGCCGCAGGCCGTCGCGCTCACGACCTTCCGCGAGAAGATCGAATTCCGCGACGTCTCCTTCCGCTATCCCGACGCGGAGGAGTACGTCCTGCGAAACGTGAATCTCACGATTCGCGCCGGCGAGATGGTCGCCATCGTCGGAATGAGCGGCGTCGGGAAGACGACGCTCGTGAAGCTGTTGCCTCGCTTCTACGACGTCACCGAGGGGGCCATCTTCATTGATGGCGTGGACATCCGCGATGTGCGTGTGGATTCATTGCGGCGCTTGATCGCCGTCGTCACGCAAGAGGTCATCCTCTTCAACGATACCGTGCGCCACAATATCGCCTATGGCCGACCGCAGGCGACGCCGGAGGAGATCGAGCGAGCCGCGCGCGCGGCGCTCGCGCACGAATTCATCCGGGAGTTGCCCCGACAGTACGAGACGGTGATCGGCGAGCGGGGGATTCGCCTCTCCGGTGGCGAGCGCCAGCGAATCGCCATCGCGCGAGCCATTCTCAAGGACGCCCCCATCTTGATCCTGGACGAAGCGACCTCGGCGCTCGATGCGGAATCCGAGCACGGCGTGCAGCAGGCGTTGCTCAATCTGATGGCCGGACGGACGGTCATCGTCATCGCGCATCGGCTCTCGACCATCCGCCGCGCGGATCGCATCGTGGTCCTGGACGGCGGGACGATCGTCGAAGAGGGGACGCACGCCGAGCTGTTGCGCCGAGGGGGCGTGTACAGTCGTCTCTACGAACGGCAATTCGCCGATCAAGTGTCCGCAGTCCTCTCCGAATGAGGGCGCTATGGTGCGCAGCATGACCGGTTACGGCAGCGCCGCCTATGAGGGCGAGGAGTTCTCGCTGCGAGCGAGCGTCTCCAGCGTGAACCACCGGTTTCTGGAGATCCACGTGCGCCTCCCTGAGGCGCTCGGCGCCTGGGAGCCCATTGTGCGGCGGAAGATCCAGGAGCGCTTCGAGCGCGGGCGCATCGTCTTCGCGCTCGACTTCATCCCGATGATCCCCACCTGGCTCACCTATGAGCTGAATCGTCCGCTGGTGATGGCCTACGTGACGGCGCTGCGCCAGATTCGAGAGGAGTTCGGCGTCTCGGGAGAAGTGGACGTGAACGCGCTCTTGCACGTGCGCGATCTGGTGCAGCCGCGCCCGCTCGCGGAGATCCCACCCGCACTGGCCGAGAAGCTCGAGGAGGTCACCGAGAGCGCCCTGCGCGCGCTCGCCGAGATGCGCGCGACTGAAGGCGCGCACCTTCGCGACGATCTGCTCGGGCGGTTGGAGCGCATCGCCGGCCACCTGCGCGCCATCGAGCGAGAAGCCGCGACCCTCCCGGAGCTGTACCGGCAGAAGCTCCTGGAGCGCGCGAGCGAATGGATGCGCGAGTTGTCCCTGGATCCCGCGCGCCTCGCGCAAGAGGTCCTCTATTTCGTGAATCGCGCCGACATCAGCGAGGAGATCACGCGACTGCGTGGCCATCTCGCGCAGTGCCGCGCGCTGCTGGACGCGCGCGAGGCCGTGGGCAAGCGCCTCGACTTCCTCTTCCAGGAGATGCAGCGCGAGATCAACACGATCTTGGCGAAAGCGGGGAATCTGGCGCTCGCGACGGAAGCGCTCGCCATCAAAGCCGAGATCGAGAAACTACGGGAGCAGGTGCAGAATGTCGAGTAAGCGCGGCCTGCTCTTCATCGTCTCGGGCCCCTCGGGCGTGGGGAAATCCACGCTCGTCGCGCGCGTGATCGCGCGCGTGCCCGATCTCGTCTACTCGGTGTCCTATACGACGCGCCCGCAGCGTCCGACGGAGATCGAGGGACGCGATTACCACTTCGTCTCGCGCCGCGAATTCGAGCGCATGCGCGAGGCCGGGGAGCTGATCGAATGGGCGGAGGTCTACGGGCACCTCTACGGGCGCTCGCACGCGGCGCTGGAGCGAGAGTTGGCTGCCGGACGCGATGTGATCCTGAGCATTGACGTGCAGGGGGCCGCCGCCTTCCGACGATTGCCGCTGGAATCGGTGAGCATCTTCGTCCTCCCCCCCTCGTTCGAGGTCCTGGCTGAGCGGCTGCGCGCGCGGGCGACCGAACTCTCGCGGAGCTTGGAGCAGCGCCTGGCCATCGCCCGCGAGGAGGTCCAGCACTATCGCGACTTCGACTACGTGATCATCAACGATCGGTTGGAGGAAGCGCTCGCGCTCCTGGAAGCGATCATTCTGGCCGAGCGCCATCGCCGACATCGCGTGGAAGAAGAGGTTCACGCCGTCCTGCGCACCTTCGCCTCGACGGCCGAGGCGCGAGATCGCACGGAGTCGGTATGAGCGAACGTCCGTACCACGTCGTCCTCGGCATCACCGGCGGGATCGCGGCGTACAAGGCACCGGAGATCCTGCGGCAACTGCAGCAACGGGGCGCTGAGGTGCGCGTCGTCCTGACGCGCGCGGCGACCCGCTTCATCGGGCGCGTGACGCTGGAGGCACTCTCGCGCCATCCGGTCGTCGTCGAGATGTTCGAGCCGAACGTGAACGTCGCCGTCCGACACGTGGAGATGGCGCGCTGGGCGGATTTGCTCTTGGTCGCCCCGGCGACAGCACACACCTTGGCGCGCTTCGCGCATGGACTGGCCGATGACTTCCTCACGACGCTCTATCTCTCGACGCGCTGCCCAGTGCTCGTCGCCCCGGCCATGGACGCCGAGATGTGGGAGAACGCGGCGACGCAGGAGAACCTCGCGCGACTGCGGCAGCGCGGCGTCGCCGTCATCCCCCCCGAGCGGGGATATCTCGCCTCGGGGATCGAGGGCGAGGGTCGCCTGGCCGATCCCGAGCAGATCGTCGCGCGCGCCCTGGTGATCCTGGCCGCGCGGCCGTACGCCCGTGACTTCGACGGAGAGCATGTCCTCATCACCGCCGGTCCGACCTGCGAGGACCTCGACCCGATCCGCTATCTGACCAATCGTTCGACGGGCAAAATGGGCTACGCCCTCGCTCACGCGGCGCTGGCGCGCGGCGCGCAGGTGACGCTCATCAGCGGTCCCACGACGCTCGCTCCCCCTCCCGATGCCCAGGTGATCGTCGTGCGCCGTGCCGAGGAGATGTATCGCGCCGTCCTCGCGCACATGGAGGCGGCCACGGTCATCATCAAAGCGGCCGCCGTCGCCGATTATCGTCCCAAGGTGTTCTCCCCCACGAAGCTCAAGAAGACCGACGCCGATCTCACGCTCGCGCTCGAACGCACGCCCGATATCCTGGCCGAGGTGGGGCGCCGAAAGGGGGCGCGCCTGCTCGTCGGATTCGCCGCGGAGACCGAAGCCCATCTCGAACACGGGCGACAGAAGCTCCTTCAGAAGAATCTCGATCTCATCTTCATCAACGACGCCACGAGCGCGGAGACGGGATTCGCGGCCGACGAGAATGCCGGCTTCCTCATGGATCGCGAGGGCGACGTCGTAGAGGTGCCGAAGATGTCCAAGTACGAGCTGGCCATGCGTCTGCTCGATCGCGTGCGCGAGCTGCTCGCCCGGCGCCGCGTGGACGCTGATCGCGAGCGCGCGGAGGAACGGCGATGAACGATGTCCGCGAGGAGGTCCGGTCCCGCCTGCTCGAGCTGATTCGAGACGTCCGCGAGCATCTCCGGTATCTCGGGGAGCTGGGCGTGACGCACTGGGAGGACCTTCCGGCCGCGGACGATCTTCACGAAGATGTCTGCGCGCCCGCGGTCTTGGAGAAGATTGGCGAGCAGCTCTCCGAATCGCGCGCCGAAGCGGCGCGCGTTCAGGACGCGCCCGATGAAGAGACCCGCAAGGAGGGAGAACCCATGACGAGCAAGCGACGCTCAGCGCGTTCGGCCGCCGCATCGTCCGAACGCGCGTCGGAACAACCGGCGCTCTTTGGCGACCTCCCCCTGCTCCGGACAGTGCCGATGACCGAAGATCGCACGCTGGAGGAGATTCGCGCCGATGTGGGCGACTGCACGCGCTGCAAACTGCATCGGTCGCGCACGACGATCGTCTTCGGCGAAGGCGATCCGCGCGCGCGCATCATGTTCGTCGGCGAGGGGCCGGGAGCGGAAGAGGATGCTCAGGGACGCCCCTTCGTCGGCCGCGCGGGACAGTTGCTCAACCGCATGATCGAAGCCATGGGATTTCGGCGCGAGGAGGTCTATATCACCAACGTCGTCATGTGCCGCCCGCCGAACAATCGCACGCCCGAACCTGATGAGATCGCGACCTGCGAACCGTTCCTCTTCCGGAAGATCCGCGTGATCCGACCCGATGTCGTCGTCGCCCTTGGGGCGATCGCCGCGCAGTCGCTGCTGGGGACGAAAGCCCCCATCGGACAGATCCGCGGACGATTCTTCGAGGCGCACGGGACGAAGGTCATGCCCACCTTCCATCCCGCCTTCCTGCTGCGCGCGCCCGAGAGGAAACGCGAGGCGTGGGAGGACTTGCGCAAGGTGCGGGATTACGTCCTGAGCCTCTCGCGGGAGAGAGCGTCGCGGTGAGTCTGGGCTTGCGCCCTCACCGCGTAGCGGCTTCGATCTCTCGCACCAGATCGAGCGCCGTCCATTCGTTGCCGCGAAGGACCGCTTGCAATTTCCCATCGGGGCGAATCACGGCCGTCGCGAGATTGTGAGTGATCGTCCCCCCCTCGGTCCAGAATGAGAGCCCGAAGCTCGCACCGAACCGTGCCATCTCGATCGCCGGACTCGTGGCGAACGTCCAATGCCGGAAGTCGGCGTTCCACCGCTCCCCATAGGCTTTGAGCACGGTCGGCGTATCATATTCGGGGTCGAAGCTGAGCGTCAGGAACCGCACGCGATCCTGCTGGAGCCACTCTGCCCGCCGCTTCCACAAGGCCTCCTGCGCTTCGACGAATCGGCGAGTCATCAACGGACAGTAGTTCGGGAATGGGCACCGCGTGAAGATGAAGGTGAGGGCGATCGTCTTCCCGCGCCATTCGCTGAGCCGAAACGCGCGCCCATCTTGATCCGTGAGCGCGATGTCCGGAACATCGTCGCCCGGATTGAGCAGATATTCGATCGGGAGGGCCTTGGACCGATCCCAGGTGGGCGGCTCGCCCTTCTTCACCACGCGCAGGCGAGAGATCCACCCCTCCTCCTCGGTGACGACCAGTTCCCCCTCGACCTCATCGCCCGGCTCGATGCCTTCGAGCACGCGTGGATCTTTGACGGGAAACGGCATCGTCATCGCCTTCATGTAACCGGGGATCTCCTCATGCGCGAGCGTGACCGATTGCCGATTGGCGGCCACGGCGACGACGCGCCCCCGGATGGCATACGTTCGCTCGGACGCGCGCTCCCGACATCCGGGAAGCGAGGTGAGCAGAAACAGCAGGGTCGCACCAATACTCCACCTCCGCCGCATAAGGCATGCATTGTACCGGCCTCCGCGCCATGCGCGCAAATCGCGCGCGAGCCGCCGCCCCTTGTTCGATGCTGCGCTCCTCAGTACAATGCTCCTTCGAGCGCCCGTAGAAGGAGAGAGAACGTGTCGGAGAAAACGACGCCGCAACGTTCGCGGTCGGTCCTGCTCCTGATGCTGCTGGCCTTTCTCTTCATTCTCGTCCCCTTTCTGACCTGGTATCTCACCTGGTTCGGGCGTCCGCTCACGGATCGCCAGATCGAGCGCTACCTCAACGATGAGGAGAAGCCGCGCCGCGCGCAACACGCGCTCTCGCAAATCGCCGATCGGATCCTGCGCGGCGATCCCTCGGTCCGGCGCTGGTATCCGAAGATCGTGAGTCTGGCCGAGCATCCGCGCCCGGAGATTCGCCTGATGGCGGCCTGGGTGATGGGGCAAGACAATCAGGCCGAGGAGTTCCATCGCGCACTCAAACGTTTGTTGGCCGATGCCGTCCCGATGGTTCGACGGAATGCGGCGCTCGCTCTGGTGCGCTTCGGAGATGAGAGCGGACGGTCGGAGATCCTCCAGATGCTTCGTGTCGAGCCGATCCGGGCGCCGGACGAGGGGACGATCACGCTGAGCGTCTCGGCCGGAGATGACGTGCGGGCGGAGACGCTGCTGGCGCGCATTCGCCGCGAGGACGGACGTCAGGTGGATGTGCGCGCGCCTTGGCCGGGACGCATCGAGCGCGTGCTCACGACAAGCGGCGCGCGCGTGCGCACTGGGGAGGAGATCCTCCAGCTGGCGCCCGAGCGTCAACAGGTCTACGAAGCCCTGCGCGCGCTCTATCTCATCGGGCGAGCGGAAGACCTGCCCGAGGTCGAACGCTACATCAACGCGGGCTCAGAGTGGCCCGAGACCGTGCGCGAACAAGCGCGCCGCACCGCTCACGCCATCCGACAACGGACGGCCCAGCCCACTCCTTAGCCCAACCGCGCTCGCACGGCTGAGCCCGGGAGGCGGCCCCATGGGAATGCTTTCGCTCCCGCGCGCTCGGAGCGGTCTGTTCACCATCGCGGACATGTGTGGGGGCACGTCTACCTCTGTCTCGCGAGAAGAGTGCAAGAGCTCCCTCTTGACACCCGCGCAAGGCGCGACATATATTCTCGCTCGCCCGGAAGGAGGGTCAATACTGCTACGATGAGGAGAGGGGGACTATGGGACACATGACGCGACGATCTTTTCTGGCTTCCCTGGGCGTCTCAACGGTCCTCGCGCGTCCGCGCGCTCTCTTCGGATCGCGCGAGGGCCACATGGGATCACCGCCGCTTCCCCTCCCTTCGGAGCTGGGGCGCGAGCCGATGGTGCAGGTGACCCCGCTCTCGCCGCCGTTTCGCCTGCCGGAGAGTTGGTACCGCCAGACGGTGAGGCGGCTGCAAGAGCGGCTGGCCGAACGCGGGCTCGATGGCATCATCCTGAGAGATCGGTGGAACATCATCTACGTCTCCGGCCTCTTCCACACGACGACGGAACGACCGTTCTGGCTCTTCGTCCCCACGCAGGGGGAACCGATCTTCTTCTACCCGGGGCTCGATAAGGACCTCGTCAACACGTGGTGGATCAAGGAGGGCGAATGGTACTTCGATTATCCGCATGCTGGGCCGTTCAACGCGCTCGCGTATAAGGCGGGGCCGAAGGCCGATCTCTTGCAGTGGATGCTCAAAGGGTTGGCCAAACGCGGATTCGGACGCGCGCGCCTGGGCATTGAGGAGGAGGTCGGCCCGACGACGATGAAGCGCATGCAAGAGGCGCTGCCCGAAGCTCGGTTCGAGGTGGCCGGCGATGTGCTCCTCCGCCTGCGCATGATCAAGACGCCCGAGGAGATCGAGCTGACGCGCAAGGCGATCGCGCTGCACGATCGGATGCTCGCCTTCGCCCGCGACTACATCCTGCAGCGGGGAACCGACGCCACCGATTTCGAGGTGCGGCATCGGACGGAGGAATTCGCCACGCACGAGTTGATGAAGCTCATGCAGCCCACCGGGCGTCCCCACCAGGCCGTCGGCGTGAACCTGCGCTTCAGTTGTCGCGCGGGCGTGGCCACGGCTTACCCCCATCCGAATCAGTTCTTCTACGCGCGTATTCGACGGGGCGATGCCATTCAAATCGCCGCCGTCATCACCATTGGCGGCTATGGGGGCGAGGGCTATCGCGCCCTGCATATCGAGCCGATGACCGATCACCAGCGGAAGCTGTGGGACGTGCACACAGAGATGGTCCTCAAGCAACAGGAGCTCAGCCGGGCCGGTGTCCGATGCAACGAAGTCGCCGAGAAAGTCCTGGAGATCGCCGTTCGCGCCGGACTCGAACGATACATCTACCACCGCCCGGCGCACGGCCAGGGGATGGAGGGGCATCAAGCGCCGTACATCGCTCCGGGCGATGACACCGTCCTCGAAGAGGGGATGATGTTCAGCAACGAGCCGGGGCTCTACGATCCCGAAGGTGGCTTCGGCTACAACCATTCCAATTGCGTGCTCGTGACAAAGGATCGAGGTGTGGCTTTGAACCAAACGCCCCTCACGCGCGAGTGGTGCTGGCTGAAATTGTGAGGAGCGGTTTTCGAAACATCGCCTACAGGAGGGACCGATGCCACGAATGAAGAGAAACGCCTGGATGGTGGGAATGGCCCTCGTCCTCGTCGGGATGGGCCTCTCGGCATGGCCGCAGACGCCGCCGCAGGAGCGGCGCAGCATCCCACCGGCGCCGGATCGGCGGCTGGATGAGGGCGAGGGGCCATTTGAGCGCTTGATCATTCGCGGCGCGACGCTCATTGATGGGACGGGCGCACCGCCCATCGGCCCCGTGGACATCGTCATCGAGGGGAATCGCATTCGGGAGATCCGAAGTGTCGGATACCCGGGAGTACCCATTCGCGACGCTGGCCGGCCGCAAGGGGCGACGCGCGAGATTGACGCGCACGGCATGTATGTGCTGCCCGGATTCGTGGACCTGCACGGGCACATCGGCGGCGTCGCACAGGGCACGCCGGCCGAGTACGTCTACAAGCTCTGGATGGCGCATGGAATCACCACCGTGCGCGATCCGGGGTCGGGCAATGGCGTGGACTGGACACTGCGCGAGCGGGAGCGCAGCGCGAAGAATCAGATCGTCGCCCCGCGCATCTTCGTCTACGTCCGTCCCGGCATGGGATGGGATCGCGGGCCGATCACCACGCCCGAGTTGGCGCGCGAATACGTCCGATGGGCGGCGGCCAAAGGCGTGGACGGGCTCAAGCTCACGGCATACGATCCCGAGATCATGGCCGCGCTCATTGACGAAGCGAAGAAGCACGGGCTGGGGACGGCGGCGCATCTGGCCCAGACGGGCGTCGCCCGGATGAATGCTCTGGACGCCGCGCGCCTGGGGCTCACGACGTTGGAACACTGGTACGGCTTGCCGGAAGCCCTCTTCGCCGATCGCACGGTTCAGGACTTCCCCTACGACTACAACTACAATGACGAACAGCACCGCTTCGGGCAGGCCGGACGACTGTGGAGACAAGCCGCACCCCCCGGAAGCCCGAAGTGGAACGCCGTCCTGGAGGAGCTGCTTCGCCTCGGCCTCGTGCTCGATCCGACCTTGAGCATCTACGAAGCGAGTCGCGATCTGATGCGCGCGATGCGCGCCGAGTGGCATGACACCTACACGCTCCCATCGCTGTGGGCTTTCTATCAACCCAATCGCGAGGCTCACGGTTCGTTCTTCTTCTACTGGACGACTCAGGACGAGATCGAGTGGAAGAACAACTACCGCCTGTGGATGACCTTCGTGAACGAATACAAGAATCGCGGCGGGCGCGTCACGACCGGATCGGACTCGGGGTTCATCTTCAAGCTCTACGGCTTCGATTACATCCGCGAGTTGGAGCTCCTGCAGGAAGCGGGCTTTCATCCCCTGGAGGTCATTCGCTCGGCCACGCTGTGGGGCGCGGAGGCGCTCTTCAAGCCCAAGGGGAAGCCGATCGAATTCGGAATCATTCGCCCGGGCATGCTCGCGGATCTGATCCTCGTCGAGGAGAATCCCCTTCAGAACCTGAAGGTCCTCTATGGCACAGGGGCGATGCGACTCAATGATCGAACCCGTCAGGTCGAGCGCGTCGGCGGCGTGAAGTACACGATCAAAGATGGGATCATCTACGACGCGAAGAAGCTTCTGGCCGATGTCGCGCGCATGGTCGCCGAAGCCAAGCGACGTCAGGTGCCGGAAGCGAACGCGGCCTCCAGATGAGGCCCCATTACGGGCGTCAGGGAGGGATCGAAAACCTGCGATCCCTCCGCGCATCGTGACGTCATTGTCAGCCCCGCGAACGCGCGGGAGACACCTAACGTGAAGGAGGAGAGGATTATGAGAACGACAGTCGGTACGTGGTCATCGCCATGGCGAGTTCTCGAGACGCGGCCTCAGGTGGTCGTGTTGATCACTCTCTTCCTCTGGGCCCCGTCATGGATCTTCGCGCAGGTTCAAGTCGGTTCGATCGCGGGGACCGTGAGGGATGCCAGAGGGGCGGTCCTTCCTGGTGTCACCGTCACCGTGAGCGGACCGGCGCTCATCGGCGGTCCCCGCACGGTGACCACGGATGAGAACGGCTACTACAAGTTCCTCGATCTGAAGCCGGGCGAATATACACTCCGCTTCGAGCATCCCGGCTTCAAGACCCTCGTTCGAGAACGGATCGTCGTCACCTCGGCCTTTCAAGCGACGATCAATGTCCAACTGGATGTGGGGGAGGTGGTGGAGGTCGTCACCGTCAGCGGAGAATCCCCCGTCATTGACACGAGTAACGTCGTGACGCAGACGGTGATCTCGCAGGACATTCTCGAGCGCATCCCCAATCCCCGCGATCCCTGGGTGCTGGCGCGCATGGTCCCGGGCGTCGCCTCCGGCCGATTCGATGTGGGCGGGACGGAAGGGATGCAACAGTACGCGCTGACGATCCACGGCTCGCGCGACAGCGATAAGAAATTCGCCATTGATGGTCTGGAGATCAATTGGCCGGGGAGCACCGGAGGCGCGACGGCGATCTACTACGATGCCGGCATGTTCAAAGAGGTCAATTACCAAGTGGGGGCGCTGCCGGCCGAGATCTCCCAAGGGGGCGTCTACATGAATATGGTGACCAAAGATGGCGGGAACGAGATTCACGGCTCCATCCTCTTCTTCGGCGCCACCGACGCGATGCAGGCCAATAACGTGAGCCCCGAACTGCGAGAGAAACTGCTGGCGCGCGTGCCCGCACGACTGCGTCAGCGCCCGGATGTGAAGGCGGGGAATCCCATCAAGAACGTCTACGACTTGAACGGCAACGTCGGCGGGCCCTTCATCAAGGATAAGCTCTGGTGGTTCGTCTCTGTGCGCCAATGGGGGGTGGATCAACTCGTCTCCGGCGCGTTCAATCCCGATGAGACGCAGGCGATTGACGACAACCGCATTCGCAATGCATCGGCCAAGGTGACCTGGCAGGTGAACGCACAGCACCGGCTCTCGTTCATGTACAACCGCAACGAGAAGAACCGCTTCCATCGGCGCGACACGCCCCCGTTCTTCATCGAGGACAAAGCCTCTTGGCTGCAGGATCAGCCCGGATACAGCGCGCACATCAAATGGACCTACGCGCCCTCGGCGAAATGGGTCATTGACTCCGGGATTGCCGGGATGCACATCGTCTTCCCGTTGCGGTATCAGAAGGAGGTGCGACCCACCGACATCATGCGGGA
Organism: bacterium; assembly: GCA_041640655.1. Lineage (GTDB taxonomy): Bacteria > Acidobacteriota > Blastocatellia > HR10 > HR10 > HR10. Next base: position 49,611 of record JBEPZV010000012.1, read on the forward strand.
GGACATCACGCTCTCGACGCGTAGCAACGCGGCGCTCTACAACTACCTGAACCCCAACTATCGCATCTCCATTGACTCGGCGGCCTCGTACGTGACGACGGGGTTGGGCGGAGCGCACAGCTTCAAGTTCGGGATTCAATTCATGCGCAGCCTCTTCCGCCAGATCTATACGATGAACGGCGATCACGGATTGATCTTCGATAACGGGCGTCCGGCCTTCGTGCGCGTCTACAACACGCCGATCGAGCAGGCGAACTATCTCCACCAGTTCGCGTGGTTCGTGCAAGACGCCTGGACCATTGGCGGGCGGCTCACGCTGAATCTGGGCCTGCGCTACGAATATGCGCTGGGCGTGATCCCCCCACAACGCTCGGCGGCCGGAACGTTCGTCCCCGAGCGGAGTTTCCCGGAGATTCGCAATGTGCCCAACTTCAAGGACTGGGCGCCGCGCCTGGGCCTCTCCTGGGACATCATGGGGACCGGTCGAACGGTCCTCAAGGCGAGCGCCAGTCGGTATCTGCAAAACGTCGGCATGGCCTACCCGGTGAGCGTGAACCCGCTCGGCCTGAGCGTGGAGACGCGTACGTGGACGGATCGCAACGGCGATGGGCTCGCTCAGCGAGATGAGATCGGGCCAGGTCCGGGCTTCGTCGGGGGATTGACGACGCGCATGGATCCGAATCTGGAGCGGCCCTATTCGTGGGAATACTCGCTCGGCATCCAGCAGCAGATCTATCGCGATCTGGTCGTCTCAGTCATCGCCTGGCATCGCGACAATCGGCGACAGGTCGGACGCGCGAACATGGCCGTTCCGCCGTCGGCGTACATCCCGGTGCGCCTCACGCTCCCGGCGAATCTCCCCGCGCCTTTCGCCGGACAGACGATCACCGTCTACAATCAGGACCCGGCGACGCGAGGACGGGTGGACTTCCTCCTCACGAACTTCAAGGAGCTCGATAGCGAATACAACGGCGTGGACATCACCTTCATGAAGCGGATGTCGCAGCGATGGCAACTGCTGGGTGGTCTGACCATCGGGCGAGAACGCGGCGCGTTCCGCGGAGATATCGTCAACGGCTTCGACGATCTGAACAACCCGAACTTCAACATCAACCGGAAGGGCATCGTGGGCAACGACTCCCCCTACATCTTCAAACTCGCCGGGACGTACCAGCTCCCCTGGGGCTTCGAGGTGAGCGGGAACTTCCAGCATTTCACCGGCTATCCCCTGCGACGCATCTTCACCGTGACGACGGCGCATATCCCGAATCTCACCCAGGTCAGCCAGGCGATTGATCTGGTCGAGCGCGGCACGGTGCGATTGCCTAATATCAACCTCCTCGATCTCCGCCTCTCGCGCATCTTCGGCATCGGCGAGCGATGGCGGATCGAGCCAGCGCTCGACATCTTCAACGTGGGGAACGTCGCCACCACGACAGCGGTGATCGAAGCCGTAGGGCCGGCGCTCGATCAGCCGACGGTGATTGTCGCCCCACGTCTCTTCAAACTGGGCGTGAAGGTGAACTTCTGATCTCGCCAAGGGCATCGCCCCGAGCGCGGACGGAGCGCCCCTCTCCCGCGCCGGGCGATGCCCCAGCTCTCATACGAACAGGCGTCCCCCTCCACATGCGCGGACTCATCGCAGAGCCGCCGGGATGACCTCCGTCCGGGTCCCCTCTTCCCTCGTGGTGCTCTGCACGGAGAGGAGTCCATCTCGCCCGATTCCGAGAGATGGTTCGCCCCGCCCACACGACTCCCTCCCCGTCAAAAGAGGCCAACGGTTTCCCTTCACTTCCGAGAAGGAGAACCACACACCGGGAAGAATGCTTCTCAGGGAGACGACCCCACATTCCTGGGATCGTTCAAGCGGTCGGCGCGTATCTTCGAAGAAAGCGATCGTAGAGGCGGCGGAGCTGCAGGCGCGGATTCGCGAGGAAGTCTTCCGGAGCGATGTCAATCCACGCGAAGTCCGCGTGGGGGGGATGACGCGGGACGCCGCTCCAGGAGCGGACGACGTCAACGGTGGGTTTAGGCGTGCCGTCGGCGCGCCAGAGGCCGAAGAATCGTTCATGAGGGGCCTCATCAAAGGGCGGGCGAGCACTGAGCTCCGGCGCATAGTCGCTGTAGCACCAGAGCAAGGCACCGATGAATCCGAAGCGGTGCAGGAGCGCGAGGGCTTCGCCTGTGAACCGTGCGGCTTCTTCTTCCTCAAGCAGAGGAATCCGCGAGAGCGGCCTCTCGTGAGCGGGGCGCGTGGGCGCACCGAATTCCTCAAACAGCAGATCGCGACCGTCGCCCAGCCAGCGGGTGATGAGGCCGAGAAAAGGGAGGAGCCAGGCGTCCGTCGGCCCGCGCGCCCAATCGGCGTAAACCGGATAGCCGTGCATCGAGAGCAGATCACAGGCGCGCGCGACTTCAGCCGGCCCCAGGTGCCGATCCTCCTCCAAGTCCTCCATGTGAAGGCCCAGCGTGATCGGATGGGAGGAACTGGCGGCGCGAATCTCCGCGACCATGCGCTCGAGCCACACCAGGCCGGACTCGCGCGAAGGGGGGATCGCGCAATTTGAGGGTTCGTTCCCCAGGTCCCATCCCCAGAGGGCGGGATGCCCACAGAGTGCGCTCGCGACATGGCGCGCGAGTTGAGCTTGAGCCTCCATGAGACGCGAATCCCCATACCAGTTCTTCGGACGAGCCGCGACGACGCGATCACCCGCGATCGTCCGAAAGCGCGAAGGACGATCGCTCGGCTCGCACGCCCACAAGGGCACCCAATTGGCACCGCTCATATGGCCGGTGAAGAGGGTGGGCAGGAGTTGCAAATGGTGGTGCGCGGCCAGATCGGCAACCACGCGCAGCCGTTCGATCGCCTCCGGTGCGATGCGCCCCGGCGCGGGCTGAAAGTCCTCCCAGAGGAGGAAGAGGCGAACCAGATCGAATCCGGCTTCTCGAAGGCGGGCGAAGTCGCGCTCGACCTCTTCGGCCTCGAACGCGCGCCACCAGGACATGGCCCGGCGCGCGGGCCAATAGTTGATGCCGAGTCGAAACGCACCCTCCGTCATGGCTGCCGCTTCAGCGCGAACCGCGCTGTTGAAGGATCGCCTCGTAGACGCGCAAGTATTCCTCCACCATGCGATCGCGGCTGAAGTGCTCAGCGACATGCTGGCGAATGCGCGCGCGATCGAGTTCGGGCACGCTCCGGACAGCCTCGACAGCGTCTTCGATGGTCTCCACGATGAATCCGGTTTCGCCGTGTCGGACGATCTCCGGGACGGCGCCGCGTCCGCGGGCGATCACCGGCGTGCCGCAGGCCATCGCCTCGATCATGCTCAGGCCGAAGGGCTCCTCGAAGTTGATCAGGTGCAGCAGGGCCAGCGCGCGGCCCAGTACTTCGTCTCGACGATCTGGCCCGACCGAGCCGATGTATTGAATCTGACCCTCGAGCTTCGGCGCGACTTCGCGCTCGAAGTACGCCGGATCCTGGATGATGCCCGCGATGACCAGCGGCAGACCCGTGCGCCGGGCGACCTCAATGGCTTCGGCCGTGCCCTTCTCATGATGAATGCGGCCGAAGAAGAGCAGGTACTCCCCCTGCTCGATCCGCAGAGTGAACTCCTCCAGCGGGATGCCGTGGTGGATCGTCGCGATGTAGTCGAGCTGCGGGCGGCGATCGGCTTGGCTGATGGCCACGTAGTAGGTCCGCCCGTTGTACTTCTCGTAGACGGGCAAGATGCGTTCGGAGGAGAAGCCGTGGATCGTCGTCAGCACGGGGGTGCGCACGAGCCCGCTGTAGGTGAGGGGGAGGAAGTCGAAGTGATTGTGGATGAGGTCGAACTCGTCGGCGCGCTCGAAGACGGCGGAGATGTGGAGGCATTCCCAGACCTTCGGGTCGAGCGTGGGATCCTCCGAATACGGGCGCGGGCAGACGGCCACCAGCCGCGCGCGGGTGATCGAATCAGCTGTGGCGAAGAGCGTGACGTCCACGCCGCGTTCGACCAAGCCCTCGGTCAGCAGTGAGACGACGCGCTCCCACGGGCCGTAATGCCGCGGGGGGACGCGCCAGGAGATGGGGGCGAGCATGGCGATGCGCATCTTCAGCCTCCTTTCAAGAGCCAGTCGAGCATCTCGCGCACCTGACCGATGGCGAGGGCGATCGAGGTGTCCGCAGCGCCGTAGTAGAGGCGCAACTCGCCGGTCTTGGGGTCGAGGATCGCGCCGCACGGGAAGACGACGTCGGCCACATCGCCCACGCGCTCATAGGGCGCGTCAGGGCCGAAGATCCATTCATCGCTGCGGCGGATGACGCGGCGCGGGTCCTCCAGATCGAGCAGGGCCAGACCGAGGCGGTAGAGACATCCGGCCGGTGTCAGGCGCACCCCGTGATAGATGATGAGCCAGCCTTCGGGCGTCTCGATCGGTGGGGGCGACAGCCCGATCTTGTTCGCATCCCACCAGGCGCCTTGCCGCGCTTCGAGCAGAACGGCATGATCGCCCCAATGCTTGAGATCGGGCGAGAACGAGATCCAGATGTTCGCCCGCGTCGTCGGATATGTCGAGATGGGGCGATGGATGAGCGCCCATCGTCCATGGAACCGTCGAGGGAAGAGCGCCGCGTCCTTATCCTCCGGCGGCATGATCACCCCTCGACGCTCGAAGACCCGGAAATCGCGCGTGAGGGCCAGCGAGACCAAGGGCCCGCTCGTCGAGAACGCGGTGTACGTGATGGCGTAGCGCTCCAGCTCCTCAATCCAGGTGATCCGCGGATCCTCAATCCCCCACACCTCCTCGGGATAGTGCTCCGGATCCGGCAGGAGCGTCGGCTGCGGATCAATCTGCCAGTTCGTGATCCCATCCCGGCTCCGAGCCACAGTCAGGTGTGAGATGCCGCGCCGATCCTCGACGCGAACCAAAAGCAACGTCTCGCCGCTTGGCAGAAGCGTCGCTCCGGCGTTGAAGACACTGTTAGCCGGATAGGGCCAATCGGCTGTCGTGAGAATCGGATTGCCCTCGTAGCGTCGCAGGAGCTCGTGAAATTTGTTCTTCTTCATGAGCGTTCCTCCCTCGCGCGAACGTGAGATGCGCGCACTCGGATGTGCGACCGATTTAGATGCGAGTGGATGAGGACGCGATGGTCGTCCGGAAAAGGCGACGCGCATAGTCAGCAGGGAGCTTCAGGCGGAGTCTCCGAGGGGCAGCGCTTCAGGTGTTCCAGGACCTCGTCGAGCGCGGCCGTGGCCAGACACACGGTCGTATCCGCGGCGCCGTAGTAGAGGCGCAACAGGCGGGTGGAGCGTTCGAGGATCGCCCCCGTGGGGAAGACGACGCCGGGGACATCACCTCGGCGCTCGTAGTCCTCATAAGGGGCGAAGACCCACGTCTCGGTCCGGCGGATGACCTTCCAGGGATAGTCCAGGTCCAACAGCGCGAGTCCGACGCGATAGAGGCTGCCGGAGGCCGTCACCCGCACGCCGTGATAGATGATGAGCCACCCCTCGGGCGTTTCGATCGGCGGCGGGCCCAGCCCCACGCGGTGCGCATCCCACCAGCCGGGCCGAGCCGGAATCAGAATCTGATGCTCGCCCCAGTAGCGCAAATCGGGCGAGGTGGAGATCCAAATATGCGCCTCACCCCGAATGATCGGCCGATGTAGCAGGACGTATCGGTCCCGGATCATTCGGGGGAAGAGCGATGCATCCTTATCCTCCGGAGGCAGAAGCGGGCCGACGCGCCGGAAATCCCGAAAGTCCCGGGTCAGCGCCAGGGAGATGAGCGGCCCACCGCGAGAGAACGAGACATAGGTGATGGCGTACTCCTGCCGTTCCGGGAGCCAGACGATGCGGGGGTCTTCGATCCCCCAGCATTCCTCCTTGTAGCGCGCATCAGGTTCGAGCGTCGGCCGAGGCTCGATCCGCCAGTTGGTCCGTCCGTCTCGACTGCGTGCGAGCGTCAGGTGCGAGAATCCCCGCAGGTCTTCGACGCGGACCAACAGGAGCGTCTCCCCCTCGTGCTCGATCGCTCCTGGATTGAAGACGGCGTTGGCCGGATAGGGCCAATCCGCCGGGGTGAGGATCGGGTTCCCCTCATAGCGGCGGAAGAGCAGCGATGGGGCGCGCCATTCCATCATCTACTCGAACGCGAGCAGGGTCCGTCCCTCCGCATCCGCGGCCGCGGAGAATCGGGTCTCCGTGGATTCCAACGCGATGGGCGCCATTCGAAGGCCTTCGCTCCGCTGCGCCTCTTGCTGAGCGACCGTGAGGAAGGCGAGCATGCAGCAGATCGCCGACTCCGCCCCCTGGTTCATGCTCGGGCCTTGAGGCTCCAACCCATCGGCGCACGCGCCCGTGCTCAGATCATAGAGCCGGGCGCCAAGCCGATTCCGCCCGAGCAACCACTCGGCCGCCGCGCGCGCCAATTCCAGGTAGCGTTGCTCTTGCGTCAACTTGAATGCCGTCAGGCAGGCCTCGGCCGTGTACCCGGCTTCAATCGGCTGCTGACTGAAGATCGCGCGTTCGCCCCCGCGCCGATACCACCCCTGGTTCCCGATGAAATCGAAGTAGTCGTTGTGATAGGTCTGTGCGATCAGGAAATCCAGGGATTCAAGGCCAACGCGTTTGAACTCCTCCTCCCCCGTCGCGCGATAGGCCAGCAAGAGCGCCTGCGGGATCTTCGCGTTCCCGTAAGTCAACGCATCCTGGAACCAGAGCCAATCCTCCGCCCGATTCTGGACGTAAAGCTCCAGCAGTTGCGTCGCCAACTCCGTCAACCGACGGCGGACTTGCGCCGCGCCATCATAGCGGAGCAGGAAGTTGTAGAGGCCGCAGATCGCATAAGCGATCGCCCGGGGATGCTTCAGCGCCAGTTGGGGAAACGCGCGTTCGAACATCTCGCGGGCGAGGGCGCGCATCCCCTCGTTCGGGCTGTAGGCGATGGCCGCGCCCAACCCCCACAGAGCACGCCCGAGCGTATCCTCCGATCCCACGTCATCAGTGAAGCGGCGCGTGTAGTCCATGAAGTTGTGGAAGCGCCCGTCCGGAAGCTGCGCGTAGTGCAGGAAGCTCAGATATCGCACGGCCAGAGGGAGCGCCGCCTCATCCCCGAATTGATGATGGTGCAGCAACGTCACGACCAGGGCCCGACCGACATCGTCGGTCGAATAGCCATAGCGCCGATCCGGAATGCCGTAGGTCGCGTGCTGGATCAATCCGGTATCGTCGGTCAAGCGGATCAGGTGGTCGAGCTTGATCTCCGGCAGCTCATAACCCGCGCTGAAGGCCTTACGGAGCGAGAGCGTGATGGCCTTGGCCGGGGCATAGGCCGAGATCTGCTCAAAGAGCGCGAGATATTGCTTGCCGACTTCGGGCCAAATCATCTGCCGTCCGAACTCATAGGCCCGCTTGCGCATTTGATGACGCAGGGGCTCGTTCTCGATCAGCTCCAAGAGCGCCTGCTGCAGCCCCCTCACGTCCCCGAACTCCACGAGCCGCCCCCGGTTCTCGGCCAACAGCTCCTCGGCGTAATAGTACGGGGTCGAGATGACGGCCTTCCCCATGCCGATGGCATAGGCGAGCGTCCCGCTCACGACCTGCTCCTTCGATTGATACGGCGTGATGTAGATGTCGCACGCGCCGATGAATTCGCACAGCTCGCTCAGCTCCACGTACCGATTGAAGAAGAGGACGTGCTCCTCCAACCCCAACTGCTGCACGCGCCGCTGGAGGAAGAGGCGATATTCCTCACCTTCCTTCCGCTTCACAACGGGGTGCGTCGCACCGAGCACGATGTAGACGACCTCGGGATGGCGGGCTACAATCTCCGGCAGCGCCTCCAGCACCATCTCGATCCCCTTGTTACGATTCAAGAGGCCGAAGGTGAGCAGCACCAGTCGTCCCTCGACGCCGAACTTATCCTTGTAGTAGTTCGGATCCACGAAGGGGACATTCGGGACGCCATGATGGATGAGGCTGACCTTCTCCTCGCTGACGCCATAGACGTCCCGAAGGATGGGAATGGCCTTGCTGTTCATCACCACGAGATGATCCGAAGCACGGGCGATCTGCCTCAAGACCTCCCGGTAGCCCGGCGGCGGGTTGAAGAGGACCGTGTGCAGCGTCGTCACAATCGGTTTGCGCAGCGACTCCAAGAAGTCGAGAACATATCGGCCCTGCTGCCCACCGAAGATCCCGAATTCGTGCTGGAGGCAGAGGACGTCGGCGCCGGAGAGGTTCGTATACTCCGCCGCCAGCCGATAATCGCTCAGACGATTGTGCCGGATCTCGAAGACGACCTCCGGGGGATAATCGTACCCCTCTGGCGTGTCCGTCATCGCGATGACGGATGCCTGCACGCCCGGATGATGCTCGAGGATCGCATGGCAGAGGTCATACGTGAACGTCGCGATCCCGCATTCGCGCGGCGGATACGTGCCGATGAAGCAGACCTTCAAACGCCGCTTCCCCTTTTTGCGCGTTCTGGCCGTGTGCGCGGAAGCCATAGGAGTGCTCCTTGTAACCGGCGAGATGTCGCATGGGGAATTTTAGCCGGGGGGATGGAGATGGGTCAAGACACGGACTCGCTCACCGTCATTTCGCACGGCACGGAGGTGACACCGGCCATATCGAGCAGCTCGCGGGCGCGGCGGAAGATCGTCTCGAACATCGGTTCGGTGAGCCTCCCCGTGAAGGTGTTCTGCTGGCTCGGATGGAATGAGGCGAGCAGCGTCAGCGTCGGTGTCAGTGCCAGCTCCAGTCCGTGCCGGAAGCGTGGACGCGCGCCCGGCCTCTTCGCCTCCGGTGGACGCAGAGTGCTGGTCGTGCGAAGCACGGTCAGATACGCGATCTGTCCCAAGGCGACGACGACGCGCACGCTTTTGAGAAGCGCCCACTCGCGCTCGAGGAAGATGCGGCAGTTCCGCAGCTCCTCAGTCTGCGGCTTATTCTGCGGGGGCGCGCAGCGAAGGGCGGCGGTGATGTAACAGTCGCGAAGTCGGAGACCGTCCTCGCGATGTCGGGATTCGGGACGATCGGCGAAACCGAAGCGATGGAGCACGCGATAGAGCCATTCTCCGCTCCGATCACCCGTGAACATGCGCCCGGTGCGATTCGCCCCATGAGCCGCCGGGGCCAATCCCACAATGAGGAGGCGGGCGTGAGGGTCTCCGAATCCGGGGACGGGTTTAGACCAGTACTCCCACTCGCGATATCGTCGGGGCTTGTGGCGCGCGACCTCTTCTCGCCATGCTACGAGGCGGGGACAGCGGCGACACGCCACGATCTCCGCTTGAAGCTCGGCGAGCTTCTGCTCCACCAGCGAAGCGCACGCTTCCATCACCGTTCAGACATACTCGGCCGGAACGACACGCCACTCCGCAGGCGGGCGATCGGGCGTATCGGGCAATCTCACGCCGTGGCGGCGCTCCCACTCTTCGGTCGGGACCATGTCAATGGCGTCCCAGGGACAGCCATCCAGGAACGTCCCATCGGGCCCTTTGCTCGTGCACTTGGCGCAGCCGATGCAGAGCGTCTTGTCCACCTCGATCCGCCCGAAAGGCGGATGCTCTTCATCGGGCACCCAGAACATGCAGGCCTCGACCGGACAGTACTCGACGCACACGGGTGTGCCCGCGCATCCGGTGCAGTTCTCATTGATGACGGCCAGGAGTTTCGGCTTCCGCTTCCGCAGATCGGTGCGCCCGTGCGACATCGGGGCGCGTTTCTCGATGAGGACCGTGCTCATGATCACCTCCTTCTCGAACCCCGCCGCCAGTGCACTGAAGACACTATGGTACGGCATGAGCGCGCTCTCCCTCAAGCTCGGGGAATAGCCCCGAAGCCTGCAAGATGGCGCGAATCTCCGCGCGCATCTTCTCATCGGGCGCAGGGAGCGGCGAGCGCGGCGGCCCGCCATAGAATCCGAGCAGGTCCAGAGCCGCTTTCAATCCGCTGATCCCGAACTGCGTGGTGACGGCGCGCGCCACCGGCAGCAGCTTCAGTTGCCACGCCGCGGCTTGCGCCGCATCCCCATCGCGCGCCAGGCGCATGATCGTCAAGCACGCCTCCGGAGC
>JBEPZV010000013.1:0-52556 GCA_041640655.1 bacterium
AGGGGGTATGGGGGTTATCACTTTCGCCCACCTAACCCATTGGACTTTCAGAACTAAACCCCACAGCTGTCGGAAACCAGGACTCGCTTTAAAGAGGATTGCGACAATCAGCCCTTCTATCTGCTTCATGACAGCGTTGAAGTCGGAAACCAGGACTCGCTTTAAAGAGGATTGCGACCCCACAGCCCCAGCAATATCCGGAGGCCGTGGGTTCTGTCGGAAACCAGGACTCGCTTTAAAGAGGATTGCGACCCATTGACCCACCCAAGCCCGGCTGTCCACCATTGTGGGTGTCGGAAACCAGGACTCGCTTTAAAGAGGATTGCGACACTCCTCCATTATCTCATCGGCGATATCCGAGGCTTCATGTGTCGGAAACCAGGACTCGCTTTAAAGAGGATTGCGACGCAATTAAAAGCCAGATGTTACCGTCCTGGTCACTCCAGTCGGAAACCAGGACTCGCTTTAAAGAGGATTGCGACCAGATATTGGCGACCGTGCGCCCAAGGTGCTCAAGACGTGTCGGAAACCAGGACTCGCTTTAAAGAGGATTGCGACCCTTGTCAATTCAATCACGCGTCAAATTCGTTTGGCATAAGCCGTCGGAAACCAGGACTCGCTTTAAAGAGGATTGCGACTCTGAGGCTTGCCCTGCCTCACTTGCTCCAAGTATACAGTCGGAAACCAGGACTCGCTTTAAAGAGGATTGCGACATCCCGAATTCTCTGCACATCTTCCCCAAAGCCCCGCCAAATGTCGGAAACCAGGACTCGCTTTAAAGAGGATTGCGACTCAAGGCATCCAGTATCACTCGGTTACTATCCACCCATGGTCGGAAACCAGGACTCGCTTTAAAGAGGATTGCGACACAAGAAACGGCTCACAGTTTTTGAACCAAGCTGCCGCGAGTCGGAAACCAGGACTCGCTTTAAAGAGGATTGCGACCCGTACCACCATGAAATTCTCACTTCGTAGGTCATTGCGTCGGAAACCAGGACTCGCTTTAAAGAGGATTGCGACGGCCGTCACTCCTTCCGTCGCGTGAGCGCGCGGCGGCGGAGATCGTGAAGCTTCCAGTAGTAGAAGTACTTCGACGGAGGAGCGGTGCGGAAGCGGAGCCGATCGAGGGCTTGCAACTCTTCCAGCGTGGCGGCGCCGGAGAGTTCCGGATCGGCCAGAAATTCGTGAAAGGCGCGATAGGGGGAGGAGAAAGCGGGCTTGAGCTGACGAGCGGGCGTGCGGCGCGGTGTGCCGCGGCCGGTGAAGAGCCAGTCCAGGGAGATCCCGGCGCGGACCAGAGCCAGGTAGAAGTCAGCCGAGGGAAGGCCGCGGCGTTCGATATGACTGAGGCGTTGCTGCGACAGCCCCAGGCGCTCGGCGAAGGCTTTCTGCGAGAGGGGAGCGCGAGCGCGACGCAACCGCTCGCGGACGGCCTTCACCTCCGGCGTCTGCTTCCGACGACGTGTGCGGTTTTGTCGGCGCTTCGGCATGAGCTGAGAGTATACCCGATCGGCGGAGATTTGGGAAGTGGGAAGATTTTGTTCCGCCAGGTTAGGATCAAAAGGATATCGAGCGGCCGCTGGACCTGATGTGGTGTGCCGTTCAGAGCCGGACGCCGGTCTTCTCGGTTGCGCTACGCGGACTTCCTGTGGCAGGAGGGATCTCGCCCCGCTCGCTCCGGGCTTGACATCGAGGCGGAGGATGTGGAAAATTTCTCGCCTTGAAATGCGCGCGGCCGGCAAGGTGAGAGGGTTGTGAGGCAGACGCTGGGCATCAACCGGAAGGTGAGAACCGGAGGCGAGGACCGCCGGATGGCCATGATGTGTTGTTGTTGTCGGACGACGGGAGGCTCTCCGGCGGTGGTGCAGACGCTCGTGAGCTAGGCCGCGCGAAGCGACATCGAGATCAAAAAAACCCACTGCCGGAGAGATCGGCGGTGGGTTTTTTTATGGCCGGCGACGAGGCGAGGCGCGCATGAAGGGCATTCGAGGGGCGTGCGCGGAAGGAGCGTGGGCGACCTTCGGGCCTCGCGCGAGGATGGTGCGCGCGTGGGAGCGACCGGTGGACCTGTTGCAGCTTGTCGGGCGGACGCCGCTTCTGCGGCTGCGGCGGATCGCGCGCGAATTCGAGGGGGTGGAGATCTACGCGAAGGCGGAGTGGTACAACCCGGGGGGATCGGTGAAGGATCGCGCGGGGTTGTGGATCATTCAAGACGCGGAGGCCGCGGGGCGACTGACGCCGGAGAAGATCATCCTCGACGCGACGTCGGGCAATACGGGCATCGCCTATGCGTGGATCGCGCGGGTGAAGGGGTATCGGGTGACGCTCGCCATTCCGGCCAATGTCACGCCCGAGCGGAAGCGGATTTTGCGGGCCTTGGGGGCGGAGTTGCGCTTCACCGATCCGCGCGAGGGGTCGGACGGGGCGATTCGCGAGGCGCGACGTCTGGCGGCGGAGCATCCGGAGCTCTACTTCTATGCCGATCAGTACAACAATCCGGCCAATTGGCGCGCGCACTATGAGACGACGGCGGTGGAGATCTTCGAGCAGACGGAGGGGCGGATCACGCATTTCGTGGCCGGGTTGGGCACCAGCGGCACGTTCGTGGGCGTCGGGCGCCGCTTGCGCGAGCTCTGTCCGGAGATTCGGTTGATCTCGGTGCAGCCGGATGCGCCGTTTCATGGGATCGAGGGGCTGAAGCACATGCCGACGGCTCTGCGGCCGGGCATCTATGACGACGCGCTGGCGGACATGAATCTGGAGATCCCGACCGAGGAGGCCTACGCGATGGTGCGACGCCTGGCGCGCGAGGAGGGGCTGCTGGTGGGCGTCTCCTCGGGAGCGGCGTTGGCCGCAGTGCTGCGCATCGCGCGGACGATTCGTCGTGGTGTCATCGTCACGATCTTCCCCGACGGTGGGGACAAGTACTTGAGTGAGCGCTTCTGGGAGGAAGGGGGGGATGATTCGACTCACGATTGAACAGCTTGAGGCGATCAAGCGGCATGGGGAGCGCGCCTATCCTGAGGAGGGGTGCGGCGTGTTGCTCGGACACGTGGAGGGGGAGACGAAGGTCGTCGAGGAGATTCGTCCGACGCCGAACGCGCGGCAGGACTCACCGCACAATCGCTATGCCATCGCCCCGGAGGAACTGCTGCGGCTCGAACGCGAGGCGCGCGCGCGCGGTCGTGAAGTCCTCGGCTTCTTCCATTCGCATCCGGATGCGGAGGCGCGCCCCTCATCGCACGATCTCGAACACGCGTGGCCGTGGTATTCCTATCTGATCATCTCGGTGCGAGCCGCGGTCTCCGAGAGCGTGCATTCCTGGGTCTTGCGCGAGGATCGTTCGCGGTTCGATCAGGAGGAGATTCTCATCGGGTGATGCTTCAACTGCGGGGCTTCCCGCATCGGGGGGGCTCCGGGGGAAAGGAGGGAGCGATGTCGGTCACGATCTCACTTCCGACGGCCTTGCGGCGATATGCCGCCGAGAGCGATACGCTTCAGGTCGAAGGGCGAACGGTGCGCGAAGCGCTCGCCCGGTTGGTCGAGCGATACCCCGATTTGCAGCACCATCTCTTCACCGAGGATGGGCGGTTGCGCCATTTCGTCAACGTGTACGTCAATGATGAGGACGTGCGGTACCTGCAGGAGCTGGAGACGCCGGTGAAGGAGGGGGATGAGATCACCATCGTCCCCTCGGTCGCGGGGGGGCGGGCGTCGGGAGCATCGGATGGTGAAGGGCTGGCGGCGATCGCCGAGCGCGCCGAGCGCGTGCGGCTCAGCCCGGAGGAGATCCTGCGCTACAGCCGACACCTCATCATGCCGGAGGTGACCATGGAGGGGCAGCGTCGGCTCAAGGCGGCGCGGGTGCTGATCATCGGCGCGGGCGGTCTGGGGTCGCCTCTGGCCCTCTACTTGGCCGCCGCGGGCGTGGGGCGCATCGGGATCGTGGATTTCGATGTGGTGGATTTCACGAACCTCCAGCGGCAGGTCCTCTACACCACGCACGACGTCGGTCAGCCCAAGTTGCAGAAGGCCAAGGAGCGGCTCCAGGCGATCAATCCCCACATTGAGATCGAGACCTATGAGACGCGGCTCACCTCGGCGAACGCGCTCGAGATTCTGCGGGACTACGATGTGATCGTGGACGGCACGGATAATTTCCCGACGCGCTATTTGGTCAACGATGCGTGTGTGCTGCTTGGGAAGCCCAACGTCTATGGGAGCATCTTTCGCTTCGAGGGACAGGCATCGGTCTTCTACGCGCGGCAGGGGCCGTGTTACCGCTGCCTCTATCCGGAGCCGCCGCCGCCCGGGCTCGTCCCGAGCTGCGCCGAGGGGGGCGTGCTCGGCGTATTGCCTGGGATCATCGGCGCGATTCAGGCCAACGAGACGATCAAGCTGATTCTGGGGCAGGGCGAGCCGCTCATTGGGCGGCTCTTGCTGTTGGACGCCTGGCGGATGCAGATCCGCACGGTGAAGGTGCGCAAGGACCCACAGTGCCCGATCTGCGGTGAGCGGCCGACGATCCGCGAGTTGATTGACTACGAAGAGTTCTGCGGCGTGATGCCGGAGCCGGTGCTCGCCGAAGAGCTGGAGATCACGCCGCGCGAGCTGAAGGCGCGACTCGATCGGGGGGAGCCGCTCTTCCTGCTCGACGTTCGCGAGCCGCACGAATGGCAGATCGCGCATCTGCCGGGCGCGACGCTCATCCCCATGAACCGCATCCCCGCGCGCTTGCACGAGCTGCCGACGACGGACGAGATCGTCGTCTATTGCAAGACGGGAGGGCGAAGCGCGCAGGTGCTGCGGTTCCTCTACAGTGCGGGCTTCCGGCGGATCAAGAACCTGAAGGGGGGGATTGATCGCTGGGCCGTGGAGGTGGATCCGAGCGTGCCGCGGTACTGAGGAGGTGGTCATGAGGGCGATTGACGAGGTCGTGGAGGCCAACGCGGCTTACGCCGCGCAATTCGCATGGGGGGACTTATCGGCGCCGCCCACACGGCGGCTGATCGTGCTCGCGTGCATGGACGCGCGAATCCTCGTCTCGCAGATATTGGGGCTGAAGCCAGGTGAGGCGCACGTCCTGCGCAATGCCGGCGGCATCGTGACTGAGGACGTCTTGCGCTCGCTGCTCATCTCCCATTATCTGTTGGGGACGCGGGAGTTCATGATCATCGCCCACACCGACTGCGGCATGATGACCTTCACCGATGACGATCTCTTTCGGCGTCTTCGGCACGAGACGGGGACGGCCGTCGTGGCCCCGGCGCGCTTTTTCGCCTTCCGCGATCTGGAGGAGAACGTGCGGGAGCAAGTGCAGAAGGTGCGCTCGCATCCGTGGGTTCCTGCCGCGCTCCTGGTGCGCGGGTTCATCTACGATGTGAAGACCGGACGATTGCGCGAAGTCTCCGCATGAGGGCGGTGGGAGGGGCGAGCTCGTGATCGCCCCTCCCGCTGATCTCCCCTTCTCAGAAGGAGAGCTTCAGGCCAAATTGGATGATGCGCGGATCGCGCGCGCTGCTGACGGACCCGAAGCCCGCGACGCCCAGGGTCGCGCTCGGCGCCCCCAATTGAGTGTGATTGAAGGCGTTGAAGAATTCCGCCCGGAATTGCACGCGCACCTGCTCGGTCAGGGCGAAGTTCTTCATCAGGCTGATGTCCCAATTGTTGACGCCCGCGGCGCGGATGATGTTACGCCCGGCCGTCCCGAAGGTCGTGGTCGCCCGGCGGAAGGCATCCGTATTGAACCAGCGCGCGGGGGTACGTTGACCTTTCGGCAGACGCGGATTCGCGATCAGGTCAGGTCGCGTGGAGCCTCCGGCCGGGAATGGTCCGACCAGCAGCGTGTCTCCGGACTGGAAGACGGTGAAGGGCAGGCCGCTCCAGAAGGTCGTGATGCCGGAGAGTTGCCATCCGCCGAAGACGGCGCGCACGGCCGGATGGGCTTCCCGCAAGGTGGGGAGCTCCCAGATGTAGTTGATCGTCAGCACGTGCTGGCGCTGGAACGAGGAGGGCGCGCGCTCGGCGCGGATGTTGAGCGAGTCCTGCGGCGCATCCGAGCGATCCGTCGAAGCGGTGGTCATGTTCTTCCCCCAGGTGTAGACCCCGCCGATGGAGAAGCCGCGACTCATCCGCTTCTGGATGGACATCTGCAGCGAGTGGTAGCGCGAGATGCCCGTCGTCTGTCGCTCCTGGATCAGGGCGTATCCGAGATAGGGGCGCACGCGATTGATGACGCCGCCGGCCTGATTGGCGGCCAGGGGACGCGGCTGGTTGATGTTGATGAGGCGGAGCAGATTGTTGCCGCCGGAGCCCACGTAGCCGATCTCAAAGAGCGTCTGCGGGAAGAGCTCGCGCTGATAGCTCAGGTTCCACTGCTGCATGGTCGGCGCGCGGAAGGGGAAGCCCGTCGTGAGCAAGCTGATGGGCAGGATGGTCTCGCGCGTGACGCCGGCCGCCGGGTTGCTGAGCAGCGCATTGTCAATGGTCACACGGGTGTTCGCCTTGGGATTCACGAACCCGTTCTGCAGGACGATCCCCGTCAGCGAGCGATCGTAGTAGATGCCGTAGCCGCCGCGCAGAACGCTCTTTCCGCGTCCGGACGGATCCCAGGCGAAGCCGAAGCGCGGGCCGATGAGGTCGAAATTATTCTCCTGCACGCGTCGCCCGAAGGGGGAATTCTCTCCGGAGAAGATCATCCCGTTGAAGCGATCGCCGCTGCCGGGGATGATGAAGCCGCGCGCGTCCAGTTGCACCGCGCGCTCCGGGCGGTAGAGATCGGGCCGGAAGGTCTGCAGGAGATTGTTCTTCTCCACCGGGTTGCCGAACATGGAGAACCGAACGCCGAAGTCGAGCGTGAGGTTCGGGCGCACTTTCCAGCTGTCTTGCGCGTAAAACTCGTAGGTGTTGTACCGGAGGTCCAGGTTCACATCCACCTGATCCTCCGTGTAGCTGGAGGCGAGGCCGAGCAGGAAGTCCGCGAAGGCGTTCCCCGTGAAGCGGCCATCGAAGGTGAACGAGCCATCCACAGGATTGCCGCCGGAATTCTCGAACTTCCGCTCCGTCGCGATGAACGCTCCCGTCTTGAACGTGTGCTTCCCCGTCGTGTAGGTGAAGTTGTAGGTGAACGAATGGCTCGGGTTCCCGTTCCGATATGGCCCGAAGAAGCTGATGCCGGCGAAGCCGGAGATGGAGATATTGGGCACCAGGTCGCGATTGCCCGGGAAGATCTCGGGGATTCTCAAGCCCAGTGCGCTGCGCTTGCCGCGCCCGATGATATTGCTGATGATCTGGTTGCGGGAGAAATCATAGGCGAACTCGCTCACGGCGCGCGTCCCGAGGACATGCGTGGCCGCCACTTTGAAATTGACAGCGGGCGTATCGGTGGCCGTCGTCGCGACGTCCGGCAGCAGGATGTTGTTGAACAGTCCGCCCGGCTCGACGCGCGAGAAGATGTCTCGAATATAGCGGGCCCACACGCGGAAATTGGGGGTGAAGATATGGTCCACGCGCCACAACTCCTGACGGAAGTTGACGGGCTGAGGCAGGGTGGGGCGGTAGAAGCGCGGATCGCCTTCGGCGGCCGCGTTGGGGAGCGGGAAGAGCCGCTCGACGATGATCCGGGCGTTCGGATCAATGCGATCCGGCGGGATGCTGTTGCCCGGGAACGGTTGTCCCGTCTGCGGATCTCGGATGGCGGGGAATCCCGAGAAGTCCCCCCGGCGCATGGCGGCCGTCGGCACGGTCGTGCGCGGCGTCGTGAACTCCCGAATGCGGCGGAACTCCTGCGAGAAGAAGAAGAAGGTCTTCTCTCGCTGCCTGTTGTACCCGAAGAGCGTGACCGGCCCGCCGATGTTCCATCCGAAATTGTTGTACCGCAGCGGCGGCTTCAGGCTCGTTCGTCCCACAATGGGCGGCGTGAAGCGAAACGGCTCGCGCGCGGTGATGACATCGTTGCGCAGGAAGTGATAGGCGCCGCCGTGAAACTCGCGCGTCCCCGACTTGGTGATGATATTCACCACGCCCCCGGCGTTGCGGCCGAACTCGGCGCTGTAGACGTTGGTGAGGATGCGGAATTCGGCCACCGCATCCACGCTCGGGTAGTTGAAGAGTGTCAGGTTCGATCCCGTGTCCACGTTGCGCCCGCCGTCGATGAGCCAGTTGATGCCGCTTGTGCGACTCCCGCTGACGGAGATCGAGATCACGCTGAGTCCGCCGAAGCCCACTTGACTCGGCAATGCCGAGGAGACGCCCGGCACGAGATAGGTCAACTGCACGAAATTTCGGTTATTCAACGGCAGCTCGGTCATCTGTCGCCCGGAGACCAAGCCGCTGATGGTGGGACTCTGTTGGACGAGGACTTCTTCCGCCGTGACGGTCACCGTCTCCTGGATCTCGCCCAGTTGCAACGTCACGTTGAGCGCGACGCGATCATTGACCGAGAGGATGATGTTCTCGCGCACGAAGCGCTTGAATCCCGGTGCTTCGACCGTGAGTTGGTAGCGGCCGACCGGCAGATAGGTCAGCACGTAGTTCCCCTCCTCATCCGTGCGCACGCTGCGGGAGAAGCCCGTGTCCATGTTCTTCACGACGACCTCAGCTCCCGGGACGACAGCCCCCGTCGGATCGCTCACGCGACCGACGATCGTCGCCGTCAGCTCCTGTGCGCCGACGATGAGCGTCGAGAGGCCGAGCATTGTGAGGATGGCGGAAAGTCTCCTCCTCATACATCCCTCCTTAGCGTCGAGATTCACGCCCGCGAAGATTGTACTCAACTTGGCGGGGGAAGTCGAACGAGAAGATTTGATGGGTTCGATAACGCTTCCTGATGGAGCGCGCGTTCGACCCGAGGCGGAGTATCGGTGCCGTGCTCGGGATCGAGGAGAGACGCGGCGATTCTCGGTTTCTCACCGGAATGCCGCGTGGGTGTCGGAGAGGCTCGCGCGCGGTCGCGAGGCTCGTCGCGCAGATCCGGTGATCCCTACTGCTCCAGCTCGCGAGGCCGACATCCGAAACGTGGTTTCGAGCGATCTGCGGGATAGGGCTTTTGGCGATCCCCCCTTCGGGTGGAGCTGGCGTGAGCGGGTGCCCGAATGTCGCTCGGAGCGAGCCGAAGGCGGGCCTGGGGACTGCGAGCTGAACGTCGCCTCGGGCGAGTGCGCTCTACGCCTTCTTCGGCGTGTTGCCCACGCGTCGAGGGCGCGAGCGTGGTGAGGCCGCGCGCTGCTGGATGCGGTGGATGGCGAGATTGGCCGCGTTGACCAGTTCCGGATCTTCAGCGCTCAGCAAGGGCGTCAGGTGCTCGATGGCGTCGCGCGAGCCGATGCGGCCGAGCGCTTCCACGACCGATCGGCGTGCGCGCACGCTGCCACGCCGAAGGAGAGGATACAGATCCGAAGGCTCGACCTCGAGCAGATACGCGGCGGCCTGCGCGTGATGCCCCCCATCCAGCTCTTGGAAGATGGCTTCGAGAAATTCTCGCCGGCCGAGCCGATAGAGGGCGAAGGCGAGCGCCAGTTGCACGCTCCGATCTCTCTCCTGCAAGCGCGCCAGTGAGAGGCGCTCGACATAATGCGTATCGCCCAGGCGCGCCAAGCCCTCGGCGGCGAAGCGGCGCCGGTCGGGAGAGGGGTGAGTGAGATTCTGAAGGAAGATCGGCTCGGCCGCGCGATCTCCAAGACGCGCCAGCGCCTCCAGCGCTAAGCGCGCCGTCTCCTCATCGCGCGGTCGCTCGAAGACTTCGATCAGCTTCGGCACGGCGTCGGCCACGCGCAGGAGACCGACGGCGATCACAGCCGATTTTCGCACATCGGCGTCGGGATCGTTGAGGAAGGGGATGATGTAGGTGCCGGCTCGGGGATCGCCGAGCTTCATGAACGTCTTCAGGATTTCGACGCGAAGGGCGCTCTGACCCATGAAGAGGCGTCCGAGCTGTGGGACGATGTCGGTCGCGCGCAGGACGCCCAGAGCGCGAACGGCCGCGCGACGCACGCTGAGATCCCCATCGGTTTGCGCGACGCGCAGAAGGCCTTGGACGATCCGATCATCTACTTTTGTCTCCGGCTCGATGATGGTCGCCTCATAGGTGCTCAGGAAGGGATTGAGGATGTGCCAGCCCCGGCGCTCGGCCGTGATGAACTCGATGTTCGCTTCGATGTAGAAGCTGACGAGGGCCAGGATCGCGGCCCGACGCACATCGCGATGTGCATCCGAGAGCGCGCTCAGCAGAGCCGGAAGCGTCGCTTCGTCCTTGATCAGACCGAGGGCGCGTGCGGCCTCTCGACGCACATCAGCGCGCGTATCGGTGCGGAGAGTGTGTGCCAGGGCTTCGGCAGCCTCCCGCTGTCGGCGCTCGCCCAATTTTCGCGCGGCCTCCTGTCGCGTCTTCGGGATCGGACTCCGGAGATTGGCGATCAACTCCTCGGTTGTCTGCTCATGCCCGCGCGCGAGTGCGCTCGTGTGAAGGCTCACGAGAAGAGCGATGATGATCTGCGTCACGCTCGCACCTCCGCTCGCGTCTCGCGCTCGCATCGAATGCCGCGCGTGTCGTCCGGATCGTCACCAGGCGATTCTACCCGCGATGGGGGAAAAGTCAAGGAGGGAGGCGGATTCGGTCGAGCCTTCCTCCCGCCCGCGCCGGGTCCGCATCCCGCGTGAGCGGGCGTACAGGTGTAGCCCGGGACGAGTCGAAGGCGAACCCGTTCGAGAGACCGCCATTCCGCATCGCGCCCGCGGAGCCAGCGAGCGAGTTTAGCTGAGGGTGAGTCGGAGGCGCGCTCAAGGACATCATCCCCGAGCCCCCGAAGGAGGACGGCCCATCCGCGCAGTCACACGCGGTGTTTGTGCAAACGGCGTCATGGTCCGCCGCCGGATGGACCGCCCGCGTGCGCGGGCTTGGGGTTGGGTTTTGGCTCCTTGTTCCTGGGGCTCGCTGCGCTCACCTCGGGCCACATTCGGTCGCCCGCTTCACGGGCTCACGCGTGGGTGATCTCACAACGTAGGCTCGCTCCCCTTCCCATGGGAGAGCTCACGGTGATGTGGGGGCGACCTGAGCCGTCGGGACGCGACCGAGCAGCTCCGTCAAGCGGTCGAGATCAATGTTGCTGCCGGTGAGGATCACGCCGATCTTCCGGCCGAAATCGCGCGAGGATTCCAAGAGCGCGGCCACGCCGACGGCTCCGGCGCCTTCGACGACCTGATGTTCGTGCTTGAGCAGCAGGACGATCGCCTCGCGAATCGCCTTCTCCGAGACGAGCAAGATGTCGTCCACGTACTGCCGAATGATGGGGAACGTGATGGCATCCGGCTCAATATTTCCCGCCAAGCCATCGGCGAGTGTCTCTCGTTCCTGGACGACGACAAGGCGGCCGGCTCGGAAGGATTCGTACATGGCGGGGGAATTCTCCGACTGCACGCCGAAGATGGCGATCTTCGGGTTCACGGCGCGCGCGGCGAGAGCGACGCCGGCCAGCAGGCCGCCGCCTCCGGTTGGGACCAGAAGCGCGTCCAACTGCGGCAGCGCCTCCAGCATCTCCAGGGCGATCGTCCCCTGGCCGCAGATGATGTCGGCATCGTTGTAGGGGGAGATGAAGAGGGCGCCCGAGCGCGCAGCCATCTCGCGCGCCTGCTGCTCGGCCTCGTCGTAATCCTCGCCCACAAGCAGCAGGCTGACGCGATGTCGGGCGATGGCCTCGATCTTCGTCGGCGCCGCTGTGCGCGGAACGATGATCGTCGCGCGCGCGTTGAAGAGTTCGGCGCCATAGGCGACGGCGCGCCCGTGATTGCCTGCGGAGACGGTGAACAGCTCGCGCTCCCGTGCTGTGGGGCCCAGCCGCGCGAGCTTGTAGAGTGCGCCGCGCACTTTGAATGAGCCCGTCAGTTGCAAATTCTCGAGTTTCAGATAGACGTCTGCCGAACGGTGCTCCGACAGCCAAGCGGAGCGAAGCAGCGGCGTCGGCCAGATCAAACCGCGCAACGTCTGCCGCGCTCGCAAAATCTCTCGCAGGTTCATAGTCGCGGCGCATTATATGGGGGTTCCGACGCCCGTATCAAGATCGAGCCGGTGGCTTCGGCGCCCCGCTCAGCGTCCTGCCGGATTCGCGCGATTGTATTCGGTGATGAAGTCGCGTGTGATGTCGAGCGCGGGATCGAAATAGCTGATGGCGCCGGCCTGGCTGAGCACGGCGTGATCGAGCACGAGCTGAATCTGCCGCGTCTGCGCGTATGAGGCCAGGAAGGTGAAGATGCGTTCGCGAATGGGATCGGTCGCGCGGCGCATGGCGCGCTCGTAGTCGCGCTGGAAATCCTCATTCTCGCGCTGGTAGCGGCTCTGCAGCTCCTCCAACTCGTCCTGCTTCTGCTCGCGCGCTTGGGGGGTGAGGTTCGCCCACTGCGTCTGGAGCTCGCGCTGCAGGCTTTGAATTTGCTGCTGCAGTTTCTGTAGCGCCGCCAGGCGATCGCGGAACGATTCATCCGTCTGCCGCATTTGCTGCAGCAGTTGCTGAATGCCATTCTCCGTGGTGAAGAGGCGGCTATCAATGATGGCGATCTTCACCGCCGGCGTATTGGAGGTCGGTTGAGGGGCTTGCTGCCGCGCGGCGAAGGCCCATCCGGCCGTCCACATGAGGCCGGCCAGAGCGATCGTGGACCATCTCCCTCTCATCTCTTCTCCCTCCTTCGGCCGATGTCTTCAGACAAGTCACTCATTTTAGCACGAGGGGGAAGCGCTTCCCAATTTGAGAGCGGGAACGGTCTCTGAGGAGAGACCACGCTTTTCGCCGGGGGGCGTCAGCGATCCGCCGAAGGAGGGCGAACGCGAAGCGGGCGCGCTTTGGGAGAGAGATCCTCTGGAGGTGGCTCCACCGAAGGCGGGAGAGGCGGATTCTCCGAAGGGACTTCCAGCGGCGGCAACTCTTCGACCGGTTGACCCGGATGCAGCGTGCAAACGTCGGTGACCTCGCGGCCTTGGATGAAGAGTTCCACGCGCTTCTCCGGGCACTGATCGGTCGCGCGCAGCCCTGTCTGCGGATCCACGACGTGCTCGACGATCCCCTCCGGCGGGGCGAAGCTTCCCGTCGTGAGGTCCGGGCGGAGCGCAGCCACCTGTCGCATGAAGGCGATCCAGATGGGGAGGGCGGCTCGCGACGCAGCTAGCGGCAGTGGCCGATTATCGTCGAAGCCCACCCAGACGACCACGACGACGTGAGGGGTGAATCCAACGAACCACGCATCGCTCCGCTGCGATGTCCCGGTCTTCCCCGCGAGGGCGGAGAGGCCGAGTGCGCTCGCCGCATATCCGGTCCCGTACGGTTCGGTGATGACGCTCCGCAGTGCGCTGGTCACCAGATAGGCCACGGCGGCGGGCATCGCCTCCGCCCGTTGAGGGGTCGTCTCCTGAAGCATGTGCCCTTCGGCCGTGAGGATGCGCGCGATGGCGAAAGGCGACGTGCGCTGTCCGCCGCCCGGGAAGACCGTATAAGCCGCCGCCAGCTCCAGCGGCGTGACTTCAGAGGCGCCCAGAGCCGTCGCCGCTTGCGCGGGCGGACGCGGCAGCCCGCAGCGCTCGATCATGCGGGCGACCGTCCCGTATCCGATCTCCTGCGCGATCTGCACGGTGATGACATTGAGTGAACGCGCCAGCGCTTCGCGCACGCTCACCGGACGAAGCAGATAGGTATCGCCGAAATTCTTCGGCGCATATCCCCCCTCGAACGTGCGCGGTTCGTCCATATAGAGATCGGCGAGCGTCACGGGTCTGCCCTCGTGTTCTCCCGATTCCAGAGCCGCCGCGTAGACGAACGGCTTGATGGCCGAGCCCGGTTGCCGCCGCGCATCGGTCGCGCGGTTGAACTGGCTCTCGGTGTAGTTCCGCCCGCCGATCATGGCCAGGATCTCTCCCGTGCGGGCGTGAAGGGCGACGAGCGCGCCTTGCACGGTTCCGGGAGGGATGCGCTCCCGACGTCGCTGCAGCTCCCGATCCAGTCGCTCCAACCCCTCGGTCAGGACGGCCGTGGCCGCGCGCTGCAGGTCCATGTCAATGGTCGTGTAGACGCGATAGCCGAGCTGGGCCAGATCACTTGTCGGGAACAATTCGCCCAATTGCTCCTGAACGTAGTCGAGGAAATAGGGGGCGCTCACCTCGGCCCCCGGACGCCCGGCGCGGAAGCGCAGCTCCAGGGGCGCTCTTTGGGCCCGCTCGGCCTCACGTGGGGTGATGTATCCCTGCTCGACCATGAGATCGAGCACGAGATTGCGGCGGCGGAGGCCACGCTCCACGACCTCCGGACGAGGGGTGCTGGTGATGTAATACCCCGGACGGTGGATGATTCCGGCTAGGAAGGCCGATTCAGGGAGCGTCAGCTGCGAGACGTCCTTGTTGAAATACTCCCGCGCGGCAGCGCCGATGCCGTAGACCGAGAGTCCGCCCCGCCGTCCGAGATAGATGACGTTGACATAGCGGGTGAAGATCTCCTCCTTGCTCAGCCGTCGCTCCAGTGCCAGGGCGAGGAACGCCTCGCGCACCTTGCGCCGCAGCGTTCGCTCTGAGCCGGTCAGGATATTTTTGACCAACTGTTGCGTGATCGTCGAGCCGCCTTGAACGGCCTCGCCCGCGCGGAGATCATGCCAGAGGGCGCGCAAGATGCCCAGGTAATCCACGCCCGTGTGCTCGAAGAAGCGTTTATCCTCGACGGCGACGATCGCTTGAACGAGATGGCGGGGGAGCTGCTTATACTCGACGTCCAGACGCATGCCGCGGCTGGAATCCCCTGAGGCTCCGGCCGTTCGAGCGATGGAGCCGATCGGCTCCGGTTCGAGCAGGGCGCTCTCCAGATCCCGGCCGGTCTCCAGGTCCGTGAGGCGTTCAATGGTGCGCCCGTCGCGGGAGAAGGTGATGCGCACGCGTGGGAAACGATCCCCGGCTTGAGGGCCGGGCCACACCTCCACGCTCTGTCGCACGATCCGGTACCGGCGGCGCTGCGGATCGTCCGTCTTCGACCACTCGGTGTATCCGGCGCGGCTGAGGTGCTCCAGCAGCCGCTCGCGCGAGAGGCGTTGCCCCACGCGAATCCGGCGCGGAGCAGCGTAAAAGATCGTCGGTTCGCTCACCCCCAGGCGTCCACTGAGCCACGCGTCCAATGTCGCTTCGGCCTCGAGATAGAGGTAGGTGGCGGCCGCGAGGCTCACCGCAAGGCCGATCGCGAGCGCGAGCAATCCCCGAAAGGCCCACCGCCGTTCGGCCCGGCGCTCGATGGCGAGGGCTGATGAAGACGCCCTTCGGTTGGCCCGGCGTCGTCCCATCGAGGGAACATTTTACGCCATTTTCGGAGGGCGAACCACAGGGAGGCTTCTGCGGATGGGGGTCGTTTCGGAGGCGCGCTTCCTTTGGATGAGGACTTTGAACTGCTCGCCCAGATCGCCGGTGAGCAGAAAGTGCTTGAGCGCCAGTCGAGCGGCCACGTCTTCGGCCGAAGATGTGGCCTTCTGAAGCCAGACGCTCGCGCGCTCCAGCAGCCCTAGTTCCATCAGGAGCGCGCGTTGGCTTTTGAACTCCACGACCTCAAGCCCGAGGCGCTGCCCCGCCGTCATCACCAGTGTGAAGTCCACGCTCGCCGTGATGTCCTGTTCCCCCACGCGCGCGAGCGGGTCGGAGACGAGCTGACGGCCCCAGAAGCATCGCAGCGTCCCCATCGGACGGGTTCGCGTGTAGAGCCGATCGGCTGTGTCCCCGTAGTCTATCGTCACGACGTATCCCGCCTTCAGGATCGAGGCGACGCATTCGAGCCAGGGGACGATGTCCATGGCCAGGTCGGCGATCTGCCCCTCTTCGAGTTCGATGCCGATCTGTTCGAAATATCGCGCGATCTCCGGGCGCGTCAGCTCGCCGAGCGTCCAGGCGAACGCTTCGTCGCGAAGCGTCACATAGAGTTCCCGCCACTGACCGTGCTCCCGCACGACGCGATGCACGGGGAAGGAGTCGAGCAGCTCGTTGGAGAGGATGATCCCCGTGAGGCATTCCGGCCCCAGCTCTCGCTCGCTCACCCACGCGACATTGGAGCGCTCGCGGAGGAGCCGTCGCTGTTCCTCTCGCAAGCGGGGACTGATCTCGCAGATCAGATAGCGAATCGGGCGGGCTTCCGGCTGTCGCTCGAAAGCCGCCAGCAGATCGGCGGCCAGGCGTCCCGTCCCCGCCCCCCACTCCAAGAGCGTCCACTCATCCGATGGGACTTCGGCCTCTAGCTCGCGAAAGAGCGCGAGCACTTTCTCGGCCAGCAGCTCTCCGAAGATGGGATGCAGATGCGCGCTGGTGAGATAATCCCCGCGCGCGCCGATCGTCACGCGCCGCATGTAATATCCGTGCTCGGGATCATACAAGGCGGCCTCCATGAAGTCTCGAAACGGGATCGGCCCTTCGGCTCGAAGGCGCGCGCGGAGCTTCTCCTCAAGCGCCGACATGGTGGGACAGGAGGAACGGATTCGAGGAGAGATCGAGCAGGCCTCTTCGATGAAGACCTCCGAGGCCTTCCATTCTCCAAAATAGCTCACGCCGCCGATTCGGCGATCGGTGTGACGCGCACCACGCGCTCTCGGCCGAAGATATAGAGGCTCGGATGCTCGCGCATGATCTTATCCTGCAAGCGCATGAGACCGTAGAGCAGGGCCTCCGGTCGAGGCGGGCAACCGGGGATGTAGACATCTACGGGAACGACGCGATCCACGCCCTGCAGCGTCGAATACGAATCAAAGGGGCCGCCAACGCTGGCGCAAGCCCCCATGGCGATGACCCATTTGGGCTCCGGCATCTGATCGTAGACGCGGCGCACAATGGGCGCCATCTTGAGCGTGACCGTCCCGGCGACGATCATCAGATCCGATTGTCGGGGACTCGGGCGAAAGACGCCCGCCCCGAACCGATCAATGTCAAAGCGCGAGGCCCCGGTGGCCATCATCTCGATGGCGCAGCAGGCGAGCCCGAAGGTCATGGGCCAGAGCGCCGACTTGCGCGCCCAGTTGAAGACCGTATCCACGGTCGTCGTCAAAAATCCTCCGGCCTGCGCGTACTCCTCCAGGTTCACGTCCATTCTAGAGCTCCTTTTCGCCAAGCGTAGTAGTAACCGACGATGAGAAGGCCGAGAAAGACGACCATCTCGATGAGTCCGAAAAGCGCCAGCTTGTCGTAGATGACGGCCCAGGGGAAGAGGAAGACCGTCTCCACGTCGAAGATCAGAAAGAGCATGGCGATGATGTAGTAGCGCACGGAGAAGCGCTCCCGAGCGTCCAGGATCGGATCCACGCCGCACTCATACGGGGAGAGCTTCGGGGCTTCCGGCTTGGCCGGACGCAGCAGCCGCCCGATGCCCAGCACCAGCGCGGGAAAGAGCACCGCGATCAGAAAGAGGACGAGGATCGGGAGGTACCCGTAGATCGGATCCGTTTGGAGCAAGAGTCCCATACGATCTCCTCGCGTGTGAGCATTAATGGTAGGGGGCGGGTGCCGTCCGTGTCAAGGTGCGGGGTTCGAAAGCGCGCGCCGAAGGGCGATCTGAAGAGCACTTGATTTTGGCCAGAGAGCGGGCTATCATTTATCTCTCAATTTCAAGTCGGGTTGGGGGTGATGCGGACGTGGGCTGTTGGCCCACTTTCTTTTTGGGGGAGAGGGCATGAATCTCGTCGAGCGCGTGACGGCGATCATCGAGCCGGTCATCGCCGCCCTGGGCTATGAGCTGGTGCATGTGGAGATCAGCGGGGGGCGACGGGGGATGACTCTGCGCGTCCTCGTGGACAAGCCCGGCGGGATCACCGTGGAGGATTGCGCTCGCGTGAGCGAGCGCATCGGCGTCGTCCTGGACGTCGAGGATCCGATCCCACACCGGTATGTGTTGGAGGTGTGCTCGCCGGGCATCGAGCGCGGATTGTATCGCAAGAGCGACTACGCGCGATTTGCGGGCCGCACCGTCAAGATCGAGACGTGGGAGCAGATCGAGGGGCGGCGGCATTTCACGGGCGAGTTGGTCGGCATCGAGGGGGATGCGGTGACGGTGCGCGAGCGCGAGCTGAAGCGGGACGTGGTGATCCCGTATCCGAAGATCCGCCGAGCGCATTTAGCCTTCGAGTGGGGGAGGTCCGAGGCGCGACGATGATGCGGAGCACGTGGAAACGTGGAACGTTCGGAGGCGAACGGCCGCGCGATCGGCGGGATCGTGCGGGAGCCGTCGCCGTGATCGTTTGAGGATGCGGGGGGAGCCGTATGGCGAATCCGAGAAGCCCCATCGCTGAGAGCATCGAGTTGCTCAGTCGGGAGAAGAATATTGATCCGGAGGCCGTCATCACGGCCCTCAAGGAGGCCATTCGCCGGGCCTACGAGAAGCAGTTCAAAGCGATGGGCGAGGAGATTGACGTCGAGTACAATCCGGAGACGGGGCAGATCGAGATCTTCGCGCGAAAGGTCGTCGTCGAGCAGGTGACCGATCCGGCACGGGAGATCAGCGTGGAGGAGGCGAACCGATTGGTCGAGGGGGCGGAGGTCGGCGACATCGTGGAGATCCCACGCCCCTTCGAGGGCTTGGGACGCATCGCGGCGCAGATGGCCAAGCAGACGATCATGCAGAAGGTGCGCGAGGCCGAGCGGCAGCGCATCTATGAGGAGTACATCGGACGCGTGGGCCAGCTCATCAGCGGGTTCGTGAAGCGGTTTGAGAAGAAGGGCGATATGATTGTGGATCTGGGCACGGTGGAGGCACTGCTGCCGCGCTCCGAGCAATCGAAGGCCGAGCGATATTCCGTGGGCGAGCGCATTCGCGCGGTGATCAAGGAGGTCAACCGCGGGGCGGGGCATCAGGTCATCCTCTCCCGGACGGCCCCGGAGTTGGTCATGCGACTCTTCGAGTTGGAAGTCCCGGAGATCTACGATGGGACGGTCCAGATCAAGGCCTGCGCGCGCGAGCCGGGCGAGCGCGCCAAGATCGCCGTCACTTCGACCGATCCCGATGTGGACCCGGTCGGCGCCTGCGTGGGGATGAAAGGGAGTCGCGTCCAGGCGGTCATTCGCGAACTGCACGGGGAGAAGATTGACATCATCGAGTGGTCGGAGAATCCGGCCAAATTCGCGGCCAGCGCCTTGAGCCCGGCCCGGGTCAATCGCGTGCGCATTGTGGATCCGGCCGCGCGTCGGTTGGAGGTCATCGTGGATGACGATCAGCTCTCGCTCGCCATCGGCAAGCAGGGACAGAACGTGCGCTTGGCGGTGAAGCTCGTCGGGTGGCATATTGACATCCGCAGCGAGTCGGAGGTGAAGCGCGAAGTGGCCGCGCAGATCGAGCAGTTGGTCTCCGGGGGGGAGACGCCCCTGAGCGCGCTCGAAGGACGCCTGCCCGAAACCACGCTCGAGCAGCTCCGGGCCAAGGGCTTCACGGCGGTCGAGCAGATCGCTCGTGCGGATGCGGATCAGTTGGCGGAGAAGCTCGATTGGAGTTTGGCGCACGCGACCGAGGTGATCGCGCGGGCTCGGGACGCGCTCGGTGGGAAAGAGATGGAGCCGGCGGCGAGCGCTTCGGCCGTGGACGAACACGAACGCGCGTGAGCGACCCCCTGGCGCGGGGGGAGAGCATGGGGGAAGAGGGTCGGGATGAAGAAGATACGCATCTATGAGTTGGCGCGAGAGCTGAAGCTCGAGCCGCGCCAGGTGATCGAAGAGGCGCGGCGGCTCGGCTTTGATGTGAGCGTGCCCTCGAATTCGCTGACCGAGGAGCAGGCCGAGCAGATTCGCTCGCGTCATTATGCGAAGCAGCCGGAGGTCTCGCAGTTGAGGCCGCGCCTGGTGAAGAAGGCGAAGGAAGCGGTGCCTGAGCCTGGGGCAGCGACTCCGAGTCCTCCGCTGAGAGTGGCGCCCGAAGGGCCGCCTCGCGAGAGCCGCGTGCGTGGCGAGCTGGAGGTCGTCCGCGCGGCTGTCGGCAAAGAAGCCCCTGAGGTCCCACGGCAGCCGGAGCGGCCGACAGCAGAGGTCGAACCGCGTATGAAGGTGATGCCCTTGAAGCCTGTGGCACCACCTTCGCCCCCACCTGCCCCTGAACGGGTTGCGGCGGCTGCGACGGCGGAATCCGCGGGCGCGGCGCAGGCTGTTGACAGAGCCGAGGAGGCGCGCGCGGCACCGGCTCCGCAGGCCGCGCCCGAGGCGAAGCCGCGTCCCTCGAAGCCGCAGGTCGTCATCCTTCGACCCTCGAGCGCCCTGACTTCGCCGGTCGCCACGCCCACGCCGGATTTGGCGAGCACCGTCTACATCCCACCGCGGGATGAACGCCGACGGCGCATTCGTCGTCCGCTCGGACCGCCTCCGAAGAAGCCGGCGCCGAGTGCGGAGACCCCTGTGGCGGCAGCTCCGGCCCCACCCCCGGTGAAGGAGTTGAAGCCGATCCGGCTTCCGGAGACGGTGACCGTGCGCGAGTTCGCCGAGAAGCTGCAGGTCGCCCCTCGCGAGGTCATCCAGAAGCTCGTCGCGCGGCGCATCTTCGCGACCATCAATCAACCGCTCGATCGCGAGATCGCGCGCGAGCTGGGTCGGGAGTTCGGCTACGATGTCTCCTTCACCTCCTTCGAGGAATTGATCGAGGAGCAGGAGCTGGAGCGTATCCTCCAATCGGGCGAGGAAGAGGTCCTGGTTCCTCGCGCGCCGGTGGTCACGGTCATGGGGCATGTGGATCATGGGAAGACGACTCTGCTGGATGCCATTCGGCAGACGCGCGTGGCCGAGCAGGAGGCGGGCGGGATCACGCAACATATCGGGGCGTATGTCGTCTCCGTGCCCGATCCCGATGATCCCACGCGGCAGCGGGAGATCGTCTTCTTAGATACGCCCGGGCATGAGGCCTTCACCATGATGCGCGCGCGCGGCGCGCAGGTGACCGACATCGTCGTCCTGGTCGTCGCCGCCGATGATGGCGTCATGCCGCAGACGATCGAAGCGATCGAGCACGCTCGGGCGGCGCGCGTGCCCATCATCGTCGCCATCAACAAGATTGACAAACCCGAGGCCAATCCCGAGCGCGTGAAGAAGGCGCTCGCCGAACAGGGATTGCTCTGGGACGGCTGGGGCGGCGATACGGTTATGGTCGAGGTCTCGGCCAAGCGTCGGATGAATTTGGAAGCGCTCCTGGAGATGATCATCCTCACGGCGGACCTGATGGACCTGAAGGCGAATCCGAATCGGAAGGCGGTGGGCACGGTCCTGGAGGCGAAGCTCGATCGCGGGCGCGGCCCGGTGGCGACGGTTCTCGTGCAACAGGGGACATTGCATGTGGGCGATTGGTTCGTCGTGGGGGCGACCTATGGGCGCGTGCGCGCGCTCGTGGACGATCGCGGGCGCCCTGTGCCGGAGGCCGGGCCGTCGCGCCCGGTGGAGGTCTTGGGCTTGGAGTCCGTCCC
This sequence comes from bacterium, assembly GCA_041640655.1. Classification (GTDB taxonomy): domain Bacteria; phylum Acidobacteriota; class Blastocatellia; order HR10; family HR10; genus HR10. The sequence goes on from JBEPZV010000013.1 coordinate 21,415, forward strand.
GCAAGCGGGGGATAAGCTCATGGTCGTCGAGGATCAGGCGACGGCTGAGCGTATCGCCTCAACGCGGCAACTGGAACTGCGGCAGGCGCGGGCGCGCATGGCGATGACCTCGCTCGATCAGCTCTATAAGCGACTGCAGGCGGGCGAAGTCAAGGAGTTGCAGATCGTTCTGAAAGCCGACGTGCAAGGATCGCTCGAAGCCCTGCGGCAGACGCTGGAGAAGCTCTCCGGCGAGAAGGTTCGCATCAACGTCATCCGGGCGGGTGTGGGCGCCATCACGGAATCGGATGTATTGCTGGCCGCCGCTTCTCGCGACATGCAGCGGACGGCCTTGATCGTCGGCTTCAACGTCCGTCCGGAGCCGCGCGCGCGCGAGGTCGCCGAAGCTGAGGGCGTGGAGATCCGCCTCTACTCGGTCATCTACAAGGTCGAGGAGGACATCCGCAACGCTATGCTCGGCCTGCTCGCGCCGGTGGAGAAAGAGGTCATCCTCGGGCGCGCGGAAGTCCGACAAGTCTTCCGCATCGCCAAAGTCGGCAACGTCGCCGGATGCTTCGTGCAAAGCGGCGTCATCCGCCGCAACGCCAATGCCCGCGTCATTCGCGATCACGTCGTCGTCTACGAGGGGACGATCGCCTCGCTCCGTCGCTTCAAAGACGATGTGGCCGAAGTGAAGGAAGGATTCGAATGCGGGCTCGCCCTAGAGAAGTTCAACGACATCAAAGAGGGCGACGTGATCGAGGCGTATGTGATCGAGAAGGTGGCGCCGACGCTCTGAGCCCGATCGGGGGGGAGATGAAACGTTATCGTCCGGAGCGCATCGGGGAATTGCTCAAGGAGGAGCTGAGCCAGATCATCGGCTACGAGCTGAAGGATCCACAGCTCGGTCTGGTCACGATCACGCACGTGAAGGTGAGCGCCGATCTCCGCCATGCGAAGGTCTACGTGAGCACGCTCGGGACGCCCGAGGAATCGCGCCGGACGGTCGAGCGCTTGAATCATGCCGCGGGGTTCATTCGGCGTCAGCTCTACCCGCGTCTTCATCTGAAGACGATCCCGGAGTTGGTCTTCCACTACGATGAGACGATCGCGCGCGCGGCGCGCATTGACGATCTCCTGTACGAGGAGAAGCGGGCGCGCGGAGAATCGCTGTTGGCGGACGCCTCGCCGACGGAAGGGGCGTCTTCGGAAGCGGCGCCATCTGAAGAGGGGGAGACGTCCTGAGGCGGCCTCCCATCTCGATCTCACCAGGGGCGAGGGGGGACGGAGATGCTCATCCTCATGCACCAAGCTGCGACCGAGGAGCAAATCGCCGCCGTCGTCCGCAAGATCGAGGCCTTGGGCTTTCGCGCCCACGTTATTCCGGGAGCGCAACGGACGGCCATCGGGATCACGGGGAATCCGGGGCCGCTCGATCCCGGAGTGTTCGAGGGGATGCCCGGCGTCATCGAGGCCGTTCCCGTCTCCCGGCCGTATAAGCTCACCAGTCGCGAGGTCAAGCCCGAGAAGACCATTGTGCGCGTAGGCGAAGCGACGATCGGCGGTGAGGAAGTGGCCATCATCGCCGGGCCGTGTGCGGTCGAGAGCTATGAGCAGACGATGACGGTCGCCGAGTGGGCGAGTCGGCTCGGCGTGAAGTTCTTTCGCGGTGGCGCCTATAAGCCGCGCACGTCGCCCTATTCGTTCCAAGGGCTCGGGGAAGAAGGGTTGAAGATTCTGGCCGAGGTGCGCGCGCGCTTCGGCCTGAAGATCGTGACCGAAGCCATTGATCACGAGAGCGCGGATCTGGTCGAACGGTACGCCGATGTCATGCAGATCGGCGCGCGCAACATGCAGAATTTCAGCCTGCTGCGCCGCGCCGGACAAGCGCGCATTCCGGTCCTGCTGAAGCGCGGCATGTCGGCGACGCTGGAGGAGCTGTTGCTGGCGGCCGAATACATCATGGCTGAGGGCAATTACAACGTCATCCTCTGCGAGCGCGGCGTGCGCACGTTCGCGCAGCATGCGCGCAATACGCTCGATCTCTCGATCGTGCCCGCCCTGCAGCGCCTCAGTCATCTGCCCATCATCGTGGATCCCAGCCACGGGACCGGGCGTCGGGAGCAGGTGATCCCTCTGGCTCGAGCCGGAGTCGCCGTGGGCGCTGACGGGATCATGGTGGAAGTCCATCCGAATCCCGAGCGCGCGCTCTCGGACGGGCCGCAGGCGCTGACGCTCCCCATGTTCCGCGATCTCGTCGAGCAGGTGCGCGAGATCGCAGCCCTCATCAAGAGGATGGAGCGAGAGCCCGCGCCGATGGGATGAGCCTCGAGCGCGCTTCTTCGGGCTCTCGTCGGATGAGGCGAACGCGCACCCCCTTGCCGAAGACGCAGAGCCCGGCTACATTACTCGGCGTGATGCGACGCGCGACGAGCAAAAGCCTCTTCATCCGCCAGCTCCTTCAGAGCGGGCGCGCGCCCTGTGTGCTCCTTCTGCTGCTGGTGATCCTGCCGGCCTGCACCCCGCGGGTCGCCATCCGACCGCGCGTCCCCACGTTCGCGCAGCTCATCGCGCAGCTCTCGGAAGAGGGGGGGTATTTCCCGAGCGACAATCTGATCTCGAACGAGCTGGGGTATCAGAAGGTCCTGCAGAAGCTCGACGAGCTGAATGTGCGCGGGGGAGTGTACATCGGCGTCGGCCCCGAACAGAACTTCACCTACATCGCCGCCGTGCGGCCGACGTATGCCTTCATTCTGGACATTCGGCGCGAGAACCGATTGCAACACCTCTTCTACAAAGCGCTCTTCGTGCTCGCGCGTCATCGCGCGGAGTATCTCGCCATGTGGTTGGGTCGGCCCCTGCGCGAACCCTCGGACCGATGGGCGCATGCTTCGGTGGCGGATTTGGTCCGGCTCATGGAGACGACCCCACCGGATTCGGACTACGTGCGGATGACGCTGGAGCGCGTCTCTGCGACGATCGAGCGGCGATTCGGCGTGCCGTTGACGCCGGAGGATCGTCGCTCGATCGCGTACATCGCCCAGAGCTTCTCCGAACACGGGCTCGACATTCGATACGAATCGCACTTTCGCCGTTCGTGGCGGCAGTTCCCCACCTTGCGCCAACTCCTGCTGGAGACCGATCTCACGGGCCGACCGCGCAACTTCCTCGCCACTGAGGAGAGCTTCCAGTTCCTCAAGCGCCTGCAGGAGCAGGATCGGATCATCCCGGTGACGGGTGATTTCGCCGGCCCGAAAGCCCTGCGGGCCATTGGCGACTATATCCGCAGCCTGGGCGAGACGGTCTCGGTCTTCTACGTCTCGAACGTCGAGTACTACCTGCTGCAGAACGATACGTTCGCCGCCTTCGCCGAGAATGTGAAGACCTTGCCCCGGACCGAACGCAGCCTCATCATTCGGAGCTACGTGGGATATGGCATCTCGCATCCGGAGGCCTTGCCCGGCTACTTCATCACGACGCTCCTGCAGCGCATGAATGAGTTCATCCGCCTGTATGAAGCGGGGGAATATCGCACGTATTGGGACGTGGGGCTGCTCGACTATATCCCCGTGCGTTGACGGTGAGGACGCGCATGCCGTAAGGTAATGCTCTCTTCGGGAGGGACGGCGATGGGCGAGGGGACATCGCGGGAGATTCAGCCGATTCTGGAGAAAGCTCTGGCCGGCGATCGTCTCACGGTGGAGGATGCGGTGCGCCTCCTGGCCTCGGACGACCTGATCGCCCTGGGCATGGCGGCGGATGAGGTCCGGCGGCGGAAGCATCCCGGCGATGTCGTCACCTACATCATTGATCGCAATGTGAACTACACGAACATCTGCATTCAATATTGCCACTTCTGCGCTTTCTATCGGCCGCCGGGATCGCCCGAGGGCTACGTGCTGCCGCTGGAGGAGCTGTTTCGGAAGATCGAGGAGACGATCGCGCTCGGGGGGACGGGCATTCTGATGCAAGGGGGGCTGAATCCGTATTTGAAGATCGAGTACTACGAGGACCTGCTGCGCGCGATCAAAGAGCGGTATCGGATTCACCTGCACTGCTTCTCGCCGACGGAGATCGTGCACATCGCGCGCGTCTCCAAGCTCTCCCTGCGCGAGGTCATTCGCCGGCTGAAGGCGGCGGGTTTGGACTCGATTCCGGGCGGCGGGGGGGAGATCCTGGACGATGAGATCCGGCGTCGGATCGGCCGGAAGACGACGACCGAGGAATGGCTCGCGGTCATGCGGATCGCTCACGAGGAGGGCTTGCGCACGACGGCGACGATGGTCATCGGCTTCGGGGAATCGCTCTGGCATCGCGCCATGCATCTGGAGCGCATTCGCGCGCTCCAGGATGAGACAGGCGGCTTCACGGCGTTCATCCCCTGGACCTATCAGCCGGAGAACACGGAGCTGGGGAGGGGGGGATGGTTGGAGGCGACGGCCGTGGAGTACTTGAAGCTGCTCGCCGTCTCGCGCCTCTACCTCGACAATGTGGACCATCTGCAGGTCTCGTGGCTGACGCAAGGGTTGAAGGTCGCGCAGGTGGGCTTGCGCTTCGGGGCCGACGATTTCGGGAGCACGATCATTGAGGAGAACGTCGTCACGGCGGCGGGGGTGCCGCGCGTCTCGGTGAGCGAGGCCGAGATTCGCCGCGTGATCACCGACGCCGGATTCCGTCCCCAGCAGCGCGATACGCTCTATCGTCCCGTCGCCCGTTCGCCGGAGGGAAGCGCGGAGGAGCATCGTGCCGATTCCGCTCGTTGACCTTCGGCGTCAGCACCGATCCATCCGAAAACGCCTGCAGTCCGCGATCAAGCGCGTCCTCAAGTCCGGACAATTCGTCCTCGGCGAAGACGTGGCGCGATTTGAGCGCGAATGGGCGGCCTATTGTGGGGTCGCCCATGCGGTCGGAACAGGATCGGGAGCCGCGGCGTTGCATCTGGCGCTGCTGGTGCTCGACATCGGACCGGGCGATGAAGTGATCACCGTCCCCTTCACATTCATCGCGACCGTCTCCGAGATCACGCGCACAGGAGCGCGCCCGGTCTTCGTGGACATCGAGCCGCGCTCCTACACGCTCGACGTCGAGAAGCTCGCGGAGAAGATCGAGCGCGAGTATGTGTTCCACGAGCGGATCGGTTATTTGGTGAATCGGACGACGGGGCGGCGGCTGAAGGCGATCGTGCCGGTTCACCTCTACGGGCAGATGGCCGACATGCGGCCCATTCTGGAACTGGCGCGGCGCTATCATCTCCGCGTGATCGAAGATGCCGCGCAAGCTCACGGCGCCGAATACCGGATGGAACCGGAGGCGCGCCCGTTCAAGGCGGGAAGCCTGGGCGATCTGGGCTGCTTCAGCTTCTACCCGACCAAGAATCTGGGAGCCTGTGGCGAGGCCGGCGCGATTGTGACGCGGAACGCGGCATGGGCCGAACGGCTTCGCCGCCTCGTCAACAACGGGCGGGCCGATGCGCATCGGCATCTGGAGGAGGGGTTCAACTACCGGCTGGATACGTTGCAAGCCGCCATCTTGCGCGCCAAGCTCCGGTATCTCGATCGGTGGAACGCGCGGCGTCGGGAATTGGCCGCCCTCTACCGGGAGAAGCTCGCGGACGTGGAGGAGATCACGCTCCCGGAGGAGATGCCCTATGGGCGGCACGTGTATCATCGCTACGTCATCCGCGTGCCCGATCGGGATCGCGTGCGGCGGCAATTGAGCGAGGCGGGGATCGAAACGGCCGTGACCTATCCCATACCGCTCCATCTGCAACCCGCCTATCGCCATCTCGGCTATCGGCCGGGCGATTTCCCCGTGGCCGAGGCGTGCGCGCGGACGGTCCTCTACCTCCCCCTCTATCCCGAACTGCGAGAGAAAGACATTGCGCGGATCGCGCGGGCGGTGCGCGCCGCACTCCGCGCCGGGCGATGAGGAGATCCGCGTTCGCGATCAGCGCGGCAGATACCGCTTGGGGAATTTCGCGACCACGGTATAGTGCGGGTCCACGACGTTGGCCACGCGCAGGACGGCCAGTTGCGAGACGATCTGCAGCGCCTCCCACTTCTCGAAACCGTAGTCTTCCACGAGCCAGCGAATCAGCTCCACGCAGGCGATGCGCACGGCATCTACCAGCGGGCGCATGCTCCCGGCCACCATGATGTATTCGGCATCCTCCAAGCGCGGCCAGGCGATCTTCTTCCCCTTGAGGAGATCGAATTGGAAGGTGACCTCCATCGTCGTCTCCAGTCCGGAACCGCAAATCTCCCCATCTCCTTGCAGCGCGTGTCCATCCCCGAAGTAGAAGAGCGCGCCCTCGTGAAAGACGGGCAGATACACGGTCGTCCCCTCGCGCACCTCGGGAGCGTCCATGTTGCCGCCGAAGGGCCCCGGCCATAATCCATCGAACGATTCCTCGCCCGGTGGGGCCACGGCCACGCGCCCGAGCATCGGGGCGAGGGGGACTTCGATCCGTCGTCTTTGGCTGCCGGGCAGCTCCAGCGTCGCCGTCAGGCGCTCGCGATCGAGCGTCCAGATGAATCGGCGAGCCGGAATGGGATCGGTCAGCATCGGCGTCCACCGATCGGCGGCCAGAAGACCGAAGGTGGGATTGTGCGTGGAGATGGCGATGTCGCGATTGGGGCGCAGACGCAGGATCTTCACCACTAGCGTATCGCCCGGCATGGCCCCCTCGATATAGAAGGGGCCGACCTCGCCCGGCCATTTCCCTCCGGGGCGTTCGTACCATTCGCCCCAGAGCGTCTCCGTCTCGACGATGTCACCCGGGCGAATGCGCAAGACCGGTTCGCGTCGCGCGAAAGTCGAATAGCCGACCGTCGGTTTGAAACGATGGACCTCGGCGCGCGCGACGCGCTCCTGCGCCGCGAGGACGCTGAGAAACGCCATGAGGCCGATCGCCCCCGACCACAGACCTCGTGCTCGCTTCTGCATTTTCCCCCCTCCTGTGTTGAAAATTGCGGGAGACGCCATGTACTATACTCGCTCCGCTGAGAAATGGCGAGCGAGGAGAGCAGTGTGAACTCGAGAGCGCGTCTGGTCCAGAACCAGACGATGGCGCTTGTGGAGCGGTGGTTTCGCGTGAGCGAGCTGGGGACGACGATCCGCACGGAAGCGCTCGCGGGGGTGACGACTTTCCTGACGATGGCGTACATCATCTTCGTGCAGCCGGCCGTGCTGAGCGCCGCGGGCATGGATTTCGGCGCGGTGCTGGTCGCCACGTGCCTCTCCAGCGCAGGGGCGACGCTGCTGATGGCCTTTCTGGCTAACTATCCGATCGCCGTCGCTCCGGCTATGGGGCACAACATCTTCTTCGTCTACACGGTCGTCCTGGGCATGGGGGTGCCGTGGCCGATCGCCCTCGGTGCGGTCGCCTGGGCCGGGATCGTCTTCATCCTCACGGCGGGGATCGGGCTGCGCGAGCGGCTCATCACGGCCATTCCCGCTTCGCTCAAGCACGCCATTGCGGCGGGGATTGGACTGCTCATCGCCACGATCGGCCTCCAGTGGGCGGGCGTGATCGTCGCCTCGCCGAAGACGCTGGTGACCCTGGGCGAGGTGACATCGCCTCCGGTCCTGCTCGCCCTCTTCGGGCTCGCCGTCATGGCGGTGCTCTTCGCACGGGGCATCCGCGGAGCTGTCCTCTGGGGGATTCTGCTCACCACCGGCGTCGGGCTCCTCTTCGGACTCGTGCGGTATCAGGGGCTCATCAGTCGCCCGCCGTCGTTGGCGCCCACGTTGCTGCGCCTGGATTTGCTGGGCGCGCTGCGGCCGCAGATGCTGGAAGCGATCTTCGTCTTCTTCTTTCTGGCGCTCTTCGATTCGGTGGGGACGCTCGTGGGCGTGGCCGGGCAGGCGGGGCTCTTGCGCGACGGCGTGCTGCCGCGCGCGCGCGAAGCCCTGTTGGCCGATGCCATCGGCACTGTCGGCGGCGCCCTGCTCGGGACCTCCACGGTCACCGCCTACATCGAGAGCGCGACGGGCGTCGCCGCGGGCGGGCGCACGGGATTGGCGAATCTGGTGACAGCTGCGCTCTTTCTGCTATCGCTCCTCTTCTATCCGCTGGTGCGCATGATCGGCGGAGGGTATCACACGGCGCAGGGGACGACGCTCTATCCGGTCATCGCGCCCGCGCTTGTTCTGGTGGGGACGCTCATGATGAAGGAGGCGGCGCGAATCCCGTGGGAGGAGATGACGGAGGCGATCCCCGCCTTTCTGACGATGGTCATGATGCCGCTGTCGCTCAGCATCACCGATGGAATCGCCTTCGGCTTCATCGCGTATGCCCTCGTGAAGCTGGCGGCCGGGCGCGGGCGCGAAGTGCACTGGTTCATCTACCTCTTCGCCGCCCTCTTCGGGCTCCGCTACGCCGTGGCGTAGTCTCGCGGATCATGGGGTGAGGAGCGCGAGGGCGCCCTGCGCGATGAGGTGCTCGGCCAATTGCTGACCGAGTACGAGAGGCTCCGCCAGGGGACCGATGACGTGCGCCCTCAAAAGGCGCGTTCCATCTGCGCGGGCGATCATTCCGCGCAGGATCAGCCGGGTGGAATCCTCCGCGAGGATCTCGGCGTGAGCGGCGATCGGGACGTGGCATCCTCCACCGAGCCGGCGCAGGAACGCGCGCTCGGCTTCCACCGCCGAGCGCGTCGGCGGATGATCGAGCGGAGCCACCAGGGCATTCACCTCTTCGTCATCGGCGCGCGTCTCGATGGCGATGACCCCTTGTCCAATAGCGGGAATCAACACATCCGTGGGGATCCGCTCGACGATACGATGCTCCAGACCGAGGCGCACGAGTCCGGCGGCAGCGAGCACGATGGCATCATAGTGGCCTTCATCGAGCTTGCGCAGGCGCGTGTCCACGTTCCCGCGCAGGGGCCGAATGTCGAGGTCAGGGCGAAGCGCGCGCAATTGCGCGGCGCGGCGCACGCTGCTTGTTCCGACGCGCGCCCCTTCGGGGAGCGCCCGCACCGTCCCGTGCCCCGTGCGCGTGATCAGGGCATCGCGCGGGTCCTCGCGCTCCAGGACGGCAGCCAGGCACAACCCCGCGGGGATCTCCACCGGCATATCTTTCAGACTGTGGACGGCCAGATCGATCTCACGGGCGAGCAGGGCTTCCTCGAGTTCTTTGATGAAGAGGCCCTTGCCGCCAAAGGCCGTGAGAGGATGGTCAGTGAGGCGATCACCGCTGGTTTTGATGATCTTCACCGTGAGGGAGAGTTGTGGATTCTGCGCCGCGAGTCTCACGCGGACGATCTCGGCCTGGCGCAGCGCCAATGCGCTCCCGCGCGATCCGATGATCAGAGATGAGCGCCTCATCGCGGGGATCGAGATTCGCGCGAAGCCGATAGGGAGGGGTCCCTCGCCTCCAGGACGTCGCGCCATAGTTCCAGGAAGCTCACATCCTCGGGATGGCGCAGCCCCTCGCGCGCCGCGTGATGCAAGCGCGCGATCGCCGGGTGAGCGAGTTTGTTGATGATGCCTTCCAGCAGATGGTGCAGCGCGCGCTCCTGCTCCGGCGTGAGCGTGCCGAGATACCGCCGATGGCGCTCCAATTCGCCGTAGGCGATCTCCTCCAAGCGGCGTCGAAAGGCGGCGATCACAGGACCGATCTCCAGGCTGCGGAGCGCCTTCATGAACGCCTCCACGGCCTGATCCACGATCACCTCCGCGCGCGCCGCTTCGGAGCGGCGGTGCTCACGATGCATGCGCACGATCTGCTCCAGGTCATCAATGTCGTAGAGGAACACGTTGGCGAGCTGTCCGACGCTCGGCTCCACCGTGCGCGGGACGGAGATATCGATGAGGAAGAGGGGGCGATGGCGTCGCGCGAGCATGGCGGCCGCCACATGCTCGCGTCGCACGACGTACTCGGTCCCTCCCACCGAGCAGATGAGGATGTCCGCGCGCGCGATCGCCGAAGTCAGCGCCTCGAAGGAGAGCGCCTCCGCCCCGAAGTGAGCGGCGAGCTGCTCGGCGCGCTCCCGCGTACGATTGCAGATGAGCAGATGACGGACGCCGGAGGTCATGAGATGCCGGACGGCCAGTTCGGCCATCTTCCCCGCTCCGATCAGCAAGACCGTCCGCTCCTGGAGGTCCTCGAAGATCTTGCGCGCCAGCTCGACGGCGACGGAGCTGACCGAGACGGCCATCGTTCCGACAGCCGTCTCCGTGCGCACGCGCTTGGCGACCGAGAAGGCGCGCGGCAAAAGCAGATGGAGCGTCTTGCCCACCGTTCCGGCCGCTGCCGCCTGCGCATATGCCGCCTTCACTTGTCCGAAGATCTGCGGTTCCCCAAGGACCATCGAGTCCAAGCCCGCCGTGACGCGGAACAGATGCCGAACGGCCTCCCGATCCACATAGTGGTAGAGGGAGGCCTCGTACTCGCCCGCGGGAATCTGCTGTCGCTGGCTCAGGAAGGCGCGGATACGCTCCAGGGCCGCGCGCTCGGAGAGGGGGGTGACGGCGAGGACCTCCACGCGGTTACACGTGGAGAGGATCAGACCTTCGGTGATCGTCGTGCCATCCACAAGCTGCCGCAGGGCCTCGGGGAGCTCCGCGTCTGCGAAGGCCAGGCGCTCGCGCACCTCCACAGGCGCCGTGCGGTGATTCATCCCGACGAGCACGATCGTCATAAGATGTGCCCGAACAGACGGGCGCTCGTGAAGACGGCGGCCGTCGCCAGAAACCCCACGATGAGCAGCAGCGCTGCCCGACGACCGCGCCAGCCCGCCGCCAGCCGATAATGCACGACGATCAGGTAGAAGAGCCAGGTGATGAGAGCGAGCACGATGATGGGATCGCCGCGCCAGAAGACCGGATCGCTCCGACGCAGCAAGATGATCCCCGTCCCGATCCCGAACGTGAGCATGAGGAAGCCAAACAGCAGCGACCGATGGCCGATCGTCTCACAGGTGGAGAGGGAGGGGAAATACCGGTAGATGAACCCGAAGCGTTTGCGCTTCAGCTCGCGCTCTTGTAACAGGTACATCAACGCGGCCAGGAAGGCGAGCAGAAAGCCCGCGTAGGCGAGCATCATGAAGCCGATGTGCAGCGGAAGCGCCGGCATGCGCAGCAGGTCCTCCAACTCCTGTGGCAGCAATTTGAACCCGGTCGAGACGAGCGCCACCAGCACAAAGAGCAGGACGATCGGCAGCACGAAGATGCCGAGGACGTCGGTCCACCGCCGCTTCCTTTGCACGAGGAGATAATAGACGAGGATGGCCCACGCCAACAGGGCGAAGACCTCCTGTGTGCTGATGATCGGCACGTGCCCGAACCGCATCGTCGCGCGCACAAGCCATAAGGTGTGCGCGCTGAGCCCAGCGATCAGCGGGAGGGCGAAGGGCCATCTCCCGAAGCGCGTCTCCCTCAGCCACAGGCTCACGATCAAATGAAGAAGGGCGAGCGCGTAGCCGATCGCTGTCCCCAGAAGCAACAGATCCGCGCGATCCATACCGCGAGTGAGATTGTAGGCCCCAGGCCGGTGATCGGTCAATCGCCTCTCGCCTCCGAGGGGGGCCGACGGCTTTCGCTCACGCGAAGACGCGCCGAATCTGATAGGTCGTCGTGCGCTCGGCCGGGATGCGGCCCAACTCGCGGATGCGCGCGTGGAATTCTTCCGGCGCCAGATATTGGCCGGCCGTGGCGCCCGCCAGCCGCGAGATGTTCTCCTCCATGAGCGTGCCCCCGTAGTCGTTGGCTCCGGCTTGCAGGCACTGCTGCGAGAGCGCGCGTCCGAGCTTCACCCAGGAGACCTGAATGTTCTCGATCCACCCGCGCAGGAGCAACCGCGCGAGCGCGTGCACCTTCAGATGTTCCTCTCGGGTCGGACCGGGACGCGCCTTCCCGCTCTTGTAGAGCGCTGTGTTCCACGGGACGAAGCCCAAGGGGACGAATTCCGTGAATCCCCCCGTGCGCTTTTGGATGTCGCGCAGAAGGAGCAAATGCCCGACCCAGTGCTCGGGCGTCTCCACATGCCCGTACATCATTGTCGAGGTCGAGCGGATGCCCAGCTCGTGCGCCGTCGTGATGACCTCGATCCATTGGGCGACGGTGAGCTTCTGCCGCGAGATCCGCCAGCGCACGGCGTCATCGAGGATCTCGGCGGCCGTTCCGGGCAGCGTGTCCAGGCCGTTCTCTTTCAGCATGAGCAGGTAATCGCGCAGCGGCATCCCCGTCCGCTCAACGCCGTAGACGATCTCCATGGGCGAGAAGGCGTGGATGTGAATCTCGGGGACGCGTGCTTTGATGGCGCACAGGATGTCGCGGTAGAAGAAGCCATCCATCTCCGGAGGGAGTCCCCCTTGCACGCACACCTCGGTCGCGCCGCGTTGCCAGGCTTCGGCCGCTTTCTCCGCCACCTGTTCGAGCGTCAGCGCGTAGGCGTCTCTCTCCTTCGGGGTGCGACTGAAGGCGCAGAAGCTGCAGCCGACGAAGCAGATGTTCGTGAAGTTGATGTTACGGTTGACGACGTAGGTGACAATGTCGCCGACGGTCTCCTGCCGCACCCGATCGGCGACGGCGACCAGCGCCCGCACTTCCTCGCCCGTGGCCCGGGCCAGGCGCACGCCCTCTTCACGGCCCAATTCGCGCCCGTTCAGGGCCGCGTCCAGGATCCGAGCGATGTCGGGGGCCAGGCGCGCGAGCGCGCGCTCCGGAGATTCGACCTCGGGGACGAGCTCATCCGTGACATTCGGCATCGCCTGCTCCCTCATACGGGATACCCCTCCTCGGTCACGCGCGCCCAGACGCGCGCCGCGAGCGCGGGAGCGAGAAAGCCCGGCTTGCGGACGAATTCCGGGTAGATGGCCAGCCGCTCCCGCAGCTCGAATCCACGCGCGCGCATCTGCTCGCGCAACCATTCGATTTGAGGCCACGGACGCTCGGGATTGATATAGTCGCGCGTGAGCGGGGAGATCCCTCCCCAGTCGTTGATCCCGGCCCGCAGCAGCACATCCAGAGCTTCCGTCGCCTTCGGCGAAGGCGCCCCCTGTGCCGCGGGGGCCTCCAGGACGAGATTCGGCGGGGCTTGAATGTTCATCGCCTCGCCAAAGAGGAGTCGGGCGACAGCCACCGTGCGCGCCAGGTCCTCCAGCGTCGGCTCCGGATGCGCTCGCATCGGCGTGTCCGGCTTCGCGCGAAAGTTCTGAATGATGATCTCCTGAATATGCCCGTAGGCCTCCTGCAGCGCGCGCAACTCCAGGAGCGAATCCACGCGTTCCTCCAGAGTCTCGCCGATCCCGATGAGCACGCCGGTCGTGAACGGGATGCGGAGGCGCCCGGCCTCGGCGATCGTGCGCAGCCGAAGGCGCGGATGCTTATCCGGAGCGCGGAAGTGCGGCCCTCCCGGTCGAAGCAGGCGCGGACTCGCGTTCTCCAGCATCAACCCCATGCTCACACTCACCTCTTTGAGGGCGCGCATGTCGGCCTCGGTCATCACGCCCGGGTTCAGGTGCGGCAGCAGCGTCGTCTCCCGCAACACGCGCGCGCACACCTCCCGCAGGTAGCCGAGCGTCGTCTCATGCCCGAGCGCAGCGAGCGTCCGCCGCATCTCGGGGAAGGCGCGCTCCGGCTTATCGCCCAGGCTGAAGAGCGCCTCCTTGCACCCGAGCCGCTCCCCGGCCCGCGCGACCGCGAGCACCTCCTCGGGCGTCATCGTCTTCGCCGCGGGATCCCCGGGATCCTTCCGAAACGTACAATAGGCGCAGTAATCGCGGCACAGGTTGGTGAGCGGGAGAAAGACTTTCTTCGAGAAGGTGATCGTGCGTCCGCGTCCGCGGTCGCGCACGTCGGCGGCCGCCTCCAGAAGCGCCCACCACTCCTCTCCTTCCGCCTGAATCAGATGAAGTGCTTCCTCGCGCTCCAGGCGTCCGCCAGCGCGCGCTCTCTTCAATGCCGCAGAGAACGCGCGATATGTGAATCGTCCGCGCTCGGGCGCCGTGGCGGTCTCGCGCATCTCCCCTCGCCCGTTCATCGTCGCGAGCATCAACTGTATCGCACTTCGGCACGAGGCGCAAATGCCCTCCTCGATACGCCTTTGTGAAATCCCCCATGAGGTCGTAAAATGCCAATGGCCCTATGCCGAGGCACGACGCGCAGAGGATTGGAGGGTCGGGAGAGGGCGGAAGGCCTTTCCCCATGTCGCCGAGGGGCTGGAGGATCATCCGATGAATCTCTTCTTCCTCGCTCGCCGTTTCGTCGCCGGCGTGGACGTCGAGAGCGCCATCCGGGTTGTTCGGGGATTGAACCAGAAGGGGTTGCGGGCCACGCTGGATTTCCTCGGAGAGAACGTCCGCGATCGCGCGCAGGCGGAGCGGGCGGTCGAAGCCTACGGCCAGCTCCTGGAGCAAATCGCGAGGGCGGGGATCGAATCGGACATCTCGGTGAAGCTGACGCAGCTCGGCTTGGACATCAGCGACGCCTTCTGCGAGGCGAATATGGAGCGATTGCTCGCTCGCGCGAGCGCATGCGGGAACTTCGTGTGGATCGACATGGAGGGATCGGCCTACACGCAGCGCACGCTGGACCTCTTCTTCCGCCTCTTTCGCACGCATCCGAATGTCGGCGTGGCGATCCAGGCCTATCTCTACCGCAGCGAGCAGGACGTTCGTCGTCTCGCCGATGTTGGCGCGCGCGTGCGCTTGTGCAAGGGGGCATACAGAGAGCCGAAGACGATCGCCTATCGGCGGATGCGCGACATCCGGCGCAATTTCCTTCGCCTGGCGGAGATCCTCCTGGAGCGCGGGAGGGAACCGGCCATCGCCACGCACGACGACCAGCTCCTTGAGGCGGTCACGCGATGGACGGCCGAGCGCGGCATCGGTCCGGAGCGCTTCGAGTTCCAAATGCTCTATGGCATTCGGCCGCGCGCGCAAGAGGCGCTGGCCCGGGCGGGCTATCGCGTGCGCATCTATGTCCCCTTCGGCACACATTGGTTCCCGTATTTCTCTCGTCGGCTGCGAGAGCGGAAGGAGAACGTGTGGTTCGTCGTGCGAAACCTCTTCGAGTGGTCGCGCGCGTGAGGTGGCGCCTCACCAGGCGACGCGCACGACGTGATGGGGAGAGATGCGCACGTAACCGCGCTCGCGCGCGAAGCGCACGATATCGCGCAGCAGCTGCACATCGCGACGGCAGTATTCGACGACCCGTTCGATGTCACCACTGCGCCACCATCGGACGGCATCCTCCCCGCTTCCGCTCTTGCTCTGTCCCAGGGTCGCCCGAACCAGAGACTCCAGAGAGACGCGGCGCGCGAGCTTCCGCCTGAGGTCCGCGTGCAGATCGAGCGATTTGATGTAGAGCTTCCCCACCGGGCCGTAGCCGCTCAGGACGGAGAAATCGAAACGCTCGCCGTTGAACGTGATGATGCGATCGAAGGTCTCCAATTCGGCGATGAGGCGCGGGGCATCCGCTTCAAACCACACGCGGAAGTCGTGCGCGTCATCCCAGGTGACGGCGACGGCGAGGCCGAAGGCGCGAATGTTCGTCCATCCGCCCGGCACCTCGTGCGCCAGCTTCTGCGTCTCTACGTCGAGATAGATCTCGCGGGGCATGCGACCTCCGAGACGGCCGATTCCGGGAGCGCCGATGCGATGGCGCGGCGGACCCCCGCGATCAGAGATTCGATGGTCTCCGCGCAGTAGGACGTCGTCGGAATCGGATCATGCACGATGACCCGAATGCGTCCGGGCCGACAGCGCACCGGTCCTTTGGGCATCACGTCGTAGGCCCCGCGAATCGTCACGGGGACGATCGGCACACCCGCCTCCAGCGCCAGGAGGAAAACGCCTTTGCGAAAGGGTTGCAACGTCCCATCGGGCGTGCGCGTGCCCTCGGGATAGGCGAGGAAGCTGACGCCGCGCCTCAGCTTCTCGGCCGCGCCGCGCAGGCTCTCGATCGCTCGCTCGCGATTGGAGCGGTCAATCGGCACGCACTCGATCCAATGCAACCCCGGATTCAGCAGAGGCCATCGAAACAGCTCTTTCTTCGCCAAGAAGGCGAGATCGCGCCCGAGGCCAACCAGCTGAATGAGTGGATCGAGCAGGCTTTGATGGTTCGAGAGGAAGAGATAGGCCTGATGTGGATCGAGCTTCTCCACGCCCACGACATCGAAGCGCACGCCGCCAAGACGCAGCCCGATCCGAATGAAGAATCGGGCCGAGGCATACAACACCCGCTTCCGCCGAGACAACAAAAAGAGCGCGAACACCGGCGGTGCGATCACAGCGAGGCTGAGGCCCCAGAAGGCGAGCACCGCCCATCCGCGCGCGCGATCCCTCATCGCCACCGTTCCTCCGTGCGCCGCTTGCTGCGGGTCGAGGATATGATAAACTCTTGCCCTCCGCCCGAACAATGTGGGGAGGAGAGGGAAAGCGAAACCGAAGGTCTTTCGGAGGAGTGGGTATGAAGCAACGGTATGTGCAGCTCGCGGTCATCGTCCTCGTTCTCCGCGTACTGGTCGTCCCCGCTCAAGCGGTCATCCCCTCGCCCGCCTCGGTCCTCGGGTTTCAGCCGGGTGAGGATCGGCGTCTGGCCGATTGGACGCAGATCGCCGACTACTTCCGGCGCCTGGATGAGGCGTCCCCACGAGTACAGGTGCTCGAGATCGGGCGTTCGACGCAGAACCGCCCGATCCTCATGGCCATCATCACGTCGCCGGAGAACATGGCCCGTTTGGATCGGTATCGAGAGATCGCGCGCCGACTCGCCGATCCGCGCACCATCGCCGATGAGACGGAAGCCGAGGGGCTCATCGCCGAGGGGCGGGTGATCGTCGCCATCACCTGTTCGATCCATTCGACGGAGATCGTGGCGTCGCAGATGGCGATGGAGCTGGCGTATCGCTTGGCCTCGGACACCTCGCCTGAGACGCGCGAGATCTTGGATCGGGTGATCCTGTTGCTTTTCCCCAGTCCGAATCCCGATGGGATTGACATCGTGGCCTCCTGGTACCGGCGCACGCTCGGGACGCCGTATGAGGGGACGGCGCCGCCGGAGCTCTATCATCCCTACGCCGGCCACGACAATAACCGCGATTGGTTCATGCTCACGCAAGTGGAGACGCAGGCCCTCACGCGCGTGCTCTATCGAGAGTGGTTCCCGCAGATCCTCTACGATGTGCATCAGATGGGATCCACCGGCGCGCGCATGTTCGTGCCGCCGTTCTACGATCCGCCGAATCCGAACATTGATCCCGTCCTCCTGCGCAGTGTGGCCGTGATCGGTCACCACATGGCGTGGGAGTTGACGGCGGCGGGCTTTCGCGGCGTGGTGACCAATGCGCAATACGATACGTGGTGGGCCGGCGGGCTGCGCACGATGCCTTATTACCACAACGTGGTGGGGATCCTGAGCGAGGCGGCGAGCGCGCGCCTGATGACCCCGATCCCCCTCACGCGCGAGCAGCTGCGCGGGGCGACGCGCGGACTGCCGAATCCGCTGGAGCGCGCGACGAATTTCCCCGATCCCTGGCCCGGAGGGGTCTGGCGCCCGATGGACATCCTGCGCATGGAGCTGGTGGCCGCGCGCGCGCTCCTCCGCGTGGCCGCGCGCTATCGGGAGGAGTTCTTGCGGAATTTCTATCAGCTCGGGAAGCGAGCGATCGAACGGGGTCGAACCGAGGAGCCGTTCGCGTACGTCGTTCCGACTGAGCAATGGGATCCGCCCACGGCCGCGCATCTGCTCAACATCCTGATGACGCAAGGCGTCGAAGTGCACCGAGCGACCGAACGCTTCGTGGCCGATGGGATGGAGTATCCAGCGGGCAGTTATGTCCTGCTGCTGGCGCAACCGCGGCGCGCGCTGGTGAAGACGCTGTTGGAGATTCAGCGCTATCCGGAGCGGCGTCTCTATCCGGGTGGGCCTCCCGAACGTCCCTACGATGTCGCGGGATGGACGCTCCCGCTGCAGATGGGCGTGCGCGTGGTCGAGATCGCTCGTCCGTTCGAGGCGCAATTGGAGAGGGTCACCGAGGCCCTCTCGATCGTGGGGCGCGTGAGCGAAGCCCGCGGCCTTGAGGCGCGACGCCCGACGGAGATCCTCTGGCTCATCGAGCCCAGGGCGAACCGCGCCTTCTCGGCCGTCAACGAGCTTCTGGCCTCCGGCCTCTTCCGCGTGAGTCGTCTCTCACGCGAGGCGGTGATCGAGGGACGTCGCTATCTGGCCGGGACGTTCGTCCTGCAGGCGGCCGAAGGGGCGCGATCCTCTCGCACTGCGCTGCGGCAGACGCTGGAGGACATCGCGCGCCGTCATGGTGTGGAGATTCACGCGATCGCGCAGCGGCCTCTGGAGCTTGTGCCGGTAGAGAGCCGACGCATCGGACTCTATCGCAGTTGGGTGCCTTCGATGGACGAAGGCTGGACGCGGTGGGTACTCGAACGCTTCGGCTTCTCCTACACGACGGTGCGCGACGCCGACATCCGGAGTGGCGACCTGCGCGCGCGATGGGACGTGATCATCCTGCCGAGCGATTCGCCGCGAGAGATTCGGGAGGGACATCGTCCGGGGTCATACCCCCCCGAGTACACGGGCGGTTTGGGGAAGGAGGGCGTGGAGAATCTGAAGGCGTTCGTCGCCGCCGGGGGCACGCTCCTGGCCTTGGGGGAATCCTCGGATCTTGTGATCGAGGAGTTCGGGCTGCCGGTGCGCAACGTCCTGCGCGGGCTCTCTCCGAACGAATATTTCTGTCCCGGCTCCATCCTCCGCGTGACGATGGACCCCGAGCATCCGGTGGCCTATGGCCTGCCGACGGAGACCGACGTCTATGTCGTGGGCGGGCTCGCGTTCGAGATCACGGCGCCTGAGGGGCAGGCGCCGGCGGTCGTCGCCCGATATGTCGAAGATCCGCTGCGCAGCGGGTATCTGCTCGGCCGAGAGAAGATCGCCGGACGCGCCGCTCTGCTCGATGTTCCCTACGGACGGGGGCGCGTGATCTTGGTCGGATTCCGCGCGCAACACCGCGGGCAGAGCTGGGGCACGTTCAAGGTGCTCTTCAACGCCCTTGTTCGATGAGGACGAGCGGAGGGGGCTCCGATCCTGGAGAGCCCCCCCGCCGAATGGGTTCACTGCCGAAGCGTCGGGTAGCGAATGCCGAGCTGTTCGAGATAGGTGTCGTACTTCTCCGGGTTGAAGTAGAAGCGCTCCATCTGCGGGCGGAACCGCTCCATCTTCTCCCGATTGAGATGGATGGGGGGCGGCGTGCCCTCGGGAATGAGCGAGACCCAGGATTGATCCTTCGTCTGCTCGCGGAAGTAGGCCCAGGCCGCCTGTACCAGTTCCGGTTGCGTGAGGAAATCCAGAGCCGTCAGAGCCAGGGCTTTCGCTCCGGCCGTCGCCCCTTTGTGCGCAATAGGAGTCGCCATGCTCACGGCGTTCGCCCAGTGATGGCCTGGAAGACCGGGGATGTTTCCGGGGAAGCGCAGATAGACCGTGGGCACGTTCCAGGAGATCTCACCGATGTCATCCGATCCCGCGCTCACGACCTCGCGCCCGGCCTCGAGCCGACCGACTTCGGTCTTGAGACCCACGGGATCAGCACCGATCTCCCGCTGCAGCGCCTTCGCGAGCATTTGATCCGCCTCACTCCAGGCGGGCATGCCGACCCGCTCGATGTTCTTCTGCAGCACTTCGGCCACGACCTTGTTGAAGTGCGTGGGCCAGGTCGCCGCGAGAATCCGTTCGGTGACTTCCGTATCGGTCATCAAGGCAGCGGCTCTGGCGATCTTCTGCCCGATCTCGTGCAGGCGCTTGATCCGCGCGTAGTCGGTCTCCCGGAAGTAGTACCACACGGTCGCGCGGTCCGGGACGACATTGGGTTGATCCCCGCCCTCCACGATGACGTAGTGCGATCGGTGCTGAGGACGCAGATGCTCGCGCCGGAAATTCCAGGCGACGTTCATCAGCTCCACGGCATCCAGGGCGCTGCGCCCGCGCCAGGGCGCGCCCGCGCTGTGCGCGGCCTCGCCGCGGAACGTGAATTGCGTGGAGACCAGGCCCGTATTGGTCACGCCATAGGCCGTGCTGAAGCCGTCGCTGATGTGCGCCCCCAGGACGATGTCCACATCCTTGAAGAGACCGGCGCGCACGAAGTAGTTCTTGCTCCCGAGCAGCTCTTCGGCGACCCCGGGATAGAGCTTCAACGTCCCCGACAGCTGGTGTCGCTCCATGAGCCGCTTGAGTGCGAGAGCAGCCGTGACGATCACCGCCTGTCCGGCATTGTGCCCCTCGCCGTGTCCGGGGGCGCCCTCGACGATGGGCTCGTGATAGGCGACACCCGGCTTTTGCGAAGCGCCGGGAATGGCGTCAATGTCGGCGATGAAGCCGATCACCGGATGGCCTCGCCCCCAGCTCGCCATCCATGCCGTGGGAATGCCGGCGACACCCCGCTGGACGCGGAATCCCTCCGCCTCCAGAATCCCGGTCACATATCGCGAGGTCTCGAACTCCTGAAAGCCCAGCTCGGCGAAGCTGAAGATCATGTCCACCATGACCTGCGTGAATTTGCGCATCCCCTCAATCGTCGTGAGCAACTCTTGCTTATACGCTTCGATCTGGCCGGATGAAGGGGACCTGGATCCCACAGCTCGTGAGTCCCTCGGCATGAAGCCCGGCCAGAGGATTGCTGCGCTCAACAGGATGAGGGAGAATCGTTTCGCTGCCCTGTTCATAACCCTCCTCCGCATTGTGATCTCCGTGGCGATGACGGCGGGATTGTAGGAGAGGAGACGGCTCCTTTGTCAAGGGGCCCGCGCTCGGGCGCTTGCGCGCGTGGTGAAACCCGGGGGAGAATATGCGATCTTGATCTCGCGCATGGAGGGAAAAGCGATGAGACGGAGACGATGGCTTGTCCTCTGGACGTGGGCGAGTCTGTGGACGTTGGGCCTCGGCGGGCTCTCGTCTCGCCCGTTGTGGGCGCAGCGCGCTGAGCCGTCGGCCTCCGCGCGCGCGCCGCAGGAGCCGATCTCGCTCGGGCGGGTGCGGCCCCTCATGGTCAAGCGGGTGGGGGTGGATGTGGAGAACCTCTGGTACCTCTCGCTGCATGATGCCATCTTGAAGGCTCTGGAGAGCAACAATGAGATTCAGGTCCAGCGCACCGGCGTGCAGATCAGCGAATTCGCCCTGCGCGCCGTCGAGGGGGCCTATGATCCGGTCATCTCCATTGGGACCCCTCCGCCAGCGGCAGCCCTGGCGGCGACGGGGTTCGCCGGGGGCGCCGCTTCGCAAGGCTTCGGCTTCGAGTCGCGCTCGACGCCCGCGGCCTCCCGCTTGCAAGCCGGGCGCGATGCCAATGCCCAGCGGAGCCGAACGTTCACCTACAACCTCGGGATCGGCCAGTTGCTCCCCACCGGCGGGAACTGGCAGTTCACCTTCTCCAATCAGCGCACGACGACCAACTCGATCTTCGCCACCTTGAACCCGCAGTTCTTCACCACGCTCGCGCTGGATTTCGTCCAGCCGCTCTGGCGGAATTTCCGGTGGAATCAGACGACGCAGCAGATCCGCATCGCGAAGAAGGCGCTCGATCTCTCCGACAGTCAGTTCCGACAGCGCGTCATCGAGATCATCACGCAGGTGCAGAAGGCCTACTACGACCTCATCTTCGCGATTCGAAATGTGGAGATCCTGCAGGAGGCCGTGGACCTGGCGCGGCGGCAACACGCGGAGAACGAACAGCGCGTGGAGGCGGGGACGCTGCCCCCGATCGAGCTGCATCAGTCGCTGGCGGAGATCGAGCGGCGGAATCAGGAGCTGATCGCCGCCATCGCTCAGGTCACGGTCGCGGAGAACGCGTTGAAGGGGTTGATCCTGCCCAATCTGAACGATCCGCTCTGGCGGGCCAATATCGTGCCGACTGAGGACATCGCCTACGTGCCGCCAGCCATTGATGAAGAGAGCGCGCTGCGGCTGGCGCTTCTGAATCGCCCGGAGGTGAAGCAGTTGCACCTGCAGAAGGAGCAGACGGAGATCGCCATTCGATACTTCGCCAATCAGACGCGGCCGGCCGTGAATCTGATCGCGCGCTACGCGTCTTTCGGATTGGCGGGGACCGAGGTGCCACCCTCACCGGAATTCCCGTTCCTCGCCGGTGGCGTGGCCGCGCAGTTCCTCGGCGGTCCCGGTCAGGCCATCCAGAACGCGCTGCGCCAGCGCTTCCGCGATGTGGCCATCGGCGTGAGCATCAGCTTCCCGCTTCGGAATCGCACGGCCCAGGCGCAATTGGGGCAGGCGAAGGCGCAAGCGCGCGTCCTCGACTATCAGGAGCAACAGTTGCTGCAGCGGATCGCCATCGAGGTGCGGAATGCCTTGCAGAACGTCGAGGCCGCGCGCCAGAGCATCGAGGCCGCGCGCGCCGCGCGCCTGGCGCGGGAGAAGCAGCTCGAGGGTGAGCAAGAGCGATTCGCCGCCGGGATGTCCACGAACTTCCTCGTCCTGCAGTATCAGAATCAGCTCTCGCAGGCGCGCGGGGCGGAGCTTCAGGCGCTGGTCGCCTACAACAAGGCGATCGCCGAGCTGCAGCGCGTGATGGGGACGACGCTCGACGTCCACAACATCCGGCTCTCGACGGACTCTCGATGAGCGAGACCTGAGACAGGGGCGCGGCGTGCAGCCCCCCGCCCCGGCTCACGGCACAAGGAGCAACTTCCCCGTCGAGCGCCGCTCGGCGAGGGTGCGATGGGCCGCCGCAGCTTCGCTCAAGGGGAAGACGCGCTCGATGTGAATCCTCACGCGCCCCTCCTGAATCCATTGAAACACTGCCCGCGCGCGCTCAAGCAGCTCCTCGCGCGTGGCCACATAGTGCATGAGATGTGGTCGCGTGAGAAAGAGCGAGCCCTTCGTCGAGAGCAGGAGCGGGTCAAGGGGCGGGACCGGACCGCTCGACTGGCCGAAGAGCACAAGCAGACCGCGCGGCCTCAGGCAATTCAGGCTCTTCTCGAAGGTCGTTCGGCCGACGGAATCGTAGACGACGTCAACGCCGCGCCCCTCGGTGAGCCGCTTCACCTCGGCCTCAAAATCGCTCTGCGTATAGAGGATCACATGATCGGCACCCGCTTCTCTGGCGCGCTGCGCTTTCTCCGGGGTCGAGACCGTGCCGATGACGCGCGCGCCTCGCAGCTTCGCCATTTGCACGATCAGAAGCCCTGTCCCCCCGGCCGCCGCGTGGACGAGCGCGGTATCGCCAGGCCGCAGCGGATACGTGCTGTGGGTGAGATAGTGGGCCGTCATCCCTTGCACCATCGCCGCCGCAGCCACCGAGGGGTCTACCCCGTCCGGAATGGGGACCAGCCTCCACGCGGGAACGACGGCGTACTCGGCGTAGGCGCCGAGCGAGAGCGCATAGGCGACGCGATCTCCCACTCGCACCTCCGTGACTCCAGGGCCGACAGCTTCCACCGTGCCTGCGCCTTCGATGCCGGGTGTGAACGGAAGCGGATTCGGATAAAGCCCCGTCCGATGGTAGATGTCAATGAAGTTAACCCCCGCGGCCTCAATCCTCACCCGCGCTTGGCCCGGCCCCGGCTCCGGCAGCGCGACCTCCTCATAGCGCAAAACTTCCGGTCCGCCATGCTCGTGAACGCGTATCGCCCTCATGACTGGTTCCTCCATACGTTCGTGAAGTAAAGCATGCCGGTTCCATCCGCCTCAAGTTCACCATGGCAGGCATCACTCGAACCGGGAGCGACTCGCCGGAACGTCCCCCATTCGCCTATAATAAGCCGCCGTGGTTAGAGCATGCGTTATCGAGGAGGGACGAGATGATGCCGCTTCGCCAACCGAAGCCCTGGCGCCGAGGGGTGACCCGTGGGGTCGCCCGAACGCTTCTTGAGCTGGCGCGTCAGGCGGTGGATGAGACGCGCGAGATTGAGATCGTGCGAGAGCGCGTGTGGCTCTCGGGATTGCCCGGGAGTTTTGAGGGCTTCACCCTGGTGCACCTGTCGGACATTCACCACAGCGCGTTCGTGGACGCGGACTATATCGCCCATGCTGTCGCGCTCGCCAACCGTTTGGCTCCGGATGCGATCGTCCTCACAGGTGATTATGTGAGCCACTCGCGATCCTATATTGGCGGAGTGGCCGAACTGCTTGGCGACTTGCGCGCGCGCGTCGGCGTCTATGCCGTGCTCGGCAATCACGATTTCTGGACGGGCCCGGAAGCGCTCACGCGCGCCTTGCGTCGGCACGGCATCGAAGTCTTGCGCAACGCGCACACCTATGTGCGCCGGGGCGGAGAGGCGCTGGGACTCGCGGGCCTTGATGACCTGACGGTGGGAGAGGACGACTTGCTCGCAGCGCTGCGCGGCCTGGATCGCCGATGGCCGACGCTCCTGCTCTCGCATCATCCGAACATCCTCTGGTCGGCCGCTCACGCGCGCGTGGCGCTTGTTCTGGCCGGACACACGCATGGCGGCCAGATCAACATCCCCTCCTGGCGACGACGCTTGCGCCGCTATTGGCCCATCTTGCGCGGACATGGCCGATATGGGCCGACGCAGATCTACGTCAATCGGGGGCTGGGCACCGTCTTGATCCCCGTTCGCTACCGATGTCGGCCCGAGATCACGCTTCTCGAACTGCGGCGCGCGCCCGAAGCGGATGGCTCGGTGTGAGCGGCATGGGTCAAATCGCGACGCTCGCCAATCTCCTCACGCTCCTTCGCCTGCTGCTGATTCCGGCCTTCGCCGCGCTCGTCCTCTATAACGATCTGCCGCGAGCGCTGTGGGTCTTCCTGCTGGCCGGGATCACGGACGCGCTCGATGGCTTCGTCGCTCGGCATTTCCATCAGCGCACGACGCTGGGGACGATCCTCGATCCCATCGCTGACAAGCTGCTGCTCATCACGGCCTTTGTGCTGCTGACGCTCCCGAATCGTGGCTACCGACCGATCCCCCTCTGGCTCACGATCACCGTCATCAGCCGTGACGTCTTCATCGTGCTCGGCGCCCTCATGCTCTTCATCATGACGGGCTTTCGGCATTTTCGCCCTTCGCTCCCGGGGAAGGTGCACACGACGATTCAGGTCCTCACGATCGCACTCGTGCTGGCCGTCAATGCCTGGGGGAGTGGCGCGGAGCTGCTGCGCTCCATGTACATCGCGAGCTTCGCCATCACCCTCATCTCCGGGATCCACTACATCTACCATGCGGCTCGGCTCCTCGAAGAACGGTGAATCGCCGCGGTGCCGCTTCGTACATCAGATACGCCCGACGCAGCTCGCGGAATCGCTCCAGATCCGCGCGCCAGGAGTCCACGATCTCCCGAAGCGGACGATCCTCGAGAATCTGCGCGCGCACTTGATCCGTCCCGGCCAGGATGTCAAACGGCAAGCGATCGAAGACGTATTCATACGGTGGCGGACGCCATTCAAACCGATCGGGGTAGAGGCGATGAATCGCCTTGAGGAGAGCGACTCCGGTGAGGACGGGCTTGAACCGGTCGCGATTCAGGACGTGAATCTGGACGCCGCCGCACAGTTGGCCCGCATGCTTGTGAAACGTCGGCTGAAAGTAGCACGGGCGGAAGAAGACACCCGGCAGCCGATACGCGCGCAACTCGGCGACCAGGCGATCAGGATCAATGAACGGCGCGCCGATGATCTCGAACGGACGCGTCGTCCCCCGCCCT
The DNA here is from genome assembly GCA_041640655.1 of bacterium. Classification (GTDB taxonomy): domain Bacteria; phylum Acidobacteriota; class Blastocatellia; order HR10; family HR10; genus HR10. Next base: position 47,026 of record JBEPZV010000013.1, read on the forward strand.
TCCGAGAGCATCGTCCCCTCGACGAGAACGGCTCCGGGGTAGACGGTCGCCGTCTCCAGCGTGGGCATGTTCGGCGAGGGGGGGACCCAGAGCAAACCCGTCTGGTCGTACCAGAGATCGCGCCGCCATCCCTCCATGGGGATGACCCGCAACCGGCAGCCGATGCCGAACGCTTCGTTGAATAGCCGCGCGAGTTCTCCGATCGTCATCCCATGCCGCAGGGGGATCGGGAACATCCCGACAAAGGACTCAAAGCCCTTTCGCAAGACCGGCCCTTCCACGTGCACGCCGCCAATGGGATTGGGGCGATCGAGCACGATCATCTCGCGATCCTCGCGCGCGGCCGCCATCATGCAGAGCGCCATCGTCCAGATGTACGTGTAGACGCGCGTCCCGACATCTTGCAGATCGAGAACCAGGACGTCCACCTCGGCCAGCATCTCCGCTGTGGGCGCGCGCGTCGCCCCATAGAGGCTGAAGACGGGAATCCCCAGCTTCGGATCCCGCCACCCCTCCCATTCGATCATGTTGTCCTGGGTCTCGCCGCGCAGACCGTGTTGAGGGCCGAAGATGGCGGTGAGGCGAAGATCGGAGGCCGTCGCGAATCGCGCGATCGCATGATGCCGGTTCCGATCGAGCGAAGCGGGATGGACAATGAGACCAATCCGTCGGCCTCGCACAAGGCGTCGGTGCCGGAGAAAGAGCACATCCAAGCCCAGGCGCATCTCACCGCTCGGACGCGCGCAGCAGGCCGCGCTCCTGCAAGTCCTGGCACGTCACGCAATGACGGGCCCATGGGACGGCCTCCAAGCGCTTCGGCTGAATCTCCGCGCCGCAGGCCACGCAGATGCCGTACGTCCCTTCCTCAATGCGTTCCAGCGCCTCGTCAATGAGCGCGAGGATATACCTGTCGCTCGTGCTCTGGCTGAAGAGCAGCTCTTTCAGATACGAATTCGAAGCCTTATCCGCCGGATCCTGCGCGGCGTCTTGATCGGCTTCCCGCCCGTAGTGGACGTGGCGATCCAGCGCCCGGAGCAGCTCCTCGCGCTTCTCCAGCAAGCGTCTCCGATATTGTTCGGCCTTCTTCTTCGTCATCCCGCGCCGTCTCCTCGCATGAGCGGCCGCGCTTACCTCGGATAGGGCAAGCTACGGATTATAGCAAAAGCTCGATAAATTTGCTCCAGCAAAATGACGCGCACAAGCTCATGCGGCAGCGTCAAGCGCGAGAGCGCGAGGCATTCCTCAGCCCGCTCTCGAACGCTCTCGGCGACCCCCTCAGCTCCACCGACGAGGAAGCAGAGTCCGGGCGTCCCTCCGTGCTCATGCGCGCGCAGCCACGCGGCCAGCTCCGGCGAGCTGAGCATCCGCCCGCGCTCGTCCAGGAGGACGACGCGAAATCCGGGTCGCAGCGCCCCCAGCAGCGCCGCGCCCTCTCGCTCACGAAGCCGCCTGGCGTCTCGCCCCCGGATCGCGCGCAGCGCGCGGATCTGACACGGGGCGAAACGCTGGAGGCGATGCACATACTCCTGCTCCAGCGCGGCCAAATGTGGGTTCCGCGTCTTCCCGACCCAGAGGAATTCCACGTACATCGCTCCTCACCTTCAGGTAGGTTCACTCCGGTCCCCGGAAGGGCACAGTGGGCCAGATCCCCACGTCAGGGGATCGGGATCTTCTCGGCGTCGCGCCAGAGCCGTTCCAGATCATAGTACTCGCGCGCGCTCTGCTCAAAGACGTGGACGACCAGGTCCCCGTAGTCAATCAGGATCCACTGCGCCACCGTCTCCCCCTCCACATGAAGCGGACGCGTGCCGTGCTCCTCCAGCTTCTCCAAGATCGCTTCGGCAATGGTTTGCACCTGGCGCGTGGAGGTTCCGCTGCAGATCAGGAAGTAATCGGTGAACGTAGCCACCCCTCGCAGATCGAGCGCGACGATATTCTCAGCCTTCTTCTCGCTGGCCGCTTCAACGGCCAACGCGAGGGCTCTTCGAGTGTCTCGTGCCGAAGACACGCGCGCCATTTCAGGTCGTGACCCCTTCACGATACAGGCGATACTTCTCGATGTAGGCCGCCGCTTCGGACGGGACCAGGTGAGCAATAGCCTCCCCGCGCCGCAGTGCGGCCCGAATCGCCGTCGCCGACGTCGCGTTGTGAATCCCCGAACAGAAATAGATGCGCGGACCCTGCTCTTGAACGCGATCGCGCTCGGGGACGAAGGCGCGCACCCGAGCGCGAATCTCCTCCGGCAGCCCCTCGGCGCTCAGGATGTATCCCGGACGCGGAATGACCACCAGATTCATCAGCCGCAGCAATTGGTCGTACTCCTTCCACTGCGTGATACCTTGAAAGGCGTCGGCGCCCATGATGAAGTAGAGCTCCGCATCCTCACCCATCCGATGGCGGAGTTCTCGAACCGTGTCGATCGTATAGCTCACCCCCCCGCGCGCCAGCTCGAGCGTCGAGACGTAGAAGGCCGCATATGGCTGCGTCGCCAACACGAGCATCGCGAATCGGTCCCAAGCTGGTGCTTCCGGCTGCCGGCGCTTATGCGGGGATTGAGCCGCGGGAATGAAATAGAGGCGATCCAGGGAGAACCAATGCCAGACTTTCTCGGCGATCTCCAGATGTCCGTTGTGGACGGGATCGAAGGTGCCCCCGAAGATTCCGATGCGCATATCGGTCAGCGGGAGGGAAGGGCTGCGACGGCCATGACTGCACCCTCCACGCGTCGAGCGACGCGCTCCAGGAGCTCGGCCACGCCCTGCCCGGTCACGGCCGAGATGCCGACGAATTCCAGATCGCGCGCGCGACAAAAGGCCTCCAGCTCGCGGACCCATTCGTCGGACGCGATGTCCATCTTCGTCGCCACGACGATCTGTGGCTTCTCCAAGAGCCGCGGATTATAGGCCTCCAGCTCGCGGTTGATGATCATGTATCGCTCCACCGGTCCGCGCTCGGCCAAAGGCGAGACATCCACCAGGTGGAGCAGGACGCGCGTCCGCTCGATGTGGCGCAGGAACTCATGTCCCAAGCCCGCCCCCCGATGCGCCCCTTCGATCAATCCGGGAATATCGGCGACGACGAAGCTGCGCTCCTCATCAAGTTGCACGACGCCGAGGACGGGTTCCAGCGTTGTGAAAGGATATTCGGCGATCTTCGGCCGCGCCGCTGAGATGCGCGCCAGCAACGTGGACTTGCCCGCGTTGGGGAAACCGACCAGCCCCACATCGGCCAGAAGCTTCAGCTCCAATCGCAGGCGGCGGACCTGACCCGGCTGCCCGCGCTCGTGAAATCGCGGCGCACGTCGCGTCGGCGTCGCAAAGCGCGCATTGCCACGCCCTCCACGCCCCCCGCGCGCGATCAGCACCCGCTCCCCCGGCGTGGAGAAGTCGTGGATCAATTCCCCAGTCTCCTGATCATAGACGAGCGTCCCCACCGGCACTCGGATCACAATGTCCTCGCCATCTCGCCCATGCCGATTATTCCCCTCCCCATGCCCACCGCGTCCGGCCCGATACTCCGGATTGTACTTGAAGTGAATGAGCGAATTCATCCCGAGCGCAGCCTCCATGTACACATGTCCCCCTCGGCCGCCGTCGCCGCCAGCCGGTCCTCCAAAGGGGACGTACTTCTCGCGGCGAAAGGCCGTGCACCCGTCCCCCCCATCTCCGGCTTTCACCACGATCTCCGCGCGATCAATGAACATGGCACCCGTGCGGAGGAGGCCCGAAGGGAACACGACGCGCGCTCATTCGCTCGTCGTCGAGACCGGATAGACGCTCACGAACTTGCCCATCCGCCCCTTATCCTCGAACCGGACGATGCCCGAGATCTTGGCATACAGCGTGTCATCGCTGCCGATGCCCACGTTGACCCCGGGCTTGAAGCGCGTGCCGCGCTGTCGGACGAGGATCGAGCCTCCGGTCACGAATTGTCCTCCGAAGCACTTGATCCCTAATCGCTTCCCGACCGAATCGCGCCCGTTGCGCGAGCTTCCCATCCCCTTTTTGTGAGCCATAGCCCCCCTCCTTCCGGCGCATCACGTCGCGTGAATGGCTTCCACGCGAATGGCCGTGTACTTCTGCCGATGCCCCTTCTTGCGCCGATATTGCTTGCGCCGCTTGAACTTGAACACGATGATCTTTCGCTCCTTTCCATGCTCCAGGACGCGGCACACAGCGCGTGCTCCCTCCACCACCGGGCGACCAATCCGAACCTGTCCCCCATCGCCGAGGGCGAGCACCGGCAACTCCACAGTCGCCCCCACTTCGGCGCGAAGCGCCGGAACGCGCAGAATGTCACCCGGCGTGACGCGATATTGTTTCCCCCCTGTGGTGATGATCGCGTAGGTCACACCTTCTTCCTCCGGCCTCTCAGTCTCACCGAAAAGGATACATTGTAGGAGCGTCCGCCAGATCTGTCAATTTCCGCTCACAGTCGGGCCGCCAGCTTGAAGACGTTGTAAATCCCCCCACCGATGCCAATGGCGAAAAACAGCAGGAACAGCCAAGGTGATGTCCCCAACCACTTGTCCAGGAAATACCCGATCAGCGAGCCAGCCGCCACATAAGAGACGAAGACCGTCCCCAGAGATGCCGCCACGCCGAATTTCTTGATCGTCTCTCCAGGACCGCTTTTCCACATCCCGAGAGAGATTGTACGAAGCGGACCCTGAGGGAGGCAATGGGCCAGTGGAAACAGAAGATGGTGGGCACTGGAGGATTCGAACCTCCGACCTCTCGCGTGTGAGGCGAACGCTCTACCGCTGAGCTAAGTGCCCACGGCGAAGGACAATATAGCAAAGGGCCTCGGCCGTCGTCAAACGCGCCGGGCCTGATCCATCATCCGGAAGATGCTAACCACGTTTTCAGCGCTTCCTCCCAGAGGAAGACCCGCCCATCCTGAAGCATCACCACGCTTTGTTGTCGAGCATTCTCTTCCGCCCCCAGGGTGGCCCGTTCTCCCGCGGCCACAGGGATCGCCCGGTATCCGGCGCGGCGCAGTAGCGTCGCTCTCCGCCGCGCGCGCTCGACATCTCGCTCATCCACAACGGCAGAGACCTCAATGGCGAGCCATATTTCGGGCTTCCCCGGCCAGGTCTCCAACTTCCCCTGCACCAGAAGGTCGAGCAAGAGGACGTCTCGGAATTCTTCGGGAGAGAGCTTGGCCCTGAGCGCTTCAAGCAACGTTTCCATGGAGACGACGCGAACCCGTCGCAGCAGAGGTCCGAAATACGCCACGGCCTTGTTCTGATATGTCAGTTCCAGCACTCGGCCTCTGAGCCCGCTGACGGCGTCACTCAAAGAGCTCACGCGCGAAGATAGCTCCGAGAGCTCGCTTGACATGCTCCGCTGAACCTCGACCAGGGCCGCCAGGTGTTCCTCCGTCTTACGCTGCGCCTCGGCCAGAGCCGCCAGTTGCTCCTCCACGCGCGCCACCCGCTCCTCCAAGTGCCGCTGCGCCTCGGCCAGCATCCGCACCTGCTCCTCCGTCTTGCGTTGCGCCTCGGCCAGAGCCGCCAGTTGCTCCTCCAC
>JBEPZV010000013.1:52656-56858 GCA_041640655.1 bacterium
GAGCCGCCAGTTGCTCCTCCACGCGCGCCACCCGCTCCTCCAAGTGCCGCTGCGCCTCGGCCAGCATCCGCACCTGCTCCTCCGTCTTGCGTTGCGCCTCGGCCAGAGCCGCCAGTTGCTCCTCCACGCGCGCCACCCGCTCCTCCAGGTGCCGCTGCGCCTCGGCCAGCATCCGCACCTGCTCCTCCGTCTTGCGCTGCGCCTCGGCCAGAGCCGCCAGTTGCTCCTCCACACGGGTCACCCGCTCCTCCAGGTGCCGCTGCGCCTCGGCCAGCATCCGCACCTGCTCCTCCGTCTTGCGCTGCGCCTCGGCCAGAGCCGCCAGTTGCTCCTCCACGCGCGCCACTCGCTCCTCCGTCTTGCGCTGCGCCTCGGCCAGAGCCGCCAATTGCTCCTCCACGCGCGCCACCCGCTCCTCCGTCTTGCGTTGCGCCTCGGCCAGAGCCGCCAATTGCTCCTCCACCCGCCCTATTCGCTCTTCTGATCTTCGCTGCGCCTGCGCCAGAACTAAAAGAGCGCGGGTCGTTCTCCTTTCAGCCCGCTGTTGTGCTTCGATCCATTCTCGGAAAAGTTGTGGCAGAGCGAGCAACTCATCCGTGAGCAAAAGGCGACGAAGCTCCTGCCGCCACTCCGGATGTTCTTGAAGGAGCCGGAGAAGGTCCAAGTAATCTTGCGCTTCGAAAGCCATCTTCGTTCTCCTCTCGGAAGCCCCCTCCCCATCTTGTCCTCATCTGACAACACTCAGCAATGTACCACTCCCCCTTGTTTCCGTTCAAGCCCCGCGCCGGGATGACTTCATCCCCCCATGAGGGAACGGACAACTGGCCTCGGCGTCCTCATAGTGTGAGGACCTGTTGACCCGGTCCCCCTAGCGGTTCTAAACTATTGCTTCGAGCAAGTTCGGAGGGGAATCGGGCGGTCCGAATCGTGTGAAGATGGAAGGTGATCTCCTGTACCGGCATCATCACGGTGAGCGCTTCCAACTGGGGGCACTTATTCTGACGTGGAGGGGGGACTGTGGGGCGGCTTCCGAGCATCCCCCCGCGACACTGACCGCCATGTGGGAGGGAGGGGATGAATCCGGTCACTCATATTGCGGTTGAGAAATACCAGGGACTCAGCCGGGAGGTGCTCCTCGGCTTGTATCGCACCATGCTTTTATCTCGCCGCATTGATGATAAGGAGATTCAGCTCAAGCGGCAGAATCGCATCTTCTTTCAAATCAGCGGCGCGGGGCATGAAGCGGTGCTCGTCGCCGCGGGCTTGGTCTTGAAGCCGGCTTACGATTGGTTCTACCCCTACTATCGCGATCGGGCCCTGATGCTCATGCTGGGCGTGACGCCCAAGGAGATGTTCCTGCAGGCGGTGGGCGCGGCTGCCGATCCCAGTTCCGGCGGGCGTCAGATGCCCTCGCACTGGGGATTCCGGCGCTTGAACGTCGTCTCCAGTTCCAGCCCCACGGGGACGCAGTTTTTGCAAGCCGTGGGATGCGCCGAAGCCGGACGGTATTACGAGCTGGTGGAGGAGATCGCGGATCGCGCGAGCCGGTTCCATGCGGATGAAGTCGTCTATGTCTCCGGCGGCGATGGAGCGACGAGCGAGGGCGAGTTCTGGGAATCGCTCAATACGGCGTGCAACTTGAAGCTCCCCATCCTCTACCTCATCGAGGATAACGGGTATGCCATCTCCGTGCCCATCGAAGTCCAGACGGCTGGCGGTAGCATCTCGCGCCTGGTGCGCAGCTTCCCTTATCTCCTGGTTCGCGAGTGCGACGGAACGGATGTGCTGGAGAGTTACGCGACGCTGCGCGAGGCCGTCGCATACGTGCGGCAGCGGCGCGGGCCCGCTCTCGTTCACGCTCATGTCATTCGCCCCTATTCGCATTCGCTCTCCGATGATGAGACCCTCTACAAGCCCGAGGAAGAGCGGGAGGAGGAAGCCCGACGCGATCCCATCTCTCGCCTGGCGGATTTTCTCCTCCGCGAGGGATTGGCCGATGCCGAACACCTGGCGACCATCCGCGCGGACGTGGATGAAGAGGTCGCGCGCGCGGCCGACGAAGCCCTGGCGGCGGCTCGTCCCGCACCCTCGACGGCCACGCTCTACGTCTACTCCCCCACCGTGGACCCCACGTCCTCGGACTTCGAGACCGAGCCGCAATATTCGGGCGAGCCGAAGACGATGGTGGACCTTCTGAACGCCTGCCTTCATGACGAGATGGCGCGCGATCCCCGAATCGTCGTCTTCGGCGAGGACGTCGCCGATTGCAGCCGCGAGCAATACCTGGACAAGGTCAAAGGTAAGGGGGGCGTCTTCAAGGTCACGCATAATCTGCAGCGCCGCTTCGGCTCGCACCGCGTCTTCAATACCCCCCTGGCGGAAGCCAACATCGTCGGACGCGCCATCGGCATGGCCACGCGCGGGTTGAAGCCCGTCATCGAGATCCAATTCTTCGATTACATCTGGCCGGCCATGATGCAGATCCGCAACGAGCTGGCCCTGATGCGATGGCGCTCGCACAATGCCTGGTCATGCCCGCTGGTCATCCGCGTCCCGATCGGCGGGTACCTCCAGGGAGGCGCCATCTATCACAGCCAATCTGGCGAGAGCATCTTCACGCATATCCCCGGACTGCGCGTCGTCATGCCCTCGACGGCCGTAGATGCCAACGGCCTTTTGCGCACCGCGATCCGATGCGATGATCCCGTGCTCTTCCTGGAGCACAAGCACCTCTATCGCCAACCGTACAACCGAGGCCCATATCCGGGGCCGAACTACATGATCCCCTTCGGGAAGGCGAAGATCGTTCGCCCAGGACGCGATCTCACCATCATCACCTACGGGGCGCTCGTCCATCGCAGCCTTCTGGCGGCCGAGCGGGTCAAAGAGCAATACGACCTCGATGTGGAGGTCATTGACCTGCGGAGCTTGAACCCGTACGACTGGGAGACGATCGCCCGCTCGGTGAGGAAGACAAGCAAGGTGATCGTCGCGCATGAGGATAGCCTCTCCTGGGGATTCGGAGCGGAGATCGCCGCCCGTATCGCGGATGAGTTGTTCGAGGACCTGGACGGCCCCGTGCGTCGCGTCGGTGCTCTGGATACGTTCGTGGCCTATTGCCCCGACCTGGAGAATGCCATCCTGCCACAGGTTGAGGATCTGGTGCGGGCCATCCTCGATCTGGCCGAGTATTGATTCGGCCGGCCAAGCCGTCTGCATCAAGCCCGCGAAGCGGGCGTCCGAGTGTAGCCCGGGGCGAGCCGCAGGCGAGCCCTAGGGGCGGCCCCTTCGCCCGGTCACACACGGTGTTCGTTCGGACGATGTCACGCGGAGAAAGAATTTCCTTGACTCAACTCAGATTGGCTTATATACTGGAGAGCGCCGTTTGTGGCAGCGGGTGAGTTTTTCAGGAAGGGAGCGAGGCGTATGACGAAGAAACGTGCGTTCGTTCTGCTGCTGGGCCTGCCGGCGCTTGGGCAGGGGGCAGTCGCCCTGGTGCCGAGCGTCATCAGCATCATCCTGCAGCTGCTGAATCTGGGCGGAGGCGGATTGAATTTCATTCAGCTTCTGGCGATCGTCGCCGGCGTCGTCACGGCCAGCGGATTGGATCTCGGACTCGGGCTCACGGGTTTTGTGCTTCCGGCCTCCGTCTTCGTCTTCGTGCTCTGAAGCCGAGATGAGACGGTTCGCTGAATGTCATCGAGGGGGGAGATTATGAGGAAGTGGGCGCTGTTTCTGCTTCTGCTCGGGCCATCGGTTCTGGCCCTCTCGACAGTCCTGATGCCGTATCTGGCGCTCATGCTCCTGGCGTTGATCTTGCCGGGATTGACTTTCAGCAATCCCGCTTTGATCATCCTCTTCGTCATGCCGTTGATTCTTATCGCCCTCTTTGGGGAGTCCGATCGGCTTCTGTTTCTGCTGTAGGGCGAGATCGGGGTCTGTGGGTTCAGCTCTCCGACACAGCGCGTTCGGACCCCGAACGAGATGGCGCGACTCCGCGAAAAGAGAGGCGGTGGATAGGGCAGGGGCCGAGCCGCATGAGCGCTTGTTGATGCGCACGCGTGCCGTAGCCGACGTGCCGGGCGAAGCCGTAACCGGGATAGAGCCGATCGTATTCCCGCATGAGGCGATCGCGCGTGACCTTGGCCAGGATCGAAGCGGCGGCGATGGAGACCGAGAGCTGATCTCCCCGAATGATCGCC
>JBEPZV010000014.1:0-54820 GCA_041640655.1 bacterium
ACACCCCTCCGGCCTCGGAGAAGCGCGATCCGTGGACGCTCGACCGCGAGGAGTTTCGCGCGATCGTGAGCGGCGAGCGCCCGCTTGCCGAGAGCCTCAAGAGAACCATCGAGGGGTTCGGATCGCTTTACGCGACCGAGGTCGAAGCGCGATGGCGGGAGATGAGTCCCGCGGCCGCGCCCTCACCTGATCTCGCCTACGCAGCCTTCCGGAGTGTTCTGGAGGACCTCGCGCGCTCCCGACACCCGATCCTCTATTCTCGCGAGCCACTGGAGCGCTGGGATCCGGCGCGCGCATCCCCGCGCGATGTGCTCCTGTCGGCGATCCCGCTGTCGCAAGCCAAGGGGTGGAGCGCGACGCGCTGGGAGTCATTCTCCCAAGCGGCGGAAGTCTACTACGATCTCGTGCGTCGGGCCGAGCGCTTTCAGCAGATGCGCACGACCCTTCAGCGTCATCTCGCGGCGCAGATCGAGAAGCGGGAGCGGTTACGGAAGCGCTTGGACGAGGATCAGCGCGCGCTCGGCGATCCGGAGCTGTGGCGACGATGGGGGGAGCTGCTGCTGGCCAATGCCCACATGGCCGTGCGAACCCCATCCGGTTTCCTCGTGACCGATCATTATGATCCGGAGCAACGCGTGATCGAGATCCCGACCTCGGCGGCAACACCGCAGCAGGCGGCCGCGGAGTATTTCCAGCGGTATCGGAAGGCCAAGCAGGGAGCGCGGGTGATCGCCGAACGGCAGGCAGTGATCGAGCGGGAGCTGGAGGAGCTGCGGCGCATCCAGGGGCGTGTGGAGACCGCTGACGCTCTTCCAACCTTGGAACACATCGCGCGCGATCTCGGCCTGGCTCCTTCGGGCGAACGTTCAGCAGCAGGGCGCCCGACGCCGACCTCGCTCAAAAGGGGCGCCGCGCGCATCCCGGGCGTGTATCATTTCCGCTCTTCGGATGGGTTCGACATCTTGGTCGGCAAGAGTGCCGAGGACAACGAACGGCTCACGTTCCGCGTGGCCGCTCCTCATGACATCTGGTTACATGCGGCCGACTATCCGGGCTCGCACGTCATCATCCGACGGGCGAAGGGGCAAGTCGTTCCCCCCCGCACCCTCCTGGAGGCGGCGCAATTAGCTGCTTTCTTCAGTCAGGCTCGGCATTCGAGCACAGTCGTCGTGGCCTATACAGAGCGCAAGTTCGTGAGTAAAATTCCCCGATCAAAGCCGGGGCTTGTGCGGCTGAGCGAGTTCCGCTCGCTCACGGTCGAGCCCAAGATCGCGGCTGAACGCGTGCTCACGGAGGGATGAGCGGGGGCGCGATGTCGGGGTTCGTGGAATTGTGGGTGAGTCTGGAGGAGTCCGTGCTCGCGGACGCCTCGATCGCCTGGCGGTATCGGCCGGCCTTGCTCTTTGAGTGCTTGCTGGAGTTTCGCGATCTCCGGGCGGAGATCGTGCATTCGGAGGATCGCCGGTATACGACCTGGTTGCCGCGTGATGAAGCGGCGGCCGATTGGAGCGTCTCGGCTGTTGGGGAGCTCGCGCCGGAGCAGATCCGCACGACGCCACAGCCCGGGATTCGCCCCTACGAGGGCGTGGTAGCGCTCACTGATGCACGCCTGGCGGAGTTCGAGAACGATTTGATCGAGCACCTGATGCGCTCCGAGCGCGTGATCCTCCACCACAATCCGAACCTGCGGCTCTATTCCCGGTTGAACGAGAGCCAGGAAGCGTTCCTGGAACGCGCGCTCGAGGAGGTGCGCGCGCGCCTTCAGCCGACGCTGAAGGAGTTGATGCGGGAATTTCAGCTCCAACTAGAGCAGCTGCGGCAGAGGCCGCTTTCAGACGATGTGCCGGAGGAGCTTCGCTCGGGCTTGGAGGTGCAGCGGCGGCGGATGATCTCGCGCGTGGAGGCGCGGTTGAATCGCGTGGTGTTGGATCATCCGATTGGCGCGGTTCTGCGAGGCGAATCGGCGGAGGGCGTCTTGGACGTCTCGCCGGAGGGGGAGAAAGGGGGAGAGGTTCCTGACGAATTGCAGCCGCTCGCGCAGGAGCTGGAGCGCCTCTACGAGACGGCGGCCGCGCGCGCCGGAGCCCTTTTGCGAGAGGCGCTGGAGCAGGCGCGCGAGTGCGAGCCATATGCGGTCGCGCTGCATCCTCATGGGATTCGCATCTTGCGCCGGGCGTTGCTCTGGGTTCCGACTCCGGATTGATTTGGCACATCGGAGGCGTTGCGGGTATCATTTTCCGCTTGATTGGGATCGGGCGATGAGAGTGAAGGTGCTCTTTCACGATCGGTGCTTCGATGGGGTCGCCTCGGCGGTCGTCTTCTCTCGATTCTATCGAGAACGGGTGAATCCGCGCGCGGAGTTCGCGTATGCGGGGTTGATGCATCGAGCCGGCCGTCTCTTCGATGATGGGGCCTTCGATGGGGACGAGAACGCGATCGTGGATTTCAAGTACAGCAGCTCCGAGCGCTTGACCTGGTGGTTCGATCATCATGATAGTGCGTTCCTCTCTCCAGAGGATGAGGCCCATTTCCGTCGGGACCGGAGCGGGAAGAAGTTCCTCGATCCGACGTACAAATCGTGTACGAAGTTGGTCGCTGACATCACGGCCGCGCGCTTCGGGTTCGATCCGACGCCGCTGGAGGAGCTGATCCGATGGGCGGACATCATTGATGGCGCGCAGTATCCGGATCCCCGGGCGGCGATTGATCTGACCGAGCCGGCCATGAAGCTGATGCTCGTCGTCGAAGCGGGGCGGGACGATCACCTCCCGGAGCGGGTGATCCGCGCGTTGCAGGAGAAGTCCCTGGCGGAAGTCGTCAAAGAGCCGCCCATCGCCGAATGGGTGGAGCCTCTCCTGAAGTGGCATGAGCAGGCGATCGAGACAATCCGTCGCGTCGTGCGCTGCGAGCGCGATGTCGCCTATTTTGATGTGAGCGAGTATGGCTTGGAGGGGTACAACAAGTTCATCCCCTACTACCTCTGCCCGGAAGCGACCTACAGCATCGGCGTGAGCCTCTCTCCCGTGCGCGCGAAGATCTCCGTGGGGTCGAATCCATGGGCTCCGCGACCGCGTCGTCATAATCTGGCCAAGATTTGCGAGCGATACGGCGGCGGTGGCCATGCGGCGGTCGCGGCTATCTCTCTCCCGCCGGAGGAGATCGAGCGCGCGCGCGCGATCGCGCGGGAGATCCTGCGCGAGCTGCAGCAGTCGGAAGCGACTTCGTGAGGGTCGCCCGCGGCGAAAATTCCTCTTGTCCTTTGCCTCAGATCATGCTATCCTAAGCCCCGTCTCGTCCGAAACATACAGCGGGTGGCGTGGAGGGAAATTCGGGGTGAAGGAGGTGTTCGTATGCGCAGGGAGAATGTGTTTTACACGCTCATCATCGCGCCCGCGACGAGTTCGCGCTTTTATAAAATCGTCATTCACCACAAGCACCTCTACGGCGCCGTCTTGATCGGTCTGATCGGACTGGGCGTCCTCAGCATGGCGAGCGTCTGGATGATGCGGCGAGCGGTCGTGCTCATGCGATATGCGCGCATCACGCGGGAGAACGAGGTGCTCAAGCGGGAATATCTCACGCAATTGAGCGAACTGCGCTCTCGCCTGACCTTCTTGGAGGCCGAAGCGCATCAGATGCGGCAAGCGGCTCAGCAGATGGGAATCGCGCTGGAGGACATCGAGGTCGAGGCGTCCTCCTCACCGTCCCCAAAAGGAAAGGGCGGACCGCACGAGTTGCAGTCCTTCGCGGAGGAGATCGCTCGCGTGGAGGTGATAGTGAAGACTCTGCGCGCGCATCTGGAGCGCGAGCGCATGCGTCGGGCGACGACGCCTCAGGGATGGCCCGTACAGGGGGGATTGAACGATCGGTTTGGCATCCGGCGCGATCCCTTCGGTGCAGGGTATGAGTTCCATGCGGGTGTGGATGTGGAGGCGCGATATGGCGAGCCGGTGCGCGCGACGGCTGATGGGATGGTGGTCTTCGCCGCCTATCGCGGGGGGTACGGGAACCTCGTGATCCTCGATCACGGCAACGGGATCACGACGTTCTATGGGCATCTGTCGCGGATCGCTGTGCGCGTCGGTCAGGTGGTAAAGCGCGGTCACGTCTTGGGGCGAGCCGGGAGCACGGGACGATCAACGGGGCCGCACGTCCATTACGAGGTGCGGGTGAACGATCGCCCGGTGAATCCGCTGCGCTTCGCCGGAGGATGAACGCAAGGGGCCTAGGGCCGCGCTGTCGAGGGCGCACCTACTTCGCGCTGTAATCCCAGAAGAAGACCCCTTCGGGCCGCAGACGCACAATGAGCGTCTCTGGCGTGTAGAGTTCCTGAAAAGCGCGGCTCTCGGGCGAGCCGTAATACTTCGTGCCCAGAGCGCGCCAGACCTTGCGCCAGAGGCGCGGATCCGTGACTTCTTCGGCCCGCCCCCAGAAGGAGACTCCCTTGTAGGTGCGCACGCTCGTTCCCCCATCCATGACCCATCCGACGCGAGGGTTCTTCAAAACAGCGCGGCCTTTCGCACTCTCGCGATCCGTCCCGAAGAAGCAGTCGTTTCCGATCATGACGAACCAGAGGGGGAGGACATGCGGATATCCCCTCCCGTCGGTGAAGGCCAGGCGCATGATCTTCTGACTCTCGCAGAATTCTCGGAGTCGTCGTGGCAGGCGTCGCATCGGAGACCCTCCGAATCGTGTGCTCATGGGGTTGCCGCGCAGGCCAGGGCGCGTCGCCAGCGCGCGGCTTTGACAGTGTTCTTCATGAGCATGGCGATGGTCAACGGGCCAACGCCTCCAGGCACGGGCGTCACATAACCGGCCACGGGCAGGACGCTCGTCGGATGCACATCGCCGACGAGTGTATAACCCTTCGATGCCCATTCGCTCAGGCGTTTCTCGTCCGATCCGAAGAGGCGTTCGACCTCCGCGCGATCGGTCACTTTGTTGATGCCCACGTCAATGACGACAGCGCCCGGTTTGACGTATTCGGCCGTGATCATGGCCGTCCGACCGATCGCCGCGACCAGAATGTCCGCCTGGCGCGCGATCTCGGACAAATTCGGCGTGCGGCTGTGGCAGATCGTCACGGTCGCGTGACGATGCAGGAGCATCAACGCCAGGGGCTTCCCCACGATGTCGCTGCGCCCGATGACGACGGCGCGCTGCCCCTCAATGGGGATTCGCGTCCGCTCCAGCAGCTCGATGATGCCAGCCGGGGTGCACGGCTCCAACGTCTCCTGATTGCGCACCAGGCGCCCGACATTCACCGGATGGAAGCCATCCACATCCTTGGCCGGATCAATCGCATCGAGCACCCGCCGGGTGTCCACATGTCGAGGCAGGGGCAATTGGACAAGGATGCCATCAATCTCCTGGCGGGCATTCAAGCGGGCGATCAGGTCGAGCAGCTCTTCGGTCGTCGTCGTCTCCGGCAGCTCGTACTTCTCCGAATAGATGCCCAGTTCCCCGCAGGTCTTCACTTTGCTGTTGACGTAGACCTGAGAGGCGGGATTGGTCCCCACCAGCACGGCCGCCAGGCCCGGACGAATGCCATACCCCGCGAGCCTTTCGACCTCGTGGGCGACTTCATTCTTGATCTGCCGCGCGATGGCCAGGCCATCGAGTTTCTGTGCCGTCATGTGCTTCCCTCCCCTTCCGATGGCAAACGGTTCAAGCCGATCTGCGCGCTGATGGGGCGCAGGGCGGAGATGATGAAGGCGATCAGATCGTCGAGGTCCATCCCCAACTCCTCGGCGCCGCGATAGACGATGGCGCGATCTACGCCTCGGGCGAAGGCCTTATCCTTGAGCTTCTTCTTGACCGAAGCCACCGGCAGGTCATCCACGCTGCGCGATGGGCGTACCAGCGCGCAGGCGATGATGAAGCCCGTCAGCTCATCCACCGCGTAGAGGACCTTCGCCAACAGCGTGTCGCGCGGAACGCCCGTGTAATCAGCATGCCCGAGGATAGCGCGTACGATTTCCTCCGGATATCCGCGCTCGCGCAGCACCTCGGCCCCGCGCATTGGGTGGTCGGGAGGATTCGGATATCGTTCATAATCGAAATCGTGCAAGAGGCCGGCGATCCCCCACGTCTCCTCATCCTCGCCATAGTGGCGCGCAAACGCGCGCATGACGGCCTCGACGGCGAGCGCGTGTTTGATCAAGCTCTCGCTCGTAGTGTATTCGCAGAGTAAGGCATATGCCGCTTCGCGCGTCGGCCCCATGAGACGTCCTCCTCCGGTCACCGAATGCTCAATCTATTCCCACCTGTGTGCCCATCAACGTCCGGCGATGATATAATGACACGCCGATCAGTCGAGATATTAAACACGGTCTCGGCGGTTTTCTCAAGCCGCGCTTCGCGGGGGAAGGTGGTCGCGCATGCTGATGCACGCGGATGATCTCGCACGGGAATGGCGGGAACACGTGGTGCAGGAAGCCGTGCTCCGGCAGAGTCAGGGGCGTGTCCGTGCGATCACGCGGGTGTTCGTCGGGCTCACCGTTCTGATGCTCTTCGCGTCGGCGGTGGGGATGGCGGCGTCTCCTGGCGCGAACGCGGCCGAGAGGGCGCAGGAGCGACTCCTCCGTGCTCTGGAACGGGAAGACTTCGCCGGTGCTGAACGCCTTCTTCACGAGATCGAGCGGGAGGATCCGGCGCTCTTCGCCCGTCGGCATTATGAGTATCTGCGAGCGCGGCTGCGGCAGCGGATGGGGAATCGGGAAGGGGCCATTCGCGCCTTCCGGCGCGTGCTGGAGCGCGAGGACCTGCTGAGCGTTTACGCCCTCTGGCATCTGGCGGAGATCGCCCGTCAGCAGGACGATTGGGAGCGCGAGCGGGCGTTCCTGCTTCAGGCTTTGGAGAAGCAGCCGGCCTTCTGGCTCGAGGAACGCCTCCGGTGGCGGCTCGCGGAGAATGCGCTGCGCCGAAACGCCTTCCAGGAGGCGATCGAGTTGTATCGAGCCTTCGCGGCCCGGTCCCCGGAGTTCGCTCCCGTGGCGCAGTTGAAGATCGCGCTGGCCTACCGACAGAGCGGGCGTGCGGAGGAAGCGCGCGCGCTCCTGCTCGCGCTCTCGAACGAACGGGAGCCATCGCGCCGTACGGGGAATCGGCCGATTCGCGTCGAGGACCTCTTGGGTCTTCCGAACGACGTCGCCCTGCACGCTCTTGAGCAGCTCGACGCCTGGGATCGCGAGCGCTCGGAGGCGCTCTCCCCCGAGGAGTATCGGCGGCGGGCGCGCCTCTATCGCGCGAATCGGGCGTTCGAGCCGATGCGCGAGCACTACGAGCGCCTGCTGACGCAATTCCCCGAACATCCGTTCGTCCCCGAAGCGCTCCTGGAGATCGGGCGCAGCTACTACGCGCAGGGCGAGTTCGATCGCGCCATCCCGTGGTTCGAGCGCGTCGCTGAGCGCTTCCCGAATACGCCCGAGGGGGAGCAGGGACTCTACCTCATCGGGCATGCACAGGCGCGGGCCGGGCGATGGTCGGAGGCGATCGCGCGCTACGAGGCCTTCCTCGCGGCCTATCCAAAGAGCGACGCTTTAGCCGGTGCCCACCTGAATCTCATTGACGCTCTGCGCTCGGCCGGGCGCGACCAGGAGGCGCTGCTGTGGTGTCACCGCACGCGCGCGCGGTTCACCGGACAGCCTGCTGCCGCTGCCGCGCTCTTCTCCCAGGTGCGCATTCGCCTGGGGCGAGGCGAATTCTCCGCCGCATTGGGCGATCTCGATGAGCTGCTTCGGCTCGATCTGGATCGGCCGGGCCCGCAGGTGCCGGATCGCCATGAGGTCTTGTATTGGCGAGGGCGCGTCCTGGAGGCGTTAGGGAGGTGGGAAGAAGCCATCGACGCCTATCTGGCTCTCCCCGACGAGCGCGATTCGTACTATGGGCGACGGGCGACGGAGCGATTGCGTTTGCTCTGGACGCATCCTCAGGCGGGATCGTTTGTGCGCCAGCGTTTCCGCGAGCTGCGCGCGCACGCGCGATCGGCCCTTCGCAAGGGCGATGCGCGGGGGGCCAAAATGGCGGCGCAGCGCGCGCTTCGGCTCACGCCCGAAGAAGAGCAGCAGCGACTTCTTCGCCGATGGCTCGTTCGTGCTCTCCGGCGGCTCCCCGAATACGCGCGCATCGCCCCGTGGGCGCGCCTGGTCGTCGGATGCGAAACGCCCGAGTACGATCTCGGAGAGACCAAGGATATTCGGGGCGCGCGCGCGGCGGCTTTGGTCTGCCTGGGGCTTTACGATGAAGGCGCGTGGGAGTTGGCGGAGAGCTGGGGATGGGGAGAGGCGGAGGCGCGCTCGCGCCTTCAGTCGGCCGCGATGTGGGCGGACCCGCTCGATCTGTCGCGACTGTATACGCTCGCGGTGTTCTTTCATCGCGGGGGGTATGCGCACGAGGCGCTGCGCATCGCCGAGGCGTATTTCGCGCCCCTCATCCCGCGAGACTATCCGCTCGATCAGCTTCCTGGAGAGCTGGCGCGGCTGCTCTATCCGACGCCGTATGAGCGCGAGCTTCAGGAGCAGATCGCTCGACGTGGACTCGATCCGGCGCTCGCGCTCGCTCTCCTTCGCGAGGAGAGCCGATTCCGCCCGGATGCGAAATCGCCCGCCGCCGCACGGGGTCTGGCCCAATTCGTCCCGGAGACGGCGCGACACTGGGCTGAGCGAGCGGGCCTTCGCTCGTTCCAGGAGCACGACCTGTATCGTCCCGATGTCTCCTTGCGCTTGCTCGGTCTTCTTCTGGAGGATCTCATGCGCCGATTCTCGGGGCGTCTTCCCCTTGTCCTCGCGGCCTATAATGCCGGTGAGGACAACGCGCACCGCTGGCTCGCCCGCGCGCGCTCGGACGATCCCGATCGGTTCGTCAGCGAGATCGGATTCCGGGAGACAAAAGTCTATGTGCGTCGCGTCCTGGTGGTGTATTGGGCCTACCGGGAAGTGATCGCGGCATCCGTGAGGAGGTGAGGACGTGAGACTGCGGAGGATGATCGGTGGACTGTTGTGGATCGTAGCTCTCGCATCGGTGGGTGAGGCGCAGCGCGCGCGTCCGGTCACTCCAGAGGCTGAAATTCGCCGCCTCATCGAGACGTTCCGTCGCGGATGGGAGGAGAATGACGCGGAAGCCCTGCGACGGACGTGCGCTCCGGAGGTCGTCCTGGTCAGTCTCGGCCGGCGTGATCAGGGGATCGAGGAGGTCGTGGAGCATCTGCGCGTCGCTTTCCAGAATTTCCCTCACGTGGAACTGCGACTGGATCGCCTTCAGGTGCGCCCGATGGGCGCGATCGCCTGGGCGCAGGCGGAGGCGCACTACGTGCAGAAGACGACGCACGGGACGTCGCTCGCCTATACCGGATATGCGTCCTTCCTGCTGAGGCGAGAGCGCGTCGGATGGCGCCTCGTCCACGTGGACCTCAATGCGCGGCCCACGGCGATGGCCCCGACGCCTGCGCCGAGCGAGAGCCTCGTTCTTGACGGCGCATGGCTCCTGGAATCGGCGAAGGATCTCAAGACCGGGCGCGCGCTCGGGCAGGGCGCTCTGCTGCTGTTTACCCGCTCCCGCTTCGCGCTCGTGGCCGTCGCGCCGGATCGCCGCCTGCCGCGCGGGAAACCGCTCTCCGACTATTCGAAGCGAGAGTTACTGGAACTGCTGCGCGAGGTCGAGAGCAGCGTGGGGGAATATCGCCGGGAGGGCGATCGGATTCACCTCATCCCCATCTTCTCCCTCTTCCCGGAGATGACGGGCGAGCCGCAGACCTTCGAGAACGTACGACTTGAGCGGGATCGGCTGAGCGTGGAGTGGGAAGCGCGCGGACGGCGCCTTCTCACCATCTGGAGGCGCGTGGAATGAAGCCGGTGAGTCAGAAGCGGTCTCCTTCAGATCTCGGGGCGCTCGGCGAGCGCTTCGCGCTCGAATTCTTGAAGTGGCGCGCGGGCTATCGGATCGTCGCCACCCATGTCGTCCTTCCCATCGGGCGGAGTGCTCAAGGAGCGCGCGTGCTGGGGGAATTGGACATCGTCGCCTATGATGGCGATGTGCTCGTCTTCGTGGAGGTGAAGACGCGCACCTCTGAGGACGTGGCGCTCGCCGAGGCGAGTGTGGATCGGCGCAAGCAGCGCGCGCTCTCTCGCGCCGCGCGCGCGTATCGCCGGTGGTTGCATCTGGAGGCAGCGCCCTATCGGTTCGATCTCGTCACCGTGGTCTTCGGCGATGGGGCCTCGCCGGAGATCACACTGACGCCGGGTGCGTTCGAGGACCCGATGGGCTCCCCCCGGATGCCCCGCCGGTGAGTCTTGCAGTGGTTTGGTCTCTTCGAGGGTCTTGTGATACATTGAATCGCTCGTGAACAGGGCGCGCGGGGGCTTCGATGACGCGACACGGAACGGATGATGTGATCCGAGCTTCCCGATCGGAGGCGCCTTCGATGGCGGAGATCTTCGCCTTGATCCGGGACGAATTGGCCGCCTTCGAGCAGGAGTTCGCTCGCCAGATCGCCTCTGATGTGCCGTTGATTGCGGAGATCGGCCGGTATGTGAAGGACGGCGGGGGGAAGCGCATTCGGCCGACGTTGCTGTTGCTCTCGGCGAAGCTGTGGGGACATCCGGTCACCCCGGCGACGATTCGGCTGGCCGTCGTTGTGGAATTCATCCACACGGC
The DNA here is from genome assembly GCA_041640655.1 of bacterium. Lineage (GTDB taxonomy): Bacteria > Acidobacteriota > Blastocatellia > HR10 > HR10 > HR10. Next base: position 10,654 of record JBEPZV010000014.1, read on the forward strand.
CACGCTCGTGCACGATGACATCATTGACGGCGCGCACGTGCGGCGGGGACGCCCTTCGGTGAACGCTCGGTGGGGGAACCAGATCACCGTGCTCATGGGGGACTGGCTCTACATGCGCGCGTTCGAGATGGCGCTCGAGGAGCGCAGCTTCGAGATCCTGGACCTGCTCACGCGCATCACGCGGAAGATGACCGAAGGAGAACTGATCCAGCTCGGACATATCGGCGATCTCTTCATCACCCGCGAGCGCTATTTCGAGATCCTCCGGCGGAAGACGGCCTACCTCTTCAGCGCGTGCGCGGAGATTGGGGGGATCTTGGGCGGAGCTTCTCCCGTGGAGAAACTCGCCCTGCGCGAGTACGGGATGAACCTCGGCACGGCCTTCCAGTTGATTGATGATGTGCTCGACTTCGTCGCCGATGAGGAGAGCTTGGGCAAACCGGCGGGCAGTGATCTGCGCGAAGGGAAACTGACACTCCCCCTGATCCTCTTGGTCGAGCGCGGTGAGCCGAGGCATCTGGAGATGGTTCGCGCCGTGCTCAGTGATGGCGATTATACGCGGGTGACGCGGCAGGAGCTGGTCGCCGTGTTGGAGGCCGAGGGCTTCCTGGATCGAGCGCGGGAGGAAGCCCGCGCCTATGCGCGGCGCGCCTCGGCCTGCTTGCGCGCACTGGCCCCATCGCCCTATCGAGATGCCCTGGATCGAATCGCGCACTTCACCGTGGAGCGCACGCGATGAGGGGATCCTCTCCTGAGGAGCGATTCGATCATGCGGCCACTCCCTGAATTGAAGGCGTGGCGGGGGACGCGCGCCGAGCGCGCGTTCGTCGAGCGCGTGCGCACCTGGTCGGTCCTCGATCCCGAGGCGCAACAGGGAGCCGCCGTGGCGCATTGGAGCACCTGCTGGTTCCAGCGCGCAGCGCTCGATGTCTATTTGGAGCTTCTGGACACGGAGGTCCCGGCGCCGGGAGGGGGGACCTTCAGCGCCCTCGAACAGAAGATGTGGAGCTTTCTGCAATTGGCGAAGGCGGCCCTCGATGCCCTGGCGCGTGAGATCAACTTGGTCTATTGGCATTTGGACCCGCGCCGCCGCTTCTTCGATCCGACAGGGCGCACGCGCTGGGTGACCTTTTACACGGTGCGCGAGCGATTGCTCTCGCTGGAGGACTTTCGAGACGATTCGCTCGCGCGCTTGCTCCAGGCGCGGACGCGCGCGGAGACGGCCGATCCGATCTATCGCGATTTGAGCCACTTGGCCACGGCCAGCCTGACGGCCCCGCAGTTGATCGGACACCTGGAGCTTCCAGAATCGAAGCGCTCGGGATCGGCGCCGCGAGCGAGCGAGGCGCGCATCTTCATCCCGGACGATCCCCGGCGATGGCCGTTCACCTACGAGCGCGGCTTTGAAGTCGGTTCCCTGTTCCCGGCGATCCTCCGCTGGCTTGAACTCTTCGCGGACGAGGTCTACGATAAGCTTGACCTCCGCTTGAGGGGGGAGACGCGATGAGCGGATCGAAGCTCTGCCGGATGTCGCCCGAGCGCGCGGTCGTGGTTTTTCTGCTCCTGTGGGGCATCCTCGGGATGGAAATGGGCGCGCAGTCGTGGTACGGATCGGGCTTGCGCCGCGTCGAGCGCCTCACGCGCTACGAGGTGAAGGTCGAGGATCGGGTGTTCGTCCTCTATCCCCTCGCCGTCAGCTTCGATCTGGAGCGTCAGGAGACGACCATCTGGCTCTATGTCGGATCGGAGCGCGATCCGGGGAAGAAGCGGTACTTCTGCCCGCGCGGCGCGCTTCTGCGCGATGGCGTGAGCGAGCGGCGTTTCGCCCTGAGCCGTTTGGAAGGACTCTCCATCGTGAGGCGGAGGGGGGAATGTCTGGAATTCCTCGCGCAAGGCCCGAATCTGGACGCGCGCGCGCGTGCGCTCTTTCAAGCCGTGGGCGAGCATCGGTGGGCGGGGGCGGAGAAGCTCCCGCCGTCTCCGGCTCAGGTGGGGCTGGTCTTCTTCGGACTCCCTTCGCCGCGCGCCTCGCATCTGGCCCTTCAGCTCCCCTTTGGGGAGGAGATCCTCATCGCGACCAGCGACCTGCAGTGATGACGCGGGTCGCGCTCTTGTGCTACATTATTGGCGGATTTATGACGCACAGGCGATTGATCATACAAGCCGGATGCCTCACCGTGCTCCTCTGCGGCATGGCGCGCGCGGATGTCCACGTCGTGACCTTCGACGACATCGTGCATCCGGCGAGCGCGCAGTTGGTCGAGCGGGCCATTCGCGTGGCCGAGCAGGCGCAGTCGCGCGCGCTCATCATCACGCTGCGCACCCCGGGAGGGCTCGTCTCGGCCATGCGAGAGATCGTCGAGCGGATCCTGGCCGCGCGCGTGCCCGTGGTCGTTTATGTCTCACCGAGTGGCGCTAATGCGGCTTCGGCCGGTTTCTTCATCCTCATCTCGGCGGACGTGGCCGCCATGGCGCCGGGGACGAATACGGGAGCGGCTCATCCGGTCGCCATCGGCATGGAGCAGGATCGCACGATGTACGAGAAAGCGGAGAACGATGCGGCGGCGTACATCCGTTCGCTCGCCGAGAAGCGTGGGCGCAACATGGAGCTGGCGGAGGCCGCTGTGCGCACGAGCCGCTCCTATACGGAGACGGAGGCCCTGCGCGAGGGGTTGATTGATCTGGTCGCGCGCGATCTGGAGGACTTGCTCGCGCAACTGGATGGGCGCACGGTTCGCCGTCTGGGCGGGGAGACCGTCACGCTCCGCACCAAGGGGGAACGGGTCGTGCGGATTGAGCCCACGCTGCGCGAGCGCGTGCTCAGCTTCCTGGCCAATCCGAACATCGCCTTCGTGTTGGGCGCCATCGGCCTGCTCATGATCTACTTCGAGCTGAACAATCCGGGGGCGATCATCCCGGCCGTCGTCGGCACGATCGCGCTCGTGCTCGCGCTCTATGGCTTTCACCTGCTGCCGATCAGCTTGACCGGCGTGCTCCTGCTCATCATCGCGGTCGCGCTCTTCATCGCCGAGGCCAAGATCCAGAGCTTCGGCGTGCTCGGCGCTGGAGGGATCGTCTCGATGATCATCGGCGCGCTGATGCTCGTGGATGCGCCGGATCCGGCGATTCAGATCCGCCGTTCGATCGCCTTCGCCATCGCCATTCCCACGGCGGTGGCGATGATCGTGATCCTGCGGCTGGCCATGAAGGCGCGAGAGCAGAAGGTCGTCACCGGGGATCTCGGCATGGTGGGGTTGATCGGGACGGCGGAGACGGAGTTGAATCCCGAGGGACAAGTCTTCGTGCGCGGCGAGCTGTGGAGTGCCGTCGCCTCCTCGCGCATCGCGAAAGGAGAGCGCGTGCGCGTGGTGGGGATCGAGGGTTTGAAGCTGCGCGTGGAGGCCATGCAGCCGCTGGAGCCGCCACGTCAGACGTCTATTCTGGATGTCGCGCGCAACGAGGAGCGCTCCTGAAGCCGTGCCGCTGAGGCGGCGATGCCTCTCTGGTGAGCGCACAGAGGAGGAGCTCATAGGCGTCGCGCAGATTGCCGCAAAAAGGAGGGACCTATGCCGGAACTCTTCACCGGATCCACCATCGCCGCGATCATCCTTCTGCTCTGGGTGTTGAGCTGGATCAAGATCATCAATGAGTACGAGCGCGGCGTCGTCTTCACCTTCGGGCGACTGCGGCCCGAACCGAAACCGCCGGGCATTCGTCTGGTGATCGGCCCCTTTCAGCGCATGGTGCGCGTGAGCCTGCGCACCGTCGCCATGGACGTTCCCCCGCAGGATGTCATCACGCGGGATAACGTCTCGGTGAAGGTGAACGCCGTCGTCTACTTCCGCGTCATTGATGCGAACAAGGCGATCGTCGAGGTCGAGAACTATCTCTACGCGACCTCGCAATTGGCGCAGACGACCTTGCGCTCGGTCTGCGGCGAGGTCGAGCTGGACGATCTGCTCAGCAAGCGCGAGGAGTTGAACGCGCGATTGCAGCGCATCCTGGACAAGCACACCGACCCCTGGGGGATCAAGGTGAGCATGGTCGAGATCAAAGCCGTGGACCTGCCGCAGGAGATGATCCGTGCCATCTCCAGGCAAGCGGAGGCTGAGCGGGAGAAGCGCGCCAAGATCATTCACGCGGAGGGCGAATACTTGGCCGCGCAGCAATTGACCGATGCGGCGCGCAAGCTCTCCGAGGAGCCGCTCTCCATCCAGTTGCGATATCTGCAGACGCTGACCGAGATCGGCGCGGAGAAGAACTCGACCGTGGTCTTCCCCTTGCCCTTGGAACTGCTCTCCGTTCTCGCCCCGAAACCGACGCGAGCAGAGGTGACGGATCGGTCCTGACACGAGGAGGTCTATGCAGGATAACATTCGAGCCAGAAGTCGGCGCGCGATCGTGCTCTTCATCGGGTGTGTGACGCTGGCCTTCGCGATGTTCGCCACTGGGTTATTCATCGGGCGGTGGTCTCGGACACTCGAGCCCCGAACCGGATCGGCGTCGGCGACTCCCGAAGCGCAGCCGAGGGCGACCGTCCCGGCGGTCGCTTCGGAGGCCTCGCGGGATGAACCTGCGTCCTATCTGATTCGGGTTGGGAGCTTCTCCTCTTCGGCCGAAGCCGAGGATTTCGTCGCTCGTCTGAAGGAGCGCGGCTTCGATATGGCCTTCACGCGCTCCCGTTCCGCATCGGATGGAACGTCGAGCGTGGACGTGCTCCTCGGCCCGTTCGCCGATGCCACGGCCGCCGCTCAGGTCCTGCGCGAGCTTCGCAATAGCGGCGTCTCTGATCTCCAAATCGTTCCCACTCGATGACGCGGACTCGGGTCGGAGCAGAACGTGCGGGCCTCAGCCGTATCTGCTGAGCGGCAGCGTGCGAGTGCTCGGCGAATCTCCGAGGCGGAGCCTCTCGCCCCTCGCGATTGGGCGTATGCTGGCGCGACCGGACTCGCGCTCGCCCTCTCGTTCCCCTCGCCCTTTGGGGAAGGGGTGTGGATCCTCGCCTGGGGGGCTTGGATCCCTCTCCTGCTTCGCATCGCGAGGCGCCCGGCGCTCACGCTCCGACAGACCTTCCTCCTCGGCCTCGGTGTCGCGCTCATCTTCTTCTACGGCAGCTTCTCCTGGCTGACCTTTCCGATCATCCACTATGGGGGCGTGCCCGCTCCACTGGCGTACATGCTCTTGCTCATTCCGGCGTTCGTGCTCTCCGTGTTCTTCTTCGTCTTCCTTCGACTCGCACACTGGGGGATCACGCGATGGGGGAGAGGGGGAGTGCTCGCGGCGCCATTCTTTTGGGTCGCCTCGGAGTGGGCGCGCGCGGAGGCGACGCGACATGGATGGAATCTGCTCGGATACAGCCAGGCCCCTGTCCCGGAACTGATTCAGATCGCGCGCTACACGGGCGTGTGGGGCGTGAGCTTCCTCGTCCTTTTGGCGAGCGCGCTCAGTGTCTTCTTCGCGATGAACGCCGCGCGGCGTCGGACGCGCGCAGTCGCCCTCATCGGCGTGCCGCTTGCGCTTCTGGGCATCGTCTTCCTCCTGGGGAGGATGGCTCGTCCCCTGGAGGAGGCCGCGCGCGACGCCTCAGCCGTGCGCATCTTCGCCGTGCAGCCGATGATCCCGGTCGTCGGCCGTGGAGCCGGATTGCGCGCTCCGGATGTCATCGAGAGCCTGGATCGTCATCTGCGCCTCTCCGAGCGCGTCCTCGCCGAAGACGAAGGAGGCCAGGAGCCACGCGTGCTCATCTGGCCGGAATCCCCGATGAATCTCTCCCTCGATGAAGATGCGGCCATCGCGGCGTATCTCGCCGAGTTCTCGCGGCGGCATGGCGTCTATCTCCTCCTGAATCATCTGGGGAGGACGGCGCGCGGCTGGCACAACAGCGCGGCGGTGATCTCTCCGCGCGGGGAGCGTATCGCCGACTATCACAAGATCCGGCTTCTGGAATTCGGCGAGTATGTCCCCGGACGTCGGTTCTTCCCGTTCTTGAAGAAGATCCCGGCTCTGGCGGGCGATTTCGTCCCAGGAACAACGCACACGATCGCGCCTGTGGGAGCGGTGCGCCTCGGGGTGTTCATCTGTTTCGAGTCCGCTTTCCCGGAGATCCCGCGCGCGCTCGTGCGGCGAGGGGCGACACTGCTGGTGAACATCTCCAACGACGGATGGTTCGGCCCGACGGCGGGGGCGCGACAGCATCTTCAACACGCCGTCTTTCGTGCGGTCGAGCTGGGGCGTCCGCTCGTTCGCGTGACCAACAGCGGCATCACGGCGTTGATCACCCCCTATGGGGACGTGCGCGCGGAGACGCCGCTCTTTCAAGAAGCGACACGTCGGTGGCACCTGGGATACCCGTCGGCGTCTCTCACCATGTATGCGCGCTTTGGGGATCTCTTCGCCTGGCTGTGCGTGGCCGTGAGCCTTGGCCTTCTGGCATGGGGGCGTCGGCGAGCAGGGACGGCGTGAGCGTCGCTGCTATCCTCGCCGCTCGAGGACAAGTTGTGCCAGAGCGACGAGCCGTTCCGAGCGCGGTAGGAGTCGGATCGCATCCAGAGCTTCGCCGATGAGCGCTTCGGCCTGACGCCGCGAGGCCTCGATGCCGTAAAGGCGCGGATAGGTCGCTTTCCGAGCCACCGCATCTTTGCCCGGAGTCTTCCCGATCTCTTCCGGCGTTCCCGTCACGTCGAGCACGTCATCAATGATCTGGAAGGCGAGTCCGAGGCATTCGCCGTAGCGCGTGAGGGCGCGCATCGGTTCCGGTCCCGCTCCTCCCAAGATCCCACCGACGCGCACCGAAGCCGTGATCAGAGCTCCGGTTTTCGCGCGATGGATCGTCCGGAGCGTCATCTCATCGAAGGGTTTTCCTTCCGTCAGCAGGTCCAGGACCTGGCCCCCGATCATCCCGTCGGTCGTCCCCGCCGCCTGGGCGATCTCGGCGATCACGCGGACTTGGCGATCGCGATAAGCGTCCGGGATCGGGATTTCGGCCAGCGTCCGAAACGCGAGGGTGAGCAGCGCATCACCCGCCAAAAGGGCGATCGCTTCGCCGAAGACTTTGTGACAGGTCGGTCGTCCGCGCCGCCAGTCATCATTGTCGAGTGCCGGGAGGTCATCGTGAATGAGCGAGTAGGTGTGGATCATCTCGATGGCGCAGGCCGTCGGCAGCAGCCACGATTCGGGGACATCGAACATCTCTCCAGTCGCGATCGTGAGGATGGGGCGCAGTCGTTTCCCACCGGCGAAGAGGCTGTAGCGCATGGCCCGGTGAATGATGTCGGGAGGCGTCGTTTCAGAGGGGACGAGCCGATCCAGCCACTGATGCAGGCGCTCCCGTTGCGCGTTCAAGTATTCCGCCAGCGCGGTCGCCCTCGACATCGTCACAGTGACTGTGAGCCCTCATCGAGAGGCTCCTCAAAGGGGACGGCCTCGTACTCCCCACTCGCGTTCTTGAGCAGAATCTCGACCTTTCGCTCGGCCTCTTCGAGCCGCTTCTGGCATTCTCGCGAGAGCTTGACGCCGCGCTCGAAGAGTTCCAAAGCGCGCTCCAGGGGGAGTTCGCCGTTCTCCAACTGTTCGACAATGCCCTCCAGCTCTTTGAGCGCCGTCTCGAAGTCTGTGGGTTTCGATGCCTTACTCATCGGGCCTCACCTCTTCGGTCCTGACGTTCACCTGACCCTTGAACAGGCGGACGCGCAAGCGATCCCCGACGCTCACGTCCGCCGCATCTCGGACGATGGCGCCCCGTTCGTTCCAAACGATCGCATAGCCCCGCGAGAGGACGGCCAGAGGGCTCAAGGCATCGAGCTTTCCGACGGCCGAACTGAGATGGCGTCGAGCCGTCTGAATCCGCTCGCGGATCGTGGCGTTCAGCCGATTCTGCAGCAGGGCCAAACGGCCGCGCGTCTCCGCTAGGCGGCGACTCGGTCGCTGCGCCGTGAGGCGCAACGAGAGCGCGGCGAAGTGCTCTCGGGCCGCGCGCAGCCGCTTCGTCATGGCGATCTGCAGGCGGTAGTCGAGATCGTCCGCGCGCTGCAGCGCCTGCTGCACGAGGTTTCGCGCGCGCATCAGTCCCGGTCGCGCTTGAAGCTGCGAGAGGCGCTCGCGTCGTCGGACGATGAGGTATCGCGTGGCCTTCACCAAACGCAGCTCCAGCGCGGCGAACCGTTCGATCAACTCATCGCGGCGCGCGGCGACCATCTCCGCGGCCGCCGAGGGCGTCGGCGCGCGTACGTCGGCCACGAAATCGGCGATGGTGAAATCCGTCTCATGCCCGACGGCCGAGATGATCGGGATGCGCGAGTGAAAGATCGCGCGCGCGACGACCTCTTCATTGAAGGCCCAGAGGTCCTCGATGGAGCCGCCGCCGCGCCCGACAATGAGGACGTCCAGATCATCGCGCCGATTCAGAATGCGGATGGCTTCAGCGATCTCCTCGGCCGCCCCATCGCCTTGAACGCGCACGGGGAAGATGAGCACATCAATACCGCGGTTGCGCCGTTTCAGAATGCGCAAGATGTCGCGGATGACCGCCCCCGTCGGCGAGGTGATCACGCCGATCTTTCGCGGCATGAGGGGGAGCGGGCGCTTCCGTTCCGGATCGAAGAGCCCTTCGGCTGCCAGGCGCGCCTTCAGTTGCTCGAAGGCCAATTGCAGGGAGCCAACCCCGACCGGCTCCATGTAGTCCACCAGCAGCCGATACTCTCCGCGCTTCTCGTAGACGCTCAGCCGCCCGCGCGCGTACACCTCCAGTCCGTCTTCCGGCCGGAACCGGATCAGGCGATTCTGCAGACGAAAGCAGACGCAGGACAACTGCGCGTGCGCATCCTTCAGCGTGAAGTACCAGTGGCCCGAGCTGTGATGCTTGAAATTGGAGATCTCGCCGCGAACCCAGAGGTCGGGGAATTCTCCTTCCAGTAGGTCCTTGATGCGATAGGTCAGTTCGCTGACGGTGAGCGCGTGTCGTTCGGCCGCCACCTTGGCCAGGGTCGTCGGCGCCATGCCTCACTCCCGCCTCGATTCGATGTGCGTCATCACGCCGAATCTTAGCGCGATGGTGAGTGGGGTGTCAAATCGAGCGCGCGAAGTCCTTCCCGGCGAGCCGTCTCTTCCAGAGGACGTATGCCGGCAATCCTGAGAGCATGATCCCCACGCCGATGGCCGATTCGCGCGGCGCTCCCACGAACGTGCTCACCGTCAGCAGAAGCGCCAGGCCGCCGAAGAGGAGAGGAGAGAGGGGATAGCCCGGCGTGCGAAACGGTCGCTCGACGTTCGGGAATTTTCGGCGCAGGAGGAGGCATCCGATGGTCGTCACCCCGTAGAAGACCCAGGCGGCGAAGATCACGTAGGTGAAGAGCTGCTCGTAAGTGCCGCTGGCCGCCAGCAGCGACGCCCACACCGCCTGCGCCCAGATCGCCACGTGCGGGACGCGAAATCGGTCGTGAACGAGGGCGATGCTCTTGAAGAACAACCCATCGGCGGCCATCGCGTAGAAGATGCGCGCCCCCGAGAGGATCGAACCGTTCAACGCGCCGAGGATGGAGATGAGAATGGCCAGGGAGACGATCGCCGCTCCCGGCGGGCCGAGGACGCGCTCGACGGCATCGGCGGCCACGCGCTCGCTCGCTCGGATCGCCTCAATGGGCAGCACGTAGACGTACGCGAGATTGGCGAGCAGATAGACGAGAATGACCACGAGCGTGCCGAGCACGAGCGCGCGCGGGATCGTGCGCGCCGGATGGGCGATCTCACCGGCGACCATGTTGACGTTGTTCCATCCGTCGTACGCCCAGAGCGCGGCGACCATGGCGACGCCTATCCGCCCGAACCACGCGCCCTCCACCGCCTCCGGAGCGATGGGGCGATAATGAGCCGTCGTCCCTTCGCCGAGGAGGAACGCGAGCCCCACCAATCCCAGAATGAGCGCCACCTTGAGCGCCGTGAGCCCCGCCTGCACGAGACCACCGAGGGCGACGCCTCGGCTGTTCACCAGCGAGAGCGCGAGGATGCACCCGATGGCCACGATCTTACCCGCCCTCTCCGAGAGGGGCAGGAAGTGGCCGAGGTAGATGGCGAAGCCGGCGGCGAGGGCGGCGATCGAACCCGTCTTGATCACCAGAAATTGCGTCCAGCCGTAGAGGAAGCCCCAGAGCGGACCATACGCGAGGCGCAAATAGACATACTCACCGCCAACGCGGGAGAACGCCGCTCCCAACTCCGCATAGGTGAGCGCGCCCAAGAACGAGAGACCTCCGGCGAGGATCCACACGGCGAAGACCATTCCCGGCGTCTCCACCTGGCGCGCGATCGTATTCGGGACGATGAAGATGCCCGTCCCGATGATCGTCCCCACGATGATCGCGCTCGCTTCCACCAGGCCGAGTCGGCGCTGCAGCTTCCCGTCATCCGCGCGAACGTCCACCGCTGCTCCCTCCAGCGCTATGGTCGTTCCTCCAGCGTCACCCATCCCTTCGCCCTCAGCTCGTTCACGAACGCTTCGATGTCCGTCGGCGTCACCCCCTCGGATTCGGCGAGCGCGGCCCAGTAGAGATGGGCGAGGCTCCGCTCACCATCAATGAGGTTTTTGATGAGCGTCGAGCGCTGCGGTCCCAAACGCGGGGAGTCGAAGTCGAGCCACGCGCGAAATCCCGGCCCGAGCGGGAGCGTGCGCCTGGGGATGAGCCGGTAGAGGCGCATCTCCTCGGCCTCCGGTTCCAGCTCCTTGGGGGCGACATCGAGCATCCGGCACATGCGCTCATACTGCTCCGTCAGTAGCCGAACGGCGGCTTCCTGGAGGGCGAACAGATGCCAGACGAAGCTCGATTCGTGTTTGAGTGCGGCGACGGGTTCGGACGTCCCCTCGGCCACCGCGAGCTTGGCGAGCGACGCGAGGATCCGACCCTCGCGCTCGTAAGCGTGCTGCAGGATGTGATACGCGCGCTTGAACCGCACGTGGATGTCCTCGCGCGTGCCCTCGGCGATCCACCGCAGCGCGCGCGCTTCGGCTTCGCCGAGGCGTCCGGCTCCCCCCTCCCGCACCTCGGCGAGGAGTGTGGGCAGATCGCGCGCCGTCATGTTGGCCAGAAAGAGACCGCAGGCGGCGCCGAGAAAGACCATGCGCTTGAGCGCCGTGGGGTCCAGATGCTCGACCGTGTCCTCGCTCGTGTGAATGTATCGCGGCGAGGGTGCCGCCACGCTGATCGAGGGGACATCAATGCCGCCGGTCTCGAAGACGAGATGATCTGAAAGCGGCGCGTAAGGCCAGAAATGGAGGGTGAACGGATCGCGCGTTCCCTCCGGGGCGACAAAGAGCGGCGAGGGCGCCCGAGAGACGGGAGCCAAATCCGAAGCCAAGCGCGCGATCGCGCGGATGAGATCGTCCGCAAAGGTCCCCATCCATATCGGTTGACCAATAGCGATGAAGTCCGTGCGCCCGTGACGATCCCCGCCGGCTTGGTCAATATTGATGTTGGCCAGAAGGCGCCGCGCCTCTTCGGGATGGGCGAAGAAGTAGTGGTACGTGCTCTCGATCTCCGTCACCCACCAGAAGCGGATCGTCCGAAGTGGAGGGGCCATCTTCCCCTGACGGATGAGCGTCTGCAGCACGCGCGCGATCTCCAGAAGGACAGCGCTTCCAGACGCATTATCGTTGGCTCCCGGCGCGGGGTGATCGAGATGAGCTGTGAAGACGATGTCCTGGTCGCGGATCCGCGTGCCGGGGAGCGCGGCGACGACCATCTTCACGTGAGCGGGCCAGTGCAAATTCACCTGAAGGTGGACGCGCACGCGCAGCCGTTCGCCGCGCGCGAGGCGGTCGCGCAGGATGCGGCCGCGCGCGGGCGAGATCATGAAGGCGAACCCCGCGGCGCCTGCTCGCGCGCGCTCCGGGGAGAGGCGCCCCCAGGCGACGGCGTCCTCCGAGGACGCGATGCCGAAGAATTCGCTCCGCGCGTCGGAGACGAGACCGAGCGCCCCATGCCGCGCGATCGCCAGGGGCTCGACCTCATGCGGCGGACCGCTGGCCAGTACGATCTTGCCCCGCACGTCGCGATCGCGATACTCGGCCTCGCTCGTTCCCGCGCCGACCGAGATGAGCTCCGCTTCCACCTGAGCGTCACGGCTATACTGCGCGACGGAGAGAGGGGTCTCCGAGGCATCTGCGATCTTCACCGGCTCCGCGTCGAGCAGCCACAATTCGCCGCGTCGCACATCCCAGGCCGGGACATCGGTCGGAAAGCTCAGGATGCGCACGTCGGTCAAGCCCACGGCGCGCGCGCGTTCGGCCACGATCTCCGCCGCGCGATCGAACCCCTGAGAGGCCGGATATCGGGGGAGCGCGGCCAACACCGCCGCCGCCTCCCGGGCCCGTTCGCCAGAAGCTTCGGTGAGAAGCTGCTCGACCAGCTCCGACGGCAGAAGCGATGGACGCGAGACCGCTCCGGCGCGATCAAGCAGGCCCACCATCAGGAGGATCGGGAGCAGGTGTCGCCCACAGCGCCTCATGCCTCCAGCTCCGTGAGGATCGCTTCGGTGAACTCGGTCGTGGTCGCCGTTCCCCCCACATCGCGCGTGCGAATCTGGCGTTCGGCGAGCACGCGACAGAGCGCCGCGTAGATGCGATCGGCAGCCTTCACCTCGCCCAGATGTCGCAACATCATCAACGCCGATAGGAGCATCGCTGTCGGATTGGCCACATTCTTGCCCGCGATGTCCGGCGCGCTCCCGTGCACCGCCTCGAAGACGGCGATCGTGTCTCCGAGATTCGCCCCGCCGACCACACCCAAGCCCCCCACGAGTCCGGCCGCGAGGTCCGAGATGATGTCCCCATAGAGGTTCTCCAGCAACAGAACATCGAACTGTTGCGGATTCATCACCAGTTGCATGCAGGCGTTGTCCACGATCTTCTCCTCGATCTCGATCTCCGGATACTCGCGCGCGACGCGCCGAACGCAATCCAGGAAAAGCCCATCGGAGAGCTTCATGATGTTGGCCTTGTGAACGGCCGTCACCTTTCGCCGATTCTCCCGGCGCGCGTACTCGAAGGCGAACCGCGCGATGCGCATCGAGGCGCGCTCGGTGATGATCTTGAGCGACTCGACGACGCCTGGCACGACGATGTGCTCGAGCCCCGAATAGAGGTCCTCAGTGTTCTCGCGCACGACGACGAGATCAACGGAGCCGAAACGCGTGGGGATGCCGGGCAGGCTGCGCACCGGACGCAGATTCGCGTAGAGGTCCAGCTCCTTGCGCAGGCGCACGTTGACGCTTGCGAAGCCCTCGCCGATGGGTGTTGTGATGGGACCTTTGAGGGCCACGCGGTTTCGCTCGATGGATTCCAAGAGCGCAAAGGGAAGGGGATCGCCGTAGCGATTGAGCGCCTGCGCGCCGGCGATATGTTCCTCCCACTGGATGGGGACACCCGCAGCGGCGAGAATCCGCACGACCGCCGCTGAGACCTCCGGCCCAATGCCATCTCCTGGAATCAGCGTGATCGTGTAGGCCATCGCTCCCGTCCTCCCGAGGATTCGCGCGCCTCATCGGCTCTTCGCCTCATGACGCGGGACTTCGATCACCTGGCCTCCTTTGATGACGAGGACGACGTTGCGCAGGGCTTCCGGATCGAGCAACGGATCGCCTTCGACGATGATCAGATCAGCGAGCTTGCCGGGTTCGATCGTCCCCAACTCCTTCTCTCGGCCGAGCGCTTCGGCGCCCATCCGCGTCGCCATCTGAATGACCTCGATCGGCGGGATGCCCATGTTCGCGTAGAGGACCAGCTCCTTATAGAACTGGCCATGCGGGATGAGGTCCGACCCCGTATCCGGTCCGAGCGCGATCTTCACCCCCAGCAGGCGCGCGCGCGTGAGCGCGCGGAATGCCTCTCGCAGCGCGCGCTTCGGATCATACCCCCGCGCTCGCCAGTCGAGGACCGTGCGACGCCACTGCGCCGCGCGCTGCGTGAGCGCGCGCAGGAGTTCCGGAGGGAGTCGCGTCTGAAGCGGCGGTTCGATCAGCTCCTCGTCGTTCTTCTCCAGCGGATCCACGCGCTGCGCCTGCATCTGATAGAGCGTCGGCACGACGATGATATTGCGACGCGCCATCTCCAGAAAGAGCCGATCGTCGTAAACGCGCAGCGGCGCCATGTGCTCGATCGTGTCCACGCCCGCCATCAGGGCCAGGCGCACCGCTTCATCGTACGGGACGTCAATATGGACGGCGACGCGCAGTCCCGCCCGATGCGCCTCGCTGACGATCGCCGACAGCTCCTCGAGCGTCGGGAGAGGACGCTGACGGGTCAACCGCACCTTCACGAAATCAATCCCCTTGGCGATCTGCTCCCGGACCCTCCGTCGCGCCTCTTTCACCCCATCGAATTCGAGGAAGAGGGGGGAGGAGGACACGGCCGCGTCTCTTTTGGCGAGCTGCGGGCCGGCGGCGAAGAGCCGTGGGCCTTCGGCTTCGATCTGATCCCGCAGTTTGAGGACCAGGTCGCTCGAGCCGCAATCGCGCAGGCTCGTCACTCCGGAGAGGAGATTGAGCCGGGCGTTCTGCAGAATGACCTGCCGGAGCTTCTCCGGCGTATCCGTGAAATTGGCATCCTGCTCGCCCAGTCCCACTCCCTCCAAATGCGCATGCGCATCAATGAGTCCGGGGAGGATGAATCGCCCCTGAGCGTCAATCACATTCACGCCGGGGGGAATGCGCACGCGCCCCCAGCGGCCCACGGCTTTGATCTTCTCGCCGGCGATGAGAATGACCGGATTCTCAAACGGCAATGGCGTGTTCCCATCAATGAGCCATCCACCGATGAGCGCCAGCGTGACCTCGGCTCCCGCCTCGTCGCTCGCGCGTCGAGGGTTCGGCCATGGGAGCATGCCCAGCCCGAGCAGCACGAGGATCGAGAGCGTTCGGACGCACCCTCTCATCGTTCCGGCCACGGGATCACCGCCTCCGCCAGGCGAACCGCCAGGATCGTGCCTTCGATCGCCTTGCGGGCGTCTTCCACGGTGTATTCCTCAGTCGGGATGAAATCGAGGTCCCCGGAGCAGGAGAGCTCGCGCTCCTTGCGGAGCCATTTCGAGATGGCCGCCGCCTCTTCGATGTGCGCGAGAACAGGTTCGGGAAACCGATCGCGGTGCTCCGGCAGAAGCCCTCCTACATCGCGCCAGTGGGGGGGTTCAATGCCCACGTGCCGCAGCATCCCTTTCAAGGCCAGCTCCACGATCTCCTGCGCCTCGCGAATGGCGTCCGAATAGGCGGCCTCGCTCATGAGAACATCCAGGATCTTCAATCGCTTCTTGGCCTTGATCAGATAGCTCTGGGCGAGCGAGATGTTCGTCATAGCTCGAAGATCTCTCCCGGGCGATAATCGGGTTTCAGGTCCCAATACCACCGGTCCCCCTGCACGATGCGTTTCGCCCCGAGCCTTCGAAGACGCTCGGCGAAGTCCTGCAGAACGCGCGCGAAGAAGTGATCCCGGTCATAGAGGAGGCGCACATCGAAGACCATGTCGAGGAAGAGAGGGCTCCCGGCGCGCACCTCATCGGGCGTCTTCAGAATCGGGGAGAGGCATGTATGGATCCCTGCTTGTGCCATTTGACGCAGATCGGGGGCGAGTCGGTCCTCAACCTGTGCGCACTCCGCGAGTCGCCTCGTCCTCCCTCTGGGCAGGGGCGCAGCGATGAGCAGCAGATCCACATCGGACTCGGCCGTGGCCGTTCCGCGCGCCACCGAACCGAAGACGGCCAGCGTGATCAAACGTTCGGCATACATGCCCAGGACAGCTTCCAGGCGCCGGGCCAGCAGCGCCTCGAAGAGCGTGCACGTCGGGGAGGACGCGACGTTCGCCTCGCGCGCCGTGCTCGATTCGTGCTTTGTCTCCTCCACTCGCATGGCATCGCCATTGTACAGCAGCCTTTGCTAGAATAGCCAGTCGCTCGCGAGACGCGGGCAGGACGAGGGATCGCGGAGCATATGAGCGAGGCGTCGTGAGCGAAGCGATCACTCGGCGCATGAGAACACGGAGGTTCGGTGAGAGGCGATGGCGCTTCCGAAGCGAGACGGAGCGCGGCCGCTCTTTCGGGTCTTCCTCCTGACGAGCGGGTACATGGTCGTGGAGGCCGTCGGAGGGTGGCTGACCAATAGTCTTGCCCTTTTGGCCGACGCCGGGCACATGCTCACGGATGTGGCAGCACTGGCTCTAGCTCTGGGGGCGATGTGGATGTGCGAGCGGAGCGCTCCCCCGGAGAAGACCTATGGCTACTATCGGCTCGAGATCCTGGCGGCTTTGCTGAACGCCGTCATCCTGATCGTCATCTCGCTCGCCATCGTCTACGAAGCCTATGAGCGAGTACAGCAGCCGCCGCAGGTGCGCGGTCGGGAGATGATGGTGATCGCCTTGGGTGGGCTCCTGGTCAATGGCCTCGGGGCGGCGTTCTTGCATCGCGCGCGCCACGAGAGCCTGAACGTGCGGGGGGCGTTCCTGCATGTCCTGAGCGATGGCCTGGGCTCGATCGGCGCCCTGGTGGCAGGGGGGCTCATCTGGGCGAGGGGGTGGTATCTCGCCGATCCCGCGATCAGCTTCATGACGGCCGGGCTGATCATCGTGTGCGCGTGGCGACTGCTCAAGGAGGCCGTCAATATCCTGATGGAGGCGACGCCCGCGCATATTGACATTGCAGGTGTGGAGCGCGCGATCCGAAGCATTCCGGGAATCCGCGATGTCCACGATCTCCATGTCTGGACGATCACCTCGGGGAAAGATGCGCTGAGCGCCCATGTCATCCTGGCCGATGATCATGTCTCCCCCAAGGACGTCCTGCACGGGATTCGCGTGCGGTTGCGGGAGGCCTACGGGATTGAGCACGTGACGATCCAGATCGAGACGCCCGATTTCGAGGAGGAGGAGATTCACTTCTGAGCGGGGAGGCGAGGTCGCATTGACCGCTTTCGGTCGTCGGTGATACAATCACCCGTGGTTTGGGGGTGATATGGGTTCGACGGGGGTCAAGAGGCGACGAGGAGCATGCCGGGCACCGTGCCGGCCCGTGAGAGGCACGGAAAAAAACAACTGCCAACGTGCAGTACGCTCAGGCCGCGTGAGCGCGGCCTCGTTCCCCCTCGCCTCGCCCGCGGGTGAGGAGTGGAGCGTCACCCCAGACGGGCTCGGTCCGCGCGAAGGATCGGCGCGCGCGGGCGACGCGTGAGGCCGATCTAGTCGCGCGAGGCGCACGTCGCCTCGCCTCCTCGCGCGACGAAGGACAGAGAGGCGACTAAGCATGTAGAACCTCGCGCCGGAAGGCCCTCGGACAGCGGTTCGATTCCGCTCACCTCCACCATTTTTCATGTCTTGGGGCAGCGCCATGTTCGACGAACTCTTCTCCTCGGCGCCAAGGAGCGCAGCGGAGAGGGCCTCCAAGCTCGAACGGCTCGCGGAGATCCAGGATGAGCTGGAGCGGCTCATTGATGTGCGGAAGCGACTCATGGAACGGCTCGCCCGCATGCGAAGCGAGCTGGAAGGGCATCGCCGAGAGAGCCTCGATATCCGGATGCGGACGATGGAGCTGGTGAATCGCATCCGACGGCGCTTGCAGGAATCCCCCGGCAGCTCGATCACTCCGGAAGAGGAGCGCATGCTCGCCGAGCTGGAGGCATGGCAGCAGCGCCTGGAGCGAGACATCGCCGATCTGGAACAGCGGGTGAAGGTCGCGGCCTTCGAGTCGGAGAGCCTCGAAGCCACGCTGAACGAATTGCGCGAGCAGGCCGATGCGATCGCGGCCGAGCTGGAGCAAGAGGAAGGGTTCTCCGAGAAGCATTGAACGCCGATGGACGAGACGGTGCTTCGTCGTGACGGACGTCGCCCGGACATGCTGCGCCCGATCCGCATCTTCCCCGACTTCCTCAAGTTCGCCGAAGGGTCGGTCCTGATCGAGTGCGGCGATACGAAGGTCATCTGCGCGGCGAGCGTGGAGGAGCGCGTTCCGCCCTTTCTGCGCGGCACGGGGAGGGGGTGGATCACGGCCGAATATGCCATGCTGCCGCGCGCGACCGAGACGCGTACGCCCCGCGAGACGGCGCGCACACAGCCTTCCGGGCGCACGCAGGAGATCCAGCGCTTGATCGGGCGCAGCCTTCGGGCTGTCGTGGACCTGACGAAACTCGGCGAACGAACGATCCTCATTGACTGCGACGTCGTTCAGGCCGATGGGGGGACGCGAACGGCCTCGATCTCGGGGGCCTTCGTCGCCTTGGTCTTCGCCCTGCGGCGCTTGCAAGAGGCGGGCGTGATCGTCGAGTGGCCCGTGCGCGATTACGTGGCGGCTGTCAGTGTGGGGATCGTGGAGGGAACGCCCATGCTCGATCTGCGCTATGAGGAGGATAGCCGAGCCGCCGTGGATATGAATGTCGTGGGCACGGGCGACGGCCGGTTCGTGGAGATTCAGGGGACGGCCGAGAGTGAGCCCTTCACCGAGGAGCAACTGCGGCACCTGCTCGCGCTCGCGCGCCAGGGCGTGGCTCAGGTGATCGAGATTCAAAAGGCCGTCATCGGCCCGTTATGGGGGAAGGAACCGCTCCTCCCCGAGCGGGAGGGCGCATCATCCGTCCACGAGCCATGAGAGCTCTGATCCTTCTCATCGCTTCTGCTCTCGCGCTCCCGGGGCAAGCGCCCGAAGAGCGCCCATTCCACGACCCGGAAGGGCGATACCAACTCGTCTTGCGCGATCGCTGGGAGCCGGTGACCTATCAGGATGGGGCCGGGAATACCGTGACCGACATCGTCTACGGGAGCAGTGAGGAGGGCGTGTTGCGCATCCGGCAGTTCAAAGTCGAGCCGGGCGTATCGCCCCGCGCCTTCGCCGAGCGGGAGGAGGAGATCTCCCTGCGCTTTCGTCCCGGATATTTGCGCGGAGCGATCGAGTCATTCGGCGGCGTGTATCCGGAGAGCGTCGTCTTCAACTTCGAGTTCACTCGTCGCGGGCAGAAGAAGGTGGCGCGGTACTACGTCTTCAAGACGGATGAGACGACGATCTACGTCCTGCAGTTCGAGGGGCGTCCAGATGTCATTCGGTCCACGCGGAATCGTTTGGACCTCATCGCTCGGAGCTTTCGAGCGCGCTCCTGATGTCGGTGAGGACGATTCGTCAGGCCCTGGAGTGGGCGTGGCGGTATCTCGACGGCGCGGGCGTTGAGGAGCCGCGTCGCGCGGCCAGCGCCTTGCTCGCTCACGTCCTGCGGCGGGACGTTCTCTACCTCCTGACGCGACCGGAGACACCGCTCTCCGAATCCGAATGGGAGAACTTCACCCACGCCATCGAGCGGCGAGCGCGTGGAGAACCGCTTCAATACATCACCGGACATCAGGAATTCTTCGGACTCGATTTCCTGGTCACGCCCGACGTCTTGATTCCCCGGCCCGAGACGGAGTTGATCGTGGAGGCTGTTCTGGAGCGGGCGACCGACGCCGATCGGCTCCTCGTGGATGTGGGGACGGGATCAGGCTGTCTGGCCGTGACGCTCGCCGTGCACCTCCCTCAGGCGCGTGTTCTGGCCCTGGATATCTCGGAAGCTGCCCTGGCCGTCGCGCGCCGCAATGCCGAGCGACACGGTGTCCGCGAGCGGATCGAGTTCTTCGTGAGCGATCTCTTCTCGGCGCTGGAGGACATGCCGGATCCGCCTCAGGCCGATTTCATCGTCGCGAATCCGCCCTACATCTCGGAGTCGGAGTTCCCGACGCTCCCGCGCGAGGTCCGCGATTATGAACCCCGGTGCGCATTGGTCGCCGGACCGGATGCGGCGGACGTCCACCGGCGGCTCTTCGCGCACAGTCCGAGATTCCTGAGGCCTGGGGGGTATCTCATCTGCGAGATGGGATACGGGCAATATCCCTCTCTGCGAGAACATCTGGAGGCGACCCCCTGGGAGGTGGTCGAGGTCAAACGCGATCTGCAGGGAATCGAGCGAACGCTCGTGTTGCGATGGCGATCATGACCGAAACGGCGCGCCCATCCTTCCCTCATGGCCGCGAGTGTGGGAAAATAAACCCTTCGGCGCAGGCACGAACTGCAAGGGAGGGGATGCTCGGTGACGAGGACGACAGACGATGTTGGAGACGTGGCGATGAGCGGATACGAACTCGATTGCGTCTTCTGTCACATTGCGACCGGAGATCATCCGGCCGAGATCCTCTATCAGGACGATCAGGTGGTCGCCTTCAAGGACATCAATCCGCAGGCGCCGTGGCATATCCTGATCATCCCCCGCGAGCACATGGATTCGCTCAATGACGCCGCGGCTCAGGACGAAGCCGTGCTCGGACATATGTTGCGGGTCGCCTCGAAGGTGGCGAATCAGGTGGGGATCGCCGAGGAGGGATACCGGGTGGTCATCAACACGGGGCCGCGAGCGGGGCAGAGCGTGTTCCATCTCCATCTCCATCTTCTTGGCGGGCGCCCTCTGCGATGGCCTCCCGGATGAAGAGCCATGCGCATCCCATTCTATAAGCTTCAGGCCCTGGGCAACGACTTCATCGTCATCGCTCGGGAGCATCTCCCTGAGGAGGACGCCGTGGGGCGTTGGGTGACGCGCTGGTGTCATCGCCATTTCGGCATCGGCGCCGATGGCGTCATCCTCGTCACGCCCCTGTCCCCGGGATCGGAGGCGGATTTCGAGATGCGCTTGTGGAACGCTGATGGGACGGAGGCCGAGATCTCCGGCAATGGGATTCGGTGCCTGGCGGCCTATCTCCTCTTCACCCATCGCTGGCAGGAGCCGAGCGTTCGGATCCGGACGAAGGCGGGCGTGAAGCGCCTGGAGCAGATTCGCCAAGAAGGGGCGCGCTTTGAATTCCTCACCGATATGGGGACGCCCGCGCTCTCCAGCGAAGCGATCCCCATGGCTTTGGAGCCCGCGCGATCGCGCGTCATCGGATTCCCGATCCGAATCGGCGAGCGCGAGATTTCGATCACTGCCTGTTCGATGGGGAATCCGCATTGCGTCGTGTTCGTGGATGATCTCGCTGCTGTGGACGTCCGGGGACTGGGATCCACCCTCGAACGACATCCCCTCTTCCCCGAGCGCACCAACGTGGAGTTCGTGCGGATTCGCGATCGTCGGAATCTCGAGATGCGCATCTGGGAGCGCGGCGTCGGGGAGACGCTCGCCTCAGGGACGGGAGCCTCGGCGGCTCTGGTGGCTGCGGTGCTCAATGGGCTCGCGGAGCGGGAGGCATGGGTGCATACCTCGACGGGCGCTCTGCACGTGCAGTGGCGACCGGATGGCCATATCGTCGTCGTGGGATCGGCGGAGGTCATCTGCTGGGGAGAGTGGGTGGGCGAATGAGCCGGGAAGATCAACGCTTTGTCCTTCTCGCTCGATTCACCACGGTCGTCGAGGCCGAGATGGTGAGGGAACTACTCGCCCGCGAGGGGATTCCAGTGATGCTCACCGGGACGAGCGATCCCCTGGGGATCGTGAGCGGCGCTCAGCCGATCCTGCTTCTGGTCGCCGAATCCGAGCGGGAACGAGCGGAGTCCTTGTACCGCGCGTTCTTCCAAAAGCCGTTCTCCGAGGAGTCAGAGAGCTGACGGTCATGCTCGGGAGAACCTTCGCGGTCCTCGCGCGCCGACTCGCCGACGACCTCTTGAGCCTTCTCTTTCCCACACTGTGCGCCCTGTGTGGGGAACCCGTGGACTCGCTCGCCGATGGGATCACGTGCGCCGCGTGTTGGTCCGATGTGGGCGCTCTCCCGACATCCGCTCGATGCCCTCGGTGTCATGCCCCGAAGGGCACTGAGGCGGCGACGACCGACTGCCCGGCGTGCCAGGGGATGATGCTGGACGGCCTGCGATATATCGGCCCTTATCACGGGGTCCTTCGGGCCCACGTCCTCTTCCTGAAGAGGAGGCCGCAGGTGTGTCGGCGCCTGCGAGAGAAGATCCGGAAGGTGTTGGCCGAGGAATCGGCCTTTCGTGATGTGGCGATTGTGCTCCCGGTCCCGCTTCATCCCCGACGACTTCGCGAGCGGGGGTATAATCAGGCAGAGCTTCTGGCCGAAGAGGCGGCGCGCGCGCTCGCTCGACCTCTGGAGACAGGTGTCCTGCGGCGGATCCTCTACACGGAGCCCCATCGAGCGGGGATGGATGCGCTGGCGCGCGCGCGCCGTGTCGCCGGAAGTTTCGCCGTGACTTCCGCCGAGGCCGTTCGAGGGCGCGTCATCCTCCTGGTGGACGATGTCTTCACCAGCGGAGCGACGTTGAACGAATGCGCTCGGACGCTGCGGCGCTCGGGCGCGCGCGCCGTTTATGGATTCGTCCTCGCGCGCGCCCTCACCTGATCGGTTCAGCGCGGTGAGCCGGCGGGCGGCGTCGGAAGCGTGATCGGGCGCAGACCGCCGAAGTTCGCCGGGTTCTCCAGCATCCGCCGCGCGAGCAGATTCTCCACGCGCGATTCGGCCAAAGCCAGGCGGGTGACCGCCGTCTGCAGCACCTGCTCTCGTTGGTCGCGCAGCTCCTCGGCGATCTGAGCGCGTACTTCATCGAGCGTCAGCTCGCGATCGCGCTGAATGCGCCGCACGAGCTTCAAGATGAGCCAGGCGTTCCCGATTCGGATCGGCTCAGTGATGTCCCCTTCGCGCATCGCCAGGAGGCGAGAGCGCAGCGCTTCCGGAAATTGTTCAGCCGTCTCAGGGAAGAATCCCCAGTTCCCGCCCCGAGCCGCCGTCAGGGGATCCTCAGAGCGACGCGCGGCGACGGTGGTGAAATCGGCCCCGCGCCGGAGCTGCTCGTAAATCTCGCGAATCTTTCGCTCAGCCGCTTCCGCCCCGATGGCGTCGTCAGGGACATTGTCCTTCTCCGGCGTCACCACGATGCGCGCCAGAGCGAAACCCCGTCGCTCCACGAATTGAGCCTTGTTGGCGTTGTAGAAGTCCTCGATCTCGCGGTCGGTGACCGTGATGCGGGGGGTCACCTCGCGATCGAAGAGCTTCTTGATCGCCAATTGGCGGCGGATCTCGCGCCGGAATTGCTCCTCGGTCTGTCCCAGCTCGCGCAGCGTTCGCTGAAAGCCCTCCTCGCTCAATCCCCGTTCGCGCTTGAACTGCTGGATGCCTTGCGTGATCTCCTCCTCGGTCGGCAGAAGCCCCAGGCGTTCCGCCTTCTGATAAAGGGCCTGCTGCGTGATGAGATTCTCGAGGATCTGCAGCCGCGCGGCCGCCAGCTCGGCGGGCGTCGGGGGCGCCTGTCCCTGTTGCGCGCCAGCGCGCAGCTGCTGTTCGAGGAGCCGGTCCACCTCCGCGATCGTGATCTCCACGCCGTTGACCCGCGCGGCCACGTCTTCGGCCGTCGCGCGGCTCTGTTGATCCTTACACGCGCTGAGCGCGAGTCCCATGCACAGCGCTCCGAGGACGATGGCTTCTCTCATGATCCCTCCCACTTGACGAAGTCGGCGATCTTTGCTACGGTTTTGCCCTGTTGTGATCGAATCGGAGTGGGATTGCGACGCGACATGGCACAACGGTGCGTCATTTGCGGCAAAGGGCCACAGTTCGGACATCGGGTCAGCCACGCGGGCAATCGCACGAAGCATAAGTTCGAGCCGAATCTGCATCGCGTGCGCGCGCGCATCAACGGTTCTGTCCGGCGCATCCGCGTCTGCACGCGATGTCTGAAGGCGGGGAAGGTCGTCAAGGCCGCGTGATCTCCCGTCAGAGCGTGGCGATGGCGTCCATCTCGATCCGCGCATCGCGGGGCAGTCGCGAGACCTCGACGGTCGCGCGCGCTGGTTTCTCCCCGGGGAAATAGCGAGCATAGACCTCGTTCATCTTCGCGAAGTCATTGAGATCCGCCAGATACACCGTCGTCTTCACGACCTTCTCCAGAGACGACCCGGCGGCTTCCAGGATGGCTCGAAGATTCTGTAAGACGCGCTCGGTTTGCTCCTCAATCCCCCCGGGGACCAGATCGCCCGTCTCGGGATCGAGCGCGATTTGTCCGGAGACGAAGACCCATTCGCCCACTTGGACGGCTTGCACATAGGGTCCGATGGCGCGTGGGGCCCGATCCGTAGCGATGGTTCGTCGTACCATTCACCTCTCCTCCCGTTCGACATCAATGACGCCTTCGACGGCGCGAACTGCGCTGATGACGCGTTCCAGGTGCTTCAGATCGAAGATCTCGACCGTGAGGCGGATCTCACCACGTCCATCCGACGTCGTGCGGGCGCGCGCGTCCCGGATGTTCGTCTTGATGTTCGCGATGGCCGAGGTGATGCCGGCCAGGACGCCCGGTCGGTCCTCGACGACGACGTACAGCGGGACGGCATAGGGCTCGTTCTCCCCCCCGCGCGTCCATTCCACCTCGACGATGCGCTCGCGATTGACGAGCAGAGCGGGAACATTGCTGCATCGTCGCGCGTGGACGGCGACGCCTCGCCCTCGGGTGATGTACCCGATGATCTCCTCTCCGCGGATGGGATTGCAGCAGCGCGCTCGGTAGACCATCAGGTCTTCGACGCCGCGGACGCGAATGGGCGCTTCTCGAAGGCCCAGAGCTTTCTTGACCCGCTCGGTGACCTCCAAGAGCTTGGACTTCGGTCGCTCCTCCAGCTCGGCGAGCGCGTCGGCCGGGACGAAGCGCGTGAGGACGCTGCGCGCGGAGACCTTCCCATAGCCAATGGCGGCCAGCAGATCCTCGACTTTCTGGTAGCCGTAGTCCGGGGCGACCTTCTCCAGCTCCCCGTTGTCGAGCACGGTCTTGAGCTTGAGGTGCAGCTTCTCGGCCTCCCGCTCCAGCAGTCGTTGGCCCAGCTCCACCGCCTGCCGATGCTCTTGCTCGCGGAGCCATCGCCGAATCTTCGTGCGCGCGCGATTGGTCTTCACAAAGCGCAGCCAATCGCGACTCGGATGCTGATTCGGCGAGGTGAGGATCTCGATGATGTCACCCGTTCGAATTTGATACCGCAGCGGGACGAGCCGTCCGTTCACCTTCGCCCCCGCGCAGTGGTGGCCGATCTCCGTGTGGATGGCGTAGGCGAAATCGATGGGCGTCGCACCCTGAGGCAATTCGATGACCTTCCCCTTGGGCGTGAAGGCGAAGACCTCCCGGGGGGAGAGATCCAGCTTCAGATCTTCGAGGAATTCACGAGCATCGTGGGCCTCCTGCTGCTCATCGAGCAAGCGGCGAAGCCAGGCGATCATCTTGTCCTCAGCATGCGCGCCGAGCTTCCCCTCCTTGTATTTCCAGTGAGCGGCGATGCCCTCCTCGGCCACCCGGTGCATCTCCTCGGTGCGGATCTGGACTTCAAAGGGTTGCCCGTTCTCGCTGACGACCGACGTGTGCAGCGACTGATACATGTTCTCGCGCGGAGTGGCGATCCAATCGCGGAATCGCCCGGGAATGGGGTTCCAGTTCTGATGAATGATCCCCAGGGCGGCGTAGCAATCGCGCACACTGGGGACGATCACGCGCACGGCCATCAGATCGTAGACCTGATCGAGGGGGACCTTCTTCCGCCGCATCTTCTGGAAGATGCTGTAGAGACGCTTGACGCGCCCTTCGATGGCGATCACCGGGATCCCCTCCGCTTCGAGCTGGGCGCGCATCTGCTTTTTCAGCTCCTCCAGATGCGCCTCCAGGTGCGGGCGTTTCCGATCAATGGACTCTTTGAGCCGCTGATAGTCCTCCGGATAGAGATATTTGAACGCCAGGTCTTCGAGTTCGCCGCGAATACGGCCCATACCGAGGCGGTGGGCGATGGGGGCGAAGACATCGAGCGTCTCCTGCGCGATGCGGATCTGCTTCTCGCGGGGCAGTGGGGCCAGCGTTCGCATGTTGTGCAGCCGATCCGCCAATTTCACCAGGATCACGCGGACATCGTCCACCATCGCCAGGACCATCTTCCGCAAGCTCTCGGCCTGCGCTTCCTCCCGCGAGGCGAACGTAATCTGGCTGATCTTCGTCACGCCGTTGACGATACGGGCGATCTCCGGACCGAAATATCCCTCCAGTTCCTGAAGCGTGACGCCGCAGTCCTCGATGACGTCGTGCAAGAGTCCGGCGCTGACGGTGATGACGTCGAGCCGTTGGTCGGCCAGGATATTAGCGACTTCGAGCGGGTGCACGAGATACGGCTCTCCGGTGAGGCGCACTTGCCCGCGATGCTCGCGCGCCGAGAAGATATAGGCGCGACGCAACAGCTCCAGATCGGCCTCCGGATGGTATCGCTCGACCTTCTCCAAAATGTCTTCGAACCGAATCACCGGCATCCTCCCCGGACGACCCGCTTCTATTCTATCGGATGCGCCTCGGGTTCGACCAGATGCGGGGGCGTCCCGCTCTCCGCCGGAGATAAAAAAAGGTGGAGGAACTCACTGCGCGTGAATTCTCCACCCGCGTGTGACCGACCCGCGATCAGCGCTACGTGGATTTCTGCGCCTGTTGCTGCTTCTGCTGTTCTTCCCGCCGCTTATTCAACTCGATGGCCCGATCACGCGCTTGATCGGCCAGGCGCGTCAGCTCGGCTCTCACCCGCGGATCCTTCTCGACCTTCGCCTGTTCGCGATAGAGCAGATTGATGTACGCCCAGGCGTCTCCGTATTCCGGATTCAGCTCGACGGCTTTGTTGAGGTATTCCATCCCCTTCTGGACCAAGGCCTTCACCTTCGGGACTTCGCTCTCGGGCACATTCCACGTGATCGGTTGCGGCGGGCGATTCACCTGATAAGGCTGCGTCAGTTGGAAGGATTCTTGCCAATAGCCTTGTCCGAGCGTGTAGTAGATCTCGGCTTTGGCCTTATTATCCAGGCCGGGGACCTCCAGTCGCTTGAGCGTCCACTCGCGATACTTCTCCATGTGTTGCTCGCGCTCTTCTTCCGTCTCCGCCATGTCGGCCAGGTTCTTGTGAATCACCGCCAGGTAAGCGATGGCGTCGGCATTGGTCGGATCCTGCCGATGCACGTCCTCGTAGATCTTCAGCGCCTCCAGGGCCAACTGCTTATCATTGGTCAGATTGAACTTCGCGAACAGCCCTGCCGCGTAGTAGAGCCGCGCCTGCCCCATACGGGGATAGAGGTCCATGGCCTCCTTGAAGAGTCGAATGGCCTCATCGTAGTCGCCGCGGGCATAGGCGACGGCTCCATTATTCAGCCGGTCCTTCGCCTTGACCATGCGATAGAGATCGGGTCCCTGCGTGGCGCCCAGCACGATCAGAACCCCCGCGAAGATCACGATGGCGATGATGAGTCCCTTCTTCTTCACCGTCTCCCCTCCCTCCTCAGCGAGAATCTCACGCGCGTGCGCGATCAGCGCTCCGGTAGATCATCAATCTGCAGGCCGATGGGGGCCGCCCCGGCGTCCTTCACGATGTCAATGACCCGGACGACCTCCCCGTAGAGCGTATTCCGAGGCGCGCGGATGAAGACGGAGCGTTGATCCGGCGGGCGCGCAGCGATGATCTCCCGCAATTTCTCTCCGAGCGTCTCCTCGGTCACCGGCTCGACGTTGAGCTTGAGCCCCGCCAACCGACCGGAAGCGTCCGCTTCGACCAAGACGACGAGCGCCAGCGGATTACTCACGACGACGTTCTCCGGGGGCTTCTCCGGAATCTTCGACTCGAGCTTGCTCGGCTTGAGCGGCGTGATGGCCATGAAGATGATCAGGAGCACGAGCAAGATGTCAATGAGCGGAACGACATTCATGTCCACCATCGGCTTGGCGGCCTCCGGTCGCTTATACTCTTCCTTTCCCGTCGGTATCGCCATGATCCTTCCTCCCATGAGACGAGCGATCGGGAGAGCCGAACGGCCGGGAGCATCTCCCGGCTCGCCGCGCTCTCCCAGCTCAATCCGCTTGTCGTTTCGTCCGCTTGCCGGGATCCACGACCAGGCCGACGCGGTCCACACCAGCGCTGCGGATGGCGTTGATCACCCCCACGACGTTGTCGTAGCGCACCCGATTATCGGCCTTCACGTAGACGACGCGCTGGTCCAGAGGGCGCGCCTCCATGAGGCGGCGGATGCGCGTCTCCAGCTCGCTCTGACTCACCAGGTCGCGCCCCAGGTAGATGGTCCCGTCAATCGGGATCGCGACGACGACCGCGCTCTCCTTATTGATGTCGGGATCCTCATCACCGTGCGGGGCTTTGGGCAGCGTCACAGCGATGCCGGCTTGCAGGAAGGGGGTGACGACCATCATGATGATGAGCAGCACCAGCATGATGTCGGCCATGGGGATGACGTTGATCTCGGCCATGACCCCCTTTCGTTCGCCAACTTGCATCCCCATAGGCGTTCAGCTCCTTTGCTTGAGGAAGGGCATCAGCGCGACATCCACCAACTCGGAGGAGGAGTTCTCCATCTCCACGATGAAGGACTCCATGCGGTTGGTGAAGTAGTTGAACATCCACACGGCCGGAATGGCCACGAAGAGCCCGAAGGCCGTATTCACCAGGGCTTCGGAGATACCACCGGCCACCGCGGCGATCCCCGCCGTCTCCGCTTGCTTCAGCCCTTGGAAGGCGTTCACGATCCCGACAACGGTGCCGAACAGGCCGACGAAGGGCGCTGTCGAGCCGATCGTGGCCAGTTGCGACAATCCGCGCTTGAACTCGGCCGTCTTAATCGCAATCGCCCGCTGCAGGGCTCGGCGCGTCGCTTCCACGATCTCACCCGGAATATCGGTCGAGAGCTGATGCGAGCGAAACTCCTGAAGCCCCGCGTTGACGACCATCGCCAGATGGCTCTTCTTGTACCGGCTCGAGAGCGCGATGGCGTCGTCCAGACGCCCCTCGCGCAAGGCCGCCGCCACCTTCGGCGCGAACTCGCGCGATTGCTTCTTCGCCGCCGAGTAGGTGAGCAGCCGCTCGATCATCACCGCGATCGAATACATGGACATCAGGGACAGGATGATGATCACCACCAATCCCACCGTCCCCAACCGTTGCAGCATCGCCCAGAGCGTGAACTCCACGGCTCCGGCACCCTCTTGCAAGAGCAAGCCGAGGCCGAGTTGTGTCCAGATGCTGTAGCTCATAGCGTCTTTCCCCTCCCCTGTGAGATTTCAGAGTTTGAAGTTGAAGATGAGGACGCCCGTCACCTTGATGGGCTCCCCACTGAGTAGCGTCGGTCGGAACTTCCATTGCCAGGCCGCCTCCAGAGCCGCCTGTCGCAAGAGCGGATGTCCTTCGATCACCTGCGCCGAGATGACATTCCCCTCCTCATCGATGACGACTTCGACCTGAACCGTTCCCTGAACGCGGGCCGCGCGCGCGATGGCGGGATAGACCGGAGTGACCTTGCGGATCGCGTTCCCCTGCAGCACGCCCTGCGACACGCGCCGCGGCGGTTCTTTCTTCTCCTCCTTCGGAGGTGGAGGCGGCGGCGCTTCGACCGGACCCGCCACGCCACCTAAGACGCCCCCCACGACTCCTCCGATGACGCCACCTGGAACTCCTCCCGGCACGCCTCCCGGAACCCCGCCCATCGCGCTGGCCGAGACGGCGACGACCGGGAGATTCGGCGGAGGCAGCTCCTTCGGGATCTCCTTCGGAGCGACGAACTCCGTAGGCACCACGACAACTTTAGCCGCGGCCGGGACGGCGGCACTCGGTGGCGGTGGTGGAGGCGGTGGCGGCGGAGGCGGCGGCGCCACTAGGGCCGCCGAAATGAACTGTTCCTTCAACTCCGGATTCACGAGCATGATGCTCGCCACGATGGCCGTCACAACGACGAAGGAGTACACGACCATCGTCGCCAGGAAGAACCACTTCGTCTGCGACTGTTGCTTTTGCGTCGTTGACTCGATCAGAGACCATTCAAACATAGGCCCCCCCGTGCGCGTGATGCCGATGGGTCAAGGGACGGAATGTTCCCACCTGCCCCCCGTTCTGTCTCACAGGCCAGCAACCAGCCATAAGTATACGGCCTCTCCCCAACGGGGTCAAGACTCCCACCTGTTCTCTGGTGCGTCGCGTCAAGACCACGTACCTTCAGCGGGAAGCCGTCGCGCGCCGTTCTTTCCGACTCGCCGCCGCTTCGGCCACCTTCGGTCGGGCCACGGGCCGTCTCGCCTGCCGTTGGCTGCGCCATGTCTGCCACCAGAGCATGATCGGGCTCGCGATGGCGATGGACGAGTATGTGCCCACGATGATCCCCACCAGCAACGCGAGCGAGAACCCGCTGAGCACCTCGCCGCCGAAGAGATAAAGTGCCAGGACGGCCAAGAGCGTCAATCCCGACGTGAGGATCGTTCGTGAGAGGGTCTGATTGATGCTGTCGTTGACGATCTTCACCAAGCCCTCGCGCCGCCGCAGCCGCAGGTTCTCGCGGATGCGATCGAAGACGACGATTGTGTCATTGACCGAGTAGCCGACGAGCGTCAGGAGGGCGGCCACGACGTTGAGCGAGATCTCCTTCTGCACGAGGGAGAAGATGCCGAGCGTGATCAAGACATCGTGGAAGACGGCGATGACCGCGGCCACACCGTACACCCATTCGAATCGGAAGGCGATGTAGATGAGCATGCCGACCAGCGACGCGAGCGTGACCGAGATGGCGCGTTGTCGCAGTTCCTGTCCGATCTGCGGGCCGACGATCTCAGCGCTGATCATCGCCGCATTGCCGGTGAAGAAGCGTTGCGGCAGCCACTGAAGAAGGGCCGTGGGGACGTTCTGAACAGCGCGTAGATCCGCGAGGTCGCGCAGCAGGCCTCCCTGCTCGCGATCCCGATACTGGATGATGGCTTCCGCATATCGCGTGTATTCGAGCTCGGCCGCGGCGCGACCCGAGCCCGGGATCAGGCGCAGCGGATCCTCGGCGAGAAACACCTCCCGTAACCGATCGCGGCTGATCGTGTTCAGGTCCAGTTTGGTCGCCACTTCCGAAGGCGGATTGAACGTGTTAAGCGCGGCCAGGATCGCGCGTTTCTCCACATCGAGTTCGCTCTCGGCCGGTGATCCCGTCTTCTGTCCGATCTCTCGTTGCGGGAGGCGGATCAGGACCTCGTTCTTGATGCCACTGATCGGATCGCTGATCGGTTGGATGACGACTTTGCTCGGATCAATCCCCTGCTGAGCGAGTGCTTCGCGCAGGCGATTCTCCGGCGGCGGCGCATCTTTGAACTTCACGTTCACGAGCGTGCCACCGGCGAAATCAATGCCGAGGTTGAATCCGCGGGTGAAGGCGGAGACACCCCCGAGCAGGAGCAGGACGAGCGAGACGAGGATGAACCCCCGCTTGAGGCCCATCCAGTCCACGTTCGGGTTTTTGATCAGCTCATACATAGCAGTTCAGATGCTCAAGGCTGCGGGCCGACCCCCCTGGCGCTCCAGGACCCACGCAAAGAGCGCCCGCGAGACGAAGATCGCCGTGAAGAAATTGGCGATCAATCCGGCCGTGAGGGTGACCGCGAAGCCACGAATCGGTCCCGTCCCGAAGACGAAGAGAAAGAGCGCGGCGATGATCGTCGTCAGGTTCGTGTCGAAGATCGTGGCGAAAGCCCGCTCGAAGCCCAGAGCGACGGCCGAGGCGGGAACCTTCCCATTGCGCAGCTCCTCGCGGATGCGCTCGAAGATGAGCACATTGGCGTCCACGGCCATGCCGATCGTCAGCGCGACGCCGGCAATGCCCGGCAAGGTCAATACCGCGCCCACGATCTTCATCGCCGCCAGCAGCAGGATCAGATTCAGGACGAGCCCGATGACGGCGTTCACGCCCGAGAGCCGATAGTAGAAGAGCATGAAGATCACAATCGCCGCGAGTCCGGCGATCGAAGCCGCGAAGCCCTGTCGGATCGAATCGGCGCCGAGGCTGGGGCCGACCGTTCGCTCCTCCAGATAGGTCACGCGCGCCGGCAGAGCGCCCGAGCGCAACGTCAAGGCGAGGTCCTCGGCCTCCTCCTTGGTGAAGTCTCCTTCGATACGCCCCTCATCGCGGATGGCGTCCCGGATGACGGGCGCGCTCTTGATCTCATTGTTGAGGATGATCGCCAGGTTCTTCCCGATATTGGCGCTCGTGCTCGCGTAGAAGCGTTCGGCTCCCGATGGACGGAGCGAGAACAGGATCTCATACACCGAACCGCCGGCCTGGGAGGGAACGGCCTGCGCGTTGCGGAGATCATCTCCGGTAATCACGGGCGTCTTCTCGACGACGTAGTATTGGACCGGAGGGGCGTTCGGATCGCGCCGCCGCTCGCGCGCCGGGAGAATCTCCTTGTCCGTGGGCACGGTGCCGCCCAGGGATTGACGCGCAGCCTCCTCGCTCGGGTGCGGGCCGCTGTGGACGAGTTTCAACTCCAGGCGAGATTCGGCGCGGATGAGGTTCTTCACCCGCTCGGGATCGTCCACGCCCGGCAGTTGCAGGAGGATCTGATACGCGGTCGCCGGACCATGACGCGCGATCGTGGGCTCGGCGACGCCGAAGGCATTGATCCGCTGCTCGATGATGCGCATCGCCTGCTCGGTCGCCCGCTCCCGGACGTCTCGCTGCTCCTCGTCCTTCATCTCGAAGATGAGGCGCTTCCCCTCGTTGCGCGCCGTCCATCCCGGGCCGAAGTCAAGGGTGATCCGCGCCTTGGCATCTTCGATCTGGCCGCTGTCCTCCAGGTCAATCTCGATCCGACCAAGGGCGGGCGAGGTGATGTTCGTGAACTTGATCCCCGCTTGCTGAAGGATGGAGCGGGCCTTCTCCAGATTCCCCGCCGTGACCGAGCGAATGGCGTCATCGGTCTGAACCTGCAGGATCAGGTGGCTCCCCCCGCGCAGATCGAGGCCCAGCTTGATGTTCTCCGCGAGATTCTTCTTGAGCCGATCCGGCGTGAAGTTCGCCGCGATCGCCTGAGCGGTGATGCGACCCGAGGCGTCGCGGATCTGAAGGGGACCGAAGAGCAGATAGAGGGCGATCACCGTGATGCCCCCGATCAGCAGGAAGCGATTCCGAAGCTTCCGACTCATCGCCTACTCCGCGCATGGGATCGGTCGGCTTCGAGGATCATTTCGCCGTCGCCCTCTCGCTCTCCTCTGGTCGTGGCTGCTGCAGGCCGATGACCGCGTTGCGGGCGATCTCCAGACGCGATTGGTCGGAACGGACAACCAGCGTGTCCTCGCGCAGACTGATGATCGTCCCGTAGATGCCGCCCGTCGTCACGATCTTATCGCCAACCTTGAGATTGGCGATCAGCTCCTGCAACTTCTTCCGGCGCCGACGCTCCGGCAGGATGATGAGCAGATAGAAGATGAGAAAGATGAGGAGCAATGGGACGAGCGAGAGGAAGGCATTTCCCGCCTGCAGAAGGATTCCCGCGCTCATAATCTGCCCGCTGACGGCGGCCTCTTGATGACCTCCTGTTGATGATCCTCCCGGTCAACTTGCAGAGCGGCCCTCTTGGTACCGGCGCAAGAACTCCTGCGCGAACTCTGCGAAGTTGCCAAGGACGATAGCTTGCCTGATCTTGCGCATGGTGTCAAGGTAGAAATGCAAGTTGTGATAGGTGCAGAGGATGGCCGAGAGGATCTCGCCGCTGGCGTAGAGGTGGCGGATATAGGCGCGGGAGTACCGACGGCAGACCCGGCACGCGCACTCCTCATCCAGCGGGCGGGGGTCGCGGGCGTAGGTGGCATTCTTGATATTGAGCGGGCCGCGCGAGGTGAAGACCTGGCCGTTGCGCGCGTTTCGCGTCGGCAGCACGCAATCGAACATGTCCACGCCTCGCCGCACGCTTTCGATGAGATCGGCGGGCGTCCCCACGCCCATCAGGTATCGCGGGTGCTGGCGCGGCATCAGCTCGGCCACGTATTCCACCATGTCGAGCATGGCCGATTTCTCCTCGCCGACGCTCAAGCCCCCGATGGCGTAGCCATCGAAGCCGATCTCCAGAAGCTCCTCCATGCTGCGCCGGCGAAGGTCCGCGTAGAGGCTCCCCTGAATGATGCCGAACAAGGCGGCTGGCGTCAGCAAGCCCTCCGCACGAAGCTGTTCGAATCGCACTTTGCTCCGGCGTGCCCAAGCCGTCGTCAGGCGCACGGCGCGTTCGGCCTCCGCCCGTTCGGCCGGATTCCCCACGCATTCGTCCAAGACCATGAGGACGTCCGACCCCAGAGCCACCTGAATCTCAATGGCGCGTTCGGGCGTCAGCAAATGGCGCGATCCGTCCAGATGCGATTGGAAGCGTACCCCCTCCTCGTGGACCGTCCGCAGGGGGGCCAGGCTCAGGACCTGATACCCCCCGCTATCGGTGAGGATCGCTCGATCCCAGGCCATGAAGCGGTGGAGTCCACCCAGTTCTCGAATCACGTGTTCGCCGGGGCGCAGAAAGAGATGATAGGTGTTGGCCAACACGATGCGCGCGTCCAATTCTTCGAGCATCTCCTGCGTGAGCGCCTTCACCGTCGCCTGCGTCCCGACGGGCATGAAGACGGGCGTCTCCACGGGGCCGTGCGCTGTGTGCAGGATCCCGGCGCGCGCGCGCGTCGCTCGATCCTCGGCGATGAGCTGAAAGGTCACCATCGCTCCGCCCGATTCTCGCTCTCACATCTTAGCTCCATCGGGCGGAGGGCGGTCAATGGCGCGACGCACAAGCGGGAGAGCGAGGCGAAAGTGATCCGCCGGGCTTCGCCAGATCGCCGGTCTCGTGTAAGCTTATTCGCTCATTGAGCGGTGAGGACCGCCAGATCTTCGACGAGAGGAGGCGGACATGACATGGCGACGCCTTTCGGCCGATGAGGTCTATCGGGCGTGCGATCCGAGCGTGTTCGAGTTCGAGACGACCGAGCATCTCCCCCCTCCGGAGGGGTTCATCGGGCAGAAGCGCGCCGTTTCGGCTCTTCGCTTCGGCTTGCGGATGAAGAGCCACGGCTACAACCTCTTCCTCGCGGGGCCACCGGGGACGGGCAAGACGAGCTTGATCCGCGCCATGTTGGAGGAGATCGCGCGGGATCGGCCCGTGCCGGGGGATATTTGTCTGGTGCATAACTTTCGCGATCCCGATCGGCCGCGTGCCCTCTATATGCCGGCGGGGATGGGGCGGCAGTTGAAGCGCGACATGGAGGGGCTGCTGGAACAGCTCAAACGAGAGATCCCCCGCGCGCTTGAGAGCAAGGAGTATCAGGAGCAGCAGACGGGCATCATGCGCGAGTATCAGCGGCAGAGCGCCGCTCTCTTTGAGGAGTTGGAGCGGCGGGCCAGCCGCGAGGGGATTCAAGTGCGGGTCACGCCGGCCGGGATCATGACCGTGCTTCTTCACAACGGCAAGCCGCTCACGCAGGAGGAGTACGAGGCGCTCGATGAAGCGACCAAGGAGCAGGTGCGCCGGAAGATGGAGCAGTTCAATGAGCAAGTCGCCGAGCTGCTGGATCGCGTCCGCGCCATGGAGCGCGAGGCGCGGGAGAAGACGGAGGAGTTGGAGCGCTGGACCCTCCTGTTCGTCGTGAAGCGGCTGGTGGACCATCTGCGCATGAAGTACGCCAACTATTCGGAGATCCTCGAGTACCTGGATCAGGTGCAGGAGAACGTCCTTCAGGAGCGCGAGAAGTTTCGGCCGCGTCCACCGGTCGAGCCGCCGGGATTCCGGCTCGATGAGCGCGCGAGCTTCGTCGAGTATCAGGTGAACGTGCTCGTGGATAATTCCGCGACGCAAGGAGCGCCTGTCGTCTTCGAGCCGAATCCGACCTACACGAACATGTTCGGCACCATCGAGCGCGAGGTGCGGCTGGGGGCGCTCGTGACGGACTTCACCAAGGTCAAAGCCGGCTCGATCCTTCGCGCCAACGGCGGATTCCTCGTCGTCGAAGCTCTGGATGTCCTGCGGTATCCCTTCGTCTGGGATTCGCTCAAGCGCGTCATCGAGACGGGAGAGGTGCGCATCGAGGACGTGGCCACGCAGTACGGGCTCGTGAGCGCGACGGGGATGCGACCCGAACCGATCAAAGTGGATGTGAAGATCGCCCTCATCGGCAGTCCGCTCCTGCACTATCTGCTCTACGTCTACGACGAGGACTTCCGCAAGCTCTTCAAGGTGAAAGCCGACTTCGACACCCAGATGGATCGCACGTCGGAGAACCTCGCGCAGTACGCCTATTTCATCAAATCCTGTTGCGATCGGGAGGGACTCCGGCATTTGGATCGCAGCGCCGTGGCGGCGATCGTCGAATACAGCTCTCGATTGGCGGGGGATCAGACGAAACTCTCCACGCAGTTTGGCGAGATCTCGGACGTCGTGCGCGAGGCCAACTACTGGGCGGATCAAGAGGGAAGCCTCTACATCACCCGCGCGCATATTGAGCGCGCCATTGAGGAGAAGATCTTCCGCTCCAATCTCATCGAGGAACGCATCCTGGAGATGATCGCGCGCGGCGACATCCTGGTGGACGTTCAGGGAGCTGTGGTCGGGCAAATCAACGGGCTCGCCGTCATTCACCGGGGCGATTACGTGTTCGGAAAGCCCTCGCGCATCACCTGCCAGACGTTCGTGGGGCGCGAGGGCGTCATCAATATCGAGCGGCGCGCGCGCTTGAGTGGGAGCATCCACGACAAGGGGGTCTTCATCTTGAGCGGGTATCTGGGCGCGCGCTACGCGCAGGATAAGCCGCTCAGTCTGGCGGCGAGTCTGGGCTTCGAGCAATCCTACGAATTGGTCGAGGGGGACAGCGCCTCGGCCGCGGAGCTGATCGCGCTGCTCTCGAGCCTCGCGGGGGTTCCCCTCAAGCAGAATCTCGCCATCACGGGCTCGATCAATCAGAAGGGGCAGATCCAGCCCATCGGCGGCGTGAACGAGAAGATCGAGGGGTTCTTCTACGTCTGCAAGGCGAAGGGGCTGACCGGCGATCAGGGCGTCATCATCCCGCATCAGAACGTGAAGAACCTCATGCTGCGTCGGGAGGTCGTCGAGGCCATTCGCGAGGGGAAGTTCCATATCTACGCCGTCGAGACGGTGGATGAAGCCCTGGAGCTGCTCACCGGCATGCCCGCGGGAGAGCGCGACGCCAGTGGCCAATTCCCCGAGGGGACCGTGAATCATCTCGTGGACAAACGCCTGCGCGAGCTGGCCCGTGAAGCGCGGAAGGCCGGGGAAGAGGAGGGAGAGGGGGAGGAGGAGGAAGATGGAGGGGCGAGCGCCCGCCATCTGCGCTCGCGCATCCGGCGGGCGCGTCGCGCGTCCAGGACCTGAGCTCACGCACGGGGGGAAGAGGGGCATCATGGAACGGATGGAGGCGAAGAAGCGAACGTCGTTCAAAACGGATCGGTTCACCGAGTCGGTGATTCGCGAGATGACGCGCCTGGCCATGGAGTATGACGCGATCAATCTCGCTCAGGGCTTCCCCGACTTCCCAGCTCCAGAGGAGATCAAGCGCGCCGCGATCGAGGCCATTCGCGCGGACATCAATCAGTACGCCATCACGTGGGGAGCGCGCGCGCTGCGCGAGGCCATCGCCGAGAAGGTGCGGTGGTATCTCGGCCTGGACGTGGATCCGGAGACGGAGATCACCATCACCTGCGGTTCGACCGAGGCCATGATCGCCAGCATGATGGCGGTCGTCAATCCCGGCGATGAGGTCATCATCTTCGAGCCATTCTACGAGAACTACGGCCCCGATGCGATCCTCGCCGATGCGCGCCCCCGATATGTCCCCCTCTACCCCCCCGATTGGCAGTTCGATCCGGATGAGCTGCGCGCGGCCTTCACGGCGCGGACCAAAGCGATCGTCATCAATACACCGAATAATCCGACGGGCAAGGTCTTCACGCGAGAGGAGCTGCAGGTGATCGCCGCGCTCTGCCAGGAGTGGGACGTCATCGCCATCACCGATGAGATCTACGAGCACATCCTCTACGACGGGGCCGAGCATATCGCCATCGCGACACTCCCCGGAATGCGCGAGCGGACGATCACGATCAACGGGCTCTCGAAGACCTACAGTGTGACCGGCTGGCGCATCGGATACGCCATCGCGCCGCCGGAGATCACCTCGGCGATCCGCAAGGTTCACGACTTCCTCACCGTGGGGGCGGCTGCGCCGCTTCAAGAAGCCGGGGCCGTCGCCTTGCGCCTCCCCCGCTCCTATTACGAGCGGCTCGCTGCCGAGTACGCGGCACGGCGCGACCGGCTCCTTCGCGCTCTGGAGGCCGCGGGCTTCGGCGTCTACAAACCGCGCGGGGCCTATTACATCATGACCGACATCAGCCGATTCGGATTCGCCAGCGACGTGGAGTTCGCCCACTATCTGGTGCGCGAGGTCGGCGTCGCCGTCGTCCCCGGCAGCAGCTTCTACGAACATCCGGAGAGAGGTCGGCAGCAGGTGCGGTTCTGTTTCTGCAAGAAGGACGAGACGCTGGAGGCCGCCGCTCAGCGTCTGCTCCGCCTGCGGGAGCGGTGGAGAGGGTGACATCCCCCCCTAATCGCCTGCGGGCGATCCGGCGCAGCCGACTCTTTTGAAGCGATCGGCCCTGAGCCCTTTGCCCGGCCCTACCTGGTCAGAGCTGCTCCCACAGGGGATAGCACCGAAGTCAAAAGAGGTCGCAGGAGCGCCTGCTCCGCCTATGCGGGCGCATCCCAGGAGCCCATCCGTTCGCCGAAGATTCCGCGAAGGATGAGACGTTGAAGGCGCGCGCGTTCGGGAAGCCATCGGAGCACCCAATCGTTCACCTCCCCGATAGCGAAGCGAAGTCCTGCGGCCGCGCGCCATCGTCGGGCGAATCGCCGTCGAAAGGCCTGGTTGTATCGTGAGGCGAGCCTTGTCAGATCACCCTCTCGAAAGGTCGCCTCCACAAGCTCGGCCGCCAGCAGTCCGCTCTCCAAAGCCATAGAGATCCCCTGTCCCATGAACGGATCCACCTGCGCGGCAGCATCGCCGATGGCCAGATGATCGCGGGGAAGAGCGCGGGGACCGAAGTCCAGCGGTCCACATCCTCGAAGCGGACCTTCCGGTCGCGCGCCGCGCAGTCTCTCTCTCGCCACCGGATTCTGTCGGAGCGTCAGCGTCAGGAGGCGTTCAACATGGTTCCCGGCGCGGCGCATCACCTCGCGCGTCGTGAGGGCACAGAGGTTGTAGAGGCCATTCTCGATCCGCACCAGGCCTCCGTATCCGGAGGGGTAGAAGTACAGCTCGACAGCATCGTCCAGGCCTTCCACTCCCGACACGTGCAGTTGGAAGGCGAAGAGTCGCGAGCGCCCTTCTCCGATCGAACAGGGGGATCGCGCGCTCAGCGCGCGCGCGCTTCCGCTGGCATCTATGATGATGGGAGCACAGAGGGCGGCGCATTGTCCCGAGGGCCGCACGCGCGCGGTCACGCCGATGGTTCGTCCCCGCCGCGAGATCGAATCGGTGACGAAGACGCCTTCGAGGACATCGGCGCCCAGCGCGCGCGCATGTTCGAGCAGGAGCTGATCGAGCGCCGCGCGACTGATTCCCAGACCGAATCCTCGGCCTCCGGGAAATCGGTTCAGAGGGACACGGTAGCGCGAACCGCGCGCGGAGACGAAAACAGCCTCTCGCACGGGGCGGGCTCCGGCGCGGAGCGCGGTCTCCAGAAGGCCTTGTCGTTCGAGCAGAGCGACGCCGCTTGGCGCGAGGAATTCGCCACAGAGTTTCGCGCGGGGGAACGTCGCGCGGTCAAGTACGCCTACGCGATAGCCGCGCCGGGCCAGCTCCGCCGCTGCTGTCGAGCCCGCCGGCCCCCCGCCGATGATGAGGACGTCCCAGATCATCGCTCGCCGATCAGGATGAACCGATAGGGGAAATGGCGATGCAGCGAGAGCGCGCGCAAATCGAGCGCCGCTTTCAGCTGCTGGCATTCCCGCACGGTGAATCCTCGAAGGATGGAGATCGGGCCATCGTGGCGCACGAGCCGGCTGCGGAAGAACAGGTGCGAGAGCGCGCGAAAGCCATAGTACGCGACAGGATGTCGCCGCAGATCGTGAATGAGGAAAGCCTCACGCGCCAGCTCCGCCAGACGGCGGAGGAAGGGGAGGATCTCCTCATCCTCCAGGTGGT
This sequence comes from bacterium, assembly GCA_041640655.1. GTDB lineage: Bacteria > Acidobacteriota > Blastocatellia > HR10 > HR10 > HR10. The sequence goes on from JBEPZV010000014.1 coordinate 50,620, forward strand.
GAAGGAATTCGGTGGCGAGGACGAAATCGAACGCTTCGCGCGGGAAGGGCAGTTGCCGCGCGTCGGCGCGCACGAGGGCGATCTCCGGATAGTGTTCGATCTGCTGACGCGCATAATGCAGGACGGGCCAGCCGAGGTCCAGGGCTACGATCTCCACCTGCCGCCCGTGTCGTCGGGCCCATTTGGCGATCGCGCGAGGGATGTCGGCTGCCCCCGTCGCGACGTCCAGGATGCGCACCGGAGCGCGCGTCAGGCGCTCGATCCTCGGGAAGAGATGCCGTGCCAGAGCCGATCGCACGCGCAGCGCGCCGTTGATGCGCTCCAGGTCGCGCAGCGCGGCGGCGACGTCCGCCAGCGGCGCGTCGAGATCATCCATCCATTCCCGCGCCCTCGCGCGTTTCGAGAAATCGGGGAGCACGCCCACGGTCACCCCTCATCCGCGCCCACGACGAGCGCCGCATTCTTGGATCCGAAGCTGAGGCAATTGACCAAGGCCACGCGCACCCGCGCCGTCCGACCGCGATGCGGCACGTAATCGAGATCGCATTCGGGGTCCGACTCGTCGAGATTGATCGTCGGATGAATGAACCCCTCTTGTAGAGCCAGCAGCGCCGCGGCCAATCCGGCAGCCCCGCACGCTCCTTGCGGATGGCCGATCAGGGATTTCGTCGCGCTCATCGGGATGCGGCGAGCGTGTTCGCCGAAGGCGAGCTTCACGGCGCGCGTCTCGATCCGATCATTGAGCACGGTGGATGTCCCATGCAGGTTGATATAATCCACGTCGGCGGGGGAGAGCCCTGCTTCTTCGAGTGCCAACCGCATGGCGCGCGCGGGCTCCTCACCGCTTTCATCCACGCGCACGCGGTGGTGGGCGTCGCAGGTCGCCCCGTAGCCGAGGATCTCGGCATAGATCCTCGCGCCGCGCCGCCGCGCGCGCTCCCGCTCCTCGAGGACGAAAATCCACGCGCCTTCACCGAGGACGAAGCCGTCGCGATCCCGGCTGAAGGGGCGCGAGGCGCGCTCGGGCGCATGATTCCATGAGGCCGTGAGCGCGCGCATAGCGCAGAAGGCCGTCAGGATCCCATGCGCGAGCGGCGCATCCACGCCTCCGGTGATCACCACATCGGCGCGCCCCAGCTGAATGGTCTGGGCCGCGTAGGCGATGGCATCGGTCGCACTGGCACATCCGGTCGAGATGACGTGACTCATCCCGTGAAATCCGAACGCCGTCGAGAGTTCGCTCGAGAGCGTCCCGATCGTAGAGCTGGCGATCGTATAGATGCTCGCCCGCTTCGCCTCGCCGGTGAAGTAGTATCGGTACTGCCGTTCGGTGAATTCGAGTCCGCCGCCTCCGCTGCCGATGATCACGGCGATGCGGCGTCGTTCGTCTCGGGAGAGGTCCTCGGGGCGAATCCCCGCATCTGCCAGGGCTTCGCGCGCCGCCCACAGCGCCATCGGAACGACACGCGGCACATGCTGCCGCTCTTTGGGGGGCATGATCTCGTAGACGTCAATGCCTGTGACCTCGGCCGCGATCTGCACGGGCAGGTCCGAGGCGTCAAAGCGCGTGATGCGTCCCACGCCGCTTCGCCCCTCCCTCAAGGCCTTCCAGAAGGCCTCTCGCCCAACGCCGTTCGGACTCAGACAACCGACCCCGGTGATGACCGCGCGACGGGAGACACTCAGCTCATGCCTCATCGGGCCGATCCTCCCCGAGCCCCCGCTCCTCCTCGCCTTGCGCGGCTCAAGTATAAAGCTGTCCCCATCGGCGGGGCAAGACGGGGTTCCCAGGGAGGCGGGCGGTCTGTTTCAGCGCGGGGGCTTCGGCCGCTCGATGGGGAGGTCTTCGCGCGTGCTCCAATCGTGCCAGGAGCCGTAGTAATTGCGGCTCTTCGTATACCCGAGCAAGCGCAATACAAAGAGGGTGTGCGCGGCGCGCCCTCCACCCTGGCAATAGGTGATGATCTCCTTGTCCTTGGTGACGCCCAACGACTCGTACAATCGGCGTAACTCAGCCGCCGATTTGAACACCGGCACTTCCCCTTCGGTCAGATTCGCGCGCCACTCCACGTTGACGGCCCCGGGAATATGTCCTCCTCGCGGGCCGAGGACGCGCTCGCCTCGATACTCCTCAGGAGATCGCGCATCAATGATGACGACGGCATCCGCGCGCAGCTTGCGCACCAACTCCGGCGCTGTACAGATCGTCTGTGGATTCGTTCGAACCTGAAACTCGGTGCGTTCGACGTGAGGCCGCTCGCGGGTCACCGGGCGACCTTCTTTCGCCCACTTTCGCCAGCCACCGTTCAAGAGGCTGCAGGCCGTGTGCCCGTAGTAGTCGAGGATGAACCAGAGTCGCGCGGCTGCTTGCCCCCCCACTTCATCATACGCGATCACGCGCGTCCCATTGCCGATGCCGAGTTCGCTCATCAGGGCGGCGAATCGCTCCGGCGGAGGAACGTAGAGGAGGCGGTCCTCAGGATCTCGAAGCTTCCCTTGGTCCAGATGGACGGCGTTCGGGATATGCCCCTCGGCATAGGCCTCCGCCGAGCGCACATCCACAATCCGGATGTTCGGATCGTTCAGATGCGCGGCGAGCCATTCGGTCTCGACCAGCATCTCCGGGTGGGCGTAGTCCTCGCCGAATGCCGAAGAGGGCGCGCCCGCGATGGCCAGGAGAAGAAGCGCGGAGAGAAATGAGAGAAAACGCCGCCCTCGCGGCGATGGTGTTCGTGCGATCGGCGGGAGTCTCATCCGGGCCCTCCTTCGAGATGGCGACTTCGGAGGGATCGCATCGCCGCGCGATCCCTCCGAGGGGAAGTCCTCGTGCTTCACACCACCTTCAAGAAGATGACGGCCAGTGTGAAGAGCACGAGCGTCTCAATGAACACGACGCCAATGAGCATGAGCGTTTGGAGCCGTCCGCCGGCCCCGGGATTCCGCGCAGCGCCCTCACAGGCTGCGGCGATCGCGCGCGAGTCAGCGTAGGCCGCCGCCGCCGCCGCGATCGCCATGCCGAAGGCGGCGGAGACATACTTGAACGTCGTGTCGGTGATGCCCGCCCCGGCTTGTTGCGCCCATGCGGGAGCGGCGAAGAACAGGAGCGAGGCTAGGCCGATCATTCGCGTGCTCAGTGGTGCCTTCATGCGTCCTCCTTCGTCCGTGTGATGCTCAGGGCCGAGCGGGGCGTATGAGTCCTTCGACGCCCGGTATACTCTCATCCCCCTCTTCCGACGAGAGCTCCAGACGGCATCGAATCTCGGCAATCACCGCGAGCCCGCGGCCCTTCCCCGCCTCAAGCGGAGAGCGAAAGGCATCGGCGCGATGTCCTTCGCCCTCCCCTCGATTCACGCGGACGCCACCTCCTCCTGCAGCTCGACGCGCGAGACGGTGCTCGCCTCAGCGTGATGCGTCACCTCGCCGATGTAGATGATCGAGAGCATGACGAAGATGAACGTCTGCATGATCGCGACGAACAGCCCCAGCGGCATCAGCAGCACAGGCACCCCCCAGGCGACGATCTCAGTGAAGACGCTCGCCAGGGTCTCATCGCCGAAGATATTCCAGAACAGACGCATCGAGAGTGAGAGGATCCGCGCTGAATTGCTCACGATCTCGACCGGGAAGAAGAGCGGTGCGATCGCCAGGACCGGCCCGGCGAAGTGGCGCAGGTATTCGACGGGCCCGTTCTCCCGCAGGCCGACATAGTTGTAGTAGAGGAACGACATGAGCGCGAGCGCCAAGGGGACGTTGTAGTTGGCCGTCGGCGCGACCAATCCCGGAATGAGCCCCATGAGGTTGCACACCCCGATGAGGATGGCGAATGTCCCGATCACGGGGAAATACCTCATGCCGTGTGGACCGATGTTCTCCCGCATCAGATTGCGCAAGCCGCTGAAGAGCAGCTCGAACAGTTGCTGACGCGGGCTCGGATTCTCCAGCGAGAGCCGGCCAAGCAGCAGCCGCAGGCCCACGGTGCTGATGAGCACGGCGATGAAGAACATGACCACATGCGTGGGGATGGGCAGATGCGGATCGCCGTGCCACTCCGCGCCGAAGAGTCCGTAGAGGTGAGGCATGAGCGCTTGCTGCCACCGATAGACGGTGGGGCCGAAGACGTGATTCACCCATTCGACGATGGCCGGGACATGATGCGCCGCCTCTGCTCCCGCGGCTAAGAGCACGGGTTCGGTGACCGACA
>JBEPZV010000015.1:0-53949 GCA_041640655.1 bacterium
TCTTCGTCAACCTCGTGGACTTCGACACGCTCTACGGTCACCGCAACGATGTCGAAGGCTATGCGCGCGCTCTCGAAGCCTTCGATGCGCGCTTGCCGGAGATCGAAGCGCGACTGCGCCCGGACGATCTGCTGCTTCTCACTGCCGATCACGGCTGCGATCCCACGACGCCTTCGACCGACCATTCCCGCGAGTACGTTCCCATTCTCGCCTACGGCCGACGGGTGCGACGCGGAGTGAATCTGGGCATTCGCCGCTCGCTCGCCGACATCGGACAGACGATCGCGGAGAATTTCGGACTTCGCCTCACGGCAGGAGAGAGCTTCCTCAGCGAGATCAGGGCCGATCCGCCCGATTCTTGACGTCTTCCCGCGACATCCCCAGCCCCCCATGAGCGCGCGCCAGAGCTATGGGGAGCGGGGATCCTCGACCGAGACATTCTTCAACACGGCGACGAACGGCAGGTTCCGATACCGCTGCGCGTAATCCAGGCCGAAACCGACGACGAAGGCGTCCGGGATATCGAACCCCTTGTACGCGATGGGCACCTCCACAAGGCGCCGCGAGGGCTTATTGAGGAGCGTGACGATGCGGAGCGACTTGACGCCGCGCGAGAGGAAATTGTTCCTGAGATAATTGAGCGTCAGCCCCGTATCGAGAATGTCCTCGACCAGCAACACATCGCGCCCGGCCAGACTCTCGTCCAGGTCCTTGACGATGCGCACCTCCCCCGACGTCTTGGTCGCATCCCCGTAGCTGGAGACGGCGATGAAATCGAGCGTGACGGGCAGATCAATATGGCGAATGAGCTCGGCCAAGAAGACCACGGCTCCTTTGAGCACGCACACCAGATGAGGCGTCTTCCCGGCATAATCGCGCGTGATCTCCGCCCCCAACTCGGCGATCCGACGCTTCAGCGTCGCTTCGTCAATAAGCACCTCGATATCCGGATTCTGGAACTCCGAAGCTCGCCCCAGCGATGACATCGTCATCTCCCCCGACCAAATAGAGGCGAAATATAGAGGTCCTCCTCCTGAGGCGTCAATCCCGTCGCGCACCCCGATCACGCGCCCCTCACCCCGTACCGGGCGCGCCTTGAAGGACGCCACGAGTTCTCGGACTTGAACGTTCGGGAAACGAGGCCGTATACTTCCCCACGGAGGGTTGGCCGAATAGGCAAGGCACCGGTCTTGAAAACCGGCGGGTCGCACGACCCTTGTGGGTTCGAATCCCACACCCTCCGCCACATCCACTCGATCTCACGTCACGCGCACATCTCGATTCTCCCCCCACAGGGGCACCACAACGGGCGCTTCGGACACAGGCCTGCACACCGGATGCGCCTTCTCCGACCCCCGCCGCCTCCCCCCGTCGCCCGCGAACGAGGCGAATCGTCTCACTCGACCACAAGATGCGTCGTGAGCGGAATGGGGGTCGTGAGACAATAGACACCGGGGCACCGCTCGCGCGCCAGCCGCTCGATCTCCTCCAACTTCTCGCGCGGGGCATCGGCCGAGACCATGACGGTGATCTCTACCCCTTCGACGATGGGATTCGAGGAGAGGCCGAGCGTCCGGCTGAGGTCCACGCGATTTTCCGCCGCGACGACGAGCTTCTTGAGGGCGACTCCCTCCATCGCCGCCAGCGTGGCGAACGTTCCGGCAAAACACGCGGCCAGACCGTAAAGGCAATATTGAATGGGATCGGGCTTTCTCCCCCCTCCCCCCATGAACGGCGCGCCATCCGATTCGACCACATCTGCGCCCGTCGAATACTCCAGACGCGCGCGAAACTGCGGCTGCCCCTCCTGGAGCACCCACTCCCCTTCGACGCGCTTTCTCTTCTTCGCCGCTTGAGGATCGCGCTGCACCTCGGCCGCGAAGGCCATGATGGCTTCCGTGTTGACGTTATTCACCCCCATCGCCCTCCCTCCACAACGAAGACCTCAGGTCTCGGCCTCCGAAGAGGCCGACAACGCTGAGAGCACTTCCTCCACGAAGGCCGACTCCGGACGCGCTCCCTCGATGAACGTCGTCTCGTTGACGACGGTGAGGGGAACGCCCATGACCTGATACCGCGTGATGAGATACGGGAATTCGGAGACCTCCACCATATCCGCGCGAATCCATTCGCTCTCGATCGCCATCCGATGCGCCAGCCGCACCGCGGCCGGACAGTACGGTCAGGTCGGCGTGACCAGAACCTGAATGTGCACCGGCTCCTTCACCCGACGCAGCTTCTCCCGCGTCTCAGGCGAGAGCCCGGAATCCCCTCGCGAGACGGCTATGATCGCATCCACCAAACTCGCGAATTCATAGCCGGACGGAATCCCATAGAAGCGAATCCCGTAGTCACGCTCTCCCATGACGACCGTCGCCGGGATCTTATCCACCCCGAAGGCTTCGACCTGTTCGCGATCGAGCTGGAAGTTATAGACGTCCAGGTGGATCTTCTCCGAAAGCTCGGCCGTCTCGCGCAAGAGCTGCCCCGTCTCTCGACAGGTCGGACACTCCAGTTCCTGAGTGAAAAAGACGAGCCGCACGGGATGGACCAACTCGGCCAATCGCCGTTGCAGCTCCTGACGCGTGCGTTCATCCAAGAAGGCCATAGCCCCCTCCTTACTACACCCCCAATTCCAAGCGGGTTCGGATGACATGCATCAATTGTTCGCGCCCGATGAGACCGATGATCCGCCCATCGCGCACGACCGGCACTTGGTTGACGTTGTAGTCGTCCATCAGGGCGAGCACCTCCACAAGCTCCATCTCCGGCGGAACGGCATGCAGCTCGGATTCTGGAATCGCGACGGCCTCCAGAGGCGTCATCGTCCACTCCGCGCGCGGCACTCGCCGAACCTGATGCAGCGTGATCAGGCCCAGGAGCCGATCCCCTTCCACCACGAGCGCACAGCGCCGTCCCGTTCGCAAGAGGTGCTCCTCCACAAGCTCCGCCACACTCATCCCCCGCGGCAAGACCAGACAGTCCGTGGTCATCGCATCAACGGCACGAATCCCTCTCAGCAAGCGCCGCACGTCCAATTGAGCCACAGCGGCTTGAGCCGCACTCAGCAAGAACCACCCGATGAATCCCATCCACAGCCCGCCCACGAAATCCTTCGAGAAGGCGATCCACACTCCGGCGACGATGAAGAGATACGCGATCCCCTGACCCGCCGCCGAAGCCAAGCGCGTCCCTCGATCGTAGCTCCCCGTCACCTTCCACAAGAGCGCCCGAAGCACGCGCCCCCCATCCAGCGGGAACCCTGGGATCAAGTTGAAGGCGGCCAGGATGAAATTGATCCGCCCCAACCATTGCCCCAACACCTGAAGCGGCTCACTGAGCGACTCCACACCGCGGGAGAAGCCGTAGAACGCACCGGCCAGAAGGAAACTCACCGCCGGTCCGGCCACCGCGATCTGAAATTCATCTCGGGGATGACTCGGCTCGCGCTCGATCTGCGCCACGCCCCCGAAGACGAAGAGCGTGATCGCCCGAACTCGTATCCCTTTTCGCAAGGCGACGACGCTATGCCCCAGCTCATGAAGCAAGACCGAGAGGAAGAGCAACAAGCTCGTCAGCACGCCGACGCTATACCGCACGCCCGCCGCCCAATCCGGATACTCCGCGGTGAACTGCGCCACCAGCGACAACGTCACGAGCACGAAGACGATGAACCACGAATAATGGAGCCCCACCGGAATGCCGAGGATACGCCCAAGTCGTAGAGTATGTGCGAACACAACGTCTTCCTCTCAAAACGGCGACTTCTGCCGAAGGCCCGGCTCCGCTCAGCCGGACGGTGGACTTTTCTCCCGCTCCTCGATGGGGACGTAGTCGCGGCGTGAGGGGCCGATGTAGATTTGGCGGGGTCGGGCGATCTTCTGCTCGGGGTCCTGCAGCATCTCGAGCCAGTGGGCGATCCAGCCCGCCGTCCGAGGGATGGCAAACAGCACCGGGAACATCTCCACCGGAAAGCCCATGGCCTGATAGATGATCCCCGAATAGAAGTCCACATTCGGATAGAGCCGCCGCGAGACGAAATACTCATCCTCCAGCGCGATCCGCTCCAACTCCAAGGCCACCTCCAGCAGGGGATTGCGCCCGGTCACCGCAAAGACCTGCTCCGCCATCTGCTTGATGATCCGCGCCCGCGGATCGTAGCTCTTGTACACCCGATGCCCAAACCCCATCAGCCGCACCTCCCCAGCCTTCACCCGCTTCAGGTACGCCCACACCCGATCCACCGACCCAATCTCCGCCAACATCCGCACCACCTGCTCGTTCGCCCCCCCATGCAACGGCCCATACAAGGCCGCCGCCCCCGCCGCAATCGCCGAATACGGATCCACCTGCGAACTCCCCACACTCCGCACCGCATGCGTCGAACAATTCTGCTCATGATCCGCATGCAAAATGAACAACACCTCCAACGCCCGCTCCAACACCGGATCCGGCCGATACCGCAGCTCCGTCACCCGAAACATCATGTTCAAAAAATTCCCCACATACGACAGCTCATTGTCCGGATACGCATAGGGCAACCCCCGCAAATGCCGATACGCAAAGGCCGCAATCGTCGGCACCTTCGCCAACAACCGCACCACCTGCTTCCGCCTCACCTCCGGATCGTGAATCCGCTTCGCCTCCGGATAGAACGTCGACAACGCCGCCACCGTGCTGATGAAAATCCCCATCGGATGCGCATCATGATGAAACCCATCCATGAACTTCTTGATGCTCTCATGCAAAATCGTGTGATGCCGAATCTCCCACTCCCACCGCCGCAACTCCTCCCCCGTCGGCAACTCCCCATGAATCAACAAATACGCCACCTCCAGAAAACTCCCCCGCTCCGCCAACTGCTCCACCGGATACCCCCGATACAACAACACCCCACGCTCCCCATCAATGTACGTGATCCCACTCCGACACGCCGCCGTGTTCACAAACCCCGGATCGTACACCAGCAACCCCACATCCCCCTCCCCCACCTTCACCTCCCGAAACGCCACCGCCCGCACCGCCCCCTCCCGCACCTCCACCTCATAGCTCCGCCCCGTCCGATTGTCGATGATCGTCAACGTGTCTTTCGCCATAAAAACCTCCTTCTCCGAAACGGCCCGCGCCGTCACGCGGACGTCCGGAAGCGCTGAAACTCCACAGAGGATGAAGCAACTCACGTTCCTTCGCCCAAGAGGTCGCGGCCGACCGATTCAGCAAAATGCCCCGAGCTCTCAAGAGAAGATGGCGCTGCATCGTGGCGGATTGAGACGGCCCTCTCCGGCTGGGGCATTTGGCCGACCGCAGGGGGGAAAATCCCAGACTCCGGGCCGGGTCTGAGCGGAGCTTCGCCTGAAGGATCATCTCCTCTCCCCATCTCCACATCCCCTCCAGGCTGGGATGTGGTTTTTCCCGCAGAGATGGGGAGTTTCCCGCAAAAGGGGCAGATGCGCGGAAGAAGTCCCCCGCTAACTCCTTGCTCCCGAAGGCCGAGATCAAAGCCTCTTGTGGCACAAGTCTTGCTTCCCGCAATGGTGCGGAGCCAGGGAGTGAGCCATGCAAGAGATCGAGGCTATCATCGAGCGCTATGGAGCTCAGCGGCGGCATGTGATCTCCATGTTGCAAGACATCCAAGCGCAGTTTCACTATTTGCCGAAGGACGCGCTCATGGAGGTCGCCGCTCACGTGCGCATCCCGTTGATTGATCTCTACAGCATTGCGACGTTCTATAACTGCTTCTCGCTCCTCCCCAGAGGGGAACATGTCATCAAGGTCTGTCTGGGCACGGCGTGCCATCTGAAAGGCGGGACCCGATTGGTCGAGGCCCTGGAGCGCGAGTTGGGGGTGCGCGAGGGAGAGATGACGCCGGATGGCCGATTCTCCTTCGAGACGGTTCGGTGCGTGGGGGCCTGCGCGTTGGCGCCGCTCGTTCTCATTGACGAGCGGTACTATCCGAAGATGACGCAGCGGAAGATGACGCAGGTGCTCGCCCGATTACGGCGTCCTCGGTCCGCTGCGGAGGCCGGGCGATGAAGATTCGCACGCTCGAACAACTGCGGGCGTTAGAACACGAGCTGCGCGCGGCGCGCGACCGGAAACCGTGCGTGCGCGTATGCGGAGGGACAGGATGCCGCGCGCGCGGCAGCGAAGACGTCCTCGGGCGTTTCCGCGCGGTGTTGGAGAGTGAGGGCTTAGCCGACGCTGTGGAAGTGAAGTTCACAGGATGCCACGGATTATGCGAGCGCGGCCCTCTTGTCTCGCTCGCCCCTCAGGGGGTCTTCTACCAGGGCGTCGAGGCTGAGGATGTGCCCGCCATCGTCACGCAGACGCTCGCGCGTGGCGCGGTGATCGAGCGCTTGCTCGCTCAAGATCCGATCACGGGGAAGCGCGTCCGACAGGAGCAGGAGCTCCCCTTCTATCGGCGACAGCAGCGAATCGTCTTGCGCTTCAACGGCGTGATTGACCCGACCGACATCCGGGAATACATCGCCCTCGGAGGGTATCGTGCGCTCGGCGACGTCTTGACCCACAAGACCCCGGAGGAAGTGATCGAGATCATCGAACGCTCGGGTCTTCGAGGACGAGGGGGAGCGGGCTTCCCGACGGGGAAGAAGTGGCGGCTGGCGCGCGCGGCTCCGGGCTCGATCAAGTACGTGATCTGTAATGGGGACGAGGGCGATCCCGGAGCCTTCATGGATCGCAGCCTGCTGGAGGGGAATCCGCACAGCGTCATCGAAGGGATGATCATCGGCGCGTATGCCGTCGGCGCCACGCGCGGGATCATCTACGTGCGCGAGGAATATCCGCTGGCCGTCCGGACACTTCAGATCGCGCTCGCGCAAGCGCGCGAATACGGATTCCTCGGCGAGGCGATCTTCGATTCCGCGTTCTCCTTCGACCTCGAGATCGTGCGAGGCGCCGGCGCCTTCGTGGCCGGGGAGGAGACGGCTTTGATCGCGGCCGTGGAGGGGAGAGTGAGCGAGCCGCGCCAGCGTCCGCCTTATCCGGTTCAGCGCGGCGTGTGGGGCCATCCGACCGTCATCAACAACGTCGAGACATGGGCCAACGTCCCGATCATTCTGGAACGAGGACCGGAATGGTTCGCCCGCCTCGGGACGGCGACGAGCAAGGGGACGAAGATCTTCTCGCTCGTGGGCAAGGTCGCCAACACGGGGCTGGTCGAGATCCCGATGGGGATGACGTTGCGAGAACTCGTCGAGGAAATCGGCGGCGGCGCGCTTCCGCAGCGAGAGATCAAGGCCGTGCAGATTGGCGGCCCCTCGGGGGGATGCCTCCCGAAGGCCCTCTTCGATCTGCCGATTGATTACGAGAGCTTGACCGAAGCGGGCGCGATGATGGGATCGGGCGGCCTGATCGTCATGGACGATCGAACGTGCATGGTGGATGTGGCGCGATACTTCATGGACTTTCTGCGCGACGAATCCTGCGGGAAATGCCTCCCCTGCCGCGAGGGGACGCAGCGGATGTACGAGCTGCTCACGGCGATGTGCGAGGGGCGCGCGACGGATGCCGACCTCGATGTGCTCGAAGAGCTGGCGCAGGTCGTGAAGGAGACATCACTCTGCGGTCTCGGTCAGACGGCGCCCAATCCCGTCCTGACGACGCTGCGCTACTTCCGCTCAGAATACGAGGCGCACATTCGGCAGAAGCGCTGTCCGGCGGGCGTATGCAAGGCGCTCATCCGCTATGTGATCAATGCCGAGCGCTGCACGGGCTGCGTGGCGTGTGTGCAACCATGTCCGCAACACGCGATCAGCGGTCAACTCAAGCAGCCGCATGTCATTGATCAGGAGCGGTGCATCAAGTGCGGCATCTGTCACGAAGTCTGTCAATTCGGAGCCGTCGAGATCGTATGACGAAGCTGCGCGTCAACGGCATCGAGGTGGAGATCGAGCAGGGCGCGAGCCTGCTGGAGGCCGCTCAGCACCTGGGGATCGAGATCCCCACCCTCTGCTTCCACCCGGGATTGAGCGCCTACGGCGCGTGTCGCCTTTGCGTGGTCGAACTCGACGATGGTCGGCTCGTCTCCGCGTGCACCTATCCGGCGCAGGAGGGGCTGCGGGTGCGCACGCACTCGCCGCGCGTCATGCGCGCGCGCCGGATGCTCATCGAGCTGCTCCTCTCCATCTGCCCCAGCTCGAAGCGCCTCCAGGACCTGGCCGCTGAGCATCAGGTCGAGCGCGTGCGCTTCGCGGTTCGCGATGAGCGGTGTATCCTCTGTGGCCTCTGCGTCCGCATGTGCGCCGAGCAGATGATGGCCCATGCGATCGGGTTCGTGAATCGCGGATACCGGCGTCGGATCACGACGCCCTTCGACCTGCGCTCGGAGGTCTGTCGCCGCTGCGGGGGCTGCCTCTACATCTGCCCGGTGTGCGAAGTGCGCTGCCAGGGAGTGGAGGCGCCGAGCGCCGTCTGTGGCTCCTGTATGACTCCGGCTCCAACGTGTCCTCCCGTGTATGAGGATCTCGCGTGCTATATGGGGGCGGCGGGCGAATGTGGGACGTGCGTGAGGAGTCCCCGAACGCCCGATTCGCATTCGCCGACAGTCGCAGGAAGGAGGGTGAGGGTATGAGCTTCTCACGATTGAATGCATCGGCCGCGACGCTCACGAAGAATCGGACGGAGGGAGCTATCGTCTCTCTGAGCGGGATGTGTGCGACGTGCCTGGACGGATGCATCGGGATGTGCGAGATCGGGAAATCGGCCTATCGCGGGGCCGAGGTCATCTACCCACAGCCGTTCGGGATCATCACGGCGGCATCGGAGAAGCGGTATCCGGTGGATCTGTCACACTTCACGATCCTGGGAACGGTCGTGGGCGCGTGGGGCGTGCCGCCAGACCCAGATGTCGCGATCTTCCCGGCGGTCTCGCTCGAACGGCGCATCGGTCGAGATAAAGGGATCAAGGTCAAGCTGCCGATCCTCATTCCCGGATTGGGCTCCACGGCCATCGCGAAGAACAACTGGGAGGGGCTGGCTATTGGGGCGGCCATCGCGGGCATCCCCCTCACCATCGGAGAGAACGTCTGCGGGATGGACGAGGAGGCCGAATTCAAAAATGGGCGCGTCGTGCGCTCCCCGGAGATGATCCGTCGGGTGAAGCTCTACAAGGAATGGCAACAGGACGGATACGGGGCGATCATCGTGCAGGCGAACGTGGAGGACACGCGGCTAGGTGTTCATGAGTACGTCATCTCGGAACTGGGGGTGGAAGCCGTCGAGTTGAAGTGGGGCCAAGGGGCGAAGGACATCGGCGGGGAGGTGAAGATCAAGGACCTCGGGAAGGCGCAACTGCTGAAGCGTCGGGGCTACATCGTGCTGCCGGATCCGGAGGATCCCGAGGTCATCGAGGCCTTCCGGCGGGGCTCGTTCCACGAGTTCGAGCGCCACTCGCGCATCGGCATGGTGGATGAGGAGAGCTTCCTCCGGCGCGTCGAGGAGCTGCGGCGCGCCGGAGCGAAGTACGTCTTCCTGAAGACGGGCGCCTATCGGCCCGCCGATTTGGCGCGCGCGCTGAAGTTCGCCTCGCTCGCAGGGATTGATCTGCTCACCGTGGACGCGGCCGGAGGTGGCACGGGCATGAGCCCCTGGCGCATGATGAACGAGTGGGGGATTCCACCCGTCGAGCTGCATTCGTTGCTCTATCGGTATGCCGACCATCTGGCCCAGCGCGGCGAGTACGTGCCCGACATCGCCATCGCCGGCGGTTTCGCCTTCGAGGATCAGATCTTCAAGGGCCTGGCCCTTGGCGCGCCCTACTTCAAACTCATCGGCATGGCGCGCGCGCCCCTGGCTGCCGCGATGGTGGGGAAAACCATCGGGCGCCGAATCGAGGAAGGAGACCTCCCCGTTTACATCGCCCGCTTTGGCGAGACGGTGGAAGAGATCTTCGTCACGGCGCCAGAACTCAAGCGCCGGTTCGGCGCGGACTTCAGGCGCATCCCTCCAGGAGCCATCGGTCTCTACACGTACCTGCAGCGTCTGGCTCAAGGCTTGAGACAGCTCATGTGTGGGAGCCGGAAATTCGCTCTGGAGTATATCAGCCGCGATGACATCGCGGCGCTCACCGAAGAGGCGGCGCGCATCAGCGGCATCCCACACGTCATGGAGGTGGATCGGGCCTTGGCCGAACGCATTCTGGACGGCGTCACGGCCCCTCAGCCGTTCGCCGAACGAGAACTCACCCGCTAAGGAGCAGAAGAGATGATCACCGAGAACGAAGCTTTGGAGTACCACCGCCAAGGACGGAGGGGGAAGATCGAGATCATCCCCACCAAGCCCTGCATCACGCAACGAGACCTCTCGCTCGCCTATACGCCCGGCGTCGCCTTCCCCTGTCTTCGAATCAAAGAGAATCCCGAAGACGCCTACGAGTACACGGCCAAGGGGAATCTTGTAGCTGTTGTCTCCAACGGGACGGCCGTGTTGGGACTGGGCGACATCGGCGCTTTGGCCGGGAAGCCCGTCATGGAGGGGAAGGCCGTCCTCTTCAAACGCTTCGCCGACATTGATGCCATTGACATCGAGATCAACAGCCATGATCCGGATGAGATCATCCGCGTCGTGAAGCTCCTGGAACCGACCTTCGGCGGGATCAATCTGGAGGACATCAAAGCGCCCGAATGTTTTTACATCGAGGAGGCGCTCAAGCGGGAGCTGAGCATCCCCGTCTTCCACGACGACCAGCATGGGACGGCGATCATCTCCGGAGCAGCCCTGTTGAACGCCTTGGAGTTGGTCGGCAAGCGCATTGATGAGGTGAAGGTCGTTTTCAATGGCGCGGGAGCCTCCGGTATCGCGTGCGCGCAATACTATCTGCGACTGGGCGTTCGTCGGGAGAACCTGATCCTCTGCGACAGCAAGGGCGTCATCTACAAAGGGCGCCGGGAGGGGATGAACCCCTGGAAAGAGGCGCTCGCGGCCGAGACCGAAGCGCGAACGCTCGCCGAGGCGCTGCGGGGAGCGGACGTCTTCGTCGGCCTCTCGGTGGCCGGCTGCGTGACCCCAGACATGGTACGCTCCATGGCCGAACGGCCGATCATCTTCGCCATGGCGAATCCAGATCCGGAGATCACCTGGGAGGAGGCGAAGGCGGCGCGACCGGATGCCATCATGGCGACCGGACGATCCGACTATCCCAATCAGGTGAACAACGTGCTCGGCTTCCCCTTCATCTTTCGCGGAGCGCTCGATGTGCGCGCGACGACGATCAATGAGGAGATGAAACTGGCCGCGACGCGCGCGCTCGCCGCCCTGGCGAAGGAGGATGTCCCTGATGCGGTGATCCGCGCCTACGGGGGCGAACGCTTGCGCTTCGGGCCCGATTACCTGATCCCGAAGCCCTTCGATTATCGCGTGCTGATCTGGGAGGCTTCGGCCGTCGCGCAAGCGGCCATGGAGACGGGCGTCGCCCGATTCCACATTGATCTGGAGGAGTACAAGGAGCGGCTGGAGAGCCGCCTGGGCAAGGCGCGCGAGGTCATGCGCGTCGTCATCAATCAAGCTAAGCGTGACCCCAAGCGCGTCGTCTTTCCTGAGGGGGAGAATGAGAAGGTGCTGCGGGCTGCTCACATCCTCGTGGACGAAGGGATCGCCCGCCCCGTCCTGCTCGGAGACCCCGAACGCATCCGGAACATGGCGCAAGAGGTGGGCGTCTCTCTCGATCAGGTGGAGCTCATTGACCCCACGCGCTCGCCGAAGTTCGAGGAGTACGTCGAGGAGCTCTATCGGCTGCGCCAACGCAAGGGGGTGACCCTCTCCGAGGCGCGCGTGCTCATGCGCCATCCCACCGTCTACGGGGTCATGATGGTGCGCCAAGGGGATGCCGATGCGGTGATCGCCGGCGTGACGCAGCATTATCCGGACACCATTCGCCCGGCTCTGCAAATCATTCAGATGCGCGAAGGGATCTCACGCGTCTCCGGGCTCTTCATGATGATCCTCAAGGACAAGGTCTATTTCTTCGCCGATACGACCGTCAATATCGAGCCGACGGCTGAAGAGCTGGCTGAGATCGCCATCTGCGCGGCAGAAGTCGCCCGCCGCTTCCATATCGAGCCGCGCGTCGCGATGCTCTCATTCTCCAACTTCGGGAGCGCCCGGCACCGGTTCGTCGAGAAGGTGCGCCAGGCGACTGAGATCGTGCGACAGCGCGCGCCCGATCTCATGGTGGACGGCGAGATGCAAGCCGACACAGCCGTCGTGCCCGAACTGATCGAAGAGCACTATCCCTTCAGCACCCTCAAGGGAGGGGCCAACGTCCTCATCTTCCCCGATCTGCAGTCGGCCAATATCGCCTATAAGCTCGTGCAGCGCCTGGGGGGCGCCGAGGCTATCGGCCCGATCCTCATGGGCATGCGAAAGCCCGTCCATGTCCTGCAGCGCGGCTGCGACGTCAAGGACATCGTGAATATCGCGGCGATCGCCGTCGTGGACGCACAGGAAGCCGAACACGGCCCGCGAGCTGCTCAGTGGGGAACGCGCGCGGCGTGACGCGCGCTCATTGCCCCACCGAGAGCCCCTGATTACAATTACGCGCTCTGATGAAGCGGGTGTGGGCGCGCCTGAAGTGCCTCGCGCGTCCACCGCCCCAATTCGCGGAGAGACGAACTATGCGAACGATGCGCTCTTGGGCCGTGTTCGGTGGAGGGATGTTCCTCATCGCCCTGGTGACGTGGGCCATCTCCATTCGGGATGAGACCGCGACATCGCTTGCTCAGCGAACCCGGGGGACGCCGCCGGGACTTGCGCGCGTCAAGCTCAGCGGGAAATGGGGGTACATTGATCGCTCCGGACGGATCGTGATCAACCCGCAATTTGAGGAGGCGGGCGATTTCTCTGAAGGTCTGGCTCGCGTCAAAATGGGGGGGAAATGGGGATACATTGATCGGACCGGGCGCTTCCTCATCAACCCTCAGTTCGAGGAAGCCGGGGATTTCTCCCAGGGTCTGGCCCGGGTGAAGCTTGGCGGGAAATGGGGATACGTGGATCGCAGGGGCGAGGTCGTCATCTCTCCCCAATTCAGCGAGGCGAGTGACTTCTCTCGTTCTCTGTGAAGAGCGACGCGCGAGAAGGCGAAAGCTCCTCCTCAAGCGACCGCCTTCATCCGGAACTGACCCTGACCTCTGTGGCAGAACCACGCGCCTGGGCGAAAAGGCGGCACGAGAGCGATTTCCCCCACACTGGGGGATATCCCCCAACGCCCCGAGAGAGGAGCGCCCTCCCCTTTTGGCCTTTATCCCGCGATGCTCAATGAGTTAGCGAAGCATTGAGGGGAAAAGCGGCGATGGTATAATCCTTGCAGGAGAGGAGGATTTGATCAGGACACGAGCAGCCTCCGCACGATGTGGCGGTAGGAGAAGGGGGGCGATGGAGTGGCCAGAGATGTCGTCCGCAATGGGGGGTGGGCGAGGAGACACCTTATGCTTCCTGCCGATGCCAGGTGGGCAGCGAAGATGCGTCCACGGTCTGATCCGAATCCGGCGAAGAGTCGGAAGCGGAGAGCACGACCAGATGCGAGATGCGATGTACAGGCGGCGCCTGCAGAGGCAGCGTGACGGTGAAGGTGCTACCCTTTCCGACCTCACTGGTGACGGTGATCGTGCCTCCGTATCCAGTGACGATCCGCTGGCATGTCGCCAGCCCCAGACCCGTTCCTCGTTTCTTCGTCGTGAAGAAGGGGCGAAAGATCTTATCCAAGTTCTCCGGAGGGATGCCCTCACCGTTGTCGGTGACCGAGAGTTTGATCGCCCGCTCCTGTGGATCGTAACTCGTTCGGACGAGGATATGCCCGTCCTCGCGCACCGCCTGAATCGCATTGAGCAGAAGATTGAGGACGACCTTCTGCAACTCGTCCGGATCGGCGATGAGGGACGGCAGCTCGGGAGCCGGTTGGAACTCCAACGTGATATGATGATTATTCGCGAGCTGAACGCGGGTGGCCGAGACGACATGCTCGACCAGGCGATTCAGATCGGTCCGGACATGAGCGGGCGGGCGCGGGCGCGCGTAATCGAGCAGATCCGTGATGATGCGATTGATGCGTTGGACCTCTTCCAGGACGTGGCGCAGAACCGAGCGATGCGGGTTCTCTTCAGGGAGGTCCTCGAGAATGATCTCCAACGCCCCTTTCATCCCGGCCAGCGGGTTCTTCACCTCATGCGCGAGACCGGCGGCCATTTCTCCGATCAAGGCGAGCTGTTCAGCCCGCGCCATGCGGCGTTCCAGAAGGACCTGCTCCGTGATGTCGGAGACGACGTGCACAGTCCCATAAACCCGTCCCTCTTCATCCAGGAGGGGGTCAACGGTAACGCGCAAGATTTGGCCGTTGGGGCGCTCGATGACTTCCGTGACCTGGCAGGGCACATCAGAGGTCGCCCGCAGATCGGCGCAGTTGGGCAAGGGGGTGTCTCGGCCCAGCATGACCATGCAACAGTGATTCTGCAGGAGCTGCTCGCGGGGCACCCCGAGCAAGCGGCCGAGCGCCTCATTGGCCTGAATCACGCGCAAGTCGCGCGTGTGAACGGAGATGCCGTCCCGAATGGCATTGAAGGTGCTCTCCCACAGCTTCCGCACGCGCAGATTCTCCTCGAAGAGGCGCGCATTCTCGATGGCGATGCCCAGTTGATGCCCGATGGCTTCCAGCAGATCCACATCGTCGGTGATCTCGCGATCGGGATCGTAGGTGGCCGTCACGAGCACACCGATCGTCCGCGCGTGGGCGATCAGGGGGACACAGGCCATGGCATGAAGGCCCAACTGGCGCACGATCGGGCGCGTGATGCGCGGATCGGTGGCCGCATCCCGCAGCACCAGAGGTGCGCCGCTGGCGAAGACGCGCCCGGCCACCCCCTCACCGGGCTTGAGCCGATCCACGCCCTGGACGTACTCGGACGAGACCCCTTGAGCCGCACGCACGCGCAGTTCCCCCGCCTCTGCGTCGAAGAGCATGATCAACGCCATATCGGTCGAGAGCACCTCGGTGATCGTCCGCAACACTTCCTGCAGCAGCGGATCCAGCTCCCGCGCGCGACTGAGAGCGGCGGCCAGGGAGCTGAGGGCCGTCAACTTCCGCAACGTACGCTGAACGTCCTCAGGACATCCCAGGCGATCGGAGGAACCTCGCACGGCTTCGCGTCGGTCCTCGACCGATGGAGGAGAAGTCCCACGAGGGGAGACGCCTTGCCGCCTTCTGGCCTTCTTCACCACCATAGCCCGCGAGGTCGTCACAATAGTAGCGCGCCGAGAGAGACCGAGTCAAGATGCTCGGACAAGCGATGCTTCCGGGGGAAGCTGCGGGGAAATGACCGCGCAATCGTCCGGCTCCCGAGGGGCACGGACTTCTGCAGGAGGAGGAGATCATGGCCAAGTCGAAGATTCTCATCGTAGATGACGAGGACCTGCTCCGATGGTCGCTTCGCACAAAGCTCGAGCAATGGGGGTATGAGACGCTCGAAGCTGAGACGGCGAAGCACGCCCTTCGGCTCTTCACCGAAGAGGCTCCGGATCTGGTCCTCCTGGACATCAAGCTCCCGGATGGCTCCGGCATTGATGTCCTGCAGCGGATAAAAGGACAGGATCCGAACACTCAGGTCATCATCATCACGGCCAACACGACGGTGGACAACGCTATCGCGGCCCTGCGGCTCGGAGCCTTCGACTTCATCTGCAAGCCGATCAACTATGGCGAACTGGAGGCGGCCGTTCGAAACGCCCTGGAGACCAGTCGCCTGCGCGATACGCTGCGGCGCGTCCAAGCTTTCCCCAAGAAACGTTTCAGCTTCGACATGATCGTGGGCGAATCGCCCCAGATGAAGGAGCTGCTGGCCATCGTCAAGCGCGTGGCCGAGAGCGAGGCCTCCTGCGTCGTCCTGCAAGGGGAATCGGGCGTGGGCAAGGACCTGATCGCGAAGGCGATCCACTACCAGAGTCGCCGCGCCGATTTCCCCTTCGTGGCCGTCAACTGCGCCGCCATCCCGGAGACGCTCATGGAGACCGAACTTTTCGGCCATGAGAAGGGCGCCTTCACCGACGCGCGAGCGCAGAAGAAGGGCGTCTTCGAACTGGCCGACGGGGGGACGATCTTGCTCGATGAGATCGGCGAGCTCCCGCTCGGACTGCAAGCGAAACTGCTGCGCGTGATCGAGGAGCAACAGTTCCGACGCGTCGGCGGTGTGCGCAATATCAGCGTGGATGTGCGCGTCATCGCCAGCTCCAATCGGAACCTCGAAGAGGAGGTCAAAGAGGGGCGCTTCCGCGCCGACCTCTTCTATCGGCTGAGCGTCGTGCAGATCACCATCCCGCCCTTGCGCGAGCGAAAAGAAGACATCTTGCTCATCGCCGAGCACTTCATCAAGAGCTTCAATGTGAAGATGAAGAAGAACATCCTCGGCCTGGCTCCGGAGACCAAACGCCTTTTCCTCGAGTACCACTGGCCGGGCAACGTCCGCGAATTGAAGAATACGATCGAGCACGCCATGATCTTCGAGGACTCGCCGTATCTCACGCCGAGGTATCTGCACGAGCGCATCCTTCGTCCCTCCGCCCAACCGCTCAGCCTCATGCGCCGGCCGGAGAATCCCTCGGCGCTTCTGGCCCAGCTCGTGGGCAAGCTCACGCTGGAAGAAGTCGAACGCGACATGATTCGACTGGCGCTGGAGGCGGCGAATTGGAATCGAACGCGCGCCGCGGACCTGCTCGGCATCTCGCGCGATGCCATCCGGTACAAGATCAAGAAGTACAAGCTCGCCCGACCTCCCCTCCTGCCCGGCGAGGTCCAGACTGCTTGAACATCGCTTCGCCGACCTCACAAGAGACGGTCCTCGCGCGGCGATTCCGCATCAACGGTCGCTTCCTTGACAAACGCCGAGATGCCCTTTAATATCTCCCCTCTGGATCAGCGGGCGGTTAGCTCAGTGGCAGAGCACCTGCCTTACAAGCAGGGGGTCACTGGTTCGAGTCCGGTACCGCCCACCATGCGAGACCGGAGGAGAGGCAGACCCCCGGGTTCGCTGCTGATGATCTTTGAGAACGCGCGGGGCGGTAGTTCAGCATGGTGTAGAACGCCGGCCTGTCACGTCGGAGGTCGCGGGTTCAAGTCCCGTCCGCCCCGCCATCCCGATTCCCCCCCACTCGATGCTCCGCCACTCTCGCCGAACGCAGTCTGCCCTTTCGCCCACACTGGGTGTTTTGCCTCGTCGCGCGCATCGCCGCGTTCCCCTTATCCGCCGAAGACTCTCGAACCGGTATCTCCTTCAAGGGCAACGACGAACCACGAGGATGGAGCCTTCACCGAGTGCATGCGCGCTCCCGCGGCACGCGATTTGCACAAACACCACGCGAGCACATCGGGCGCGGAGGAGAACGATGGCGACGCGAACCGGCATCGGCGCTGCGATCGAGAGCCTTCGGACGTGGCTCGCGGAGATCGCCGAAGAGCAATTCCGGCGTCATCGCCGATGGCTGCGCGAATTGGCGCCCGAGCAGGAATGGGCGATTCGCACGCAGCTGCTCCCGTCGGTAGTGGACCAACTCGTGCTCGCATGTGTGCGAGAGGGACTCTGGCGCGAGATCTCCCGTGACGCGAAGGCCCAGTCCCTCTTCAAGAAGGCGAGCCGATGAGCGGACGCTGCTGTGAGGCCTTCGACATCGTGGGATTGGAGCGCTCACGATGAACGAACGGACGAAGGAGACCATCGAGCCGGAGCAAGTGCTCCCGTCGGAGGCTCAGGCGACAGAGCGCCCCGGCTCGATCCTCGGAGCCGTAGATCGAATCCTCCGATGGTTGAGCTCGCTGCAGGTGGGGATCGCCCTCATGTTGATCCTCACCGCCGCAGCGATCGTGGGGACGCTCATCCCGCAGCACACCATGGAGGACTTCGAGCGCTTCTACGCGCAGCTGACTCCGGCCGAGCGCGCGCTCTATGGCCATCTGGGATTGTTCGACGTGTACCACTCGTGGTGGTTCACGACGGCGGTCATGCTCTTGGCCTTGAACCTCGTGCTGTGCTCAATTGATCGTCTTCCCGCGACCCTTCAGTACGTCCGCCATCCCAAGGTCTCCGCCACGCCCGAGTTCGTGCGTGCTCAACCGTTCTATGCCGTGCTCCGCACGACTCGAAGCGCGGCGGAAGTCCTCGAGCATCTTCACCAGCTCTTCGCGCAGTATGGATGGCGACCCCGCCCGACCACCACTCCCTCTGTCGCGACCGTCTTCGGTGAACGTGGGGCATGGAGCCGATGGAATTTCTTCCTCGTGCACACTTCGATCCTCGTGATTCTGGGTGCGGCTTTCGTGAGCACGCGATGGGGGTACGAAGGAACGATGGTGCTCTCTCCAGGAGCACACGCCACGGCGCTGACGTTGCCGGGATCGCGGTGGCGCGGTCTCCCCGAACGTGCTCTCCCGCTCCCCTTCACCGTTCGATGCGAAGCCTTGCGCGTAGAATTGAAGAACCCGCGCGGCCCGCTCATCCCGCAGAATGTGATCAACTGGTATACGGACATCGTCATCGAGGAGGGCGCGATCCGACAACGGGCGAGCATCGCCGTGAACAAACCTTTCGACTACCGCGGGTATCGCTTCTTCCAATCGGGGACGGGGCGTCCGGGCGATGCCAGCCGCATCACGCTCGCGATTCGCGCCGAGAACGGGCCGGAGCGCCTGATCTCCCTCGCGAAGAATCAGACGGTGAGAGTGCCGGGACTCGGCCAAATCCGCTTCGTTCGATTCACCGGCGATTTTCGAGCCGCGGGATCGCCCGGCTCCAGGTCCAATGGCTATGAGAACCCAGCGGCCGAGCTGGAGATCATCACCGCATCGGGAGAGACGCATACCCTCTGGGTCTTCGCTGAGCGAGTCACCGAGCGGCTCCGGACGGGAGAGTCGCGTATCGCGTCGCCGGAGCCGGATATCTCAGGATACCGATTCGTCCTGAAGGATTTCGACAAGGTGAGCTTCGAGCACATCCTGCAGGTGCAGTATGATCCCGGAGTCACCGCCCTCTACGCGGGATTCATGCTACTGACGCTGTCGCTTCTGCTCGTCTTCTTCTCCTCCCATGAACGGGTTTGGGCCGTTCTGGAGCCGGAGGGCTCACGCCTCCTTGTTCACATGGGCGCGCATGCGAGCCGCAATGAGGATCGCTTGAGGGGGCGGTTTCAAGCGTTCGTGCGCGACGCACAAGGAACGATCGCTGAGGGGACGCGCGATCCGTCGCCGACTCAATAGACGAACTCTCGCACGTCGTAGATGCTGATCCTGGGTCGCTCGACGGAGGAAGCGAATCGAAGCCCCTCGCGGATGAGGTGGATCTGCCGCTTCAACTCATGTGGCGCGAGCGCTCGGATGCGAAAAGCGCGCGCTTTCTCCTCATAATCCGATCCCGGATGGATGTAGAGCGGGGAGAGATAGATGATGTCCTCGCGTCCGAGCGGCATCTCGTTGAGCAAAGCGATCGTCTCTCGAACGTGAGAATCGAAGAACGCCTCTCCACCCAAGCCGATGAGGATGATGACGCCCACGGCGAGCCCCGCCGCTTTGATACGGGAGACGACCTCCAGCGCCTCGCGCGCCGTGCCGGGCTTATTCACGAATCGCAGGAGCTCGTCATGCCCGCTCTCGACGCCGAGATAAAGGCGCTTGACGCGTCGCTCGCGAAGCGCGGCGAAGTCCTCCGCTGTCCGCCGCATTCCGCTGTAGGCATCCAGGAAGGAATAGATGCCCTCGAACGCCCCCTCCACGCGCCGTTCGTCGAAGATGAAGGATTCGTGAATGATCTCCAGGATGCGCAAGAGCCATTCCTGAGGGATGATGAGCGCGTTCGCATCGGCCAGAAAGAGCGAACGCCGAAGCGTGATCGAGTCCCCCAAGAATTCTTTCACGGCCGCGATGTGTCGGCGCACCTCCTCATCGGTCTTGATCCGAAACCGACGATCCCGATAGAAATCGCAGAACGTGCATTTGTTCCAATGGCACCCCTCGGTCACCTGAAGCACGAGGGCGAGATATTGATCGGGCGGCAGGATGCTGACGGGCTTATAGACGGAGCGGAAGCGCTCCTCGTCGCGCGCGTACGCCTGGACATCCCAGGCGAGGAGGCGCTCCAGCCACCGGTCGAGGTCCGATTCTGACACCCCACCGCCGAAGAATTGCACGCGCGCGCCCCCGCGTCGAAAGGCGGTGATGGTCGTCTGCACGTCCGACCAGAGTTGAGTCAGGAACGCGCGCTTCTCCTCCTCGGCGAGGACTCGAACCTGCTTCGGCGCCCAGGGCTCTCCCCGCTCATGCCATTTCTCGACGACTGTCCCGCTCAATCCGCGAACGAAGGTGCGACCCTCCCGATAGGCCGTGTACAGCCGTCCCGCGCGATCGAAGGAGAGGACGAAGCGATCATCCTCTATGATCGAGAGCGAATGTGGTTTGACGCTGATCACAAGATCACTCGCGTTGCGCACCGCTCACCTCCATCGCGCTCATGACACCTGATGCCCGCTGCTTCCAATGGTATCAAGAAGTCGTTCGCTTGACCACGCATCCCCGTCGCCCCGGCGGACGTGATATAATTCACCGGCCATGCAGGGGGGGTTGGACATTCCGACTCGGATGGGCACGCTGCGCAAGGTCGCCTTCTTCTCGACGCTCAGCGAACCACTGTTGCGCGATCTGGCTGAGGCTTGCCGGCCGAAGCACTACCGGAAGGGCGAGATCCTCTTCCTGGAGGGGGAGCCGTGCCCGGGTCTCTTCATTGTGCATTCGGGCGCGGTGAAGATCTTCAAGACATCACCCGGAGGGCGCGAGCAGATCCTGACGGTCGAATCCGCAGGGCGGCCGATCGCCGAACTCGCCGTCCTGGATGAAGGTCCATATCCGGCCTCAGCGATGGCGGTGGAGGATACGACGATCCTGCTCATCCCCAAGGGCGATTTCCATCGGCTCTGTCGTCAGCACCCGGAGATCGCCTTCGGCATCATTCGTTCGCTCGCCGGACGATTCCGGCGGCTCGTCGGATTGATCGAAGCCCTCGCTTTCCTGGAGGTCGGCCAACGCCTGGCCCGATGGCTGCTGGAGAAGGCGCTGCGCGAGGGACGGCCGACGGCGCGCGGCCTTGAATTCTCGCTCGATCTGACGCATCAGGAGCTGGCCGCACAAATCGGGACGGTGCGCGAGTTGGTCTCCCGAACGCTCAGTCGGTTTCAACAACAAGGACTCCTGGCGGTGGAGAACCGCACGATTGTCATCCTTGATCTCGAGCGCTTGAAGCAAGAGGCAGAGGGGGAATGAGCGTCGCCTTCTGGATCGCAGCGAACGGGACTGCCTCGCGCGTTTCGCCCGCGGGAAGAAGGTGCGGGGGAAAAGCCCCACTGAGGTGTTGTTTTCGCGCAAGGTCTCCCCTCCAAGGGGAAGGGGAGCGGCACGCCGAGGCCCACTAAGTCATGCGAAATCAGGGCAGAAGGAGCGAGAAGACTCCTCGCCCCCTTCTGGAACGCTATTTGCATCCTCGAAGAAATGGACATCATCCTTGGGTCTTTGACACCGGCCGTCCTGGTGGCGCAGGCCGACCTCGCCTTGCATGCCTTCCACAAAGACCTCACCACAAAATGGCTTGGCCACCAGGGGCCTTTTTTCTATGCATGCGCGGTCAACCGGGTTATGTCGTCCATCGGAGACAAAGCCGCTGTGAACCGCAGCCGGAGCCCGCGATCCTCTCGGGTGCTCCCCGTGGCTTCCCGCCCTCGCCCGTTCATCTGCGGTTCGCTTGAAAGGCCGCCCGAATCTCTTCGCAGTGTTCTCTGCTCAGAGATGTCCCCTGAAGGAGGTTTCGCATGATCATAGGCATCCCCAAGGAACGATCCGCGCTCAAGGGGATCGAGGAGAAACGCGTCAGCCTCTCTCCTGCAGGCGTTCGCGAGGTGACCGCATGGGGAGCTGATGTCGTGGTGACCTCCGGCGCCGGTGCGGGTGCAGGCTTCACGGATGAGGAGTATCGAGCCGCTGGCGCGCGCATCGTCTACTCCAACGAAGAGGCGATTCGACGGGCTGACCTCGTCCTCAAGGTCCAACGCCCAATCCCCGAAGAGTGGGCTTTCTTTCAGGAACGCTCCGCCCTGATGGCGTTCCTGCATTTGGCCGTCGCTCCCAAGGAGTTTCTGCGCGCGTTGGTGGAGAAGCGCCTCACGGCGATCGGGTTTGAGATCGTCCAGGAACCGGATGGGGCGCTGCCGATCCTGCGCTCCTCGAGCGAGATTGCCGGGAAGATGGCCGTGCAGATCGCCGGTCGCCTGCTGGAGAGCACCTCCGGAGGCCGTGGGATCTTGCTCGGTGGAATCCCCGGGATCCCTCCGGCGGACGTCGTGATCCTCGGCGGCGGGACGCTCGGCTATTACGCCGCGCGCTCGTTTCTCGGCATCGGCGCCAGCGTCTACATCCTGGACAAGGACATGAAGCGCCTCATGGAGCTGGATCGGCTGTTTGAGGGGAGGGTGGTGACGGCGCTGGCCACGGCGAGCAATATCGAGAAGTTCGTCGCCTTCGCCGATGTCCTCATCGGGGCTGTGCTCGTGCCGGGACAGCGCGCGCCGATTCTCGTCACCACGGAGATGGTGCAACGGATGCGCCCGGGGAGCCTGATCATGGACTTCTCCATTGACCAGGGGGGATGTGTGGAGACCTCGACGCTGACGCCGAGCGAAGAGTTCCTCTTCACGAGCTATGGCGTGACGCACTTTTGCGCGCCGAATGTCCCGGCCATGGTGGCCCGCACGTCCACGCACGCGCTGACCAACGCCGCGCTCCCCTATCTGCGCGAGATCGTGCATCATGGGCTCTTGGGCGCGCTGAAGAGAGATGCCGCCTTGCGCCGCGGCCTCTACGCGTTCGACGGATTCCTCACGCAGGCGCTGCCCTCGCCCGATCTGCCGTGCGCCGATTTGGAGCGCCTGGTGCAGGAGGCCCCATGATGCATTGGATGGACGAGTATCGGAAGCGACGCGCGACGGCCGAGGAAGCCGTGAGGCTGGTGCGCTCCGGCTGCCGAATCTTCGTGAGCGGGAATGCCGCGACGCCCTTCGTCCTGTTGGAAGCGCTCGCGGCGCGCGCCGCGGAGCTGGAGCGCGTCGAGGTGACGCACGTCCTGCTGCTCGGCGAAGACCCACTCTCTCGACCCGAGACGCGCGACCACGTCCGCCACAATTCGCTCTTCGTCGGACCGGCGGACCGCGCGGCCGTCAACGAGGGACGCGCCGACTATGTCCCGATTCATCTGCATGAGATTCCTCGCCTGTTCAAGAGCGGACGCATGCCGGTGGATGTCGCGCTCATCCACACGACGCCGCCGGACGAGCACGGTTTCATGAGCCTCGGCGTGGAATGCCTGGCCACGATGGCCGCCATCGCGAGCGCGCGCATCATCCTCGCGCAGGTCAACGATCAGATGCCCCGCACGCTGGGCGACTGCTTCGTGCACATCTCGCGCATCACCCGATTGGTCGAAGTCTCCTGCCCATTGCCGGAGCTTCAGCGGTCGAGCTTCACCGAAGTGGAACGGCGAATCGGCGAATACATCGCCGAGCTGGTCGAAGACGGGGCGACTCTTCAGCTCGGCATCGGGAGCATCCCGGACGCCGTACTCGCCGCCTTGAAGGACAAGCGCGATCTGGGCGTTCACACCGAGATGGTCTCCGATGGGATCATGGAGGCGATCGAAGCGGGCATCATCACCGGCGCGCGAAAGACGATTCATCCGGGCAAGGTCGTCTGCACCTTCGCCTTCGGGAGCCGGCGTCTCTACGACTTCCTGGACAACAATCCGCTCTTCGAATTCCATCCGTGCGACTACACGAACGATCCGTTCATCATCGCGCGCAATGAGAAGATGGTCGCGATCAACTCTGCCATTGAAGTGGATCTGACCGGGCAGGTCTGCTCCGATTCGATCGGGACGCAGATTTATTCCGGCTTCGGCGGGCAGCTCGATTTCATGCGCGGTGCTGCGCACGCGCCTGGCGGGAAACCGATCATCGCGATGCCCTCGACGGCCCGCGGGGGTGAAGTCTCGCGCATCGTCCCGATGCTCCGACCGGGAGCCGGGGTTGTGACCACGCGCGCGGACGTGCACTACGTGGTCACCGAGTATGGGATCGCGGACCTGCATGGGAAGAACCTGCGGGAACGCGCCGAGGCCCTCATTCGTATCGCCCATCCGAAGTTCCGCGAGGAGCTGGCCCGCGCCGCTCGCGAACGTCGGCTGCTGCCGACGCTCTTTCATCTCGGAGAACCCGCGCCGGCGCCCTCTTCTCCCCCGTCGGAGGGGGACGATCCGGCACCGCGAGGAACGGAAGGGGAGGAGCCCTTATGGCGCAAAGACCACAAGTGACGCTCGATGGAAACGAGGCCGTGGCGTCTATCGCCTATCAGCTCAATGAAGTCATCGCCATTTATCCCATCACCCCCTCTTCGCCGATGGGGGAGCTGGCCGACCAATGGGCGGCCGAAGGGCGGCCGAACATCTGGGGCACCGTGCCGACGGTCATTGAGATGCAGAGCGAAGGGGGGGCAGCCGGCGCCATCCACGGGGCCTTGCAGGCCGGCGCGCTGGCGACGACTTTCACCTCCTCGCAAGGTCTGCTCCTGATGATCCCCAACATGTACAAGATCGCGGGGGAACTGACGGCCACGGTCTTTCACGTGGCCGCGCGCTCGCTGGCCACGCACGCCCTCTCGATCTTCGGCGATCACAGCGACGTCATGGCCACGCGGGCGACCGGATTCGCGCTCCTGGCCTCCGGTTCCGTGCAGGAAGCCATGGATATGGCCCTCATCGCGCAAGCGGCGACCCTGGAAGCGCGCATTCCCTTCCTTCACTTCTTCGATGGCTTCCGCACCTCGCACGAGGTGATGAAAGTCGAGATGCTCACGCCGGAGGATCTGCGCGCGATGATTGATGACGAGCTGGTGCGCGCGCATCGCGCGCGAGCGCTCTCACCCGATCGTCCCGTCATTCGCGGAACGGCGCAGAATCCGGATGTGTATTTCCAAAGCCGCGAAGCCGTCAATCCCTTCTACCGCGCCTGTCCGACGATCGTGGAGCACGTGATGGACAAATTCGCCCGTGTGGTGGGCCGGCGCTATCACCTGTTCGACTATGTGGGCGCTCCGGATGCGGATCGGGTGCTCGTCCTCATGGGGTCGGGGGCCGAGGCGGCTCACGAGACGGTGGAACATCTGTTGGCGCGGGGCGAAGCTGTGGGCCTCATCAAGGTCCGCCTCTACCGACCCTTTTCCGTCACGCACTTCATCGCCGCGGTGCCTCCGACGGTCCGCGTCCTCGCCGTCCTGGATCGCACGAAGGAGCCGGGGAGCCTCGGCGAGCCGCTCTATCTGGACGTCGTCGCCGCCGTGCACGAGGCGATGGCGGAAGGGACGGCCCCCTTCCCCTCGCCGCCTCGCATCATCGGGGGGCGCTACGGCCTCTCCTCGAAGGAGTTCACGCCCGCCATGATCAAGGGCATCTTCGACGAGATGAAGAGAGAGCGCCCGAAGAACCATTTCACCATTGGCATTCGCGATGACGTCACACACACGAGTCTCGCCTACGAGCCGACGTTCTCCACCGAGGATCCGCAGACCGTGCGCGCCGTCTTCTATGGGCTCGGCGCCGACGGAACGGTGAGTGCCAATCGGAACTCGATCAAGATCATCGGGGAGCATACGAACTATTACGCGCAGGGCTACTTCGTCTACGACTCGAAGAAAGCGGGCTCGATGACGATCTCGCACCTGCGCTTCGGCCCGCGCCCGATTCGTTCGACCTACCTCATCACGCGGGCGAACTTCGTCGCGTGTCATCAATTCCCCTTCCTGGAGCGCATCAACGTCCTGAAGGTCGCCGAGCCGGGAGCCACGTTCCTGCTCAACAGCCCGTATGGCCCGGAGCAGGTATGGGACCATCTCCCACGCACGATCCAGCGAGAGATCCTCGAGAAGAGCCTCCGCTTCTTCGTCATCGACGCGTATCGGGTCGCGCGCGAGGCGGGTCTGGGGGGACGCATCAACACGATCATGCAAGCGTGCTTCTTCGCCCTCATCACGGGCGAATATCCGAAGACGCCCGACGGTTCAGAGGATCGAGGGGGATACCTGAAGGGCGTGCTCTCACTCGATCAGGCGCTGGCGGCCATGCGCGAGGCGATCCACAAGACATACGGCAAGCGGGGCGCGGCAATTGTCGAGAAGAACCTGGCCGCTGTGGACCGCGCCCTGGAGAACCTGCATGAAGTCCCCGTTCCAGGGCGCGTGACGAG
This sequence comes from bacterium, assembly GCA_041640655.1. Taxonomy (GTDB): domain Bacteria; phylum Acidobacteriota; class Blastocatellia; order HR10; family HR10; genus HR10. Next base: position 26,320 of record JBEPZV010000015.1, read on the forward strand.
CCCGTTCGATCTCCGTCCTCCGGTTCCCCAGGAAGCGCCCCCCTTCGTGCGCGAGGTGACGGCGCGGATGATCGCGGGCGAGGGCGATGAGCTGCCCGTGAGCGCCTTCCCACCAGATGGCACGTACCCGAGCGGCACGACGCGATGGGAGAAGCGAAACATCGCGTTGGAGATCCCCGTGTGGGACGAATCCCTCTGCATCCAATGTGGCAAGTGCGTGCTCGTGTGCCCGCACGCGGTCATTCGAGCCAAGGTGTACGATCCGACCTGGTTGGCCGAAGCGCCCCCGACGTTCCGATCAGCTCCGGCGCGATGGATCGAGTTCAAAGGATGGCGGTATACGCTGCAGGTCGCTCCGGAAGACTGCACCGGATGCGCCCTCTGCGTCGAGGTGTGTCCGGCCAAGAGCAAGAGCGAGCCGCGTCACAAGGCGATCAACATGCACCCGCAAGCGCCGCTGCGCGAGACGGAACGCGCGAATTGGGAGTTCTTCCTCCGACTGCCGGACGTGGATCGGCGATCGCTTCACCTCGGTCAGGTGAAGGACGTCCAACTCCTGGAGCCGCTCTTCGAATTCTCCGGAGCATGCGCCGGCTGCGGCGAGACGCCGTACATCAAACTGCTCACGCAGCTCTTCGGCGATCGCCTGCTGATCGCCAATGCGACCGGCTGCTCCTCGATCTACGGAGGGAATCTCCCCACGACACCGTACACGGTGAATCGCGAGGGACGCGGCCCCGCATGGTCGAACTCGCTCTTCGAAGATAACGCGGAATTCGGGCTCGGCATGCGCCTGGCTTTGGACCAACACGCCGAGTACGCCCGCCAACTCCTTCGACGCTTGGCCTTCGCCATTGGCGAGGAGCTGGTCGAAGCCTTGCTGACTGCCGATCAGACGACCGAGGAGGGGATCGAACGTCAGCGCGAACGCGTGCGCCTGCTGAAAGAGCGCCTGACCGCGCTCTCGCACCCGGAAGCGCGCCAGTTGCTGAGCGTCGCCGATGCGCTCGTGCGCAAGAGCGTGTGGATCATTGGGGGTGACGGATGGGCTTATGACATCGGCTATGGGGGATTGGATCACGTCCTGGCCTCCGGACACAATGTCAATCTCCTCGTGCTCGATACGGAGGTGTACTCGAATACGGGGGGACAGATGTCCAAGGCGACGCCCCGTGGCGCCGTCGCCAAATTCGCGGCGGGTGGAAAGCCGATGCCGAAGAAGGACCTGGCGCTGATGGCCATGACCTATGGGACCGCCTATGTCGCCCGCGTCGCCATGGGCGCCAACGATACGCACACGGTGAAGGCCTTTCTGGAAGCCGAAGCCTACACGGGTCCCTCACTCATCATCGCCTACTGCCACTGCATCGCGCACGGCTACGATCTGCGCTTCGGCATGGAACAACAGAAGGCCGCTGTCCTCTCCGGCTACTGGCCCCTGATGCGCTTCCATCCCGATCGGCTCAAGGAGGGGAAGAATCCACTCATCCTGGATTCCAAAGCACCGAGCCTCCCCCTGCGCCAGTACATCTACAACGAGACGCGCTACACGATGCTCGTCCACAGTCGGCCGGAAGTGGCCCGCACCCTGCTCGAACTCGCGGAGAAGGACGTGCTCGCGCGATGGCGGCTCTACGAATACTTGGCGAATCTCCCCGTCGAAGAATGGATGAAGGAGGCGCGCTATGCCTGATCTCACGACGACTTATCTCGGCCTGACGCTTCGCAATCCGCTCGTCGTCTCCTCCTGCCCGCTCTGCGAGAGCGTGGACAACATTCGGCGCATGGAGGAAGCGGGAGCGGCTGCCGTCGTCCTCCACTCCCTCTTCGAGGAGCAACTCCACATCGAGAGCGAGCTTCTGGATCGCTATCTCTCGCACGGTGCGGAATGCTACGCCGAAGCGCTCAGCTACTTCCCGGATATGGCCTCGTACAAGCTGGGGCCGGAGGAGTATCTGGAGCACATTCGTCGCGCCAAGGCGGCCGTGAGCATCCCGATCATCGCGAGCCTCAATGGCGTCACGCCGAGCGGATGGATTCGGTACGCTCAAGCGATCGAACAAGCGGGAGCCGATGCCCTGGAGCTGAACATCTACTATATCCCGACCGATCCGAATCTCACCAGCACCGAGGTCGAGCGCCGATATGTCGAGTTGGTGCGCGCCGTGAAAGAGAGCGTCACTCTCCCCGTCGCCGTCAAGCTCGGGCATTTCTTCACCGCTTTCGCGAATGTGGCCAGACAGTTGGACGACGCCGGAGCGGATGCGCTCGTGCTCTTCAATCGTTTCTATCAACCCGACTTCGACGTGGAACGGTTGGAGGTTGTCCCGACGTTGACCCTCAGCCGCTCGTATGAGCTGCTGCTGCGCATTCACTGGGTCGCTCTCCTCTACGGGCGCATTCGCGCGGATCTGGCCGTCACCGGAGGCGTGCACACGGTCTACGATGTCGTGAAAGCCATCATGGCCGGAGCCAGCGTCGCGATGATGGCCTCGGCACTGCTGAAATACGGCATCGGCTACATGCGCACGGTCCTGGCCGACCTCGCCCAATGGATGGAGGAGCACGAGTACGAATCGCTCCGCCAGATGCGCGGGAGCTTGAGCCAGCAGCGGGTGGCCGAGCCCGCCGCCTTCGAGCGGGCGAACTACCTGCGCGTGCTCAGCTCCTACGCGTGGCGCTTGCCGGAATAGGCGCATGCCGGCCTGAAACCTTCCGGGGCCGCGCGGGATCATATACGGTGCTGGGGCGGATCTGATTCGCGAGTGGGCCCCGCACGTGGGTCCCCCGCGTCAGACGCCCGAGAGCGGCGAGAAAGGAGGAGACGCGCGATGCACTATCCATGGTGGTATGTCCCGTTCCTCACCTCCCCCATGCTCATCGCCATCATCGCCGTCCTTCATGTCCTGGTCGCGCACTACGCGGTCGGCGGCGGCCTCTTTCTGGCTGTCGAGACGCAGTATGCCTACCGGCAGAACCACCGGGAATACCTCGCCTATCTGAAGGAACACGCCTGGTTCTTCATCCTGATCACCGTGGTCTACGGAGCGATCACGGGCGTCGGCATCTGGTGGACGATCGGCGTCGCTTCGCCCCTGGCCACACAGACCCTCATCCACATCTTCGTCTTCGGATGGGCGATGGAATATGTCTTCTTCGTGCTGGAGATCGTGTCGGCGTTCATCTTCTACTATTTCTGGGGACGGCTCGATCCGAAGACCCATGTGCGCGTGGGCTGGATGTACGCGGGATCGGCGTGGATGAGCCTCGTGATCATCACCGGCATCACGGCCTTCATGTTGCATTCCGGGCGATGGCCGGACGAGCGCACCTTCTGGGCCGGCTTTTTGAATCCTCAATTCGTCCCGCAAGTGCTCGCGCGCACGGGTGGGGCCTTCCTGCTCGCTTCGCTTTATGTCTACCTGCACGCTGCGTTCAAGGCGAAGGATCCCGCCTTGCGCGATCTGATCGCGGCGCGATCGGCCCGACCGGCTCTCCTCGGATCCCTCTTGATCGTCCTGGGGGGGATCGGCTGGTTCCTCACGCTGCCCGAATCGGCCAAGGCCGCGCTGGTCGCCGCGAGCACGCTGAACATCCTCGTCGTGCTCCTGTTCGCCGTCACGATCGCCGTATTCTTCATGCTCTATCTCGGCCCCTATCGAAATCCGGGCTGGCTCTCGCCCGGATTCGCCCTCCTCTTCTTCACCTTCGGGCTCGTGGCGATCACCACGGGCGAGTACATCCGCGAGGCCGTTCGAAAGCCGTACATCATCTACAACGTGGTCCTGGGCAACCAGATCTACGCGGAGAAGGTGCCGGAGCTCCGTCGGATCGGCTATTTGGAAGGTGGAACCTGGACGAAAGCGTGGGTGAGCCACCATTACCCTCAGGTCTTGAACGACGGCCGCATTGATCCGCCGCGGCTCCTGATGCTCCCTGAGGAAGATCAGGTGAAGCTCGGCGAGGTCCTCTTCCTCTATCACTGCAACGATTGCCACGCGGGACGACGCGGGTTCTCAGCCGTCGGCCAACTGCTGCGCGGATGGACGCCCGACATGGTGCGCACGGTCGTGAAGCACCCGGAGAAAGCCCACTTCTTCATGCCGCCTTGGGCTGGCACGCCCGAGGAAGCGGAATTGCTCACGAAATATCTCCTTCGGATCGCGCACCCGCGACCCGGCGGCATGCGTTTCGGAGAAGAGCGATAGGAGGTGCATGATGGACCCCACGACCCTGATTGGCCCCTCAAGCCCACTGGGATACCCCGCTCCGTATTGGTTCTTGGTCTTCTTCAAAGTCCTGGGCTTCACGCTTCACATGATCCCCATGCATCTGTGGTATACCGGCATCCTGCTGGCCATGCTCTTGCACTGGCGCGGGGGGGAAGAAACGCGGCGCCTCTCCCGACGCCTGATGCAGCCGATGCCGATCTTGATCGCCTTGGGGATCAATTTCGGCATCGTCCCCCTGCTCTTCACTCAAGTCGCCTACTACAAGGTCTTCTATCCGGCGACGATCCTCATGGCCTGGCCGTGGGTGAGCATCATCCTCCTGCTCACGCTCGCGTATTACGGCGTGTACATCTACGTCGCCGGACTCCGCTCGGAAGGAGCCGTACCGGCGCGGTGGCGGCAGGCCGTCGGATGGGTGACGGCCGCGCTCTTTCTCCTCATCGGCTTCTTCTTCTCAAACGCCTTCAGCTTGATGACGAACGTGCGCGCCTGGCCCGATCTCTGGCTTCGCGAGAGCGTGGCGGGGGCGCCGCTTGGGACCGCTCTGAACACCGACGATCCGACGCTCTGGCCCCGATGGCTCATGATGTTCGCTTTGGCCCTGACCACGACGGCCGTCTTCATCCTCGTGGATGCGGAGTGGCTCGCTTCCCGAGAGAGCGCTGAATATCGCGCGACGGCTCGGCGCGTGGCCTTTACCGTTTCCACCCTCGGTGTCATCGGGTTCGCGCTCACCGGCTCCTGGTACGTTTTCGGAACATGGCCGGAAGAGGTGCGCGCGGAGATGATGCGTGGCCCCATGCGCGTGCTGACGGGCCTGACGGCACTCGGCCCCGGCCTTCCCTGGCTCCTGATCCTCTGGCAATGGCGGCGAGGAGGAACGCGGGCGCGCGCGGCGGCAACAGCCCTGGCTCAAGTTCTCGTCCTGGCCCTCAATGCCATCAGCCGTCAGATCGTCCAGAACGTAGAGCTCCGCGGCTTCCTCGATGTGACGGCCGAGCCAGTCCACATTCAGTGGAGCCCTCTCATCCTCTTCCTTCTGCTCTTCGTCGCCGGACTCGGCGTCGTCGCGTGGCTGCTCGGCCAGCTCCGAACGACACAGAGCGTGAACCCAAGCGGATGAGCGCTACGCATCGAAAGCAGGGGGATGGCTCTCCCCTCCTCGCGCACTATCCTATGACGGGGATTGCCAAATGGACGGTTTTTTGCTAAAAATACAACCTGCGTCGCCGTGGTGAAGCCCGGTCTAACACACTGGTCTTTCAAGCCAGGATTCGCGGGTTCAAATCCCGCCGGCGACGCCAAAGATTTTTTCCGGTGAAGAAATTGTGCCACATCGGCTTCTCTCTTCCCCCGCTACTCCCTCACGACGCGGGCCTCTCACACGCCGATGATGCGCCTCTGAAGCGCATGGGCGTCTTCTCCCTCCTGAGTCTCTTCCAAACGGAGGAGAACGATGCCGGCTCGACGGAAATACCTGCCGAAGAGATGGAATCCCCTCCCTCGATGCGCTTGGCACATTCCCCAGACGAACAGTTTCCGGCGAGGGAAACTCGGCTCCTGACAAGCTTCCCAGGGTTCGAGGCTAAAGCATAAGAGGCTCGTCTTCTGACGGGGGACTGCGCGCTGGTGCCGCTAGCGGGGCTTGAACCCGCACTCTCAGGCTTGAGAGGCCTGCGTGTTAACCACTTACACCATAGCGGCACCCATTTCGGATGGACATTTTAGCTGCTCTTTCCCCATTCGTCAATTCCGCGCGCCTCAAGGATGCACCCTTGGCGAACGCCCAGCGGACACGGACGCTTGATCGTCCTCGCACTTCCTGCTAGGATGATGCCGCGTCGAACGGGGAGATCGGCTCGACTGAATCTCGCCGACTCGGCGCTCTCAAACTATGGTTCGCGCGACGCACGCAGGGTCCCATCACATCGCGACCTCGCCACGGGTCGAACGCCTCGTCTCCCTCGATGTGTTTCGCGGCCTGACGATCGCGGGCATGATTCTGGTGAACAATCCGGGCAGTTGGAACTACGTCTACCCGCCACTGGCGCACGCCGAATGGCACGGATGGACGCCCACGGATCTGATCTTCCCCTTCTTCCTCTTCATCATGGGCGTGGCGATCCCGTTGGCTCTCGGGCGGCGTCTGGCGCGCGGCGAATCCCGACGCGCGATCTGGGGACATATCCTGCGCCGCGCGCTTATTCTTTTCGCCCTCGGCTTGTTTTTGAACGGTTTCCCTCAGTTCGACCTCTCCCGGATCCGCATCCCCGGCGTTTTGCAGCGGATCGCCTTGTGCTATTTCTTCGCCGCCCTCATCGTCCTGAAGGCGAAGGCGAGGGGCCAAATACTGGTCGCCCTCGTTCTGCTCGCCGTGTATTGGCTGCTGATGAAGCTCGTGCCGGTTCCCGGCTACGGCGCTGGTGTGCTGGAGAAAGAGGGGAATCTGGCCGCCTATCTGGACAACATGCTGCTGCATGGCCACCTCTATCGGCCGACTTGGGATCCGGAGGGACTCCTGAGCACAATCCCCGCCATCAGCACGACGCTCTTTGGCGTCGTGACCGCCCACTGGCTCACGTCGTCCCGGATGGCGCGAGAGAAGGTGCTCGGTCTCATCGGCGCCGGGATCGTCGGTGTGGCCCTAGGGCACGTGATGAATCTGTGGTTCCCGATCAACAAGAATCTCTGGACCAGCTCCTATGCCGTCTTCACTGCCGGAATGGCATGGCTCTGTCTCGCTGCTTGCTTTTGGATGGTCGAAGTGAAAGGGATTCGCCGACCATTTGTCCCCTTTCTCATCTTTGGGACGAACGCCATCATCGTCTTCGTACTCTCGGGTCTCGTCGCCCGCATAATGAGTCTCGCGAAGATCACGCGACCGGATGGAGCGGCGATCAGCGTGAAGGCATACATCTACGAGACGCTCTTCGCCTCGTGGGCTGGTCCCTGGAGAGGATCGCTTCTCTTCGCCCTCGCGTATGTCGCGTTTTGGCTCGCGCCGATGGGTCTGCTCTACCGCAAGCGTATCTTCCTCCGGATCTGACGCGTTCGGCCTCTTCAACACGCGCTGTAATGCGACCCGAAGGCCTGAGGGCTCGCGCGCGGAGGCCCCCTCATGGCTTCCGGAGCGCGGGGTCCACATACGTCCCGTAGCGCGTCGCTCTCCCCACCCGCCAGAAATAGTCGTACACCGTTTGTGAGACCTCCCGAAAAGCCGCCGGTGCGTCTTCCCCCATCCCGTAATTCTCCATCACGACGAGGACATAGGGCCGCTCGCGCAGCTCAACGATCGCCCACTCGGTTGACACCCCGGGAATGCTGCCGGGCTTTGAGGCGATCGGCACCCCCGAGGGCACGCCCGCGCTCACAGCCGTTCGCTTCGGCTTCTTCAAAATGGCCAGGATCTGGTCGCAGACCTCGCGATTGATGAACTCGCCGCGATAGAGGATCTCCATAAGACGCGCGGCTTCAGCCGGTGTCGAGAGATTCTCCTCCCCACGCGCCGAGGCCGCCGGATCAATCATCTTCCGCTGCAAGCGCGTCCGCGTCAGCCCCAATGCGGCCATCGTCCGGTTGACGTTCTCCATCCCGACCATCTCAATGAGCATGTTAGTCGCCGTGTTATCACTCAGCACGATCATCAGCACGCACAGATCGTAGATGCTCAATTCGGATAACCCCTCGCCGAACTCCTTCAAGATCCCGCTCCCTCCGACGACGTGCGCCTTCTCAAGGCGCCGCCGATCCGTCAGCCGAAATCGCCCTTCATGGGCCTGCTTGTAGACCTCCATGAGGATGGGGATCTTGATGGCGCTCCCCTGTGGGAAGACGAGATCCTCATTGATGGCGAAGCGCTCACCACTCACCAGATCCACGGCGACGATCCCCATCACCCCTCGCGCGCTGGCCACGATCTCCCGCAGCCGCGCTTCAGTCTTCTCCCGCAGGAGCCGCACGTGCTCCTGCGGGATCGGAAACCCGACGAGGAGCATCCCCGCGGCGCACGCACCGTGTCGGATCGTCCTGTGAAATCGACCGCTCCAGGCGCGCATCGTTCGACTCACCTCCTCTTTGATGTTCTCCCCCACGCTTCTTCCAGAAGCCGTATTATAAGGCTTTCGGCCAAAGACGACCGATCCCCGAGATCCGCCGAGCGAAGCGATACGCAGGCCTCTCGCCCAAATAGCGAGCGCGAGAGCGATCCTCCTCCCCCTTCGCGCGAGGCTCCAGAGCCCCACGGAGGCGGCGATCTCACGCCTTGTGCGGGCGACCGGCACGGAGGCGACGCGTTCGGGATGCTTGACAGATCGTCCCCCCTCGGTAGAATGAGAGGGGAGAGACGCTATGGCGAAATACATCTTCGTCACGGGTGGGGTCGTCTCCAGCTTGGGGAAAGGGATCGCGGCGGCTTCGATCGGGCGTTTGCTTGAGGCGCGCGGGTTGCGCGTGACGCTGCAGAAGTTCGATCCCTACATCAACGTGGACGCGGGCACCATGTCTCCGTTCCAGCACGGCGAGGTCTACGTCACCGATGACGGCGCGGAGACCGATCTGGACCTCGGTCACTACGAGCGGTTCACCAGCGCCCGCATGACGCAGGCGAACAACTGGACGACCGGGCGCATCTACCTCTCGGTCATCGAGAAGGAGCGACGCGGCGATTTCCTGGGCAAGACCGTGCAGGTCATCCCCCACATCACCGATGAGATCAAGGGAGCGATCCGGCAAATCTCCGAAGGCGTGGACGTGGTCATCGTGGAGATCGGCGGCACCGTCGGCGATATCGAATCGCAACCCTTTCTGGAAGCCATTCGTCAGCTCGGCAATGAGGTCGGGCGCTCGAACGCGATCTTCGTGCACCTGACGCTCGTTCCCTACATTCGCACGGCTGGAGAACTGAAGACCAAGCCCACGCAGCATTCGGTCAAGGAGCTGCGCGCCATTGGTATCCAACCCGACATCCTGCTCTGTCGGACGAGTCGTCCCCTGCCCCCGGACGTGAAGTCGAAGATCGCGCTCTTCTGCAATGTCTCGGAAGAAGCGGTCATCGCCGCGCTCGACGTGGAGTCCATCTACGAGGTCCCTCTGGAATTCGCCAAACAGGGTCTGGACGATCTGATCCTCCGCATGCTGAAATTGCCGGCCACTGAAAGTGACCTACGCGATTGGGTGCGACTCGTCGAGGCGATCAAGCATCCGGCCGACAGCGTGACCATCGGCATCGTGGGCAAGTACGTGCAGCTGGAGGACTCCTACAAGAGCCTGCGCGAAGCGCTCGTGCATGGCGGCGTGGCGAACAATCTGCGGGTCAACATCCGTTGGATTGAAGCCGAGCATCTGGTCGCCGACGACCACTGGGAAGAACGGCTCCGTGACGTGGATGGGATCCTCGTGCCCGGGGGCTTCGGCAAGCGCGGCATCGCCGGCATGCTCAAAGCCATCACGTACGCGCGGCGCACCAAAACGCCCTTCTTCGGCATCTGCCTGGGCATGCAATGCGCCTGCATCGAGTTCGCACGAAACGTATGCGGGTTGGACGAGGCCGACAGCACCGAGTTTAATCCCGAGACACCGCACCGCATCTTCTACAAGCTGCGCGACCTGCTCGGGGTGGAGCAGATGGGGGGGACGATGCGGCTGGGCGCCTACCCTTGCCGCTTGCGCCCCGGCACTCTAGCCGCGCGCATCTACGGGCGAGAGGAGATCAGCGAACGCCATCGTCATCGCTACGAGTTCAACCCTGAATACGAGGACCTCTTCGCCGCTCACGGCATGGTCTTCTCTGGCAAATCGCCCGATGGACGATTCGTGGAGATCATCGAGCTGCCCGATCACCCCTGGTTCCTCGGCTGCCAATTCCATCCCGAATACAAATCGAAGCCGCTTGAGCCGCACCCACTCTTTGTGAGCTTCGTGCGCGCGGCCTATCAACATCGCCTCCACTCGGAGGTGAGCCGCCCCGAAGACGCCGCTCTCCCCACAGAAGCTGAAGCGCGAGAGGCGCGTTCCCTCCCGACGGTGTGACGCGGGAGAGCCTTCTTGACATCGCGCCCTTCGCATAAAGCCCGAGTGAACGAGCGCCCCCAAGTCACGGTCCGCAAGCCGCATGGGCCGCCCGCATGCGTGAGCTTGGAAATTGGTTGGGGCCTCTCATTCCTAGGGCTCGCTGCGCTCGCCCCCGGCTAATTTCGGTCGCCCCCTTCGGGGGCTCGCGCGTGGTATGCATGTAGTGCCATTCAGATTCGGCTCTCGAATCGAGAGCGTCCGCAAAGGTCGCTCCCTTGACTCGCCCGAGGCCCGACATAAAATTTCTTCCCCCATGCTCTCGCATGAGCGAACAACCTGAGGAGGACGCCACATGAGGAGACCAACGTCAGGGTCATTGATGCTCATCCTCGCCTGTGCGACTGTCGGTTCTGTTGGATCCTCGAACGCGCGGAGCGCGATCGCGGAACGTTCGCCGCGTCCCATCGCTCTGAAGGCTGGCCGATTGGTGGATGTGAGGAGCGGGCAGGTCATGGAGAACGTCGTGATCCTCGTGCGCGGCGAGCGGATCGAGGCCGTCGGGCGCGACGTCGCGATTCCGGCCGACGCCGAAGTGATTGACCTCAGCCGTCATACGGTGTTGCCCGGATTGATGGACATGCACACGCACCTGACGGGCGATCCGAGCTACGGCTACTCCGATCATCGGTTGCATGAATGGCCGGGATATGCGGCACTCATTGGAGCGAAGAACGCGCGGCGGACGCTTCTGGCCGGGTTCACCACGGTGCGCAATGTCGGTGCCGATGAATGGGCCGATGTCGCGTTGCGGGACGCCATTCGGAACGGACTCATTCCCGGTCCCCGCATGTACGTTTCGGCGCACGCCATCGGGATCACAGGCGGGCATTGCGACACGAACGGCTATCGCCCGGACGCGTGGCCTGAACCGAGCATCGAACGCGGTATCGTCAACGGCGTGGATGAGGCGATCAAGGCCGTGCGGTATCAGATCAAGTACGGCGCCGATGTGATCAAGATTTGCGCCACCGGAGGAGTGCTCTCGGCCGGGGATGCTGTCGGCGCGCCCCAGCTCACGCTGGAGGAGATGCGCGCCATCGTGCAAGCGGCCACATGGGCTGAGCGTAAGGTGGCCGCGCACGCGCACGGGACGGAGGGGATCAAACTGGCCGTCCGCGCGGGCGTGGCCTCGATCGAACACGGCTCCATGCTCGACGAAGAAGCCATTCGGTTGATGAAGGAGCACGGGACGTATCTCGTGCCGACGCTCATGGCGTTCGAGTCGGTCGTCGCTGGCGCCAAAAGCGGGAAGCTCGCGCCGTGGTCGGCGAAGAAGGCACTGGAGATCGAACCACATGCGCGACGCTCAATTCAGATGGCCATTCGCGCAGGGGTGAACATCGCCTTCGGGACGGATGCCGGCGTCTTCCCGCACGGGGAGAACGCCGAGGAATTTCGGCTTCTGGTGCAGGCGGGCATGACGCCGCTTCAGGCCATTCAGAGCGCGACGCTGCAGGCGGCGCGGTTGCTCGGCGTGGAGAAGGATCTGGGAACGCTGGAGCCCGGCAAGCTCGCCGACATCATCGCCGTGCTGGGTGATCCGCTCTCGGACGTCGCGCGGCTCAAGCAGGTGGACTTCGTCATGAAAGGCGGCCGCGTCTACAAGCGCGATGGTGCGGAGGTGCCATTCGTCCCGATACGATGAGCGGGAGGACGCACGATGAATCAGGAGATGTCAGGCAAACGCGTGCTCGTCACCGGCGCCTCCAGCGGCATTGGCCGCGCGACGGCCGAGCGCTTTCTGGAAGCGGGTGCTGAGGTCACGCTGGTCGGGCGTCGGGAGGTGGCGCTCGCCGAAGTGGCTGCTCCCTATCCAGGGCGCGCGCACGTTCTCGTCGCCGATTTGGCGGATGAGCGGCAATGCGAGCTGTGCATCGAGCGGGCTGTGGCGAAGATGGGCGGGCTGGATGTGCTCGTGAACGCCGCTGGGATCCTCAAAAGCGGAAGCCTGGAGACGACGTCGCTCCAGTTGTGGGATGAGATGATGAGGATCAACCTCCGCTCGATCTTCTACCTCATGCAGCTCGCTGTCCCGCACTTGGAGAAGACGCGCGGCGTGATTGTGAACGTCTCCAGCGTCACCGGATTGCGCTCGTTTCCGGGCGTGCTCGCCTACTGCGTGAGCAAGGCGGCGCTCGATCAGCTCACGCGTTGCGCGGCATTGGAATTGGCGCCGAAGGGCATTCGGGTGAACGCCGTCAATCCGGGCGTCGTGCGGACGAATCTGCATCGGGCTGGGGGGATGAGCGAGCAGGAGTACGCGGCCTTCTTGCAACGCAGCACGACCACGCATCCGCTCGGGCGCGTGGGGGAGCCGCGCGAGGTCGCCGAACTCATCTACTTCCTGGCGAGCGATCGGGCGAGTTGGATCACGGGCGCGACGGTGAGCATTGACGGCGGGCGCGCGCTCACGTGCGCTCGATAGGGGGCGCCAGAGTAAGCCGCGGGACAGGAGCGCGCGCGGGGTCCTCGAAGAACCGTCGAAGTTGCTCGGCGAAATCGGCCACATCGAGTCCGTGGAACGGCGTGGGGACGTCGGCCAAGCGCGCCAGCGCGCGCTCGACCAATCGGCGCGCTCCGCGCAGATTCCCGCGCCGAAAGTGGTGGAGCGCGACGGCCGCTTGGATCAGGCCGTGGTAGAAGAGCCGCTCCGTTCCCGTCGCACGGCGCCAGAGGGGTTCGAGCACCTCATGCGCGGCGAAATAATCGCCCGCGTTGAAGAGAGCGACCGCCTGAAGATATTCGAGCGTCCCTTCGTCAGATCGCCTCTCTCCCGCATCCATAGATCATGCCCTCGCACTCATCACCCCGTCTTCTTCTTCGCGGCCGACGAGCGAGGCCGATGCGACGGCGTCCTCGGCGGCGAGTCGCATCAGGCGGATGCCCTGCGTGCTGCGCCCGGTCTCCCGGATCTCGGAGACCTCCAGGCGCAGCACTTTCCCCTGCGTGGTGATGAGCATGACTTCGTCGTCCTCGCGCACGGGCATGACGGCGACGACCTGACCGTTGCGCTCGGTCGTGCGGACGTTGATGACCCCTTTGCCACCGCGCGCCTGGACGCGGTAGGCCCGCAGCGACGTCTTCTTGCCAAACCCCTTCTCGGTGATCGTGAGCATCTGCTCATCGCCGCGCACGGCGGCGACGCTCACCACGTAATCCCCCTCGCGCAACTCGATCCCGCGTACCCCGCGCGCCTGTCGGCCCATCGGCCGCACGTCGCCTTCATCGAAGCAGATGGCCATCCCTTGACGCGTGGCGAGGAAGATCTTCCTCCGCCCATCGGTCAACTCCACGGCGATCAATTCGTCGTCGTCATCCACGGTCATCGCGATGAGCCCGCTCGCCCGCAGGGTATCGAACTCCGAGAGGGCGGTCTTCTTGATCACTCCTTTGCGGGTGACCATGACGACGTATCGGTCGGGGACGAACTGTCGGACGGCGACGATACCGGCGACTTTCTCCTCACTGGTCATATGCACGAGGTTGGTGATGGCGCGGCCACGGCTCGCCGCTTGCGCTTCGGGGATCTCGTGGGCCTTGATGTTGTAGACCTTCCCGCGATCGGTGAAGACCATGACGGTGCTGTGCGTGGAGGCGACGAAGACCTTGGTCACGAAATCCTCGCCGCGCGTCATCATGCCCGACCGGCCGCGCGTGCCACGGCTCTGCTGTCGGAAGACCATCAGGGGCGTCCGCTTGATGAACCCGCTGTGGCTCACCGTGATGACGACCTCCTCGTCGGGGATGAGATCCTCCAGTGTGAACTCCGCCTCCTCATCCACGATTTGCGTCCGCCGCGCATCGCCGAACTCCTTCTGGATGGCGCGCAACTCGCGGATGATCACGTTGCTCAGCGCGCGCTCGCTGCTCAGGATCTCCTTCAGCTCGGCGATGCGCTTGATGATCTCCTCGTACTCCTCGACGAGCTTCTGCCGCTCCAGATTCGTCAAGCGCTCGAGCTTCATCTCGAGGATCGCGTGCGCCTGCGCCTCGGAGAAGCGGAACCGCCGCACGAGCGCCTCACGCGCCTCCCGTCCCGACTTCGAGCGACGGATCAGCGCGATGACGGCATCCAGGTGATCGAGCGCGCGCTTAAGCCCCTCCAAGATGTGCGCCCGCTCCTCGGCGCGCCGCAGCTCATAGTGCGTGCGCCGACGCACGACCTCGCGTCGGAAGGCGATGAACTCCTGCAGCGTCTCCAGGAGATTGAGGACCCTCGGCTGTCCGTTGACGATGGCCAGATTGATGACGCCGAAGGTCTCCTGCATAGGCGTGAGCTTGTAGAGCTTGTTCAGGATGACCTGCGGCACGGCCTCGCGCTTCAGCTCGATGACGATGCGCATCCCCTCGCGGTCTGATTCGTCGCGCAGATCGGCAATGCCCTCGATCTTCCGCTCGGCGACCAACTCGGCGATCTTCTCGATCAGCTTCGCCTTGCTCACCTGATACGGGATCTCGGTGACGACGATCGCCTCCCGCTGTGCGGACCCCCGCCCGATGCGATCAATGGCCGCGCGCGCGCGCATGATGATCGTCCCGCGCCCGGTCAGATACGCCTGCCGAATTCCCTCGCGCCCGTAGATGTAGCCCCCCGTCGGGAAATCCGGCCCCGGGATGAAGCGCATCAGGTCCTCGACGGTCGCCTCCGGATTCTGCAACAGGTGGATCGTCGCCTCGATCACCTCGCTCAGATTGTGCGGGGGGATGTTCGTCGCCATCCCCACGGCGATGCCCGAGCTGCCGTTGACGAGCAATTGTGGGAACCGAACGGGGAGCAGCGTCGGCTCCTTCAGGGACTCATCGTAATTCGGCTGAAAGTCCACCGTCTCCTTGTCAATATCGGCCAGGACCTCCTCGGCGATCTTCGCGAGCCGGACCTCGGTATAGCGCATCGCCGCCGGCTCATCCCCATCAATGCTCCCGAAATTCCCCTGTCCCTCGATGAGGGGGTAGCGCATGGAGAACGGTTGCACCATGCGCACGATCGTCTCATAGACGGCGGCGTCCCCGTGCGGATGATACTTCCCGATGACGTCGCCGACGACGCGCGCGCTCTTCTTGAACGGCTTGTTGTGGGTGTTCCCCAGCTCGTACATCGCCCAGAGGACGCGCCGATGCACGGGCTTGAAGCCATCGCGCACATCCGGCAGGGCGCGACCGATGATGACCGACATCGCGTAATCGAGATAGCTGCGCTTCATCTCCTCGTCGAGATTGACTTGCAGCTTCTGTTGCGCTTCCATCATCGTCCTTCCCTCCTCGGAGAAGTCATCCTCAGCGGCGCGCGATGGCGCCGTCGCGACGGCCCCTTTGGACCAGACGCCTCATTCAACCGAGCAGCGCCCCGTGGAGGGCGAGCGACGGTCCCTCTTCAGGTTCGGCGTGGCGCCGATCGTGAACCGAGAGGTACCACCACGTGGAGAGCATGGCACCAAAGAGCAACAGCAGAAGCAGGACGAGCAACGCTCGAGCGACAGTTCGCGAAGGGATTCCCGACGGCTCCTCCTCTGGCGGATCGTCGGCGAGGTCCGGCGCTTCAGAGGCTCCCTGCGAGCCACCTCGATCCTCCGCCCCCCTCTCCTGCGCATCCGGGTGAGCGTCCTCGCGCCGCGTCGTCTCCGGACCGCGCATTCCATTCGCGACGAGAGCGGGAACGAAGCGAACCAGCTCATCCCAAAGTTCCGGCTCCACGACCTCCGGAAGCCGATCGTCCCGCTCAATGTGCAGCACCGCGGGTTCCTCGTCCTCTCGCGCTTGCAGAAGAGCATCGCCTTCAAACCGCGCGAGCAGGACGGTGATATTGTCCTCACCGCCACGCTCCATGGCCAATTGCACGAGCGCATTCGTCGCCTCCGCCAGGTCCGACGCTGCGAGGACGATCTCGCACATCTCCGATGCGGTGACCTTGTTGGAGAGGCCATCGCTGCAGAGCAACACGTGATCCTCTCGCCGCACCTGCACGCGGTCCATGACGATCACCGTGTGGGGGTGCGCGCCCAAGGCCTGAAGGATCACGTTCCGATAGGCGTGCCGCTCGGCCTGCTCCTCGGTGAGGAATCCCGCCTCGACCAGATGATGGACGAGCGATTGATCCTTCGTGAGCTGGCGGATGCGCCCGGCGCGAATCACGTACGCCCGGCTATCCCCCACCTGCCCGAGATAGAGCCACCCCTGATGGTACGCGGCCGCCGTGAACGTCGCCCCCATGCCCATGAGCTCCGGATGCTCTTGACTCTTCTCGTAAATGAGGCGATTCGCCTGCTCCATGGCCAGGCGCAATCGTTCGGAGAACGGCAGGTGCGCATAGAGGGCTCGGGCATCGAACCGATGCAGCAGGCGCGCAACCGTCGTGACCGCCAAATGGCTCGCCACCTCGCCGGCCAAAGCGCCCCCCATGCCATCGGACACCGCGAGCACGATCCCAGAGGAGCCGATCTCCCAGCGCCCGACGCCATCGGGCACGCACGCGCCATCGGCCGCCGTCCAATATGCCCCTCGCTCCACATCGAGGATGAGGAAGTTGTCCTCGTTATTCGGTCGCACGAGCCCGACATCCGTCCGGGCATGCCAGGCGACGATCACGCGGTGCTCGTCTGCCATACGGGACATTATACGGCTCCCGACTTGGGATTTCGAGCCGCATCGTGACAGATGCGAGGGCTCACAGGCGCGCGAGCGCGCGATCGAGATCGGCGATGATGTCCTCGACATCCTCGCAGCCGACCGAGAGGCGAATCAAGCCGTCGGTGATGCCGAGTCGCTCGCGCTCCTCCCGCGGGAGACTCGCATGCGTCATCGTGGCCGGATGGGAGATCAGCGTCTCCACCCCTCCCAAACTCTCGGCCAGGGTGCAGAGGCGAACGCTCTCCAGCACGGCGCGCGCCCGCTCCAACGAGCCGACGTCGAAGGCGACCATGCCGCCGAAACCCGACATCTGGCGTCGGGCCAAGTCGTACTGCGGATGTGAAGGCAGGCCCGGATAGTAGACGCGCTCGACCCGCGGATGCTCGGCGAGGAATCGCGCGACGGCACGCCCGTTCTCATCATGCTGCCGCATGCGCAAAGGCAACGTCTTGATCCCCCGCAACACGAGCCAGGCATCCAGCGGCGCGATGATCGCCCCGGCCGCGTTCTGCACAAACCGAATCCGCTCAGCGTCCTCGGCGTCTCGCACCACGAGCGCCCCACCGACGCTGTCGCTGTGGCCGTTCAGATATTTCGTCGTCGAGTGCACGACCACATCGGCCCCCAGCTCCAAAGGCCGTTGAAAGTACGGACTCATGAACGTGTTGTCCACGACCACGCGGATGCCGCGCGGGCGCGCCAGCTCCGAGATGGCGCGAATGTCGGCCAGGATCATCAAGGGATTGGTCGGCGTCTCCAGGAAGATCATCCGCGTCTCCGGACGAATCGCGCGCTCCACGTGCGCGACCTCGCGCGTGTCCACGTAGCTGAAATCAAGACCGCACTGGCGCCACACGCGCTCGAACAGCCGGAACGTCCCCCCGTAGACGTTCTCGGAGACGATCACATGATCGCCCGCGCGCAAGAGCGCTTGCACGAGCGCGTTAATGGCCGCCATCCCCGACGCGAATGCGAACGCTGCCGTCCCCCCTTCTAACGCCGCCAAGCACCGTTCCAAGGCGAATCGCGTCGGATTCTGCGTGCGCGCGTACTCGAAGCCCTTATGCTTCCCCAACCCCTCCTGCGCATAGGTCGAGGTCTGATAGATGGGGACGCTCACGGCACCCGTCGCCGGATCCGGCTCGCTCCCGATGTGAATCGCCTTGGTCGAGAATCTCATCACTCCCTCTCCTTCTTCCCGCTCAAGATCGAGCAGGCCTGGCGCGCGCCCGATGGATCAATGGCCGACGCGCCCTGCTCGATGTGGCGGATGATCCCCTCCTTATCAATGACAAAGGTCGTGCGTCGCGCTACGCCACGTTCCTCGTCCAAGACGCCGTAGCGTCGGGAGACCGTCCGATGGAAGTCACTGAGCAGGGGATACGTGACGCCCAGGTCCTCGGCGAAGCGCTTGTTGGCGAAGGGGCTGTCCACGCTGATGCCCAGAATCTGCGTCTCCATCGCGTCGAATTTGGCCACATCATCCTGATAGGCCTTCAATTCGCGCGTTCAGCCCCCGGTGAAGGCGAGCACATAGAAGGCGAGCACGACGTTCTTCTTCCCCTTGAAATCGGAGAGCCGCACGGGGCGATTGTTCTGATCCGGCAACGTGAAATCAGGGGCCGGATCCCCCACCTTCAGAGAGGTCACAGGCGCGTTGCCCTCTTGAGAGCGGCCCGCGGGCGACCCCGCGCCCAGAAGAGTCAGGGCGAGCATCAGGCCCCCCCCGACTGCGATTCGAGAACACCGTCTTCCCGCCATCGCTCCTCCTCCCAAGGAAGATGTGATCATCCCTCGCTCTTTCAAGAGCCCTCCAGCGTCCCGTCGTCCTCACGTCCCAGGCTTGCGCACCTCGCGCACGCGCTCGAGATACCTCCCCGTCTCCACCTCAATGCGCACGATCTCCCCCTCCTTGATGAACTGCGGGACGAGGACCTCCATGCCGTTCTCCAGGATCACGGTCTTATAAGTGCTCGTCTCATGCTCGCGCAGTCCGGGCGGCGCCGAGACGACCCGCAGCTCCACGACCTCCGGAAAGACGACGTTCACCGGCACGCCCTCGTACATCTCGACCGGGATGCGCATGTTCGGCTGCAGGAATCGCTCGCGATGCCCGATCGCCTCGCGCGGGAGGCTGATCTGCTCGAACGTCTCCGGGTTCATGAAATAGAAATCCTCGCCGTCCGTGTAGAGGTACTCCATCTCCTGGCGCTCGAGGATCACGTCCTCAAGCTTATCGTTGGGATTGAAGCGCCACTCCTTGATGTGCTGAGTCCGAAGGTTCCGAGCCTTGGCGAACACCATCCCGCCAAACTGCCCGCCGCCGGCATGGTATTCGGCCTCGATGACGCGGTACAACTCGCCCTCGATTTTGATCACCATCCCGTCTCTGAGGTCGGCTGCCACGATCATACCTCGTTCCTCCGATGTGGCTTCGCCTCGCCTTTAATGTACGCGCTCCCATCCGGGAGCGCAAGAGCGCTCCCTTTCCTGGCGCGAGGAGCGTCGCGTATACTTGAGGGGTGAAGCGGTGATCCTTCGCGAGGAAGAGAGCGCATGGCAGGCCGAGGAGCGCACAGCGACGATGGTCTCACTGGCGAAGAAGAATCTGTTTCACGATCGCGTTCGGTTCCTGGTCGCTCTGATCGGCATTCAGTTCGCCGTCGTGCTCATGACGCTGCAGATCGGCTTCCTCCTGAAGTTCATGACCAATGCTTCTGTCCTCATCGACCATATCGAGGCCGATCTCTGGATCACGGCGAAGAACTTGAAGAATTTCGATTTCGGCCTCCCCTTCTCCGAGCAGAAGCTCTACGAGGCGCGACGCGCTCCCGGCGTCCTCTGGGCCGAGCGCTTCCTGATGGGCTTCAGCTACTGGAAGATGCCCGATGGCGGACAGGAGACCATCCAGGTGATCGGCTTCAATCCGGAGACGCGGATCGGCGCGCCGTGGGACATTGTCGAGGGCGACCTGACCGCGGTGAAGTACTTCAACCAGATCTTCATTGACGAAGCGGATCGAGCGCGCCTGGGTTTCCCCCGCGTGGGCGACGAGGTGGAGATCATCGGCCAGAGGGCGCGCATCGCCGGGATCACGCGCGGGGCGAAATCCTTCACGGGCAGCCCCTTCGTCTTCACTTCGTTCAAGAACGCGCTCAAGCTCTCGTTCATCCCACCGGGGCAGACCGTTTATATCCTGGTGAAGGTCGCTCCCGGTTATACCGCCGAGGAGGTGAAACAGCATCTGGCCGAGACGCTCACGGGCGTGGACGTCTACACCAAACGGGAATTCAGCTGGAAATCGCGACGCTATTGGCTGTTGGTGACGGGAGCGGGCATCGCCCTGCTCAGCACGGCGCTCCTCGGTCTGTTGATCGGGACGATCATCGTGGGGCAGACGATCTACGCATCCACGATTGATCATCTCCGGGAGTTCGGGACGCTCAAGGCCATCGGCGCCTCCAATGCCGATCTCTATCGGATCATCATCGCGCAGGCCCTCATCGTGGCCCTGATCGGATACGCGACGGGGATGCTCCTCTCTCGCGTCTTCTTGCACGTGGCGCGGCGGGCGGGGCTCGAAGCGTATCTGCCCCCGGAGGTGCTCCTGGCCATCTTCGGCCTCACGGTCCTCATGTGCGTGAGCGCTTCGATCATCTCGATCTACAAGATCACGAAGCTCGATCCCGCGCTCGTGTTCCGGAGTTAAAGCGCCTATGAGCCGGACCGTCCTCGTCCTAGATCGCGTCAGCAAGGTGTACGGCGAGGGCGCCTCGACCGTCATCGCCGTACGCGACGTGAGCTTGGAACTGACAGAAGGACGCTTCGTCCTGCTGATGGGGCCCTCGGGCAGCGGCAAGACGACGCTCCTGCTGCTGATGGGCTGCTTGCTGAAACCCACGAGGGGGCGTCTCTTCCTCTTCGAGCACGAAGTCTCGGCCCTGGATGAGCGGACGCTGCCGCTGTTGCGACGGCGATACATCGGCTTCGTCTTCCAGACCTTCAACCTCTTCCCGGCATTGACGGCGCTGGAGAACGTGGAGCTGGCGCTGAACCTCAAGGGGATCAATGGCCGGAGGGCGCGGCGGCAGGCGGCCGAGCTGCTCGCGCGCGTGGGCTTGGGCGAGCGCTTGCATTTTCTGCCGCGAGACCTGAGTGGTGGCGAGAAGCAACGCGTCGCTCTGGCCCGAGCCCTCGCCGGCGACCCGCCGATTCTGCTCGCCGATGAGCCCACCGGAATGCTCGATTCGCGAACAGGCCGACAGATCGTCGAGCTGCTCGCCGAGCTCTCGCGCACCGAGAACCGACTCGTCTTCATGGTCACGCACGATCCGAGAGTGCGAGACCTCGCCGACGAAGTCCTCGTCATGGAGGACGGAAGCATCGTCGCGCGCGAGCACGCGACGGAGGAGACGGCCGCCGCGAGTCGCGGAGAACGAAGATGAGAGCACTCACTCGCATGCGCCTCGGCGGCGCGCTCGCCGCACTAGCCGTGGTGGTCTCCCTGGGCATGTACATCATTCGGAATCACCGAGACGCGCCGCCGACGGTGCGCGTGCGGCGCGGGATGATCCATTGGCGCATCGCCGCCCATGGGCGCGTCGAAGGGACGTCGGAGGAG
The DNA here is from genome assembly GCA_041640655.1 of bacterium. Lineage (GTDB taxonomy): Bacteria > Acidobacteriota > Blastocatellia > HR10 > HR10 > HR10. The sequence goes on from JBEPZV010000015.1 coordinate 47,866, forward strand.
ATCCTGCTGAGTTTCAAACTCCCGGGTCGCATCCGAGCTCTCTACGTCGAGGAAGGCGCTCGCGTTCGCGCGGGCCAAGTGCTCGCGGAGTTGGAGAACGCCGAGCAGCTCGCGCGCCTGGAGGCCGAGCGCGCGCTCCTCGCGAAGGCCGAAGCCCAGCTGGCGCTGCTCCGGGCCGGAGCTCGCGCCGAGGAGAGGGAGAGCGCGCGCGCCGCGGTCGAAGAAGCGCGCGCCGTGCTGGAGCACGCCGAAGCCGCCTATCAGCGCGCGAAGCGGTTGCAGGAGCGCGGCATCCTCTCTCGCGAGGAGCTGGATCTGGCGGAGCGCGAGTGGCGAACGGCTCACGCCCGCTGGGAAGCGGCTCGACAGCAGTACGCGCGCCTTCTGGCCGGAAGCCGCCCCGAGGAGATCGCCGCTGCCGAGGCCGAGGTGCGCCTGGCGCGTGCGCGTGTGCGCGAGGCCGAAGCTCACTACGAGAACACGCGCCTGCGCGCCCCCTGCGACGGAATCATCCTCCGACGCTTCATGCGCGCGGGTGAGATCGTGCGTCCGGAGACGCTCGGGCAACCCGTCCTCTCCATGGCCGACGACTCCCGACTCCGCGTCCGCGCCGAGGTTGATGAGACCGATGTGGCGAAGATCCGCCTCGGCGCTCCGGCCGTCATCACCGCCGACGCATATCGTGGAGAGACCTTCACGGGTCGCGTCATCAAGATCGGCGCCGCCGTCGGCCGCAAGACGATGATGAGCGATGATCCCGCTGAGAAACGCGATCGCGAAGTCCTGGAGACGTGGATCGAACTCGATCCGAGCGCACGCGGACGGCTCGTGATCGGCTTGCGCGTGGACGTGATCATCGAACTCGCCCGGCGGGAGAACGTGCTCATCATTCCCCGAAGCGCCGTCTTCGCGCGCCAAGGCCGGACGTTCGTCAAGGTGCGACAGGGCGATCGCTGGATCGAACGCCCGGTGCGCCTCGGCCAGCACGATGAGATGCATGTGGAGGTTCGCGAGGGCCTCGCCGAAGGCGACGTGATCCTCAAGATGCCGTGAGGCGGCACTGTCCGTGCCGATTCCCCGCAGGCCCGATCAACGTGACGGACGAGCGCTCGCATCGCCGATCTTCGGTGAGATGTCCCCGCGGACGAATTGTCTCGCTGCCTCCCCCCTGCTATGCTATAGGCCCAAGCTCACGCGGGGAGGCGCGACGATGATGAAACACATGCTGATCTTGGTCCTCGGCATCAGCGCCGGTCTGCTGTCCGGGATGTTTGGCATCGGTGGAGGCATCCTCATTGTCCCCCTTCTGATCTATGGCCTGAAGCTCTCCCCCCATGAGGCCGTGGGGACGAGCCTCGCCGCTCTGCTGTTGCCGGTCGGACTCCTAGGGGCTCTCCAATACTATCGCGATGGGCACATCCGCATCGGGTATGCCGCTCTTTTGGCCGCCGGTCTGTTTCTGGGGGCCTATTGGGGCGCGCGCATCTCGATCTCCCTTCGGGGCACGACCCTGGAACGATTGTTTGGCGGACTGCTCATCGCCGCTGGTCTGTGGATGGTCTTTCGCCGATAGGGTGACCCCTGACGCACGAAGGCTCTCGGCAGGAACCTGTCGCCTCCTCGGTGAGGCGAAGGTTCCTTCTTCGACGCGCCTCTCTATTCGCGCCACTGTCGCATGCGGACGGTGCGCAGACGATTGAGCGCCGCTGCGATCTCATATCGGCGCGGACGGGCGAAATTCCCCGGATGCTCCTCGCCGCGTCGAAACGGATCCAGCACCTCCAATCCCTCGCGCTCAAAGAGCCGCTCCAATTCATCCAAGATCTCGCGCACCGTGCGGCGGCCGTCCATGAACCGCTCCGCCGCGCAATGCAGCGCATATCCGATGGCGCGCGTTTGGCTCACGTCCACGATTTGCTCCACGGCGCGAAGATCAATGGCCGTCTCCCCGAAGAGGATGAGGTCCACCGCCTTCGCCTCAATCTTCACCTCACGACGCCCGCGCGAGGGATCGAGACTCTCCGCGAGCGGAATGCGCTCGACCAGACGCTCCAGGGGCTGAGACACCTCGCGACGTCGCTCCGTGGGAAACGCGCGCGCGATGCGCCGGGCCTGCTCGGTCACATCCTCGGGCACATACTCCCGCATCAGGATGACCGTATCCGCGACATCCAGATAATCGCCCGATCCTCCCATGACGAGGATCGTCGAGACGCCGAAGCGCTCGTACAACTCGCGCACGCGATCCACGAACGGCGTGATCGGCTCCAACGCCTTCGCGACCAACGCCTGCATCCGCGCATCCCGCACCATGAAGTTCGTCGCCGACGTGTCCTCATCAATGAGCAGCAAGCGCGATCCGGCCTCCAACGCCTCCAGGATATTGGCCGCCTGACTCGTGCTCCCGCTCGCGTTCTCCGTCGAGAACGCATCGGTGCGTTGCCCATAGGGCAGCTCGCCGATGAAGGGCGTCAGGTCCACGCGCTCGATGCGACGCCCGTCCTCGGCGCGAATCGTGACCGCGTCCGCGCGCGTGACGACGTATTCGCGCCCATCGCCCGGGATGTGCGGATACACCCCGCGCTCCAGCGCGCGCAGCAGCGTGGACTTCCCGTGATACCCCCCGCCGACGATCAACGTCACCCCTTCGGGAATGCCCATGCCCGTGAGCGCCTCCTGCACGCGCCCATCCCGAACAATGGGATTGGGTACGGTCAATGTCACCCGCAGGGATTCGGGCGAACGGAAGGGGATCGCCCCCTCCAGCGGCAGCTCGCTCACGCCGCTGCGCCGCGGCAAGATGGCTCCGTCCGCCACGAAAGCCACCAGCCGTCGCGCTTGAAGCTGCGCGCGAATGGCCTCCTGATTCTCCACGCACTCGACGAAGCGCCGACACTCCGACTCAGGCACCTCCGCCCAGATGAGACTCCGCCGCACGATCTCCGGAACTTCACGACAGAGCATCTCCTCGGCCTGTCGCCCCAGCACCGTGCGTCCAGCGGCCGGCAACCCCAGTTGCAACCGGCACTCGATCCACTCTGGCCGCACACGAACGGCTGTTCGTTCCAAGACCTCTTGCCCGCCAGCATCCACCCAGATCAATCCGCTCTTGCCCGATCCGCGATGCCCCCGACTCACCGCCTCAATGCTCTGACGCACGCGTCGCGCCAGGAAGTCCTCAAGCGCCAGGCGCCGAACAGGCGTTCGATAAAGGTCCGGGGGGAACCCCGCCCGCTGTCCATCCACGCGTACGCGCATCTTCGACGGAGGAGCAAAAGGATCGCCCTGAACATGATCCACATAGAGCACCCACCCGGGCCCCGCATACGCCCCCTCGATCTCCTCATACGCTTTGTACCCGCGCCCATCCAACCGATGAAGCAAGCGTCGGAGATCCTCCAGCGTTCGCATCGCTCATCCTCATCTCCTGCATCCGAGAACACGAACATTCGAAATGATGATATTTTGGCCGCGAACGCGCACTTCGTCAACGCGCGAGGACGAGCCGCATCCCAGCCCTCGCAGCCGGGGATCGCCTCCCTTGACAAGTCGAGGGCGCGGCTTTTAATATGAAAGACGATTCAGACATCATGTCATGGCAAGAATTAATGCAGGAGAACTCTCAATGCCTTCAGTCCAAATCGGCGGTCTGAATCTCTTCTACGTCGAGCGCGGACAAGGGGACGTTGTCATCTTCCTCCCAGGCCTCGGCGGCGACCATTATCTCTGGCATCGCCAGTTGCCCGCCTTCGCCTCGTATCTCCGGGCCATCGCGATCGATAACCGGGGCGCTGGCCAGTCGGATAAGCCGGATGTCCCTTACACGATCGAGCAGATGGCCGACGATGTGGCCGGTTTGATGGACGCCCTGGGGATTGAGCGGGCTCACCTGGTGGGGGCCTCGATGGGCGGCTTCATCGCTCAGATGTTCGCCCTGCGCCATCCCCGGCGACTCGGCCGCCTCATCCTTTGCTGCACGTCCTTCGGTGGCCCGAACGTGATCCCTATACCTTCTGAAAGCTTGGCCGTCTTCACCGATCGAACTGGGGATCCGGAGACCGATCTGCGGCGCCTGTGGGCGATCTCCGTGACGGAGCGGTTCCTCCGCGAACACCCCGAAGCCCTCGAGGAATATGTGGCCTGGCGGGTTGCTCATCCGCAGCCGCTTTATGCCTACCAGCGCCAGCTGGCTGCTGCCATGGCCTTCAATCTGGAAAGCCGTGTCCATGAGATCCGAGCACCCGTTCTCATCGCCCACGGCATGGAAGATCGCGTGGTCCCGGTGGAGAACGCCCGGCGTCTGCACGCGCGCATCCCTCACAGCCGTCTGATCCTCTTCCCCGAGGCTGGCCATCTCTTCTTCATCGAGCGGGCGGAGGACTTCAACCGTGTGGCGATCGCCTTCCTGAAAGGAGAGGAGCCCTCTGAATGATCGCAACCGTTGACTGGCTGGCGAAACGGGCGCGGCTTTCCCCAAACCGCGTGGCGCTGATCGAAGCGGCCACCGGCCGGAAGATCTCTTACGCGGAATGGAACGCGCGGGCGAATCGGGCGGCCCATGCGTTGCGGGCCCTGGGGCTGCAGAAAGGGGATCTCCTCGCCGTTCTCTCTACCAACCGGCTGGAGTATCTGGATTTGCTTTTCGCCTGCAACAAGACCGGCGTGATCCTACAAGCCCTGAATGTGCGGCTGGCGGTCCCGGAGCTTCAGGCGATGGTGCAGGATATCCCTCCCCGTGCCCTGATCTACAGCGGGGATCTGGCGGAGAAGGCGGCGGCTCTGGCGGAAGCGGTCCCGATCATGATCGCACTGGACGAGCCGATCCGGGGCGCGCATCGCCGGTGGGAGGAGCTGGTGGAGCGGGCCTCGGATCGGCCGCCGGGTTCAATCCCCCTGTCCCTGGAGGATCCTTGGGTGCTGTGCTACACCGGCGGGACGACGGGCCTGCCGAAGGCGGCGATTCTGACTCACGGCACCATCACCTGGAACGCGGTCAACACGGTGATGAGCTGGGGACTTCGCCCCGATGACCTCGCCATTCTGAACGCGCCCCTCTTCCACACCGGCGGCCTCAATGTTTTCACCACCCCCCTGGTCCACATCGGCGGTGCCTCCGTCCTCTGCGCGGCCTTCGATGCCGATCAGGTGTTCGATCTGCTGGAGCGGGAGCCGGTCACGCTCTTCTTCGGCGTGCCCACGATGTTCATCCGTCTGCAGCAGCACCCCCGGTGGGAGCGGGCAGACTTCTCCCGCTGTCGCATCGTGATCAGCGGCGGCGCCCCATGCCCGATGCCGGTCTTCGAGCGCTTCTTCGAGAAGGGGGTGCCCTTCAAGACCGGTTACGGGTTGACAGAGGCTGGTCCCAACAACTTCTGGCTGCCGGATGAGAAGACCCGTCGCAAGCCGGGCTCAGTGGGAAGCCCGCTCTTCCATGTGGAAGCCCGGGTGGTTCGTGATGGCCGCGATGTCGGGCCTGGCGAGGTGGGGGAGCTGTGGATCCGCGGTCCCCATGTGATCCCGGGTTACTGGAACCGACCCGATGAGACTGCCCGGACCATTGCGGAGGGCTGGCTGCGAACGGGGGATCTGGCCATGTTCGATGAGGAAGGGGATTTTTACATCGTCGGTCGGATAAAGGATGTGATCATCTCCGGCGGGGAGAACATCTATCCGGGTGAGGTCGAGAGCGTGATGCTGGGGCATCCGGATGTGGCGGAGGCCGCGCTGATCGGGGTGCCGGATCCGGAGTGGGGGGAGGTGGGGCGAGCTATCGTCGTGCGGCGGCCCGGGAGCGCCCTGACGGGCGAGGAGCTGCTGGTCTATCTGCGCTCTCGCCTCGCGAGCTACAAGGTGCCGAAGTCCATCGTCTTTGTCGAAGATCTGCCGAAAACTGGCGCCGGAAAAATTGATCGAGCGCTGCTGAGACGACGCTACGGGAGTCAATGAGAGAGGGCAAATGCCTCCTTCCGCAGACGCGCACTCGAGGAGAGAGACGATGACGGTCATAGGTCTTACAGGACTTGGTCTTTATATCCCGGAACGCACGATGACGGCTGAGGAATTGGCCGCGGCCTCCGGGATCCC
>JBEPZV010000016.1:0-53530 GCA_041640655.1 bacterium
TGCCTCCTTCCGCAGACGCGCACTCGAGGAGAGAGACGATGACGGTCATAGGTCTTACAGGACTTGGTCTTTATATCCCGGAACGCACGATGACGGCTGAGGAATTGGCCGCGGCCTCCGGGATCCCGGCCGAGGTGATCCGCACGAAGTTCGGGTTGAATCAGAAGCATCTCGCCGATGTCGCCGGGAAGGGAGAGACCGTCTCCATGATGGCTGCTGAAGCTGGGCGACGCGCTCTTCAGGATGCCGGAGTGGCTCCGGAGGAGGTCAACGCCTTGATCTACTTCGGGAGCATGCACAAGGACTACTATGTGTGGCTGGCTGCGCCGCGCATTCAAGAGCTTTTAGGAGCGCGGCGCGCCTACGCGTTTGAAATCAGCGGAGCATCGGCCGGGCTTCCCTTCGCCTTGAAGGCGGCCCGAAGTATGATGCTCACGGATCCCGCCTTGCGCCATGTGTTGCTGGTGGCGGCTTCGACCGAGTCTATGCTCTTGGACTACACGAATCACCGTGCGCGTTTCATGTTCAACTTCGGCGATGGAGCAGCGGCGTGCTTGCTCCGCCGCGATTTCCCCGCCAACATCATCTTAGAATCCGCCTTCCTCACTGACGGCCGCTTCGCCGAATTCGTTCGCGTTCCGGCCGGAGGAGCTGTGCTCCCCCCCAGCCACGAGACCGTCGAGCGCCGTCTGCACGTTCTCGACGTCACTGATCCCGCGCGAATGAAAGAAATGCTCGACCCTATCTCAGTGGACAGCTTCGTGCGTGTCGTGCGAGAGGCCCTGGCCCGCAGCGGGTGCCTCCGCCCTGACTTCCTGATCCCCTTGCACACGAAACGCTCGCTCTTTGAGACGCTGCTATCCGCACTCGGGCTGACGGAATCACAAGCGATCTACCTCTCGGATTACGGCCACCTCTCAGCAGCCGATCCGTTGCTCGGACTCCACCTGGCCCGGCAAGAGGGGCGATTGCGCGACGGGGATGTGGTGGTCCTGCTGAGCGCGGGGACTGGATACTCCTGGGGAGCAACGGTCATTCGATGGGGGAGGTCCGCATGAGCGACCTACGCATCGGTGCGAGCGCCTCTTGGTCGAAGACGATCACCATGGCCGACATTCGGGCTTTCGCCGCCCTCACCGGCGACGAGAACCCACTTCATGTGGACGAGGCTTTCGCTCGAACGACGCGCTTTGGCCGACCGATCGCTCATGGCATGTTGGTGGCGAGTTTGATCTCGGCGGTGCTGAGCCGATCTCTCCCCGGACCGGGGACGATCTACCTCAGCCAGAGTCTCGAATTCGTCCGCCCCGTCTATCCGGGCGATACGATCACCGCCCGGGTGGAGGTGACCGAGATTCGGGACGATAAGCCGGTGGTCACGCTGATCACGCGATGCGTGAACCAACATGGGGAAGAAGTCGTGCGCGGGAAAGCCATCGTCCTCGCTCCCGGAACTTGACGCGTATGAGGGGGGATCGCGTCGGACTCAGAGCGATGGCGGTCTTCGGCCGCCCACCTTGACATGTTCCCCTCCTCTGCTACGCTTTCCCTTCAATGGGCCTGATGACGCGTGCGGCGAAAAAAACGCGAGCGCCCTCGACCGCGCGAGGTTTGGCGACGAGGGAACGCCTGCTGGCCGCCGCCCAAGAGGTCTTCGCCGAAGGGAGCTATCATGAGGCGTCCGTCTCCGCCATTTGCCGCCGCGCGGGTGTCGCTCTCGGGACCTTCTACCAATACTTCGCCGATAAGGAGGCGATCTTCTCCGAATTGGTCGCGCGCGCCAGCATGGCTTTGCAGGTGGAGCTCACTCGTGCCCTGCACGCCGAGGGTGACCTTCGCGCGCAACTGGATCGCATCCTGACGACGTTCTTCGCCTTCATCCGCCACCATCGAGCCTCTTATCGGATCTTTCGAGAAGTGGAATTCATCAACAAGCGCATGCACCATCGGTTCTACGATGGGCTCATCGCGCTCTTACGAGAATTCCTGGCCGAGCGCCGTCGCCGCGGGCAGGTTCGCGCCCTCGATCCTGAGGTGGCCGCCCTCGCCCTTATCGGCGTGGCGTACTTCCTGACCCTCCGATGGCTCATCCTCGGTCCCGGCGAGGTCCCCGAATCCGCTCGTCACACAGCCGTCGAGTTCCTCATGTCCGGGATCGACACCGGCCATCCCCTCGCTTCCTCCCCGCAACATCTCGGCAGCGCTCCCCCCTTCAGCGAAGTCACCCCGCCCTCTCCCGCGACGCGTGGCGCCCTCTCTCGCCAGAGACTGCTGCAAGCCGCCAGAGCATGCTTCAGCCGCAAAGGCTTCTACGCGACGTCCATCGCTGAGATCACCCGGCGCGCGGGAGTCTCACTCGGAGCCTTCTACCTCTACTTCTCCAGCAAGACCGAGATCCTCGATGAGCTGGTTCGGGATCTCAACGCACAACTGCGCCGGAATGCCCGCGCGGCGATCGCCGGCCTCACCGACCGCCGCGAGATCGAGCGCGAGGGCTTCCGCGCCTTCTTCCGCTTCATCCGCCAAAATCGCGAGGCCTATCGCATCGTCCGCGAAGCCGAATTCGTCTCCCCCTCGGTCGCCCGCTGGTACTTCGAGCGATTGGCCCACGGATATGTCCGCGGACTCCAAGAAGGAATGCGTCGCGGAGAGATTCGCCCGCTGGATGCGGAGGCCTTGGCGTATTGTCTCATGGGCATCGGTCACTTCGTGGGCCTGCGCTGGGTCGTCTGGTCCAAGCGCTCCTCGCTGCCCAAACACGTTCTCCAGCATGTGATGGACTTGATCCTTCACGGCTTGAAAGCCCACTCGCTCCAGGAGGAAGGATCCCCATCCTAGGGATGGATAGGTCCCTCGCCGATCTTGAGGACCGGAGCTTGGGTCCTTCAGCGCGAAGCTCGTTGAGGGTTGCAAAATTGGCAATGTTGTGATATATGAATCATGCATCATATTTTCGATAAGGAGGTGCGAGATGCGCGAGAGAGGGATAGGGCTCATCCTCGGAGGTCTCCTCCTCGCGGGGTCCGCCATCGGTTCCCATCCCCCCCAAACGGCTTCGACCGGGCAGATTGTCGGGGTCGTGCGAGATCCGCGGGGAGCGGCCTTGCCCGAAGTCACCGTATGGGCGACAGAGGTGGCGACGGGCCTTCGTCGCGAGACCACGACCGATGAGGCGGGGAAGTACGCCTTCCCCATGCTCCCCCCTGGCACATACAAGCTCGAATTCCGCCGCATCGGATTCAAGACGCTCGTCCGCGAGAACATCAGCGTCCGTCTGACGCTCACGACGACGGTAGACGTCACCTTGGATATTGCTCCCCTTGAGCCGGAGACGATCACGGTGATGGAAGAAGCGCCTCTGTTGCAAACCGAGCGGCCGACGACCGGTCGAGTCATCGAAGAGCGCGCGATTCGGCAACTGCCGCTGGCGACGCGCAATTTCCAACAACTGCTGGCGCTCTCGCCGGGCACGCTCGCCTCGGTCGTGCGCAATACGGATGTCGGCCGCGGCGATGCCATCATTCAGGTCAACGGCCAGCGCCAGACGCAGAACAACTTGCAGATCAACGGCGTGGATGCGAATTCCATCGCCCTGCACTCGACCTTCAATCTGCCGGTCCCGGCCACCGAAGCCATCCAAGAGTTCATCGTTCAGACGAGCCTCTACGATGCGTCGCAAGGGCGCAATAGCGGAGGCGTCATCGCCGCCGTCACCAAATCCGGGACGAACGAGTTTCACGGCAACGTCTACGAGTTCCTCCGCAATCGCGTGCTCAACGCCAACGATTTCTTCTTGAATGCCTCCGGCCAGAAACGGCCGATTCTCACGCGCAATCAATTCGGCTTCACGCTAGGCGGCCCCATCGTCAGGGATGAGACGTTCTTCTTCGTCTCCTACCAGGGCACGCGCGAGCGTAACGGCGCTTCGCTCATCAACAGCGTGACGAGCCTGATCTTGCCCTCGGCCCTGACCGACAACCGCAGCGCCGAGGCGCTGGCGGCGGTCGGCAACACGCTCCTGCCCGCGGGCGCGACGCCGCTCCGTCCCTCCGACATTCATCCGGTCGCGCTCGCTCTGCTCAACGCGCGCTTTCCCGATGGGCGTCTGGTCATTCCGAGTCCGCCGCCCAGCCCGGGTCTCTTCACCACGCTCACGCAATCGGGCATTTCGCGCTTTCGTGAGGATCAGTTCAACATCAACCTCGACCATCGCTTCACTCCCAACCACACGCTCTCGGGCAAGTTCTTCTTCAACAACGACACGACCGATGCGGCCATCACCTCGTTCGTGATTCGTCCGGCCAACGCCGCGCTCGGCTGGGGCGGGCCGCTCCAGCGCAATAACCGGGTCTTCTCGCTGCGCGATACGCTCGTCCTCACGCCGACGCTCCTCAATGAGGCGCGCTTCGGCTACGCGCGCATCTTCCTCGAAGCGGTCCCTCGCGAGCCCTTCACAGCAGCCCAGTTCGGTATCGAGAGCCCGCTTCGGACGCTCTTCCCCGGCCTGCCGCAGATCAACATCTTCGGCCTGTTCACCCTCGGCCCAGAAGGGCTCTTTGATGCCGAGGTCGTCCAGGAACATTTCACCTACGGGAATACGCTCACATGGACGAGAGGACGACATACGCTTCGCGCGGGGTTCGAAGGGCGACACTATCCGTTCCTGCTCCGATTCCGACTGTGGAACCGCGGGTTCATCCAGTTCCTCAGCTTCACGGACTTTCTCCAGGGTGACATGTTCATCTCCTTCATCGGCTCGGGCGATCCCGAGCGCGAGCCCCGCATCCGCGATCTGGCGGCCTTCGTGCAGGAAGATTTCAAGGTCACGGATCGGCTGACGCTCAATCTCGGCCTTCGATATGAGCTGCTCGGCTACATGAGCGAAGTGCGCGGGCGATTGGTCGGCTTCTTCCCCGATCAATACCGATCGGGGCCTCCGCCGAACGGCTTCGTGCTCGCGGGGAACGCCACGGTCTCGCTCCCCAACGTGCCGCCAGTCGAGAAGACCCTCATCCCTCAGGATGAGAACAACTGGGCGCCGCGCTTCGGTATGGCCTGGCGGCTTCATGATCGCCTCGTCCTGCGTGGCGGCTATGGCCTCTACTTCATCCGCACGTCGGGGCAAATCGGCGGGGGGATTCAACTCTTCAACTATCCGTTCTTCGTCCTGCCGGTCGGGGCCGGATCGCGCCTCCTACAATCGCTCGGATTCCCACTGCCGGTGGCGCGCACGCTCGGCTTGCCATTCAACCGTCCCTTCATTCAGGTACCGCCACCGTCGGCCTTCCCCGTGGTTCCGACGATCCCGTCACCGTTGCGGGATCAATTCGGCAATCCCATCCCCATCTCGGGCGTCTACCTGGATCGCGGATTCCGCACCCCCTACACCCATCAGTTCGGGCTGAACCTGCAATGGGAGATGGCCCGCTCGCTGCTTCTCGAAATCGGATACACGGGGACGCGAGGGATCAAGCTCACGCAGCTCTTCAACCTCAATCAGCCCGTCTTCGACCGAGCGACGGGGCGGTTCATTACTCCCCTGCCGGCGTTCTCCAACAACGGGAACATCGCCGCGGGCTTGCACCTGATCCAGACGACAGGGCAATCCTACTACCACTCGCTGCAGCTCTCAGCCACGAAGCGCCTGAGTCGCGGATTGTCCTTCCTGGCATCGTACACGCTCAGCAAATCCATAGATACGAACTCCGGCCCGCTGGCTGGCGATCTGGCCGCCAATCCCGGCGATCAGCAGAATCATCGGTTGAATCGCGGGCTCTCGGATTGGGATCGGACGCACCGGCTCGTCTACAGTTTCGTCTACGACCTGCCGAAATTCTACGATGGGGATTCGGGGGTCGGGAGACGGCTGCTCAACGACTGGCAGATCGCGGGCGTCGTCGTCTTTCAATCCGGGACGCCCTTCACCGTCTTCGCTACCGGGGGAGGTGGCGGTATGAATCTGACGCGCGCCAATTTCGCGCCGGGATTCCGCGGATCGGCCGAACTGAGCGGTTCGGTCACGGCTCGGCTCACGCGCTTCTTCAACACGGCCGCGTTCGTCCCCCCGCTTGGCGCGACCTTCGATCCGAATGCTCCCTTCGGCAACACGGGGAGGAACATCTTGCGCGGACCAGATCAGCGCAACGCGGATTTCTCGGTCATCAAGTTCATCCCCATCACTGAGAGAACGCGCATGGAGTTCCGCGCCGAGTTTTTCAATCTGACGAACACACCGAGCTTCGCCAATCCCGATTCGAATGTGCTCTCCTCGGCGTTCGGCCGGATCTCGAGCACGAGCACGGGCCCGCGCGTGATTCAATTCGCGCTGAAGCTCAATTGGTGATGGAGCGTGGACTTGTGGTGTGCTCTCCGCATGGGGTAAAAATGGACGGAGTGAATCACACCATGGCGGAGGTGCGACTATGGTGAAGGAGTATCCCTTTCTCCTTGGGGGCGAGCCGAGGTATTCGGGGGCGAGGGTGGAGATTCGGGATCCGTACGATCGCGCGGTGATTGGCGTGGTCCATTGGGCGTCGGCGGGGGAGGCGGCGGAGGCGGTGGCGGGGGCCGTGCGCGCGTTTGAGGAGACGCGACGGTTGCCGTCACATGCGCGGGCGGAGGTCCTGCGGCGCGTGGCGGCGGCATTGAGCGAGCGGCGGGAGGAGTTGGCTCAGCTCATCACCCGCGAGGCGGGCAAGCCGATTCGGGATGCGCGCCTGGAGGTGGCGCGCGCCATTCAGACCTTCACCGTGGCGGCCGAGGAGGCCAAGCGCATAGGCGGGGAGGTGTTGCCCCTGGATTGGATGGCGGGGTCGGAGAACCGCTGGGCGCTCATTCGTCGCTTCCCCATCGGGCCCATTCTGGGTATCACGCCGTTCAATTTCCCGCTCAATCTGGTGGCGCACAAGGTGGCACCGGCGCTGGCCGCGGGCAATCCCATCCTCATCAAGCCGGCGCCGCAGACACCGCTCTCGGCGTTGGCGTTAGGGGAGATGGTGGTTCGAGCGGGATGGCCGCGCGGGGGGATCAGCGTCCTGCCCTGCGCGAATGAGGTGGTGGGTGAGCTGCTGCGGGATGAGCGGATCCGGATGCTCTCGTTCACGGGGAGTGCGGAGGTCGGCTGGAGGCTGAAGGCGCAGGTGCCGAAGAAGCGGGTGACGCTGGAGTTGGGGGGGAATGCCGCCGTCCTCGTGCACGAGGATGCCGATCTGGAGTACGCGGCGCGGCGGGCGGTGTATGGGGGCTTCGCCTACGCGGGGCAGACGTGCATCTCGGTGCAGCGGATTCTCGTCCACGAGGCGGTGAGCGAATCCTTTCTGACTCGGCTCCTGGAAGGGGTGCGGGATCTGGTCGTGGGGGATCCGAAGGAGGAGACGACCGACGTGGGGCCGATGATCAGCGAGGCGGCTGCCGAGCGGGCCGAGCAGTGGATTCGGGAGGCCGTGGCCGCGGGAGCGCGCGTGTTGGTGGGGGGCGAGCGGCAGGGGGCATTTCTGATGCCGACGGTGCTCGCTGATGCGCCGCCGGAGACGAAGGTCTGGAGCGAGGAGGTGTTCGCTCCGGTGGTGGTGGTGAACCGATACGCCGATTTCGAGGAGGCGCTGCGACAGGTCAACGCCTCGCGCTATGGACTTCAGGCCGGCCTCTTCACCCGCGACATGCGGCGCATCTTCCGGGCCTACGAGGTCCTGGAGGTCGGCGGGCTCATCGTCAACGATGTGCCCACCTATCGCGCCGATCACATGCCCTACGGCGGCGTGAAGGATTCAGGCTTCGGCCGCGAAGGCGTGCGCGCGGCCATCGAGGAGATGACCGAAGCTCGCCTCCTCGCCCTGAACCTGAATTGAGAGAGATGCCGCGCACGAGGGTCAATGGGATCGAGCTGTATTACGAAGTCCACGGCGCCGGGGAGCCGCTACTTCTGATCGCCGGACTCGGATTCGGCGCTTGGAGCTGGTTCCGCCAACTCCCGGATTTCTCGCGAGAGTTCCTGACCATCGCTTTCGACAATCGGGGGGCGGGTCTCTCGGAGAAGCCCGATTGTGACTACACCATCGAGATGATGGCCGAAGACGCCGCGGGACTCCTTCGCGCACTGAACGTGGAGCGAACTCACGTGCTCGGTCACTCGATGGGAGGATACATCGCGCAAGAGCTGGCGCTGCGTCATCCCGATGTCGTCGCCAAACTCGTCCTGGTCTCGACGAGCTTTGGCGGGGAGAACGCCGTGCTCATGTCTCCCGAAACAGCGGCGCAGATGCGCTCGGAATTGGAGGCCACGGGCGAGGAGAAGGAGAGGGCCTTGCGTCGCGGCCTCGTGCTGCGCTTCAGCGAGCGCTTCCTCGCCGAGCGTTCGGAGATCGTCGAAGAATTCCTCGCGCGGCGCAAGGCCCATCTCCCCCCGGCGGATGCGTGGCAGCGGCAATTCGCCGCCTGCCTCCGCTTTGAGACCGAATCGCGTTTGAGCGCGCTCCGCGCTCCGACGCTGATTCTGACCGGCAGTGACGACCCAATCGTCCCGCCGGAGAACTCCTTTCGACTCGCCCGCGCCATCGCAGGAGCTCAGCTGGTCGTCTTCCCCGGAGCACGCCACCTCGTCTTCATCGAGCGCGCGGAGGACTTCAATCGCCTCGTCATCGAATTCGTGAAAGGAGCGTGAAGGATGAGAACAGCGAAGGCGGCTGTCATGCCGGACTTTCACCGTCCCCTGGAGATCCGCGAGTATCCTCTGCCGGAGGCGTTGGACCCCGGCATGGTGCTCGTCCGCGTCGAGATGGCTGGCATCTGTGGGACGGATGTCCACCTCTGGAAAGGACAGCTTCCGATCCCGCGTCCTCTCATCCTCGGCCACGAGACCGTGGGGACGATCGTGAAACTGGGCGAGGGAGTGACGGCGGATTGGACCGGAGCCCCCTTGAGCGAAGGCGATCGCGTGACGTGGTACGCCGGGCGCTTGTGCGGCCAATGCTTCTACTGCGTGCGCAAGCGACAACCCACGCGCTGCCTCAAGCGCCGAGCCTATGGCATCACGTATGCCTGCGACACTCCCCCGCACTTCCTCGGCGGTTACGCGGAATACCACGTGCTGCTCCCAGGATCGGCGATCTTCAAACTGACCGATCTCTCCACGGAGATGGTCATCGGCGCCGGGTGTGCGCTCAACACGGCCGTTCATGGTATCGAGCGCGTGGGGATCAGTTGGGGTGACATCGTCGTCATCCAGGGGAGCGGTCCTGTGGGCCTGGCGGCACTCGCCGTGGCCAAGACCGCAGGCGCTCATCTCACGATCGTGATCGGCGGCCCGGCGCACCGGCTTGAATTGGCCAAACGATTCGGGGCTGATCAGACGATCTCCATCGAGGACGCGCCCGATCCGGGAGAGCGAATCGAGCGCGTGCGATCGCTCTCCGGCGGCTACGGGGCCGATGTCGTCATCGAATGCGTGGGGATTCCCAGCGCGGTCGCGGAAGGATGGGAGATGTGTCGTGATGGGGGGAAGTATCTGGTGCTCGGCCACTACGGCGATGCGGGTCCGACGGCGCTCAATCCCCACGTGATCACCCGCAAGCAACTGACCGTCTACGGCTCGTGGGCGAGCGAACCCCGCCACATGGCTATGGCGTTAGAGTTCTTGAGGCGAGCGGGTGATCGCTTTCCCTTCGATCGTTTGGTCTCTCACCGCTTCCCGCTGGACCGGGCAGCCGAGGCTCTCGAAGCGACCGCGCGCTGGACATCCATCAAAAGCGTGATCGTCCCCTGACGCTCGCCCGAACCTTCACGGCTTCACGCGAAGACATCCGAGGGGGATTCCAGCGCGCGCTCACTCATTGAGGCGAACGCGCGCTCGCGAATTGCTGCTTCGATTCGCGCATCCACCCCGAAGGGGAGGACCTTCCAGAAGAACCCCTTCCACTCCCCCCAGCGTTCGAGCAACTCCTGAGCACGTGGGCTCGAAGTCGCCCGAGCGTGTTCGCGCAGGAGCAGGCACACCAGCTCCTCGTCCGCATCGCCGAGCGGTACCAGACACACGAGCTCGGGATTGTATCGCCCGGGCAAGCACTCGCGCTCATCGAGGACGAAGGCCAAGCCGCCCGTCATTCCCGCTGCGAAGTTCCGGCCGACCTCGCCGAGCACGAGGATGACGCCTCCGGTCATGTATTCGCATCCGTGATCGCCGACGCCTTCGACCACGGCAATGGCTCCACTGTTGCGCACGGCGAATCGCTCGCCCGCTCGTCCGGCGGCGAAGAGCCGTCCTCCGGTCGCCCCGTAGAGGACCGTATTCCCCATGATGACATTCTCATGCCACGCATAGGATGCGCCTTCGGGCGGACGCACGATGATCTCCCCACCGTGCATCCCCTTACCGACGTAATCATTGGCGTCGCCGAAGAGGATCATCCGCATCCCCGGCACGCAGAAGGCGCCGAAGCTCTGCCCGGCCGATCCCACGAAGCGAAGCTCGATCTCCGTCCCCGGCAGGCCCGCATCTCCATACCGCCGGACGATCTCACCGGCGATGCGGGCCCCCACCGTCCGATCCGTATTCCGAATCGGAAGTGTGAGCCGAACACTCCGCTCTCCCTCAATGGCCGGCTTCACCTCGGGCAGGAGGCGCTCATCGAGCGTATCTGAAGATGCTCCACGACGCGCCGAATCATCACGCGCGCGCAGGCGAATGTGTGCTTGCGGCCGTCGGTCGCGCGCACCTCCCCCATGCGTCTCTTCATTTGGACCTGCATGAAGCAGCTCATTCAAGAAGAGGCGCGCCTCCCGATACGGAAGGAGAAGACCATCGGCGATGTCCGACTCATCGGCTCCCATCGCTCTCGGAATAAGGAGATCAGTCCGGCCGACGATCTCCGCCAGGTGGCGGGCTCCAAGCTGCGCGAGAATCTCTCGAACCTCTTCGGCGATGAAGAGGAAGAACCGCTCGACGTGCTCCGGACGTCCGGGGAACCGCGCGCGCAGGTCCTCGCGCTGAGAGGCCACGCCGACCGGACACGTGTTCAAGTGGCACTGTCGCGCCATCACGCAGCCGATGGCGACGAGCGCTGCTGTGCCGAATCCGAACTCATCCGCTCCCAGCAACGCTGCCATCACGACGTCGCGCCCCGTCTTCAATCCCCCGTCCACGCGCACGCGGACGCGCTCGCGAAGGCCATTGGCACAGAGGACGCGGTGCACTTCGCTCAATCCCAGCTCCCACGGAATCCCCGCGTGTTTGATCGAGCCCAAAGGCGAGGCCCCTGTCCCCCCATCGTGGCCGCTCACGTGAATGACATCAGCCCCAGCCTTCGCCACGCCCGCTGCGATCGTCCCGATCCCCGCTTCGGCCACGAGCTTCACGGCGATGCGCGCCGAGGGATTGACCTGGCGCAGATCGTAGATGAGCTGCGCCAGGTCCTCGATCGAATAGATGTCATGATGGGGCGGGGGGGAGATGAGGGTAATGCCAGGGAGAGTGTGACGGATGCGGGCAATTTCTGGGGCGACTTTGTGCCCGGGGAGTTGTCCCCCCTCGCCCGGTTTGGACCCTTGCGCCATCTTGATCTCCAATTCGACGGCCGAACAGAGATACTCCGGCGTGACACCGAAGCGCGCCGACGCCACCTGCTTGATGACGCTGTTGGCCCAGGCTCCATCGGGGCGAGGACGATACCGCTCGGGGTCCTCACCCCCCTCGCCACTGTTGGAGCGCGCGCCGAGCCGATTCATCGCGATGGCGATCACTTCATGGGCCTCACGGCTGAGCGCCCCATGCGACATCGCCGATGTCGAGAACCGCCGCACGATCGCTTCGACCGGTTCCACCTCCTCCTTCGGAAGCGAATGGGCCGCTCGTCGAAAGTCGAGCAGGTCGCGCAACGCGGTGGGAGGCCGCTGCTCGACGGCGCGCGCGTACGCGCGAAAGGCCTCCCGATCATCCGCGCGCACCGCGCGCTGCAATGTCCGAATGACCTCGGGATTGAACGCATGGTACTCACCCTGACGACGGAAGCGATAAAACCCATGATCCTCCAGCCCGCGTGCGCTCGTTCGGAAAGCCGAATCATGAATCCGAAGGACATCCCGGGCCAACCCCTCATAACTCACTCCCCCGATGCGCGAGGGCGTGCCGGTGAAACACTCTTCCACGACATCGCGCGCTAATCCGATCGCCTCGAAGACCTGCGCGCCCTGATAGCTGAGCAGCACCGAGATGCCCATCTTCGACATGATCTTCAAAAGCCCTTTCTCCAGGGCACGGACATAGTTCTCCAGCGCCTCGGCCGGCTCCATCCCGCGCTCGCGCGCGAGGGCGCTCACCGTCTCGAAGGCGAGATGGGGATACACGGCGCTCGCCCCGTAGCCGAGCAAACAGGCGAAATGATGATCCTCGCGCGGCTCTCCGCTCTCGACGACCAGACTCGCCCGTAATCGGAGCCCGCATCGAATCAGGTGGTGATGCACGGCTCCGACGGCCAGCAGCATCGGGATGGGCGCGCGCTCGGCATCCACGGCGCGGTCGCTGAGCACAAGCACACGGGCGCCTTCGCGCACCGCTCGTTCCGCCTCCTCGCAGAGCCGTCGAACCGCGCGCCGAAGTCCCGCCGGCCCGTCAGCCACCGGGAAGACCGCCTCCAGACGAGCCCACCGTCCGCGATTTCGATCGAGCACCCAGGTGAGCGCCGCTTCACTGAGGATCGGACTCCGCAGCTTGATCAGGCGACAGGCCTCCGGCGCTTCCTCCAGCCAGTGACCGCGAGCGCCGATGAGCGTCGAGAGCGACATCACCAACTGCTCGCGCAGCGGATCAATCGGCGGGTTCGTCACCTGAGCGAACCGCTGCTTGAAGTACGTGTAGAGCAGGCGCGGCTTCTGCGAGAGCACCGACAGCGGCGTATCGTCGCCCATGGAGCCCGTCGGCTCCTTCCCCTCCACGACCATCTGCTTGAAGAGGAAGTCCAGGTCCTCGGTCGTGTATCCGAAAACCCGCTGCTCGCGCACCAATTCATCCGTTCCTCGCACCGGCCGATCAAAAGAGGCCGCAGTCAGAGAAGATGGCCCCGTGACCAGGTGCTCCCGAACCCATCGAGCATATGGCCGATGTGCGGCCACCGAACGCTTGATCTCCTCATTCCGAAGCAATCGTCCCTGCGCGGTATCCACGGCGAGCATCATCCCAGGCCCCAGTCGCCCCTTCTCGACAATTCGCTCTTCGGCGATCGGAAGAACTCCGACCTCCGAGGCGACGAGAACGATCCCATCCGCCGTCACCACATACCGCGCGGGTCGCAAACCGTTCCGATCCAAAGCGGCCCCGACGATCCGCCCATCGCTGAAACAGAGCGCCGCCGGCCCATCCCATGGCTCCATCAGACACTCGTGATACTCGTAGAAGGCCCGTACCTCCTCATCCAGGTCCGCGATCCCCTCATGGACCTCCGGCACCAGCATCATCATCGCGTGCAAGAGCGAGCGCCCCGAGAGGACCAGCACTTCCAGCACATTGTCCAGGTTGGCTGAATCGCTCCCCTCCTCCCACAGGATCGGCGCCAGAAGCTCTCCATCTTCCCCCCACACCGACGCTCGAAGGTCAGCCTCTCGGGCCCGCATCCAATTCCGATTCCCCTGGAGCGTGTTGATCTCCCCATTGTGCGCGAGCATGCGAAAGGGCTGGGCGAGCCGCCAATTCGGAAGCGTATTCGTGCTGTATCGCTGATGAAAGATCGCGAACGCCGTCTTGAACGACCGATTCCGCAAATCGGGATAAAACCGCCCGAGCTGCGACGAGACCATGAGTCCCTTGTAGACGATCGTGCGATGCGAGAGGGAGACAATATAGGTCGAGAGCGCCGCCTCGCGCATCCGCCGCTCGATCAGTTTTCGAAGCAGATACAGCTCGCGCTCGAAGCGCTCGCCCGAACACGGTGCCTCCCCACTGGAGATCAGAAACTGCTCGATCGCTGGACACTCGGCTGCCGCCTTCTCACCGAGCACATCGAGGACGACCGGCACCGAACGCCACCCGATCCACCGCACGCCCAATCGGCCGGGCCGACACGGCCATTCTCGCACCGTCTCCTCGATGATCCGTCGCGCTTCGGCCAACCGCGTGCCCTCCGCAGGAAGAAACGCCATGCCAACCGCCAGTCTCTCGGTGTGGCAAAGGCGCGCGCCCCGCCGCACCGCCTCGCGCCGGAAAAATCCCTGCGGGAGCTGAAAGAGCACACCAGCTCCATCTCCCGTCTCCGCATCCGCCGAAACCGCCCCGCGATGCTGCAGCCGCCCAAGCGCCTCAAGAGCCCACGCCAGAATCTCAGGCCGGGCCACCCCGCTCACATCGGCGACGAATCCCACGCCACAAGCATCGCGCTCTCTCAACGCCTCCCTCCACCCATCCATGCCCCTTTTGCCTCCCTCCCAAGCTCGTCGTCCAACCCCCATCACACAATCTTCGCAGTCACGACTCCCCCCTCAGGCTGCGCATAGAGCGATTCAGGCAGAAGCGAAACGACGATGTCATACTCCCGCACGTCCTTGATGAACCGCCGAATCTCTCGAAGCAGGAACTGGCGGAACTCCTGCTCCGAACCATAATGCTCACGTTGAGCTAAGAGAAACTGCATGATCTGCCCATACCTTCCCATAGCGATGCAACCTCCCCGTGTCTCCATGTTCCGTCTGAGCAACTCTTGTGCCAAAAAGAGGAGAAGGCAATCACAGGCTATCGCGCTGAAAACAAGCGACTTACACCTCGATCGCTGGGAAAGCATCCTCTCAGATTTGAACAAAAACGTACCAAATCACAAAGTTGAGACATAAAAGTAACAGTCTCTTCGTGAATTTCGGACCAGCCGTAACCGAAACCGCAGGGACCCCAAGAAACATAGCCACACTTTCGTCCCAAATTTTCTCGACTCAGAACAGATTTGATCAATAGCGCGACAATTCGAATGAGATCTTAAGCATCGGCGGCGAAAAGGCATATATGTCCCCAAGTCGCAACAATCGCCAAGCAGAGATTCTGATTTGTCATTTTCCTCAAATAAGAGAGACGATATTGTCGCGACATTTGGCTTCGACACTCGGTGGACGTTGTCGCCGCATATAAACCGACCCCCACCGTGTCCCTCATAGCGAACTTCGACTATGGGCGGGATACCGTTTCAAATCAACTCGGTGGAGTCCAAAAGGCCCACTGGTATGGGGGCGCTGGATATGTCCTTTATGATCTCACGACCCGATGGGCGATAGGCCTGCGGGGAGAATTCTTCAACGATCCGCAAAGCTTTCGCCTCGGATGGACCGATGCCCATACAGGTCTTCCCACTGGACTCACTCTCCGGGAGGTGACGGGAACGGCCCGTTACAAGATCACCGAGCAACTTCTCGCCAATTTCGAATATCGGCAGGATTTCGCCAATCATCCGGTCTTCGGCCAGAGCCCTGGGCGACAGAAGTCTCAGGGCACCATCCTCGTGGAGCTGGTCTATGTGTGGAAGTGATCCCACTGGGGACTCTCGGCATGAGAGATCCCATCCAGGATAAGCGTTTGATTTCACGCCATTCGGTCATCGGGTTCGAAACGCGGCGCCCTACATCCGAAATTCTCGCGCACGGCGGCGGAGCCATCCCGTCACGCTGAAGCGTTCCTTTCGGGTCGGCTGCACCTCGTGCTCCACGGTGTCGCTCCGCAGCAGGACGAAGGTCCCGGCCTGCGGCAGAATGTCGTGAGTTGTCCCGTCAGGATCGTAAATCCTCAACGCGCCCCCATCGCCCTCGCTCCATGTGGGATTCAGATAGAGGATACACGAGATCATCCGTTCGTCGGCCGTGAGGAACCGATCGCGATGCCGCCGATAAAAGGCTCCCGGAGGGAAGACGGCGTAGTGAACCTCGAACGCGATGAGTCCGAGGAACAGCGTCTCGTTCAGAGTTTGTCGCAGTCGCTCGATCTCCGCTCGGTAGATGGCTTGAATGGGCGTCGGAGCGTCCTCATCCCACCAGAGGATCCAATCCCCACGAACCTCCGAGCGAACTCGATAGCCTGCGCCGCGCCCGATACCTGCGGGTCGAAACTTCCCCTCGTGCCAGAGACGTCGCGCTTCCTCGGCCAACGCGCGAACGACCCACGCCGGGAGAACGTCCATCGCTACAGCCCATCCTCGCTCCACAAGCTGGTGGAGCGCAGCTGAGAACCGCTCTTCGGATCCCCTCCAGATGCCGTGCATATCGGCGCTCTGGCCTGGGCGCTTTGAACGTTCTCAATTATAACGCGAGATGCGCGGGGTTCAGTTCTGCTCGAATCTGACCTTCTCCCTCCTTGACGCCAATGGCGAAGGTGGATAGGCTCCCCTTGTGGGGATGAGGAAGTGGGTCCGCGTCTTAATGCGGTGGATGCTCACATCGCTCCTGATCGGGAGCGCGATGTGGTCATCTCATCCCTCCTCAGCATCATCCTCCTCGGCATCCGCTTCGTCATCTCCAGCCTCATGGGTGATCGTGGGAGCGACCATTGTGGATGGCAGCGGTCGACGGCGTTTCCGCGCCAACGTTCGCATCTCCGGTGACCGCATCGCCCGCGTCGGACGGTTCGCGCCCGGACCCAACGAGCGGGTGCTGCACGCCTCAGGCCTTGTTCTCGCTCCTGGCTTCATTGACCTTCACAATCATTCTGATCGCGGGCTTGAGGCGGAGCCGACGGCGACCAGCCAGATCGCTCAAGGGATCACGACGCTCGCGCTTGGCTTGGACGGCAGTTCCCCCTGGCCGATCGCCGATTATCTTCAGAGGCGTCGAGAACGTCCGGCGGCGGTCAACATCCTACTCTTCGTCGGCCATGCCACAGTGCGCCAACTCGTCATGGGGCGTGAGACGAACCGACCGGCCTCCGAGCGTGAGATCACGGAGATGGAACGGCTCGTCGAGCAAGGGATGCGGGAAGGTGCCTTCGGACTCTCCACCGGTCTCGAATATGACGTCGGCTACTGGAGCACGACGGAGGAGATCATCGCCCTGGCGCGCGTCGCCGCGCGTCATGGAGGCCTCTATGTGAGTCACATCCGCGATGAAGGAAATCGCATGCTCGAGGCGCTCGAAGAAGCGCTGCGCATCGGTCGCGAAGCGAACGTTCCGGTCCACATCTCGCACATCAAGTTGGCGACCGCGAGCGTCTGGGGGAAAGCGCGCGAGGTCGTCGCTCGAATCGAGCGCGCCCGTCAGGCGGGGATAGATGTCACCGCCGATGCGTACCCTTATGAGGCGTGGGCTTCGACGATCACCGTCCTGGTGCCGAGTCGTCGGCATGATGATCCCGCGGCCGTCGCGCAGGGCCTCGAGGATGTCGGAAGAGCGGACCGCATTCTCATCACGACTTGTCCCGCGCATCCTGAATATGAGGGGAAGACGCTGCAGGAGATCGCCCGGGAGCGAGGGATGACGCCGGTTCAAGTCTACATGGAGATCGTTCGCGAGGGCGGAGCTGGCGTCGTCTGCCGCTCCATGCAGGAGGCCGATCTGCGCGTCTTTTATCGCCGACCGTGGGTCATGGTCGCCAGCGACGGGGGCATCGGCATGCGCCATCCGCGCGGTGCGGGCGCTTTCCCTCGCGTCCTCGCCCGCTATGTGCGCGAGCAACGTCTGCTCACCCTTGAAGAGGCGATTCGGAAGATGACGGGGTTGCCCGCCGCTCGTCTCGGACTGAAGGATCGCGGGCTCATTCGCGAAGGCTTCGCGGCCGACCTCGTCCTCTTCGATCCTCGGCGCGTTCAAGATCGCTCGACCTTTCGCGAGCCGCATCTGCGGCCCGTGGGCATCGAGTATGTCTTCGTGAACGGTCGGCTCGTGTGGGAGCGGGGTCGTCCGACAGGCGAGCATCCTGGCCGCGTCCTCACACCGCTTGAGCGACCGACTGGGGAGAGGGAGAGGCCATCGGAGCGTTGAACCGTTGCCGGTGATCACGGGATCAACGCTGCGCGCATTCAGCCTCCATAGAAGATCTTCGGGCCGAGGTCCTTCAACCACAAGACGGCCTCATCTGGCCGCCCTTCGGGTTCGCGTCGAACACCGGCCTCGACCACCTCTCCGACGACCACAGCATGATCGCCTCGCTCGACGACATCTGTGACGCGACATTCAACGAAGGCTGGCGCGGCCCGCAAAATGGGGCTTCCCGTCGTCCCCGCGTCATACTCATGCCCGCCGATCTGCCGCTCGTCGCTCTCGACCGGTTTGAAGAACGCGTAGGCGATCTCCCCTTGCTCCTTCCCCAGAAAATTCAACGCGAATGCTCCAGAAGAGCGCAGCACGCCGTAGATGCGCGAATCCGTTTTGACGGCGACGACCACAAGGGGAGGCTCGAACGACGCTTGCGTCACCCAATTGACCGTCGCCGCCGCCGCTCCCTCCGATGAACGCGATGTCAAGACATAGAGTCCGTAGGGGATCATGCGCAATGCCGTCTTCTTCGCCTTCTCGTCCATCCTCGCCTCCTCGAAGAGGAATCGCGAAAGGGTTCAATCTTACCAAAAGCGTTCGCTCCCCGAAAGACCGGGGGAGCGCCTGCGGCGTGTTCGGCTGTGAGACATCAGGCGGTTGACTCTCCCGCCCGAGCTTGATAATGTGATCCCGCCAAAACGCTCTTCTGGAGGGAAGATCATGCTGAGACGGAAGCGGATGGGGCGCTCACTGGGCGTCGCGCTTTTCCTCCTCGCGATCGTCGCCTGCCCTTCTCCTTCGCGTTTGCTCCTCTGGGGCCAAGAGCCGAGGCCGGAATCGAAGCCGGAGGAGAAGAGAGAAGAGCTGCCCATCACACCGACGGAGACGATCGAGTTCGTGACGGACGAGGGCACGTGGATGTCGCTGGATGTCTCTCCCGATGGCCAGATGATCGTCTTCGATCTTCTGGGGGATCTCTATGTATTGCCCATCACCGGCGGTGAAGCGAAGCGCATCTTCGGTGGGATGTCCTTCGAGAGCCAGCCGAAGTTCTCGCCCGATGGGAAGAGGGTCGTCTTCCTCAGTGACCGCAGTGGGGCTGAGAACGTGTGGGTGGCCAATGCCGATGGCTCCGATCCGAGGCCGGTGACGAAAGGGCGCAACCAGATGTTCGCGTCGCCGACGTGGACGCCGGATGGCCGCTACATCGTCGTCTCCCGCTCGACCGATCCGATCGGGACGTTCTCCCTCTGGATGTATCACCTCGAGGGAGGAACGGGCGTTCAGATCGGGCCGCCGGATCCCCCGCTTCCCGAACCGGACTCGCAAGAACCGGCCCGGCCTCGCCAGAATAAACTGGGAGCGGTCGTCTCGCCTGATGGGCGATATCTCTACTATTCCGTGCGCACGGGAGCGTTCACCTACAACGCGATGTTTCCCCTCTGGCAGATCGTTCGCTTCGACCGCGAGACGGGAGAGACGACGACCCTCACCAACGCTCAGGGGAGCGCCATGCGGCCTGTTCTCTCGCCCGACGGGAAGATGCTCGTCTATGCGACTCGGTATGAGAATGGAACGGGCCTGCGCATCCGCGACCTCGAGACGGGCGAGGAGCGCTGGCTGATCTATCCGGTCACGCGCGACGATCAGGAATCGCGCGCGACGCGCGATACGATGCCCGGATATGCCTTCCTCCCTGATGGGCGGGCGCTCATCGTTCCCATCGAAGGCAAGATCTGGCGCGTGGATGTCGAGACGGGGCACCGCACACTGATCCCTTTCACGGCCAAAGTCGAAGCTGAGATCGGCCCGCGCGTCTACTTCCAGTATCGAGTGGATGACAGTCCGATGGTGCGCGCGCGTTTGATTCGCTGGCCCACCCTCTCTCCGGATGGTCGGCGTTTGGCCTTCACCGCGTTCAACAGGATTTGGATCATGGAGTGGCCTTCGGGGACGCCGCGACGTCTGACGAATGCCTCCGTCGGAGAATTCATGCCCACGTGGTCTCCCGATGGCCGGTACATCGCCTACGTGACATGGACACCACAGGGCGGTCACATCTTCCGCGCGGCCGCTGATGGGAGTTCACCGCCAGAGCCACTGACCCGCCGTCCGGCGTACTACTCCTCTCCCGTCTACTCGCCCGATGGATCCAAGATCATCTTCATCTCCGGTCCGACGCGGCAACACCTGTATGCGGAACTCCGAGAGCGCCTTTCCGGACCGCCCTCGGACCTCCTTTCCGAAGGAATCCACGCCACGGAGATCACGGGCATTTCGCCGAGGGTTGGACTGGACTTGCGGTGGATTCCCGCCGAAGGGGGAGAGTCCCGGCTCATCGGGCCGACGCAAGGAGGGACTTCGCCCCACTTCGCTCGTGAGCCCGACCGCATCTACATGACGACGTCGCGCGGCTTGGTCTCGCTGCGACTTGATGGATTGGATCGGCGCACCCACTTCCGCGTGCGCGGCTCGGCTCCCGGTCCTTTCCCGCCCGATGCTGAGGAGATTCGGCTCTCGCCCGATGGCGAGCGCGCTTTCATCAGCTTGCAGAACAAGCTCTACCTGATTCCCGTCCCAAAGGCCGGACGCGAGACGATCACCATCACGATCACGCCAAATGGACCATCGGCCGTGCCCGTGAAGCGGCTCTCTCTGGAGGGCGGCGATTATCTCAACTGGACGGCGGATGGGAAGGCGATCACGTGGTCCTGGGGAGCGAGATTTTACCGGCAAGACCTCTCGGCTGAGAAACCGGACGTGACGGACGTCATCGTTGAAGTCCCCCGGGCGCGACCGACCGGCACGATTGTCCTGAGCGGTGCCAGACTCATCACGATGAAGGGCGATGAGGTCATCGAGCGGGGCGACATCGTCATCACCGGAAATCGCATCGCGGCGATCGGTCCCAAAGGCCGAGTCCCTATTCCCGCCGACGCTCGCATCCTCGACGTGACCGGGAAGACGATCATCCCGGGCTTTGTGGACGTCCACGCGCACATGTGGCCGCCGCGCGGCATCCATCAGACGCAAGTGTGGCAATATCTGGCCAATCTCGCCTACGGCGTCACGACCACACGTGATCCACAGAGTTCGACGACCGACGTCTTCGCGTACGCCGATCTGGTCGAGGCTGGTGAGATCCTCGGACCGCGCATCTTCTCGACCGGCCCCGGAGTCTTCTCGCGCTCGGGGCTCGATGACCTGGAGGCGACGCGCGCCTTCCTCAAGCGATACAAAGAGGCGTATCAGACGAACACGCTGAAGCAGTACGTGGCGGGCGATCGAATCGTGCGGCAGTGGGTGGCGATAGCCTGCCGAGAGTTGGGGATCACGCCGACGACCGAAGGGGCGCTCGATATGAAACTCGATCTCACGCAGATGGCCGACGGCTTCTCCGGACAGGAACACGCGCTCCCGATTCAACCGCTCTACAAGGACGTCATCGAGTTCGTCGCGCGAACGAAGACCTTTTATACCCCCACGATCCTGGTGGCTTACGGAGCGCCATTCACGGAGAACTACTACTTCGAATCGGACGACGTGCATGGAAATCAGAAACTGCGCCGCTTCATCCCTCACGAGATCTTAGACACGATGGTCCGACGTCGGCGCCAGTGGTTCCTGGCTGAGGAATACGGACACACGGGGATCGCTCGCGCCTGTGCGGCCATCGTTCGCGCTGGCGGGCGCGTGTGCCTCGGCAGTCACGGACAGCTTCAAGGTCTCGGCGCGCATTGGGAGCTGTGGAGCATCGCTTCGGGTGGGATGTCTCCCCATGAGGCGTTGAAGGTCGCGACGATCTTCGGCGCCGAAGCGATCGGCCTGCAGCAAGACCTCGGATCGCTCGAAGTCGGCAAGCTCGCGGATCTCATCGTGCTCGATCGGAATCCGCTCACGGACATTCGCCACACGACGAGCATCCGCTACGTGATGAAAAGTGGCTTCCTCTTCGACGGCGACACGCTCGATCAGCTCTGGCCTGTGTCGAAGAAGCTGGAGCGTCAGTACTGGTGGGAGGATGATCCTCCCATCGCCACGATGAACAAAGAGCCGCGCACCTGATCGTCGCCGACGATCTGGACGAAGGATTGGGCCCTCACCTCGGGCCCGATCTATCGTCCGGCGCGCGCTTCACCCCTCAATCGAGGCCTGGCAGCGCTCGTCCCTCTCCCGTTCGATCTCCGCGCCGAGGGAGCGAAGCGCGATATCGAGCCGATCATATCCCCGCTCCAAATGCTCGACCCCCTCGATCACGCTCTCCCCATGCGCGGCGAGCGCTGCCAGAAGGAGCGCCGCCCCGCCCCGAATGTCCGTCACCCGCACCGTCGCCGGGTGAAGCGGCGCCGGACCATGAATGCGCATAGCGTGGAAGAATTCGGGGCGATCGTCCTCGAGGTTGAAGTTGTACACGGCGTCCGGATCCTCGACGGGGGGATTGAAGAACTCGATGCGCGCGCCCATCCGCTGCAACTCCCGCGCGTAGTGAAAGCGGTCTTCGAAGACGGTCTCATGAAGGACGCTCACGCCGTGAGCCCGTGTGAGCACCGGAGCGATGAGCGGCTGCCAATCGGTCATGAAGCCCGGATGCGGCGCCGTTCGAATGAACACCGGCCGCAAGGGCTCTTGAGACCAGACGCGCCACGTCGTCCCGACACACGCGAATCCTGCGCCCATCTCCTCCAACACGGCGAGGAACGCGCGCACATCAGCCGGTCGCACATCTTCGATCTCGATGTCTCCTCCCGTCACCAGCGCCGCGCAGGCGAAGGTGACCGCTTCGTTGCGATCTGGCAACACGCGATGCCGAGCGCCGCGCAACCGCGAGACGCCCTCGATGCGAATCGTTCGCCGATCCGTGCGACGAATGCGCGCCCCCATCGCCGTCAGGAAGGCGATGAGATCATCCACCTCGGGCTCTTCGGCAGCGTTCTCCAAGACGGTCTCTCCGCGCGCGCACGCGGCCGCCAGAAGCATGGCCTCGGTCCCCGTGTGCGTATTCTTGGGGAAGCGATATCGCGCGCCGCGCAACTGTTTGGCGCGAACGCGCAGATACTCGCCACACTCGTCTACGTGCGCGCCCATAGCCTCGAGTCCGGCGAGGAGGCGATCCAGAGGGCGCCGCCCGATTTGATCTCCTCCGGGCTGAGGGACGCTCGCCTCACCGAAGCGCACAAGCAGCGGTATCAGCAAAAGCGGCGAAGCCCGGGTTCGGTCCACCGAGCCTGCGCGCACGTGCGCGTCCTGAAGGGAGCGCGGATCAATGATCCACGTCGTTGGATCGGAGCGCGTCGCTCGCCCTCCTAGACTCTCGATCGCGCGCGCGACGATGCGCACGTCCTCGACATCAGGGACGTTCTCCAAGACGCTCGGGCCGTCGGCCAAGAGGGCAGCGATCATCGCTTTGAACGCCGTATTCTTGGCCCCGCCGACGCGCACGCGCCCGCTGAGCGGTCGTCCGCCTCGGACTTTCCACCTCATGCGTCCCACGCCCCCAGGTATCGAATCTCCTCCTCCAGCAGAATGCCGAACCGATCGCGCACGGCCGCCTTCGCCAGCGCGATCAGCGCCCGAATCTCCCGCGCCGTCGCTCCGCCGACGTTGAGGATGAAGTTGGCATGCTTCTCGGAGATCTGCGCTCCCCCCAACCGATACCCCTTCAACCCGCAGGCCTCGATCAGGCGACCGGCGTAATCCCCCGGAGGATTCTTGAAGACGGAGCCCGTGCTCGGCCCCGAAGGTTGATGCTTCCGCGCTTCGAGCATCCGCTGCATCCTCGCCTCGATATCGGAGCGCGATGCCCGATACCCCCGCAGCCGGGCCGCGAGCACCACGTCGCTCGTTCGTTGAAATCGGCTCCGCCGGTACCCGAAGTCCAACTGCGAGGACGGCCAGACGACCACCTCACCCCGATCATCCACCACCTCTACATCGAGCACGCGCTCGCCGATCCATTCCTCCCGCGTCCCCGCATTTCCGACGATCGCTCCCCCCAACGTTCCGGGAATTCCAACGAGGAACTCAAACCCTCCGATCCCGGCCTCACACGCGCGGCGCGCCAGGGCCACGAGATTCGTCCCCGATTCGGCCCGGATCTCCTCCCCACGCACCGCCACGCCTTCGGCGCGATTGAGGATGACGAGCCCTGGGATTCCGGCATCGGAGACGAGGACATTAGCTCCGTATCCAAGGACCGTCACTGGCAGCCGAGCCTCGCGCGCCACGCGAACGGCAGCCACCAGGTCCGCTCGCGTGCGGGCGATGAAGAACCATTCGGCCGGTCCTCCCACGCGCCAATTGACATAGGGCGCCAGTCGCTCGCGACGCCGAAGCCGCCCCGGTCCCAACTGCCTTTCGAAGGCGCGCGCGAATTCGACGGCCGCCACCTCGGCGACTTCGCTCTTCTCGACCATCTCGCTCCTTGATGGGCGCCAGCGCAGCTCAACTCATGCGGAGAATCTCTTCCAAAGCCGTGCGCCCGTCGGTCCGCTCATCGCGATATTTCACGATGAGCGGGGTCAGAATCGAGAGCCCGTGGGCGCGCGCGAACTCTCCGGGAGCTGGCCGTGCGCCTGGGACGACAACCGCGCCCTCCGGAATCACCAGCGGCTCCTCACGCGTGCCGCGATAGATGCGCTCGTGCACGAGATCATAGACCGGCGTCGAGCCGGTCAGGATCACGCCCGCGCCCAACACGGCCCGCCGTTTGACGATCGTCCCTTCGAAGATGCCGCACTGGCTCCCCACGAGCACCTCATCCTCGATGATGACCGGCCATGCCCCGGGAGGCTCCAGCACCCCACCGATCTGCGCTCCGGCGCTCAAGTGCACGCGCCTGCCGATCTGCGCGCAGGAGCCGACCAGCACATGGGAATCCACCATCGTCCCCTCGTCCACGTATGCCCCCACGTTGATGTATGAAGGGGGCATGACGATGACGCCCGGCGCCAGATACGCCCCATCGCGAATCGTCGTCCCCCCGGGCACGATGCGAATCCCCAGGCGCATCCCCTCGAGCGCCTTCAAGGGATAGGTGTCCTTGTCGAAGAATCGGAACTGCGCGTTGATCGAATAGTCGGCGAGCGCGCCGATGCGGAATCCGAGCAAGATGCCCTTCTTCACCCAAGGGTTCACGATCCACTGCCCCCGAACGGGTTCAGCGGCTCGGATCCGCCCTTCGTTGAGCTGCCGTTTGAACTCCTCGAAGATCGGACGCCCCCTCTGCCGCGCCTCCTCAACGGGCGCGTCAAAGAGCCGTTCGATCTCAGCTCTGAGCCGCGTGTGCTCCATGTCCTGCTCCCGCCGGAATGAGATTCAGATCGGCGAGGATCTGCCGCAGCCGCTCGCGCGTCTCCGCGCGCGGCGGGACCAGCGGCAGGCGATAATTTTCCTCGATCAGCCCCATCATGGCCAGGGCAGCTTTGACGGGGATCGGGTTCGTCTCCAGGAAATTCCCGCGCATGAGCGGCAGCAGCCGATAATGGAGCGCGCGGGCGCGCGCCCAATCTCCGGCGAGCGCCGCCGCCACCAGCTCCCGCATCTCGGCCGGCGTCTGATTGGCGATGACGGAGATCACCCCATCCCCTCCGAGCGCGAGAATCGGCAACGTCCACGCGTCGTCTCCGGAGAGGACGAGGAATCCCTGCGGTCGCACGCGCAAAAGCTCCATGATCTGCTCCAGGTTCCCCGACGCCTCCTTGATGCCGATGATGTTCGGAATCTCCGCCAGACGCAAGACCGTCCTCACGTCCAGATTGCATCCGGTCCGACTCGGCACATTGTAGAGGATCACGGGGAGGCGCACCGACTCCGCGATCGCTCGGAAGTGCTCGTAGAGCCCCTCTTGCGTCGGCCGATTGTAGTACGGGGTGACCGAGAGCACGGCGTCGGCCCCCGCTCGCTCAGCTTGCCGCGCCAGCTCCACGGCTTCCTCGGTCGCGTTCGTCCCAGCTCCCGCGATCACGGGCACACGCCCACGAACGCGCTCGACGACGCGGCGAATGATCTCACGCTGCTCCTCCGGATGCAGCGTGGCGCTCTCGCCCGTCGTCCCACAGGGGACGAGTCCATCCATTCCCGCCTCGAGCTGGAAATCCACCAGCGCCTCCAACCGCGCATAATCCACCTGCCCATCGCGCCGAAACGGCGTGACCAAAGCGACAAAGCATCCGCGAAATCGGCTCGTTCCAGTCATATGCCTCCTCCTTGAAGACAGTGATCCACGACCTCCTCGAACGAAAAGATGCCTCGACGGTCTTTCACAAACCGGGCAGCGGCGAGAGCTCCCAGGGCGAAGGCCCGCCGATGGCGGACCGTGTGCGTGATCTCCAGAGTCTCAAACGGAGCGTCGAACCCCACCAGGTGCGTCCCCGGATGCGCGCCAGCGCGCACCGAAGCGACGCTGATCCCCTCAGACGGGATGCGCCCCTCA
Organism: bacterium; assembly: GCA_041640655.1. Lineage (GTDB taxonomy): Bacteria > Acidobacteriota > Blastocatellia > HR10 > HR10 > HR10. The sequence continues at coordinate 26,354 of JBEPZV010000016.1, forward strand.
AGTCGCGTGACCAGGTGCGTCTTCTGCTCCAGATGCTCGAGCAGAATCCGCCCCAAGCGAAGTGCTGTACCGCTCGGATGGTCGGCCTTCCGCCGATGATGCCACTCGACGACGTAGGGATCGAAATCGGAGAGATGCCGAAAGAGACGCGCGCCGTACGCCACCAGGCGAAAGAGCACGTGGATGCCCAGGCAGAAATTCGGTCCATAGACGAACCCGATCTCCGCGCGCTCGACTACCGGTCGCACGTCATCCCACCGATCGTACCACCCGGTCGTGCCGACGACCATGGGCTTGCGCGCCTCGGCAACCCGCTGAATATTGGTCACGACGGCCTGCGGCGTGGAGAAATCCACGCAGACATCCACTTCGCGCAGAGCTTCGGCGGTCAGCCCTCGCCCCTCCGGATTCGTGCGCGAGGTGAAGACGGGCCCGACTTGAAAGCCCGCCTCAAGAGCCGCCCGTTCGACTTCTCGCCCCATTTGCCCGTATCCGATCAACGCGATGCGCATCGCGACCTCCAAAATAAAAAGCCCCTCGAAACCGAGGGTTTCGAGGGGCCCGATCCACACCGGCCCGGATGGGGCTACGTCACCCCCCCAGGCCGAGGAGGACCGAGCCCCGTGCGCTTAACCCGCTTCATCTCCACACGTTCGCGCAGGGTATGATCACCTGCTTGAGCGAAGACGCCCGACGCGCTCCCACGCGCTTCACCGACCGCCCAGTTCATCGTTCGCGCTTCCGCGTTCATCGCGTGATGAGGATGCCACATCTCCCTCATGGTGTCAAGCCGATCATCGCGCGCCTCTCGCGATATGACGAGCTGGCGCTCACGAAAGCTGAGAACGGGCGCCGCCGGGGAAGACCACCCCTCAGAACGGCATAGGCTTCACGCCGAACTCGCGAAAGAGCGCGCGTTGGTTATAGAGCTCCGGCCGCACAACCGGGAGCCATCGGAAGAACCGATTCGGCGGAATGAACGCGCTCTGCCCCGAGGGGAGGCGATTCCATCCGCGCGGCGGATTCGAGAGCTCCACGACCTGCGTGTACGTCGCCCGATTCGCCTTCGGAACCGGAGGGCCCACGTGAAATCCGAAGAGGTGGCGAAAGCGGATCATCTCGCGCGCGCTCCATGGCATCATCCACATCGGCCCATACACGCGCGCGAGGTCCTCCACGGCCTCTTGCGCGCTCCTGGCGATGACCTCGCGCCAGTCCGCGCCGTTGAAATAATCGCGCGCGGGAGGGACGCCAGACCGCGCGCCCTCAAGGACGTGGAGCACCGTGTTGATGTTCACCTCCGAGAGCCCCTCATCGCCCAACTCATCGACGAAGATGTTCCGGACGAGGCGCTGCCAGATGGCCTCGAAGACCACATTCGTCGGGTCCACGCCGGGCGCAGCGATGGCATCGGCGTAGAGCGCGCCGTCCCAATTCTGCAGAAGCTGCGCGACCCCCCCCAAGCGCGGATCAGTGGAACTCGTTTCCTCCAGCGCCCGCGTGAGATATTCCCTCAGGAATTCCATCTTCGGGCCGGCGTCATCGAAGCGCGCGATGTCTTCCTCCAACGCCAGAAGATCCTCGACCCCTATCCGCGCATCGCGCGCCTCCTCGGAAGCGCGTCGGAGAAGCCGCATGGGCTCGGCCAAGAGATTCATGATCCGCAACACGCGATGTTGCTTCCCGAAGAGCACGTCGTCCGGATTATCGAAGTCGACCGCCGGCTTGTTGTTCCAATTCGCGAGCCACCCCTGTCGCGGATTGCGCACATGAGGCAGGGGGTGCCTCGCGGCACTCCACTCGGCTTCCCCCGTCCCCGGCAGGGGGAGGCGCGGATCGTATTCACTCGGGCGAACGGGCACCCATCCCACGAGCCAATAGGCGATATTTCCGTCCACGTCCGCGTAGAGAAAGTGGTGCGAGGTCGGGATCCGCTGAACCGCTCGCTCGAACTCCTCCAGTGTCTGCGCTCGATTGATCTCCAGAAACCCCACCCATGTCTCCGTCTCCTTCATCCAATGAGCCCGCTTGAGCGTGATCGCGATGTGGTTGGCTTCGTCCACGTAGAGCACAGGACCGTGAACCGTCCGCCTCACCAGGATCGTCTTCGTCTTCGCTGCGCGCAGCGGGAAACCGAGCGGAGACGTCCGAATGGCGATGACTTCCTCACGCACCTCCATGCGCCGATACGCCCCTTGGTAGAGGTACTCCTCGTGATCGGCGGGATTCAACTGCTCAATGTAGAGGTCGGCATTATCACCGGGACCGCTGGTCGTCGTCCACGCGATGCGCTCATTGTGCCCGATCAAGACAGCCGGTCCACCGGCAAAGGCCATCCCCGTCACATGCCACCCCGGAGCCTTCAGATGCACCTCGTGCACGATGTCTGGATAGAGGAATCCCATCTGCGGCCCACCGAGCAACAGCGGACGTCCCGTTCGCGACCTCGTCCCGTCAATGACGAATCCGAAGCTCCCGAACGTGACGGGCAATCCCAAGAGTCGAAAGAGCGCTCGACGCCGCTTCTGCCACTGCTCATATGCGGTGAGGAAGGCGCGAAGATCCGGAAGCCGACGGTAAAACGAGAGCAGAGGATTCCGTCGCCCGGAACGGGTGCGCGCGGCGAGCGCGCGGGCGCTTCGCCCCTCGCCCCACAGCTCCTCGGGCGGCACGGTCACCGGGGCTTCCGGATCGTTCACCCACCGGAGGTCTTCGAAGATCGCTTCGCCCGCCTCCGGTCCATGCCGGCTCACGAGCTGCTGGTAGAGGACGAGATTGCGCAACTCCCGCCCGCCGCGCTCGCCGAAGATACGCGTGGCCAATCGGCAGATGGCGATCGAATCCGTGACCGTCCACGGTTCTGGGAAGTATCCGAGGATGTGGAATTCCCAGGGCAACTTTCGCATGGGATCCTGGCGCGCCTCAGCCAGGTACCGATTGATCCCATCGCGATAGGCGGCGATGGCGCGCCGGGCGAATGCGGGCATCGCTTCGTACATGGCTTGATATTCCGACTCCGTGTACCCGTGCTGACGCTGCTCGACATCCAGCTCGACAAGCTCCACCGGCCCCCTCACCTCGAGGCTCGTCACCATGTTGCCGAGAACCTCAGCCAAACGCCCGCGCGCGGCCCGCCGAAAGACCTCCAGCTGCCAGAGCCGATCCTGCGCGACCGCGTACCCATAGGCCTCGAAGAGATCGCGCTCGTTCCCCGCCTCGATGCTCGGCCGACCGTATGCATCCCGGGAGATTCGAGCTGTCGAGATACTCGTCTCCTTGGCGCGATTGGCCGTGACCGCCGGTATCCCCAAGGCCTCCCAGAGGAAGATCGAGAGACACGTAGTCCCCACGCTCCATCGGGTGAAACGTCGAAATAGCCCACCCATACTTCACCCCTCCGTGGCGTCCTCGGTGGAGAGGGAGATCACTTCTCTCCTCACGCAGGGGATACGCTCAGGAACCCCACGCGAGAAGATTCGCGCTTCTCCACCCTCGCCGTATCTATCCCCGTCCTCCGGCGGGAAATTATAGGGGGAGCTGCGGCGTCAGACAAGGGGGTTGTGCGAGGGGGTGAACGGCGGATCCTCGCGGCTCGCGTTCAAACTTCCGATGCGGGATGATCGGGATTCACCGCCGGGTCAGAGGTCCGATGCTTCCGCCTCCGATAAAAGATCGAGCGATGCAAGCCCGAACGCCGCGCTGCTTTGGCGACGTTCCCCCCCGCCTCTTCCAGCGCGCGGCGGATCAAGGCGTCCTCCAACTCGGCGATATACGCGCGCGCGATCCTCAGAATGGCGCGACGACGCCGCTCCAAGTCCGCGCGATCCACCGGTGGCGTGCGCAGATAGGCGCGAAAGGGATGCTTCTCCGCATCGAGGGCGCGCCACCGGCCGAGAAGCGATTCCGGTAAATCTTGAACGCGAATCTCATCCGATGGGGCCAGCAGGACAAGCCGCTGCACGAGGTTCTCCAGCTCCCGAACGTTGCCGGGGAACGAGTACTCCTGGAGCGCGATCAACGCCTCGGGATGAAACCGGAGCGTCGGACGTCCGGCGGCCGGAGCATATCTCTTCAGGAAGTGCAGCGCCAGCAGGGGGATATCTTCCGGACGTTCGCGAAGTGGCGGGATGCGCACAGGGATGACATTCACGCGATGGTAGAGCGCTTCCAGGAACTTCCCCTCGGCGACCATCTGGCGAAGCACGCGACTCGTAGCGGCGACGACGCGAACGTCCACGCGAATCGGCCGGCTTCCCCCCAGACGCTCGAACTCCTGGAACTGCAGGAAGCGCAGCAGCTTCGCTTGCACGGGGAGAGGGAGCTCGCCGATCTCATCCAGGAAGATCGTCCCCCGATGGGCCAACTCTACGCGTCCCAGGCGACGCTCGAGCGCACCGGTGAACGCCCCGCGCTCATGTCCGAACAGCTCCGATTCGGCCAGCGTCTCCGGCACGGCCGCGCAGTTGACGACGACGAACGGTCCCTGGGCTCGCGGGCTCAACGCGTGAAGCGCGCGCGCGAGCATCTCCTTCCCCGTCCCCGATTCTCCCTCGAGCAAGACGGTCACCGAAGAAGGCGCCACGTGGACGATCGTCTGCACGACCCGCCGCCACTCCGGATTGACCCCCACCAGACCCTGCAAGACCTCGCCGGGCGGCTCGCGCGAGAACGCGTCGCGAGCGCTCAGCGCCACGCGCAACCGATCGGCGGCTTCCAGATACACGGCGATGATCTGCGCGATCCGGGCGAGGAAGTCCCGATCCGCCTCCGCATACATCGCGGCGACGGTATTGTTCTCCAGATAGATCGCGCCGAAGCTCACGCCGCCGATGGCCAGCGGGGCCACGAGGACCGAACGCACGCCGCGCCGCACGACGCTCGTCTCCTGCGCATATGCGGGATCGGAGAGCGCATCCCGAATGAGCAACGTTTCGCCGGAGGCGAGCGCGCGCCACAACAGCGTCCGACTGAAGGCGTGCTCCTCCGCCGCCAAATCCGCCGAGCGGACATTCCGAGCGCATGCCAGCAGCACGCGCGTCGGATCCACGCCGATCTCCCCCCCGATGCGCAGCCCTCCCGGATACAGCACCAGAAGGATGCGCTCCGAGTGCGTCTCGGCGAGCAGGAGATCGGCCGCCCGCTCCAGAAAGTCTTCCGAAGACGCGCTGTGGAAGTAGAGATCGGCCAACTGTCCGGCGACGCGCCCCAGGCGGCTCTCCTGCACAAGCGGCTGCAGCTCGATGAGCGCCTGAGTGAGCTTCTCCAGCTCATCGCTGCGAATCTGCCCGAGCGCCCTCGCGAGCGCGCTCAGCAGACGCCGGACCTCGGACTCCGAGAGATCCTCCTGCTGCGCACAAGTGGCGCGGCGCTCCAATTGCTCGAGCGCCCATCGAACGTCACGGAGAAGATCCGCAGCTCTCTCCCACCACGTGCTCATGCCCCGTGCGACACTTCATGCCCCCTCGACGCATAACCCGCAGGGCAAGCACATCCCATCGCATTCGCAATAGCCGATGGGGCAGATCCCATCCAGGCCGAGCGCCTCTCGCGCGAGCGCGCGCACGCGCCGCTCGACGGCGGCCGCTCGTTTCGCCCGCTGTGCCGCCGTCCTGCCGGCCAGGACATAATAGACGGCGAACTGCTCGAACGCAGCGAGCACTTCCCGCAACCGCATATAGGAGGCCAGGTCCTCCCCACTCAGCTCGCGCGTCTGGATCTCCCACCGATCCCAGCGATTCTTCGCCGCCAGCTCCAAGACGGCCGGAGAGATTCCGCGAATCCCTGCTTCGCGCTTCCGCCTCCGTCCGACCTTTCGCACCGGGATGCGAACCTTCAAGGACGTCTCTCTTCCCACTCGCGTCTTCTTCATCGAAAGTCCCCCTCTCACGGAAAGTTCTCAACCATCTTGATCATGCTCCAGCTCGCCTGCCTCCCGTAGTAAATGCGCCCATCCGGAGACCATGTGGGTGTGGAGAGGTACACCCGAGGATCCCGGTTCTCCGTCCGCCTCATCGCTCGTCCGCGCTCCAGCGGAAGGACCCAGAGGTTATCCCGCCCGTCGGCGCGCGAGACGTAAGCGATCGCGCGCCCATCGGGCGAGAGGCTGAGGGTCACCAGAGCGGCCGTTGCGAGCGTCCCCAGCGAGCGCGTGGCGCCGTCGGGGACAGAGACGCGGAAGAGGCGAATCTCGCGCGCCACATGAGGGGAAAGGCGCGCCCCTTCCCCGACCGCGACAAGGAGGGCTCTCCCAACACTCAACCACCCCACGAGCCGCATGACCTCTCGACTGCGCATGAGCGGGATCACGCGCTTGCGTTCCACCTCGCTCACCCAAACCATCCACTGCGCCTCAGGAGCTGCTCTCGACTCCGAGAGGAACGCCAGATACTGCCCGTCCGGAGACCACAAGGGGCAGCAGAACGAGAGCGCGCGATCCGCGTTCCCCGTCACCGGGATCTCCTCCGAACGATCCAGCTGAGCGATCCAGATGTTCGAGACGCCCGCTCGTATCGCGGCGTAGGCGAGGCGACGGCTATCGGGGGACCAACTGAAGTCGCGCGTCTGCAGCCGATTGAAGGGCAGCAGGCCATACCCTCCATGATACACTCCGGCGCGCGTCACCCGTCGCTCCGCCCCTCCGGAAGCCGGGATGATCCAGATGTCGAGCTGGCCATCCGATCCTCGGCGCAAGAATGCCAGATGCCGCCCATCAGGCGACCATGCGGGATCGAATCCCGCCGTGGTGAATCGAATCGCTGGCTCTTCTCCTCCGAGCGTCCTCACGATGATCTGCGAGCGGAAGAGATCCCCACCGGCGCTCGATTCCGACTTCGCTTGAAACGCGATCGCGCGCCCATCGGGAGAGACGGTCGGCCACAGCTCCAGGCCGATCTCCGTCGTGACCTGAACTTCCTCCCCCGTGCGAGGGTCCACCACCCAGATGTCGGCGTCGTCCTTCGAGAGCGCATAGAGCACGCGCCGCCCATCGGCGGAGACATCGGAGACGAAGAGGTCCGCATCACTGGCCGTGAGACGCAACGGTGTCCGCTCGCTCACGTCCACGACGCAGATCTGATACACCTCGCCCCACTTGCAGGAATAGAAGAGGCGCCGCCCATCGGGATGCCAGACGGGGAACCGCTCTTCCTCGGGGCTTTCGGTGATCCGCATCGGTCTCCCCCCATCGAGGGAGAGCACCCAGATGTCCACCTGCCCTCCTTGGACGTCCACGTAAGCGAGCCGACGCTCATCCGGTGAGAGGCAGAAATCCAGGGCGCGCGACCTTTGCGGATCGAACGCGGTGAGCGCGGTCACCCGCCGCGAGGCGACGTCAAGCGCGTAGAGGTTTCGTTGCGCCTCGTAGTAGATCAAGTTCCGCGTCGCCGACCACGCGATCAGATTCACCGGGCTCAAGCGCGCCGACGCCGCTTCAGAGACCACATGAAGGAGCGTTGGAACGCCCCCGAGCGCGGGGACGACCCAGATGCCCGTCTCTCCTCCCCGATCCGAGAGGAATGCGATCTGCTGCCCATCGGGCGACCAGAGAGGCGAACGATCCACCCACTCATCGCGTGTGACTGGCACGGCTGTGCCGCCGAGCGTCTGCTGGATCCACAAATCGGGATGTCCGCTTTTTCGCGAAGTGAAGACGATCATCTTCCCGTCCGGCGAGAAGCGTGCGCGGGGCGGGCTCTCGCCCGGCTCGTTCTTCCAATTCGCCAGCTGCACGTGTCGCAACGCGGCGACCCATTCCGTGTCCCCATCGGAGCGCAGGAGAGACCAAAGCACGAGCGCCATCACCACGCCAATCGCGAACACGCCCACCACTCGAGTGGAGGGGGCGCGCCACGACCACCGCCACCGTTCTCGAACCGTAGGGGTAACAGCGACGATCCGAAGCCCGCTCGTCGCATACCCCTTCTCGCGCGCGAACATCATGAGGTCCGTCTTCACCTCTGAGATCGTCTGGTACCGATCGGTCGGATTCTTCCGCAACGCCTTCCGAACAATGCGCTCCAACTCGAAATCCACCGGCGACCCCGTCGCGCTCATCGGCTCCGGCTCATCGTAAAGAATGGCGTGGAGCACTTCGACCGTCGTCGCCCCTTGGAATGGCCGCCGTCCCGTGAGCAGCTCGTAGAGCAACGTGCCGAAGGCGAAGATGTCGCTCCGCGCATCGAGCGGCTCGCCGCGCACCTGCTCGGGCGACATATAGGGAGTTGTCCCAATGAGCGCCGACGTCGTCGTGATCTGCGAGAGCGTGAGCACCTCCTCCGGATCTCTCCCCTCCAGGCGCACGCGTTTGGCGAGGCCGAAGTCGAAGACGATCGCGCGATCACGTTCGTCCACGATGACGTTCGAGGGCTTAATATCGCGATGGATGATCCCCTGCCGATGAGCTTCCTCTAAGGCATCGGCGATGTCGATCGCATAGCTCAGGGCGCGCTCAAGGGGCACGGGTCCCTGCTCGAGGATCTCCTTCAGCGTCCTTCCCGCGATGTAGGGCATGGCGATGAAGACGATGCCCTCCGCTTCCCCGACCTCATAAATGGCGCAGATATTGGGATGTTGAAGGGCGGATGCCGCACGCGCTTCGCGGAAGAAACGGCGCCGCGCTTCCGGATCGGCCATTAACGAAGGAGCGAGGACCTTGATGGCCACCGTCCGCCCCAGCTGAAGGTCCACGGCGCGATAGACCTCGGCCATCCCCCCGCGAGCGATCCAGGCCTGGATCTGGTAATGGGAGAGGACGGTCCCCGGCTGCAGGCATGAGATCTCGGTCCCCCCGCAGCTCTTCGGCGGCGATGACTGCCGGCCTCGGTCTTGCTCTCCGCCGTGCTCGCCATTCATGTTCTCCACCTCACCCGCTGAGAATCGCGCCGAGCCTCGCCCCAATGATAGACGAAAGGCCCGACGGCGGCAATCGCCTCCTCGAGGAGCACGACCCGCCCACTCCCCTTGCATCGCCGGAGTCATCCGGGGATAATACTCCGGCACGCATTCGGGGAGGTCCGAATCATGGGAACGCGAAGGCGAGCGACACGACGACACTTTCTCAAGACCATGGCCGCGACGGCTGTCTTCCCTCCCATGCTCTCTCTCCCGAAGACGGCGAAGGGGGAAGCCGCTTCGCGGATGACTCCGCTCCAACAACCCCAACAGCCGCTCACTCCTTCGGCGGCGGCGGAAGCGTTGGGCGAGCTGGTTCGAGTGCGTTACGGTCAGTTCCTGACGGCCGAACAGCTCGCCGAAGTCACCCGCCAGATCGAGCGGAACCTTCGTTCGGCAGAACGTCTGCGTAGCGTCACGCTGACGAACGCTGACGAGCCGGATCTCGTCTTCCGCGCGATGCCGTGAGCGCGCTTCACTCCTCTCATGACCAGGAGGGTTGACGATGTCCGATCAGGAACTCGCTTTTCTCTCGATCCGCGAACTCGCTCACCTCATTCGATCCCGGCGTCTCTCGCCGGTCGAACTCACGAGGATGTATCTGGATCGGCTCGAACGGCTCGGACCGAAACTCGGCGCCGTCGTCACGATCACGCACGACGTCGCTCTGGAACAAGCCCGCCGAGCTGAACGCGAGATCATGCGCGGTCGGTATCGCGGTCTGCTGCACGGCATCCCGTACGGAGTGAAGGATCTGTTGGCGACCAAAGGCATCCCCACCACCTGGGGCGCTGCGCCGTATCGGAACCAGATTTTCGACTACGACGCGACGGTGGTGCGCCGCCTGCAACGCGCCGGCGCTGTGCTCGTCGCGAAGCTCGCAATGGTGGAGCTGGCCGGGGGCATGGGCTATAACACGGCCGATGCTTCCTTCACGGGACCGGGACGCACGCCATGGAATCTCGAGTACTGGAGTGGGGGATCCTCCTCGGGGTCCGGAGCGGCCGTCGCCGCTGGGCTCGTCGCCTTCGCCATCGGCTCGGAGACTTCGGGTTCGATCCTGACGCCTGCGGCTTTCTGCGGCATCTCGGGTCTGCGCCCGACCTATGGGTTGGTGAGCCGATACGGCGCCATGGCGCTGTGCTGGACGCTCGATAAACTCGGCCCCATGTGTCGAACGGCCGACGATTGCGGGATCGTGCTCGCCGCGATCTCCGGCAAAGATCCGAAGGACCCTTCGAGCGTGGCTCGACGATTCACCTATTCGACTCTCCTCCTGCCCACGCGACGTCTGCGAGTGGGCATCGTCCGAGGCGCGCTCGAACGCGTGCAACCTGAAGTGCGGAAGAACTTCGAGAGCGCTGTCGAAGTCCTCAAGAAATACGCCACCGTGGATCCTGACGTCGCGCTGCCGGATCTCCCCTATGGGCAGGTCGTCGGGATCATCGTCAATGCGGAGGGCGCGAGCGCCTTCCGCGATCTGATCGAGAGCGGGCGTCTGGCGGAATTGCAGAATCCACGTGATCGGATCGGGGGATACGCGGGGATGACCGTTCTGGCCGTAGATTATCTGCAGGCTCAACGCGTTCGCGTGCGCATTCGTCGCGCGCTCGATGAGGTCCTCTCTCGATACGACGTGTTGATCGCGCCGACGCGGGCGACTGTCGCCTATCCCATCGGCATGGAATTCGAACGCGCCTACCCGGGCACCGGTGGCGGGCCACCGCTCATCCCGGCCGGCAATGCCGCGGGCGTTCCAGCGCTCTCCATCCCCAACGGTTTCGGGCAAGCGGGATTACCGACAGCGCTCCAACTGATGGGTCGGGCCTTCAGCGAAGCGACGCTCATCGCGCTGGCCAACGCGTACCAGCGAGAGACCGATTGGCATCGGAAGCGCCCACCGCTCCAGGCGTGAACGCTCGCCAGGGAGAAGCGGGGCGATCCCCCTTCACGCCACCTCAGAGAATGCCGCGACCGTCGGCTCGCTCAACCGCAGGAAATCGGCCATGCGCATCCGAATCGAATCCGTATGCGTCCCCGCATTGAAGACGATCTCCTCATCCTGCGTCAAGGGCTCGGCCACGTAGACGGGAAGGCCGTAGAGATTGCCGAAAATCGGCATCGCTCCGATCTCGCAGTCCGGGAAGAGGTCCTTGAACTCCGCCTCCGTGGCCAAGCGAACGTCAGTGGCGCCGACGACTTCGGCGAATCGCGCCAGATCCACCTTGTGATGCGCGGGCAACACGGCCATCACGAATCGGTCATCGGCCTTGAGGATCACCGCCTTCGCCATCTCGCGGCCCCGCACATGGAGCGCGTGGGCGATCTCCTGTGCCGTGAATGCCGGCGAGTGCGCGCAGGCGACATAGGGGACGCGATGCTCATCGAGATACTGTTTCAATCGGGCGACGATTCCCATAAGCCTCCTCCTCCACACATCGTGCGCTCATGGGGAGTCTCGTCGTGACCTTCGAGATCGCGCGAGGCACCCGCGAGGCATTGTCCCACGTGTGGAGGGCGGCGGTCAATCCCCGCTCGGAGGCACCTCCCCGCGCGATGCCCCCGTCGAAGCATGGCGCTCGAAGAAGCGCTCCACATCCTCAATCCGCGTCGTGATCGGACAGGGTGGGAGGCTCTGCAGGAAGATCGCGCCGTAGCTCTTGGTGCGAATCCGAGGGTCGAGGATCGAGAGGACGCCCACGTCGCTCCGGCTCCGGATCAACCGGCCCAATCCCTGCTTGAGCATGATGACGGCCTGGGGGACGGCGTAGTCGTAGAAGGGGTCGCCCCCTCTCTGCTCAATATATCGCTGCCGCGCGGCCACAATGGGATCGGTGGGGACGGCGAAGGGCAATCGGTCAATGATGACGCAGCTCAAGGCCTCGCCCTGCACGTCCACCCCCTGCCAGAAACTCGCCGTGGCGAAGAGCACCGAGTGCGGCGTCGTGCGAAATCGAGCGAGCAGCCCTGACTTCGATCCCTGCCCTTGGACGAAACAGGGGAACGGCACGCGACGGCGAACCCGCTCGTACATCTCCGTCATCTGTTGGATCGCCGTGCAGAGGATGAAGGCGCGGCCTCGCGTCACCTGCAGCAGCTTCACGATCTCCTCGACGGCGGCTTCCGTGAACTGCGGGCTCCGCGGATCCGGCATCTGAGGCGGGAGATAGAGGATCGCTTGCTCCGCGTAATCGAAATGCGAGGGGACGATCAGCTCTCGCGCCTCGCGAATGCCCAAGCGGGATCGGATGAAGTCGAACCGACCGCCGCTGGTCAACGTCGCCGACGTCAGGATAGCCGTGCGCACGCGATCGAAGAGCCGTTCGGCCAGGACCTCGGAGACATCAATGGGCGTCGCTTGAAGGAAGAGGCCCCGCCCTCGCCGCTCGTACCAGCGGACGAATCGCGGATCCTGCCCCAGAAGGATGAAGTCGAGATCAGCCCTCACCTGCGCCGTTCGACGCATGAGCGTCTCGATCTCCTGCGGCGGATCCTTCACCATCGCCAGCGTCGTCTCTAAGAGCGAGAGGGCGTTCATCAACGCGAGCAAGCTCTCCCCAGCGCGTGTCAGCTCCAGCGCCTCTCTCGATCCCCCCTCGACGTCCGGCGCGTCTCGATCCTCGGCGGTCCCTCCCGCCTGCCCCTCCGCGACGGCCGAACGGAAGAGAAAATCCGGCTCCAGCGGGTAGCGGCCCTCGGGCCGCCCATCGTTCAGGAAATGCATCCAGAAGCTCTCGGCGCGCTGCTGCACCCGCAGGCTGACGCGCATCAGCTCGGCTGCCGACGCCGTATCCGTGATCGGGAGATTCTGCACATCGCGCACCAGCTCGGCCACGCGATAATTGCTCACCTGCGCCCCGAAATATTCGGAGGCGACCTCCTCCAACTCGTGCGCCTCATCGAAGATGACGACGGCATAATCCGGGATCACCGCCCCGTACTCGTTCCCACGCAGCGCGAGATCGGCGAAGAAGAGATGGTGATTGACGATCACGATATCGGCCTTCAGCGCCCGCTCGCGCATCCTCGTGATGAAACAGGCGTCGTAATCCGGACACTTCTGCCCCAGACAGATCTCCGAGCGCGCGTCAATGGAGGACCAGAAGCTCAGGTTCTCCGGCACATCCGCCAGCTCCGCCCGATCTCCGGTCTCCGACTGAAACGCCCATCGGCGAATCTCGTCGAAATACTTCGCCTCCTCCAGATCGGCGAGGATGGGCTGCGTCTCGGCTCTCTTCAGGCGATAGAGGCAGACGTAGTTCGATCGGCCCTTCATGTAGGCGACGCGCAGCTTCCGCCCCAGCGCCTTCTCCAAGAAGGGGATGTCTTTGAGCAGGAGCTGCTCCTGAAGGTTCTTCGTCCCCGTGGAGATGATGATCCGTTCTGAGACCGCGAGCGCCGGGACGAGGTACGCGAGCGTCTTTCCCGTTCCCGTCCCGGCTTCGACCAGAAGATGCCCCCCTTCGACGAGGGCGCGATAGACGGCCTCGGCCATGCGAATCTGTCCGGGCCGATACTCGTACTGCGGGTGATACCGGCAGAGCAGTCCCCCCTCCCCGAAGACTTCCTCCATGAGGGCGGCTTCTTCGCTTCGTCGGCTCATCGGCAGCTCCTCACCTCGGAGGGGTGCTCACCGCTTCCTGCGCGCGGGAGCGCTTCACACTTCGCGGAGGTTGCGAAGCCGATGGGGATAGAGCGGGAACTGCTCGGTCAACTCCCACACCTGCTGCCGCACCGCACGCTGCACCGACTCGCTCTCGGGCTGATCCAAGACCTCGGCGATCCACCGCGCGATCTTGCGCATCTCAGGCTCCTTCATCCCTCGCGTCGTGACCGCTGGCGTCCCCAAACGAATGCCGCTGGCGATCATCGGCGGTTGCGTGTCGAAGGGGATCGTGTTCTTGTTCACGGTGATCCCCGCGCGCTCCAGCGCACTCTCGGCCTGCTTCCCCGTCAACCCCCGGGAGAAGACGTCCACGAGGACGAGATGCGTATCCGTCCCCCCGGAGACGATCCGATATCCCGCTCGAGCCAGCTCCTCGGCCAGGACGCGGGCATTCCTGATCACCTGCTCCTGATAGGCGCGGAATTCGGGCTGCATGGCCTCCTTGAAGCAAACGGCCTTGGCCGCCATGATGTGGACGTGCGGCCCCCCTTGCACGCAGGGGAAGACGGCGCGATCAATCTCCCGCGCGTACTTCTCCTTGCACATGATCATGCCGGCGCGCGGGCCACGCAGCGTCTTGTGCGTCGTCGTCGTCACGAAATCGCAGCACGGGACCGGGCTCGGATGCAACCCGGTCGCCACGAACCCCGCAATGTGCGCGATGTCGGCCATCACGACGGCCCCCACATCGCGGGCGATCGCCGCGATCCGCTCAAAATCAATGATGCGGGGATAGGCGCTCGCCCCACAGACGATCATCTTCGGCCGATGCTCATGTGCCAGCCGCTCCAGCTCTTCGTAATCAATCTGCTCCGTCTCACGATGCACGCCGTAGGGGATCACCCGAAAGTACTTCCCCGAGAAGTTCAAGGGATGGCCGTGCGTCAGATGCCCCCCGTGCGAGAGGTTCATCCCGAGGATCGTGTCCCCGGGTTGCAGCATGGCGATGTAGACGGCCATGTTCGCCTGCGATCCCGAATACGGTTGCACGTTGACGTGCTCGGCTCCGAAGAGCTGCTTCGCCCGCTGGATGGCCAGCGATTCCACGACGTCCACGAATTCGCATCCCCCATAGTAGCGCCGCCCCGGATACCCCTCGGCGTATTTGTTGGTGAAGACCGATCCCATGGCCTCCAGGACCGCCTCGCTGACGAAGTTCTCCGAGGCGATCAATTCCAAGCCTCGCGCTTGCCGTTCGGTCTCCCGGAGGATGGCCTCGGCGATCTCCGGATCCACCTCGCGCAGCGCGCGCATCTGCCACTCACTCATCGTCCACGCTCCTTCTGCGCGTGATCTCCGCACGCTCGTGCGAGACGGAATCTTACCGCACGGCGGAGGACACCTTCAAGCACGCGCGCCAGGAGAGCGCTCCGCACCGACGCGCTTTCGCTCCCGACCTCTCCCCAAATAGGCCCGGCAGAGATCCAAGAAGGCCAAGAGCGCCTCCGAGGACGCCTCCTCCTTGAGATAAGCCAGGCCCAGCTCCCACCGGCTCTTCAATCCGCGAATGGGCAGCGCCCGCAACAGTCCCACCTGCACCTCGCGCTGAACGGTGAGCCAGGGGAGGATGCCGACGCCCAGGCCGACCTCCACCATCTTCTTGATCGCCTCGTCGCGATTCAACTCCATGACGACGTGCGGACGAACGCCCGCATGTTCGAAGAAGAGATCAATGATCCGCCGCCGATTCCCCCCGCGCTCTCCGAGAATCAACGGCTCGGAGGCCAGTTGCATGACCGTCACCTCGCGCGCTTGCGCCAGCGGATGGCTCGGCGAGACCACCGCTACGAGCCGGTCCCCATAGAGCGGTTCCGTGTGGACCAGCGGCGCCTCGACTGGCAGGGAGACGAGCCCGACGTCCAGCCGATGCTCCAGCAGACGACGCACGATGGCCTCACTCGTGCCCGCGAAGACGACGAGATCCAGAAGCGGAAAGCGCTTCTTCAATTCGCTGAGGATCTCCGGGAGCGGATGAATGGCGATCATCGTCGAAGCCGTCCCCACGCGCAACGTGCTCCGATGTTCCTGCGCGAGCGCGGCGATCTCCGCGCGCGCCAGATCACACGCGTTCAGAATAGCCTGCGCGTGCCGGAGCAATGCCCGCCCGGCCGGCGTGAGCGTCGCGCGCTTGCGCACGCGGGCGAAAAGCTTCGTCCCCAACTCCTCCTCCAGGGTCTTGATGTGCAAGCTGACGGCCGCTTGCGAGAGGTTCACGCGCCGTCCAGCGAGCGTGAAGCTCCCGGTCTCGGCCACGGCGCGGAAGGTGCGCAGGTGACGCAATTCCATGACGCTTCCCTCGCATTAGAAATTCTCATGCATCTCATTAAAACTCTCAGTTTCCCCACGCCTTGCCTATTGTACTAAAATTCCCTTGTGAGCGCCGAAGCGCGCCAACGGTGTGGGTGGATGAGCATGACGGAGGGATCAGAACGAACGGTCACGTATCGGGAGATCTACGGCCAGCCGGGGGCACTGCGAGAGACACTGCGGCGCGTCTCGGCGCGCCGGGTGGACACGGCGCGAATTGGACCGCTCGCGCGCTTCACGGAGGTGATCTTCACCGGTTGCGGTTCGTCCTATCATATCGCCCTGTATGCCGCTCACGCGTGGGGGACGCTGTCGGGGCTTTGCGCGCGCGCCCTTCCGGCCTCCGAGATTCTTCATTTCTCGGTGGCGTATCTCCGCTCGGACGCTCGCCCCCTGGTCATCGCCATCTCACGCAGCGGGGAGACGGATGAGACGGTCCTCGCCGTCGAGCGCGTGCGCGCGCTCCAGGCCGCTACGGTCATCGCCGTGACGACCGAGCCTGATGGCGCGCTCGGACGCGCGGCCGATGTGTCCCTGGTCTTCTCCGAATGCCCGGAGCAGAGCGTGGTCACCACGGGCTCGCTCACGTGCATGATGCTGGGTCTCGTGCTTCTGGCCGATGCTCTGGGCGAGGGGAGGCTCCTGGCGGAAGCCGCGTCGCTCCCTCAAGAGGTCGAACGCAGCTTACGTGCGAACGAGCGGCTCGTGCGCACGTATGCGGAAGATCCCACGCTCGCCCGCTTCGTCTTCCTCGGCTCTGGCCCTTTCTTCCCGCTGGCGGCCGAGGCGGCGCTGAAGATGATCGAGATGGCGCTGACGCCGGCTCACGCCTACCCCACGCTGGAATTCCGACATGGGCCGCACCTGTTGCTCTCGCCGGAGACGCTCGTGGTGATCTTGCTGGCGGAGGCCGAGCGTCCGTATGTGCCGCGCGTGATCGCGGACGTGCAGGAGGCGGGAGCCCGCGTGTGGGTCATCAGCGCTCAGGCGCTGGAGCGCCCGGTTTCGCAGCTCGTCCTCGGAAGCGACGTGCCGGAATTAGTGCGCCCGATCCTCTGGGCACACCTCGTTCAGCAACTGGCGTTTTGGAGAGCCATGGCCACGGGCCTGAACCCGGACGCACCGCCGCGCTTGACGCGAACTGTGCGATGGAGCGACTGAGCGGAGATCATCGTGGCCCCTCAAGAGAGAGGAGCCGCACGCGGTAGAGGAGAGGCGATGATGCGCATCGCGGGTATTGATGGAGGGGGAACGAAGACGATCGCTCTGATCGCCGACGAACGGCTGCGTGTGCTCGGGGAAGGGCGTGCCGGCCCGTCGAATTTCCTGCGCGTGGGTGTGGATGCGGCCGTGGCGGCGGTTGTGACGGCATTGGAGGACGCCTGCCGCCAGGCCAGATGCACGCTCTCGGAGTTGGCCGCGCTCGGGATCGGGCTGGCAGGAATCGCGCATCCGGCACATCATCGGCGGATGCGCGAAGCCTTGCTTCGCGCGCTCACCGAGCGCCGGGCCGGCATGCGCGCGTCTTGGACCGCGGAGGACCTGCTGCTGACCACGGATGCGGAGATCGCGCTCTATGGAGCGACCGACGGCCAGCCGGGCGTCGTCATCATCGCCGGGACCGGTTCGATCGCTTACGGGATGAATGCGCACGGACAGAAGGCCCGCTCCGGCGGATGGGGACCGACCTTCGGTGACGAAGGCAGCGGATACGACATCGCGCGGCGAGCGCTCGTGGCCGTCGCTTCGGCATACGACGGACGGTTGCCGCCCACGTTGCTGACCGACCGGGTCTGCCAATACTTCGGGATCGAGAGTCCGGCCGATCTGCCCCGCATCATCTACGGGAGCGAGGCGAGCCCCAACATCGCGCCCTTGAGCGAGGTAGTCATTCAGGCGGCCCGTGAAGGGGATGCGGTGGCCAGGCACATCCTTCGCGAGGCCGGTCTGGAATTGGCGCGCACGGCCATCGCCGTCATCAAACGGTTGCGCTTGCAGCGGGAGGCATTTCGCGTCTCCTATGTGGGCGGCGTCTTCTCCGCCGGAGAGTTGATCCTGGATCCCCTCCGCGAGAAGATCCAAGAGGTTGCTCCGAGAGCCGAGCTCGCGCCCCCACTCTTCCCGCCGGCCGTCGGCGCGCTCAAGCTCGTGCTCGCGCGGCTCGACCTCTCGCACCGCGAGGATCCCACGTGCTCGCTTCACACATTGAGCGCGCGGTGAGCGCCTTTGAGGAGGAACGCGATGGGCTGGGAGATCGCGGGGTATCGGGAGATCGTTCGCGGCCATCTGCATCTGGATGGAGTGAGTGCTCGGCATCTGGCCCAGCAGTACGGGACGCCGCTTTTCGTCTTCTCGGAATCCCGCGTGCGGGCTAATGTCCGAACGCTGCTGGAGCCCGCTCGCCGCGTCCATCCGCGCGTGAAGATCTGCTATGCGGCGAAAGCGAATTCTCTGTTGGCCATCCTGCGGGCCGTTCGCGAGGCCGGCGCCGACATCGAGGTCAATAGCGGCGGTGAACTCTACAAAGCGCTGCGCGCCGGGTTCCGTCCCGATCAGATCGTCTTCAACGGTGTGAGCAAGACGGTCCAGGAGCTGGAGGAGGCGATCCGCGCCGAGATCTATGCGATCAACGTGGACTCGCTCGCGGAGCTGGATCTGATCGCGACCGTCGCTGAACGGCTGGGGAAGCGCGCGAACGTCGCGCTCCGTCTGGTCCCGGAGATCGAGACGGGATCGCACGCTGGCTTGCAAACGGCGCTTCTCACGTCGAAATTCGGCCTCTCCCCCTCGGAGATCCGCGAGGGCTTTCGGCGCGCGCTCGCCTATCGCCGCGCGATTCATCTGGTGGGGCTTCACGTCCACGTCGGTTCGCAAACGCCGACGAGCGCGCCGTACGTTCGAGCTTTCGCCCTGATGTGCCGATACGCCGTCGCCTTGTATCGAGAGACTGGGCATCGTCTTCGCCACGTGAACGTGGGCGGGGGGATCCCTGTCGTCTACGCGCACGATGACCGATATGCGGCGGACTTCGGTGAGCGCGAACGCCTCTTCCGCACTGCGTGGGACATCGGGACGCTCCTGCGCTCGGCCTTGGAAGAGGCCACGAGATCCGTCCAGGAGCACGCCGCGCGCGAGCTGCTCGAGGACCTGGAAGTCGTCTTCGAACCGGGCCGTCGGGTGATCGCGGATGCGGGGACATTGCTGGTGACCATCCGCAACGTGAAGACGCGATCGGAGACGGGCGATACATGGCTCTTCCTCGACGCGGGCACAGAATTGCTCCCCTCGATGAGCCAATACAAGTGGTACTACCACGTCATCTCGGCGGATCGAACGGCCGAGCCGCATGAGACGCCGTACAAGCTGGCCGGTCCATTGTGCGATGGGGGGGACGTGTACTTCGACATCGAGGGCACGGGGCGTTTGCCGCAGTACCGGTTCCTGCCGAAGGGACTGACGATCGGCAATGTGCTCGCGGTCCTGGATGTCGGCGCGTACACGGTCGCGCAGATGTCCACCTATAACGGGCGACCGCTGCCGGCCATCGTCTTGATCCGTTCGTCCGAAGACGTGCGTCTCATTCGTCCGCGCCAGACTTACGAAGACCTGGTGCGAGATGAAGCCCTGTGAAGGCTCCGCGCCACGATGCGACTTCATACGCTCGACGTTGTGATCATCGCCGCTTATCTGGTGGGGACGACGCTCTTCGGCCTCTGGCTCGGGCGCGGACAGCGCACCACGAACGAGTATTTCGTCAGCGGGCGAAACCTCCCGTGGTGGGCCATCGCGCTCTCGATCGTAGCGACCGAGACGAGCACGGTCACCTTCATCAGCGTGCCCGGATATGCGTACATGAGAGGGGCCAATGGCGAGGGGGGAGATCTGACGTTCCTGCAACTCGTGTGCGGATACCTGGTCGGTCGGCTCATCATCAGCGTCCTCTTCATCCCCCTCTATTTTCGCGGCGAACTTCTAACGGCGTATCAAGTTCTGGCGTACCGATTCGGCGAGCGGGCGCGTCGTGCGGCTTCCGGACTCTTCCTCATCACGCGCAGCCTGGCCGACGGCTTTCGCCTGTTCGCTACGGCCATCGTGCTCGCGGCCGTGACCGGATGGAGCGATTCGGCCTCGATCCTGCTGATCGGGGCGGTGACGATCCTCTACACGTACGTGGGCGGCCAGCGGGCTGTCATCTGGACGGACGTCGTTCAATTCAGCGTGTATCTGATCGGCGCGCTCGTGGCGCTGGAGGTGCTCCTGGCGCGCCTCCCCGGAGGGTGGGCGACGGCGTGGGCTGTCGCCGAAGCGCACGGGAAATGGCGCGTCTTCGACTTCACGTGGGATGTGACGCGCAGCTACACCTTCTGGTCCGGGATCATCGGCGGCGCTTTTCTGACCACCGCCACGCACGGGACGGATCAGCTCATCGTGCAACGCTACTTGGCGAGTCGGACGGCGCGTCAGGCGATGACCGCGCTCCTGGCGAGTGGCGTCGTCGTCTTCTTCCAGTTCCTGCTTTTTCTCCTGATTGGCGTCATGCTCTTCGCCTTCTACGCGCACTTCCCCCCTCCGGCGCCGTTCACGCAGAGCGACCGGGTCTTCCCCCACTTCATCGTGCGCGAGCTGCCGATCGGACTCGTCGGCGTGATCGTGGCGGCCATCCTCGCGGCGGCTATGTCCACGCTCTCCAGCTCCTTGAATTCTTGCTCGGCAGCGACGGTGACGGACTTCTACCGCCCCCTTCGAGGAGAGCGCCTCTCGGAGGCGCACTATCTGCGCGTCGCCCGGGGGCTGACGCTCGGATGGGGGATCGCTCAAATTCTGGTGGCGCTCGCCGCCCGCGCCCTCTCGCAACGCGTGGTGGACGAAGTCCTCGCCATCGCCGCCTTCACCAATGGAGCGATCCTCGGCGTCTTCTTCCTCGGCACGCTCACCCGACGCGTGGGCGAACGCGCCGCGCTTATCGGCATGGTCAGCGGTCTCCTGGTCATGCTCTCGGTCAAGCTCTTCACCGCGATCGCCTGGCCGTGGTTCACCGTGATCGGATCCGCGACCACAGGGATCGTGGGATGGGCGAGCCACGTCCTCGGCGAGCGTCTCGCCAGCAGGAGCGAACCGATGCGCGTCGAACGCTCGTGAGAGCGGAGGGCTCATGCGGCTGACGCTGAGGGATTGGCTGATCCTCGTCGCGTACTTCATTCTCTCGCTGGGGATCGGCTTGGCCTACACGCGTCGGGCGAGCCGCAGCGTGGTGGAATACTTCCTCTCGGGTCGGCATCTGCCGTGGTGGCTCGCCGGAACCTCGATGGTCGCGACGACGTTCGCCGCCGATACCCCCTTGGCCGTCACCGAGATGGTCGCGCGACATGGCGTGGCTGGGAATTGGCTCTGGTGGAACTTCGTCATGAGCGGCATGCTCACGGTCTTCCTGTACGCTCGACTTTGGCGACGCGCGCAGGTGATGACTGATGTCGAATTCATCGAGCTGCGCTATGCCGGACGCGCGGCCGCGTTCTTGCGGGGATTTCGCGCGATCTACCTGGGATTGCTCGTCAACAGTCTCATCATGGGATGGGTGACCCTGGGCATGGCCACCGTCATCGGTCTCTCGCTCGGCGTCGGGAAGCTGGAAGCCGCCTTCCTCTGCCTGGGGATCACGGCCTTTTATGCCCTTCTCTCCGGACTCTGGGGCGTCGTGGTCACCGATGCCGTTCAGTTCGTGATCGCCATGGCGGGCTCGATCGCGCTCGCCGTCTTCGCCCTCCAGGTCGTGGGGGGGATCCCCGGGCTCCTGGCACGATTGCCGGAGCACTTCGGCAGCGCCGAGGCTGCGATCGCCATCTGGCCGGGCTGGGACTCGCCGTGGTTACCACTAGAGACGCTGCTCATCTACATCGGAGTCCAATGGTGGGCCTCGTGGTATCCGGGAGCGGAGCCCGGAGGCGGCGGCTATATCGCCCAGCGCATCTTCTCGACCAAGGATGAACGACACGGCGTCTGGGCGACGCTCTGGTTCAACGTCGCGCATTATGCTTTACGTCCGTGGCCGTGGATCTTGGTCGCGCTCTCGGCCGTCGTCCTCTATCCTCAGTTGCGCGTCAGCGATCCGACGGCTCTCTACGTGCGCGTGATGGTGGATCATCTGCCCCCCATCTGGCGTGGCTTGCTCCTGGCCTCCTTCGCCGCCGCCTATATGTCCACGATCGCGACGCACTTGAATTGGGGCACGTCGTATCTGGTCAACGACTTTTACCGTCGATTCGTCCGCCCGTCCGCCGATGAGCGCCATTATGTTCTCGTCTCGCGCACGGCGACGGGACTGCTGGCCCTGATCTCAATCCTCGTGACGCTGAACCTGCGGCGGATCACCGGGGCGTGGGAGCTGCTGCTCAGCCTTGGAGCGGGGACGGGACTCGTATATCTCCTGCGCTGGTTCTGGTGGCGTATCAACGCCTGGTCGGAGATCGCCGCCATGACGACAGCTCTCCTGGTCACACTTGGATTGAAACTCGCTCGCCCCTTCTCTGACGATGACCCGCTGCTTTACGCCAAGTCCATGCTCGTGACCGTCGCGGTGACGACGGCGGTATGGATGCTGGTGACCTGGCTCACGCCAGCCGAGCCCCAAGCGAAGTTGATCGCGTTTTACGAGCGTGTTCGCCCTGGCGGCCCCGGCTGGGCATCCTTTGCGCGACAGCTCAATGCCCCAGCCCCTGACCCGCTTGCTCCCAGTCTGGCCTGTTGGGCCCTCGGATGCGCGCTCATCTACGGCTTCCTTTTCGGAATCGGATCCGCGATCTTCGGCCAATGGCCCAAAGCCGTTCTCTTCCTGGGCACCGGTTTCCTCGCCGGTGCGGGGATCTTCCGACTCTTATCTCGCCACCGGGAGCGCGAGGGGATCCTATGTTCAAGATGAACTGGCTTCCGAAAATTTGGAAATTTCATCCACGTTTTCGGAAGGAAACGGTCTTGGCGAGAGACAAGCGGATGAAACGGGATGGCGTTATCCCCGTCTTCCGAAATGGGTTAGGACCGAACGGGCGAGTCGTCCGAGATTGGGAACGCAATTTGCTAAGAATCTCGTTGCGGGCAGTGATCCGCACAGGGCCTCTTGTCGAGAGGGCCTGTGTCGGAAGCCGCTCCGAACTTCTCACTCGCCCTTCCGAGGCCGACGCGGCGCTGCGAGGTCTTCGGAAGGTAGCATCCTCAAGGAGGGGAGGATTATGAGACGGTTCAGCCTGATGCTTGCTGGATTTTTTCTAGGACTCACGCTGACCTTCGGCCAAGGGACGACCTCGCGAATCATGGGCGTGGTGACCGATCCGACCGGGGCTGTCGTCCCTGACGCCGTGGTCACCATCACGAACGAAGCGACGCGCGTCGCCTACACGACGCGCACGACTTCGGCTGGAACATACGTTTTCGATTCCATTCCCATCGGCACCTACACGGTGACGGTGGAGAAGGAGGGGTTCAAAAAATTCGTCTCCACGGGGAATGTCCTGACGATCGGACAGCCGATGACCGTTAACGTGAGATTGGAGGTTGGGCAGATCGCCGAAGCCGTCGAAGTGACGGGGGTGGCGGAGCTGGTCCAGACGAGCACATCGGGGAACTTCGGGAATCTCGTGCATCAACAGGCTATCTTGAACCTCCCGATCGTCGGCGTCCGTGGACGGAATCCCTTGAACTTCGTGCTCTTCCAACCTGGAGTTGTCTCAGGGGCGAACACCGGTGGGGGCGTTCACGTGCATGGGTCGCGCGATCGAGCGTGGAACTTCACGCTCGATGGCATTGACATCAACGAGACGAGTGCCGGTGGGTCGAACTTCTCCCCGCTGCGCACGAATCCCGATACGCTGGCCGAGTTCCGCGTCCTGACGAGCAACTTCACAGCGGAATTCGGGCGCAGCAGCGGCGGACAAGTGACGATGGTGACGCGCTCGGGCACGAACGAATTCCACGGCACGCTCTTCTGGTTCTATCAAACGCCGCGACTGCACGCGAATGAGTACGAGAACAACGTCAATGACCAGCCGAAGCGCCAGTTCGTGCAACATATTCCGGGATTCAGCCTCGGCGGGCCGATCATTCGGAACAAGACCTTCTTCTTCACAAACCTGCAGGTCCTGCGCACGCGGGAGACGCGCATAGTGACGAGCGCCGTGTATACGGCGGAAGCTCGACGCGGTCTGTTCCGGTATGTTCGAGGCGGGCGGAATATGCCGGCAGGTGTTGCGGGTGCCTCAGTGGATTCCAACGGGAATCCGCTGCCCGGCCTCAATATCGGCGTCTACGACATTGTGGCGAACGATCCGGCTGGCTATGGGCTCGATCCCACGATCAAACGCCTGATTGACCTTATGCCCTTGCCGAATGACTTCAAGTTCAAGGCGGGCGATGGCCTGAACGTCGCCGGATTCACCTGGTCGCCGATCCAACGGGAGGAGCAAGAGGACTTCGTCCTGCGGATTGATCATGTCTTCAACGAGCGGCACACCCTTTTCGGCCGATGGGCGCACGGACGCCAGGACACGCTCGGCGACTTCGCCAACAGCGGGTGGGCGCGCTTCCCGAACACACCGCGTTTTGTGGATACGACGCGCGATCCCCGGAATCTGGCGATCAACTGGCGGTGGACGCCCACGGCTCGCATGACGAACGAATTCGTCATCGGGATGAACCGGTTCACCTTCAGCTTCAACAACCCCGATCCGAACCCGCAGACGCCTCCCGTCGTCTTGAACAATGTGACGACGCCGCTGCCCGGGACGGATCCCTTCTTCTATAACGCGCGCGCGTTGACGACCTATCAGCTCGTGGACAATTTCACGTACGTTCGCGGAGCGCACACGTTCAAGACGGGCATCAACTTCCGCTATCAGCGCCACATTGATCGGCGGACATCCGTGGCTGGCCTGAACACGCGCCTCTCGGTCAATCTCAGTACGGCGGTGAACACGGTGGATCCGGTCGCTTTCCGGCTTCCGACGGACATCAACACGACGTTCGATCGCCCGCGGCTGCAAGCGGCGATCAACGACCTGCTCGGACGCGTGGGGACGATCAGTCGCGCGTTCGTCGCCATCAGCGATGATCAATATGGGCCGCCGGGGACGACCTTCAGCTTCGACGCTCGTTATCCCGAGTACGACTTCTACTGGCAGGACACCTGGAAGATTCGCCCCAACCTGACGCTCGACCTCGGCTTGCGATGGGAGATCAAGCTCTCCCCGAGCGATCCCCGCAATCGGATCCTTCGACCGGAGCGTCCCATTGTCTTGGGTGCCCCGGCCAGCAATACGATCCGTTGGGTGAAGGGGGAACTCTACGATGACGATTGGAATAACCTCGGCCCGACGATCGGCTTCGCGTGGGATCCGTTCGGCACGGGGAAGACTTCGATTCGGGCGAACTATCGTCTGGCGTATGATCGTGTGCCCACGTTCCTCTTCTCGTCGTTCATCTTCCCCACGATGCCAGGGATCGTCTTGCCGGTGATCAACCAGGAGTTCGGGCAGCGCGGCGGGCGACTTCGCGATGGACTCCCGACGCTCGCGCCGCCAGCCGACCTGACTCCCGCGCAGCTCCGACAGCCGGCTCCTTTCTCGACAGCAAGTCTCCACGTCGTGGACCCGAGCCTGCGTTCCCCGAAGACCAATATGTGGGGGTTGAGCATCCAGCGAGAGCTGGCGTGGAAGACGGTGTTGGAGCTGAACTACATCGGTCGCCGCGGAGTCGGTCTGTTCGGTGCGTATGACATCAACCAGGCCGAGATCTTCCAAAATGGGTTCCTCGAGGCCTTTCGTATCGTACAGGCGGGCGGGGAGAGTGATCTCATCAACCGACTGTTGGAAAAAGACTCGCGGCGGCGAGCGGGGGAGACTGGTTCGCAGATGCTCCGACGGCTCTTCGCCTCGACGCTGAATCTGAATTCGGTGGCGGCCCTGGCCGCATCACTCGCGACGCGCACAGAAGGGGGGCAGCCCCTTGTCGTCGCCAGTGGCTTCAGCCCCTTCTTCTTCTTCCCCTTCCCGCAGTTCTCCGGTGGTCTGGTGGTGCTCGATAGCAACGACTTCTCGACCTACCACGCCTTCGAAGCGCAGATCTCGCGACAACTCAGCCGAGGCCTGAGCTTTCAGTTCAGCTACACCTTCGCGAAGTCGCTCGACACCCGCTCCTTCGACCCCACTTTCACGACGGCAGCGACAGGAACAGCCCAATCGGCTTCGAGCACTCCCTTCGATCTCCGGAACCGGCGATTGAACTACGCGCGCTCGGACTTCGACCGCCGCCACTCGTTCCAGGGCTATTGGACGTGGGACCTCCCCTTCGGCTTGGGGCAGCGTTGGGGATCAGGATGGGACCCCGTGTTGAACCAGATCGCCGGAGGCTGGCAGATCGCGGGCATCGTGCGGTGGCATTCGGGCCGTCCCTTCACGGTCTATTCTGGAGCGAACACGGTGAGTAACGTCGTCTCCTCACCGGCCGATTGCAACGGCTGCTCGCCCGATATGGGTCGGCTGTTCCTGGATCCCGCCGCGGGCACGCTCTTCTACTTCGATGCCCAACAGCGCGGACTCTTCTCGATCCCGGCCCCCGGACGGTTGGGGAACACGGGTCGGAACTTCTTCACCGGTCCACGGTTCTTCAGCCTCGATCTCACCATCGGGAAGCAGTTCCGCATCACTGAGCGACATAATCTCCAATTCCGGTTGGAGATGCAGAACGCGACGAATACCCCCTCGTTCGGATTCCCGACGGCCGTCGTCACGAGCGCCGTCTTCGGCATGGTGAGAGACAGCGTCGTGAGCAGCTCGCGGAAGATGCAAGTGGTGCTGAGGTATAACTTCTGATCGGCTCTCGGGCGCGGGGGACGCCCCTCCCGCGCCCTTCCTCTTGCATCTTCCTGGCGCGGCGGACGCCGGAACCTTCTGGCCCCGCGTTCTTTCCCTGATGACCACGCGACTTCGAAGGCCGCGAACACCCGTGTGCTATAATGAGGGGTGCGAGGTCAGAGCTATGAAGCACGCAAGGGACGTGCTGGTTCGTGCGACAGCGTGCGACGGGATGGTGCGATGCGTCGCGGCGATCACTACCCGTCTCGTGGATGAAGCGAGCCGGCGACATCGAACGTCGCCCACTGTCTCAGCTGCCTTGGGACGTACGCTGACGGCCGGCGCGCTGTTGGGCAGCATGCTGAAAGATACGGAGAAGGTGACGATCCTGCTGCAGTGCACCGGACCGATTGGCGGCATCACGGTCGAAGCCGATGCGCGCGGGAACGTTCGCGGATATGCGAAGAATCCCCAGGT
>JBEPZV010000017.1:0-50734 GCA_041640655.1 bacterium
CGACGGCCTCCTCCAGCCGCCCGACGCGTTCCTCCATGCGGGCCTGCGCCTCGACCAGTTGCGCCACGGCTTCTTCTAATCGCGCGGTCCGCTCCTCCAATCGCCCCACGCGCTCCTCCATGCGGGCCTGCGCTTCGATCAGATGGGCGACGGCCTCTTCCAGCCGCCCGACGCGTTCCTCCATGCGGGCCTGCGCCTCGACCAGTTGCGCCACGGCTTCTTCTAATCGCGCGGTCCGCTCCTCCAATCGCCCCACGCGCTCCTCCATGCGGGCTTGCGCTTCGATCAGATGGGCGACGGCCTCCTCCAGCCGCCCGACGCGTTCCTCTGTTCGCGCTTGCGCTTCAGCCAGTTGGGCGACAGTCTTTTGCAAATCTCTTATCGCTGTGGCCAGCTCATGAATAACGCCGTAAAGGGCGCGAATGTCCTGGCGAAGGGCGGCCTCCGCCTGTCGTTCCGCCAGCCGCTCGAAGACCTCCACTAAGGCATCGGCGACAGGAGCCTCGAACACTCGTTCAAGTTGAGCGCGAATCTCTCTTCGTTCTTCTGGCGTCAATCCGTTCGGCATGTGCTCTCCTCCCGAAGAGAAGGTATTGTACCACAAGGAGGGGAGGGGGGATAACTCCTGGGCGGTCTCGTTGGCGGTTGTTGGGAGGAAGAGGATTTTGACGGAGGACGGAGCGAGTGTTATAGTAGTCAACCTTTGGTTCTTCGCGTGATCCGGAAAACGCCATGAGGGGGCAATCATGCGCGTGTGCGTCATTGGGACCGGATATGTCGGATTGGTCACGGCGGCCTGCTTGAGTCACATCGGGCATACGGTTGTGGGCGTGGATATAGATCGGCGCAAGATCGCGCTCTTGCGCAAGGGGCTCTCACCCATTTACGAACCCGGTCTGGACCGTGTGCTGCAGGTTCACATGGACGTGGGGAATCTCTCTTTCTCGGAGGATGCGGAATCGGCCATCGCGCATGCGGAAGCGATTCTGATCGCAGTCGGCACGCCGCCACGCATGGACGGACATGTGGATTTGAGTCACATTGAGGCGGCGTTGCGAACTATCGGGCGCGCCCTTGAGCGCGCGCCGAATCGCGGGGCGCGTCTTGTCGTGAGCAAATCCACTGTCCCTGTTGGAACGGCGCGATGGATGGCCGACTGGTTTCGGGCATCGTGTTCGGGGGGCGACATCATCGTCGTGAGCAACCCGGAATTCTTGCGCGAGGGGAACGCGCTGCAGGACTGCCTGTATCCGGATCGAATCATCATCGGCGCGGGCGATCAGCGAGCTGCTCCTCTGGTGCAACGCTTATATCGTCCGATCTTGGAGCAGACGTTTCCGACGCCGGATTATCTGCCGCCTCGCCCTGAGGGGCTGCGGCGCGTCCCATTGCTCTGGATGGATTGGGACAGCGCCGAGATGGCCAAATATGCGTCGAATGCCTTCTTGGCGCTCAAGATCAGTTTCGCCAATGAGATCGCCAACGTGTGCGAACGCGTGGGTGCCGATGTGACGCGCGTCATGGAGGCCGTCGGATTGGATCATCGCATTGGTCCGCATTACTTGCGGGCGGGCATCGGGTGGGGCGGGAGCTGTCTGGGGAAGGACCTTGGGGCTTTGATTCGATTGGCGGAGCATCGTGGTTATGATCCGTTGCTGCTTCGGGCCGCGCAGGCGACGAATGCTCATCAGCGCCGGATCGTGATCGAGAAGCTCCGCGCGTCGCTCGGATCGCTCCGGGGGCGTACGGTCGGCCTGCTCGGGCTCGCGTTCAAGCCGAACACGGATGATATTCGCGACGCTCCCAGTGTGGCGATCGCGCGAGCGCTGCGGGATGAGGGCGCGCGCGTGAAAGTCTACGATCCGGTCGCGATGGCGAATATGAGGGCCGAACATCCCGATCTCGAACTCATCTACGCCACTGATCCGGTGGACCTCGCGCGCGCCTGTGATGCGTTGGTCATCGTGACCGAGTGGGAGGAGTTTCGGCAGCTCGATCTCTCCGAGCTTCGGCGCGTCATGAGCGGAGAGCTGCTTTTGGACGGACGGAATCTCTTCGATCCGGAGGACGCGCGCCGAGCGGGTTTCATCTACGTGGGGATCGGGCGCCCGACCGCCGTGCCGTGAGGGCTTCACCGAGGAGGTATGCTATGGGAGCGAGGGCACTGGCGATGTCTCTCTCCATCCTGGCGGCCACAGCGCTCGCGTCCGCGCAAGGGCGATTGGAGCGCGTGATCTCCGGACGAGGGCGCGTCGTGGACCTGACGCACCGCTTGAGTCCCACAATTCCGTACTGGCCGGGCGAGCAGTATCGCCCCTTCGAGTTTCGAACCCTCGCGACGCTGGAACGCGATGGCGTCTTCTCCGGCTTCTTCGCCATGCCTGAGCACATGGGGACGCATGTGGATGCTCCGAACCACTTCGTGGCCGGTCAAGCCTCGGTGGATCAACTTCGCCCGGAACAGTTGATCGCTCCGGCCGTCGTCATTGACGTACGGGAGAAAGTCGCGCGCGATCCGGATTATCAGCTCACCGTCGCGGACATTCGGCGATGGGAGCGGCGGTACGGTCGCATCCCGCGTGGGGCCATCGTCTTCATGCACACGGGATGGAGCGCGCGGTGGGGGGATCCCGAAGCCTATCGGAATCGAGACGCTCAGGGCGTGATGCATTTCCCCGGCTTCTCGCCCGAAGCGGCGACCTGGCTCGTGCGCCGGCGGCAGATCCACGGCATCGGCATTGACACGCTCAGTGTGGACTTCGGTCCTTCCCGGGACTTCCGCGTGCATCACATCATGCATGGAGCGGGGAAGTACCATCTGGAGAATGTCACGCGATTGGAGCACCTTCCGCCTCGGGGAGCGATCGTCATCGTGGGCGTGCTCCCGATCGCAGGGGGATCAGGCGGACCGGCGCGCGTCTTCGCGCTCTTGCCCTGACGATGTTTTGGCCCGTGGTGATCCTGGCGGCTGCACAAAGCTGGGGATCCCTCTGGACGGGGATTCGCTACTGGAAGTACGCGCGCGAGCGCTTGGCTTCGCCGCCGTCGGCGTATTGTCCCTCGGTCGCTGTGATCGTGCCCTGTCGGGGTGTGGATCCGGGGTTGGCGGAGAACGTGCGCGCGCTCCTGCGACAGGAATACCCGAAGTATGAGGTAATCTTCGTCGTCGAATCTCGATCGGATCCCGCGTATCCTGTCATCCGCTACGCCCTGGATCAGGAGCGCGAAGTTCCGGCGGTGATCCTCGAAGCCGGACGCGCGCGCATGTGCGGGCAGAAAGTGCACAACTTGCTGGTCGCGCTCGAGTATCTGGAGACTCGCGGGGAAGAGGGGGAGAAGCCCGAAGTCTATGCATTCACCGACAGCGACGCGCAGCGCGATCCCCACTGGTTGCGCCATCTCGTGGCGCCGCTGGAGACGCTCGGCGTGGGAGCGACGACCGGATACCGCTGGTACATCCCGGCTGGGAGCTTCGCCTCGCTCCTGCGCTCGTTGTGGAACGCGCCGATCGCCACGGCCCTTGGTCCGCATCCGCGGAATTTCGCTTGGGGCGGCTCGATGGCCCTTCGGCGCGAGACCGTCCATCGGATTCGGTTGCGCGAATATTGGCAGGGGAGTGTCTCGGACGATTATCGGTTGACGGAGGCTGTGCGGCGCGCCGGAGGGGCCATCGTCTTCGTCCCCCAGTGCTTGCTCCCCTCCTCAGGCGAGTGCTCGTTCCGCGAGGTGGTGGAATTCACCACGCGCCAGATCATCATCACGCGCTGCTACGCTCCGCACCTCTGGCTGCTGCTGTGGCTGAGCACGAGCCTCTTCCTCCTGGCGTTCTTCTGGTCGGGCGCTCGCGCGCTTCTGCATCTGGCTTCGGGAGAGCGTGCGGTCGAGCCAGCGCTCGCGTTCCTCGCCGTGTATGTTCCCGGCGTCCTCAAGGCGATGGTGCGCACGCGCGTCGTCGAGCGCGTTCTCAGCGCATATCGCGATCAGCTCCGTCCTTACCGCGCCGCCTATTGGCTCCTCTATCCGCTGGCGAGCCTGCTCTTCTTCTATAACTGCGCGATCGCCGCCTTCTCCCGTCGCATCTCGTGGCGTGGGATTCGGTACGAATTGCGCGCGCCGGATCGCACCCTCGTGCTCGAGTGATCCGGCGAGTGCGGCGCTTGGAGAAGGGCGAGCTTTATGCTATGGTTTCCCTCGAATTTTGGACGCGAGGTCGTTGTCAGGAGGCACAGATGAGAGCGTGCGTCAAACGGTGGTGGGTTCTCCTCCTCTTCTTCGCCGCACTTCCATTCGCATGGCCGCAGCAGGAGACGGGGAACCCTGGACTCCCGCGTTTTGCCCGAGTCGCTGATGGCCTCTACCGCTCGGGACAGCCCGATGAGGCGGGATTCCGATACCTCGCTCAGTTGGGAATTCGGACGGTGATTGATCTGCGCGGGCCGGGCGAACGCGCCGCCGCCGAGCGCGCGCTGGTGGAATCGCTCGGCATGCGGTATGTGAACGTCCCCTTGAGCGGATGGCGACGCCCTCGCGATGAAGAGATGCAGCGCATTTTGACGATCATCGCCGATCCGGCCTCTCGTCCCGTTCTCGTTCATTGTCGTCGGGGCGCTGATCGTACAGGCGTCGTCATTGCGCTCTATCGCGTCCTCTTCGAGGGATGGGAACCCGAGCGCGCCTATCGCGAGATGCGCGCCTTCGGCTTTCGGTGGTATCTGCGAGGGATGAAACGATATGTGTGGGAGGCGCCCGCGCGGTTGAGCGCCTCTCTGCCCGTGACCGTGCGAGCAGCTCATCCATGAACGTCGGCATCCTCCTGAATGTCATCGTCCCTCATGCGCCGATTCTGATCAGCGCCTTGGGCGGCGAGCCGGCGCCCGAAGCCGTCCCCCTGGTGAGCGCCATCGGCCGACTGGCGCAGAGAATCGCGCGCCTGAATCCGGAGACGATCATCCTGGCGACGCCTCATGCGCCCATCGCCATTGATGCCTTCGGCCTTCACGTGGGGGATGTCTTGCGGGGGTCGTTCGCTCATTACGGTCACCCGGCCCTGGGCGTTCGCTTCGAGAACGACCTGGCGCTTGTGGACGAAATCGTCAGTGAGGTCTTTGAGCAGCGGATGAAAATCTTTGAGATTCCCGAGGGGACGCCTCTCGATCACGGAGCGCTCGTGCCGCTCTATCTCCTCTGGGAGGCGGGATGGCGGGGACGCGTCGTCGTCTTAGGCAGCTCCTATCTCCCCGATCGGGACCATGTCAGCTACGGGCGATGCGTCGAACGCGCCGCACGCGCGCTGGGACGGCGAGTCGTCTTCATCGGCAGCGCGAACCTGAGCCATCGTTTGAGCGCCCTCGCCCCTTCGGGATACCATCCTCGGGCGTACGAGTTCGATCGCGAGATCGTCTCTTCCCTGGAAGACGGAGATTTCGCCCGACTGGCCCGC
Organism: bacterium; assembly: GCA_041640655.1. Classification (GTDB taxonomy): domain Bacteria; phylum Acidobacteriota; class Blastocatellia; order HR10; family HR10; genus HR10. The sequence goes on from JBEPZV010000017.1 coordinate 5,441, forward strand.
ATCGCGCCCGAGCTTCGCGCCCTCGCCGTCGAATGTGGCCATCGCCCGATCTTGATCGCTGTGGGGGCTGCTGGCGAGATGCCGGTGCGCCACCGCGTCCTCTCGTACACGAGCCTCTTCGGCGTCGGCTATGTCGTCGCCATTCTCGCCGACCGCAGTCCTGAGGACCAGGTCCCTTGATCCCCGATCAGGAGATGATGATGAGACGGACGTACACGCACCTCGCGCTCTTGCTCACCGCGATCCTCATGTTCGGATGGAAATCGTGGGGCGAGCCGCGCATTGCAGCTTCCGAGGAGCCGCTCCTCGAACTGGCCCATTTCTCGGTGAACGATTCGGAGGACATGGTGTACGCGACTCCCGAGGGCATCTTTCTGAAGAGCGGCCCGCGTCCGCTTCAACTGGTGGCCGTCGGTGAGGAGGCGCCCATGACCCGTGGGGGACGCTTTCGGGCGTTCGGTCCGGTTCGGATTAACCGGCGCGGGACGGTGGCCTTCCAGGCGACGTTGGAAGGAGGGGAGGTCGCCAGCGGCCTCTTCATCGTCCGGGCGCGCGAGCGCGTTCGTCCGCTTGTGCTCGCCGGGCAGCCAGCGCCGCAAACGCGCGGGCGCTTCGTCGCCTTCGAACGCCTGGAGCTGACCGACCGCATCCGCGTGTTCGGTGTGCTGCCGATTCCGGAGACGGAGATCGTCCTCTTTCGCGCGACTGTGGCAGAGGGAGAGGAGATGCGCCGCGGCCTCTTCTTCGCGCTCGTAGCCAGAGGGGATGTTGGCGCCTTAGTCGTGCAAGGGCAGCCCGTCGGCGCGCGTCGGAGTCGGTATCGGGCGTTCGGCGATTTCTCCGCACTCTCCATTGACGCTTTTCCGCTGGGCGTTGTGCGCATCGCGTTCATCGCCGAGTTGGATGAGGCGGAAGTGCCCGAAGGGATCTTCCTCATGACGCTTTTCCCACAGCTCAGCGAATTCGCCCGACCGATCGTTCTCTCCGGGGAGGATGCCCCGGGAGGGCCCGGCGTCGGCCGCTTCCACCGATTTCGCTTCGTCTCCCTGAACCGAAATGAGCTGGCCTTCGTCGCCACCCTCACTGGAGAGCGCGCCGGGGAGGGGGTCTTCCAAGCGGTCACCGTCGGCCCTTTGGTTTTCTTTCAATCGAAAATCCTTCAAGGGGGGAATGTCCCTTTCGGCCCGGGGCAGTTCGAGCGTTTCGGCGAATTGATGAGCAACAATAACGAGCAGCTCGTCTTTCGCGCGACGGTCACCGGACGGGATGCGCCCGAAGGGCTCTACCTGGTGAGCTTGGGGCCGTTGACCGTCACGACCACGGTCGCGGAGGTCGGAGATCAAGCTCCCCAACACGATGGGGAGATCACGCGCATCGGCGAGTTCGTCCTGCTCGAAAACGGCAAGACGTATTTCCAGGCGTCGCTCGCCGGTGGGGACGCGCGCGAAGCCATTTATATCGGTTCTGCCCGCCGCATCTTCCCCACAGGGATTCGCCGGTGAGTGATCCTTCTGGAGGGTTCTAAGCGCTCTCTCAAGCCTTCCCGCGCTGCGCCCCGTCCCTTCAGCTCGCGGAGCTCCGAGACGGGGTGCTTTTCATCGAGACGTTGACTGGCAAGCGGAAGCCAGCGCGTCTCGCGGGCGAGGCGTTCTCGCTCTGCCGGATCTCTGGCGCGGCTGAATTCCCGCCGCACTTCGGTCAGCTCCCGATGGAGCGCAATCTTGATGGGAGAGATGTCCGCGTTCTTTAAGACCGTGTTCGCCGATCGGCACTCGGGTGACTCCAGAGGATCGAGAGCGGGGTTCATGGGGCGCCTCTTGGGCGGAAGATCGTCGAAGACCACCTGTTCGATCGCCCCCGCGATCTTCCGCTCGGGCGTCGGAGCTGCAGCATGTCTCTTCCTTCGGTCTCCATCACAAACCCCGATTACCAGCCGACGATCTCTCCCGCTTTCACCTCGCCGGGACGTTCGATCCGAAGCGGCTGGAGGCGCGCTCGCTGAAGGACTCGCTCCCGCACTGGCGATTCGCGCACGATCTGCGGGGATACGGCCTTCCCGAAGGTGAAGGTCGCCCGGATGTCGGCGTTCATGAAGACGGGCAGGCCCGTGAACGGCTCATCTCGCCGAGGGCGCCCCCATGTTTGACCATTGTCGGTCGAGAGATACGTCCGGAGGAATTGAGCCGGACTGGGGTCAAGGGCGAGGGCGATCCCCGTTTGCTCGATCGGGTCAGCGGGGAATTGAAATCCCACGTAGACGACGCCCGATTCGATGGTCACAGGGGGATCAATGGGCAGGTCTATGACCTCACCGATGATCTCGATCGTGCGCGGGATCGGCAACGCCTTGTCAAACAAAACTCTCGCTTGATCTAGCGGTGGAGGCGCCGCGTCCGGCCGGTCGCTCTCCCCAGCGAGCACGAGCACACGGATGGACTTCCCGGTGGGATCCGGAAGATCACGGAAATGGAGGAAAGGATGGCTGACGGCGACAAGCCGTGCCGGATAGCGGCTGGGACGGAACCGATTGAGGAGGATTCCTCCCGAAGGCCCTCCGAAGAACCGAGCTGAGATGAACCCATCATCAACTTGATGAGATTCCGATCCTGCAGCAGCCTGCTGTTCCGCTCCGCTCGCACTGAGATTCTCAAGCGTCATCGTGTATTCGGCCGGTGGGCCGCCGAAGTGCTGGATGCCGATCACGAGCTTTCGCGCGAAGCCATCGTTGGGCAACGGTTCCCCGTCGCCCGTTCGCACGCCCTTCGGTTGCAGATAGAGGACGACGGCTTGATGCGGCCGATCGGATCGCGGCCAGGATTCCGGACGTTGCTCCGTCGCCATCTGGATGTCACTCAGCGCCTTGAAGCCATCAATGAAGAACGTCTGGTCATCCACGAATGTGCCGACCCAGAAGTCCAGGTCGGCCTCCTGTCGGGCTTGTTGTGGCGAGGTCACCGGCCCCCAATCCGCCGTGATCCGCACGGGGATCGGACCATCTCCCGGAGAGGCCTCTCCGAGCGCATCAGGGTCAGCGACGATCCAGTCCTGGATTTCGCCCACTTCAAAGTCGAATTGATTGAAGAAGCTCTCCAGCTCCTCGCTGCGCCCCCCCTTATCGCCGCGCGCGATGCGCCCTCGGAAGATGACCTTCTCCCCCGGGCGCGGGAAGGGAACGACCTGAGCCGTCCGAGGGGTGTCGTTCGGCTCTTCCTCCTCAACAATGGTCTCGCCCTGAGACGCAGAGAATCCTTTGGCGGAGTGCTTCATTGGAGAGAGCGCACCAAACGCCAGCAGAGCGAGGGTGAGGGAGGAAGCGAGAATCCCGCGGCTGTACTTCATCGGATCACCTCACGTGCGAAATTTTCGGTCACCACGGCTTCAGGTGTACCATTGCCGCTGAGCATCGTCAAGGGCGCAAGGGATGAGCCCGCGCTCATCCCACCGTCGCGGCAGATTCGATCGCGCGCAACATCTCCTCATTTGTGGCGAACTTGAACCATTCCACGCCGCGTCGCTCGGCCTCGCGTCGTTCGGCTTCCTCCAGGCGTTGGACATCCTCGTACTCGACAAAGCGCACGCCTCGCGCGCGCAGGTGTGCGCGGAAACGCTCCAGGCGCGCGGCGATGTCTCCCCCCACTCCCGAGGGAAGGCGGTCCACGTAGCGCAGGAGCGCCTCAGCTCCTCGCTCTCCGTCTTGCTTCGCCTTTCCGACCAATCCGTCCGAGGCCTTTCGCGACCATCCCGCGACGAAGAGGCCTTCGAGGACCTCTCCCTTCTCAGGGTCGTACACTTGATATGCTTCGTCTCCCGGATGGTGTGGGTCCGGGTTCGGATTGGTCACGTACTCCGTCCCTCGAACGGGGAGGCCGAACTCTTCGTCCACTTTGTCACCGACGGCGAAGATGACCGTATCGCAGGGAATGTCCCAGTACGTCCCCAAGCCTTTGGCGACGATGGAGTGATCGCGGCGCACCAGCTCCGTGTCCTCCACGCGCAACGCGATCGGGCGCCCGTCCGGTCCGAGGACGATCTCTTTCGGAGCACAGAGAAACCGGAAGCGAAAGCGCGTGGGGCTCGGCCCTTCCTCCGGCGGCGCGTCCACATACTTCGTCAGCTCGCCATACAGCTCCTCGACGTTCTCGCCGATCGCCTCCACGCGCGATCGAATGCGTTCCAGTTCCTGTCGGAGATCCTCCGTGTCGAGATTCGCCGCGATGGCTTTGAACTCCTTATCGGTATACGCTCGCTGACCGGGTCCGCGCCGGGCGACGGCGATAACCTCGTCCACCTTCCGGGCGTGCACGAGATAGTGCGCGATATCCACCATAACATTGCCGATGCCGATGATCGCCACGCGCCGACCGATGAGAAAAGGCCGCTGGCTGAAGGGCGGAAGGTTGTTGTAGTGATAGACGAGGTCCTTCGCATGATACACGCCCGGAGCTTGTTCGCCCGGAATGTCGAGGAATTTCGTCCCCTGGGCGCCGGTCGTGATCAAGATGGCCGAGGGACGCAAAAGCTCACGCACCTCGTCGAGCGTGACATCGCCCGTCTTCCCTACGCGGACGTTACCGAAATAATAGACGCGCGGATGGGCGAGGATGCGCCGAAATTGCTTCCGAATCCCCTCCTTCATCCGGTGCTTTGTGAAATAGATGCCGTATTCGGCGAGTCCTCCTGGCTTGATGTCTCGATTCACAAGGACGATGTAATGCCCGGCCTCCACGAGCTTGCCCGTGGCATAGATCCCCGCCGGGCCAGCGCCGATGACGACGATCAGGTGAGACGGTGCGGACGTGGTCATATGATTCCTCCTTCTTTTGGTATGCATGTCATGGGAAGCTACCGAATAAAGCTCGCTCTCGTCGCTGTGCATCTCCGCGCATACGCACTCAAATTTTAGAGAGGGCACGGGCAAGACGTCAATCTGGCGAGGGCAGGCACGCGATGGCGCTCATAGTGATTCTGAGCCGATCATCGCCGGACGCGATAAAATTCGATTCCATCTCGTCGTTCGCACACGACCAGGCCCTCGGCGAGGGCGAGATCCAGATGCGCGATCGTCTCCGAGAGCGCCAGGAACCGCTGGTCGGTGCGGGTATCAGGGAAGAGGCGCAGGGACAGCTCCCACGGCGTCAGGGTTTGCGTGCCGAGAGCCGCCCGCACGGCCTCCTGCCGCTGTCGCACATGATGATGGATCTCATGCCGATAGGTCTCGATGTCCTCGACCGCCTCGCCGTGGCCCGTGATGACGACGCTCGGCGCCAGCTCTCGCAGCCGATCCACGCTCGCGAGGAAATGACGGAGCGCGGAGAAGCGCCGGTGCGCATCTCGAGGATCCGGATTCAGCACCGGATTCGGCGTGATGCGCTTCAGGACGGTGTCCCCGGCGATGAAGAGCCGTCGGCCCTCGGAGAAGAGGCCGATGTGGCCAGGCGTGTGTCCGGGCGTATGCAGAATGCGCCAGGATTCGTGCTCGAACGCCAGCTCTTCGCCCTCATCGAGCACGGCGATCTCAGGTACGGGAGCGATCAATTCGCGAATCCTCTGTCGCAAGGCCTCGAATTGAGCGATGACGTCTTCCGGCGTGCCCAGCTCCGCGAGCAAGCGGCGATAGCTCGCCTCGTCGAAGGTGGGATTCAAACGGTCGGCCTCCCACGGATGCGCATAGACGATCGCGCCTGAGAGGGCCTGCAATCGCGCCGCTTGACCCGCATGGTCTTCGTGTGAATGAGTGAGGACGATCCGACGAATGTCCTCCACGCGCACGCCGCACGCGCGCATCTGCTGACGCAAGGCGGCGAACGCCTCGTCGGTCTGCGGCCCGGTGTCCACGAGCGTGATCGGGTCTTCGAGAAGCAGCGTGACGTTGACCGGGCCGACGGGAAATGGCGTCGGGATCCGGAGTTGATGGATCTTCACCGCACCCCCTCCTCCAGCGGGCGTTCACGCATACGTGAGCGCCAGCAGCTCAATCGGGTGCAAGACGCGCATCGGGAGACCGGCGCGCTGCACGCCGCGACGCAGGTGCATGAGGCATCCGGCGTTGCCCGTCAGGAGCACGTCCGCCCCCGTTCGGCGAAGATGCGCGATCTTCCGTTCGAGCAACCGATCGGCGAGCTCCGGGTGACGCAGGTTGTAGATCCCCGCGCTCCCACAGCACATGTCGGCCTCGGTCAGCGGAACGAAGGTGACGCCGGGGAGGCGGCGGATTATCTCCAGTGGAGCCGTCCTGATGCGTTGCGCGTGATAGAGATGGCACGGCGCGTCATAGGTGACCGTCAGATGCAACGGGCGTGGTCCCGGACGCAACCCGATCTCGATCAGATACTCCAAGACATCGCGCACGCGCGCGGCGAAGGCGCGGGCGCGCTCGGCGTACTCGGCGTCGTCGGCGAGCAGCTCGCCGTACTCTTTGAGCAGAGCCCCACAACCGGCCACGTTGACGATGATGGCTTCGGCCGCGCTGCGCTCGAAGGCGCGAATATTCCTCCGCGCCAGCGCGCGCGCCGTCTCGATCTCTCCGGCATGCGCGTGCAAGGCCCCGCAGCACACCTGATCCGGGGGATCCTCGACCTCACAGTCGTGGGCGGCGAGGACGTCCATGGTCGCACGATTCGTGTGCTCGAAGAGCTCGCGGGCCACGCAGCCGGCGAAGAGAGCGACGCGACGCGCGCGGCGTCCAGACGGGACGAGCGGGATGATTCGGCGTTCATCGCGAGGTGACATCTCCTCGGGCATCGTCGCCAGCAGCAGTTGCAGGGCGAGGCGCGCGCGGGGGGGCAGGAATCTCCCCTCAGCCCATCGGCGCGCGAAGGCCCGACGGCGCAGCCACCGAGCCGGCGCGAAGAACCAGCGCAGGCGCGCGGGTGAGGTGAAGATGTGGTTCAGGAGAAATCGCACGCTCCAGAGTCCGGGTGTCGTCCCCGCGCGCGAGAGATCGGCGCGTACGGCTTCAAGCAACCGCCCATACCGCACGCCCGAGGGGCACACCGTCTCGCACGCCCGGCAGCCCAAACAGAGGTCTATGTGGTGCGCGAGCGCGCGGGAGGTCATCGGCAGGCGCCCTTCGGCGGCGGCGCGCATGAGATAGAGGCGCCCTCGTGGCGAGTCGTTCTCATCGCCAAGCTGCAGGTACGTGGGACACGCGCTCACGCACAGCCCACAATGGATGCACGCCAGGAGCTTCTCCGCCTCATGATCGAGCGCACGACCGAGAGCTGTCCCCATCGTCATCTCCTCGTTCATAAGCCCGCGACGAATCGGCCGGGGCTCAAGATGCGCTTCGGATCAAAGGTCTGTTTGAGCGCTCGCATGAGTGGTAGGCTCGATCCCGCATCCCCCCACACATCGAAATTCTGCTTGATCGCCGGTGGCGCCTGCTCCACGATCACGTGCCCGCGACGAGATTCCCACGCCGTTCGAAGATGAACGAGCGCCTCCACCACCCGAGAGAGCGCGTCCGCCCCTTCCGCCCACAGCTTTCCGCCGATGTGGACGATGCCCGTCCCCGGCTGCGCCAGCGCATACATTGAGGCGAGGCATGGGCTCAGGACGCGCTCGCCCGCGCGCAGCGCCGCCATCGTGTGCGCGGGGAGGACACTGAGTCGCACGAGAAGATCCGTCGGGAAGAGTCGGCGAAGTCGGCCCACCGTCTCCCATAGCGAGCGACTCGCTTCGTTCGCGAAGTCCACCAGATCGAGCGAGAGCGAATGGGCGAGCGCCCGCACGCGATCCACTTGATACGCGACCGCAGGCGGCGTCTCCAGGAATCGCACCAGAAGCGCCTCCTGGGGGCGATCGGGCAGAAGCGTGGACGTCGCTTCGGCATTGCTGAATAGCAGCGCCACCGGCAGAAGCTCCGAGCGGATGATCTGCTGCGATGCGGTTTCGAGCCGTTCCCACTCCGAACTGAGGAGCACGGCGGTCGCCTCAGCCTCCGGATATGGACGGAGCTTGAAATTCACGCGAACCAGGACGCCGAGCGTCCCGAAACTCCCGACGAAGAGCTTATTGAGATCGTATCCGGTGACGTTCTTGACGACGCGTCCGCCGGCGCGAAGGCGCGTCCCGTCGGCCCGCACGACCTCCACGCCGATGACATAGTCGCGCGGTCGTCCATAGCCGTGACGCAACGGGCCGAAATCATCCGTAGCGGCGATCCCCCCGAGCGTCGCGCGATCCGCATCCGGAGGGTCGAAGGGCAACCATTGCCGGTGGGGGAGGGCCTCTCGATTGAATGTCTCCAACCGACATCCGGCCTCGACGCTCGCCGTGAGATCGGCCGGTTCATACTCCAGAATGCGGTCCAGGCGGCGCGTCGAGAGGAGGAGGTCCACCCGTTCCGAGAGATTCCCGAACGAGAGGCGGCGGCCTGATCCCATCGGGATGACCGCCAGCTCCTGCGCATGCGCAAAGTGAAGGACGGCCGCGACCTCTTCGATCGTCCCCGGGAAGACGACGGCCAGAGGGCGCCGATCATCAATCGCATACTCATCGGGGGCCGGGCAGAGGACGTTCGCCTCTCCCACGATGGAGATCAGCTCTCGTTCGACCGTGCTCGCTTCCGGTGAGGTCACCGTCTTCCCTCAAAACGCGCGGCAGCGTCGCACCGGGAGCACCTTTCCAGGATTGCACAGGCCCTCCGGATCGAACACGGCGCGCACGCGCGCCATCGCCTCCAGATCCTCCTCCGTGAAGACAAGGGGCATGTAGGCGATCTTATCGAGACCGACGCCGTGCTCCCCGGTGAGCGAACCCCCGACGCGCACGCAGAGGTGCATGATCTCGCGACAGGCCGCCTTCACGCGCTCCACTTCTTCGGGATCCCGCCCGTCGAAGCAGATGTTGGGATGCAGGTTGCCATCGCCGGCGTGAAAGACATTGGCCATGCGGAGTCCGTAGCGTGCGGCGATGCGATAGATCTCGGGCAGGACTTCGGGGAGCTTACTGCGTGGGATCACGGCATCCTGGACCATGAGGTCCGGGCTGATGCGTCCCAGGGCGCCGAAGGCACCTTTGCGTCCGGCCCAGAGGCGCGCGCGCTCCGCCTCATCGCGGGCGACGAGCACCCGGCGCGCGCCATGGGCGCGACAGATCTCGACGGCGCGCTGGGCTTCGTACGCGACGCTCGCCTCCAATCCATCCACCTCGATGATCAGCACGGCCGCTGCATCCGTCGGCAAGCCCGCCGCATACACGGACGCTTCGACGGCCTCGATCGTCGCGCGATCCATCATTTCCAAGGCCGAGGGCAAGATCCCCGCCGCGATGATGGCGGAGACGGCACGGCTGGCGTCCTCCACGCTCAGGAAATCGGCGAGCAACGTCTTCACCGCTTGGGGCTGCCGCGTGAGCCGAACGGTGATCTTCGTCGCGATGCCGAACGTCCCTTCGGAACCGATAAAGAGACCGAGCAGATCATACCCCACCGCATCCGCGCCATGCCCCCCGAGCGTCACCATTGTCCCATCGGGGAGGACAACCTCTAGACCCAGGATGTGATGCCCGGTCATGCCGTATTTCAAGCAGTGCGGGCCGCCAGCGTTCTCCGCCACATTCCCGCCCAGCGTGCAGGCCATCTGGCTGGAGGGATCGGGAGCATAGAAATACCCGGCATCGGCCACAGCACGCGTGAGCGTGAGATTGATCACCCCCGGCTCCACGACGGCGAGCTGATTCTCATAGTCGATCTCCAAGATGCGATTCATCCGGGCGAGCTCGAAGATCACTCCTCCCTGGACGGCGACCGCACCTCCGCTCAATCCCGTGCCCGCCCCTCGCGCGAGGAAGGGAATGCGATGCCGCGCCAGCACCTTGACCGCGCGAACGACCTCTTCGGCGGATTCCGGGAAGATGACGGCCGACGGCAGATGCTTGTGGATGCTCAGGCCATCGCATTCGTACGCGAGGAGCCGTTCGGGATCGGTGATCACGTCCTCATCCCCGAGGATCGCTTCGAGCTCCGCGATCCACGACATCATTGTCGAGTTCCTCCCCACGACGCTTCCTCGGCTCTCCCGAACCATGCGGTCGGGGCGCGAAACATTCAGCATAGCGCAGAACGAAGGGCTGGCCAAGCAGAGGGATCATCAGGAGCATCAGGCGGACGATCCGCCCATGAGGAGGTAGAGGACGGCCATGCGCACGGCGATGCCGTTGGCGACCTGGTCGAGAATGAGCGCCTGGGGGCCATCGGCGACATCGGACGCGATCTCGATCCCGCGATTCATCGGTCCCGGATGGAGGATGATGGCGTCCTCCTTCGCCCAACGCAGCCGCTCGCGCGTGAGACCGAAGCGGAGGGCGTACTCCTTGAGGGAGGGGAAGAAGCACTCCTGTTGCCGCTCGAGCTGAAGGCGCAATGCCATGACGACGTCGGCGCCCTCGAGCGCTTCTTCGATCCTCGGCGTGACGAAGAGGCCATCCGGAACCAACTGTTCGTAATATGGCGGCACGAGCGTCTGCGGACCACTCACCCACACGCTCGCCCCGAGCTTCGTCAACAGATAGATGTTCGAACGCGCGACGCGACTGTGCAAGAGATCGCCGATGATGGCCACCTTCAATCCGGCGATCCGACCCTTCCGCTCGCGAATGGTGAAGGCGTCCAGGAGCGCTTGCGTGGGATGTTCGTGCGCCCCATCGCCCGCATTGATGACCGGAATGGGGAGCTGCCGCGCCAGCTGATGCGGGACGCCGGCCATCGAGTGACGCACAACGAGCGCATCCACGGCCATCGCCTGCAGGGTCCGCACCGTGTCCAGCAGCGTCTCTCCTTTCATCAGGCTGCTCGTCGCAGTGGCGATACTGACCGTGTCCGCCGAGAGGCGCTTGGCCGCCAGCTCGAAACTCGTGCGCGTGCGCGTCGAGGGTTCGAAGAAGAGATTCACGACCGTCCGCCCGCGCAGCGTGGGAACCTTCTTGATCTCGCGCTCGGAGACCTGCTTGAACGCCTCGGCCGTATCCAGAATCAGTCGAATCTCCTCGGGATCGAGATCGCGAATGCCGAGCAGGTCCTTTCGCTTGAGGCGCGCGCGCGGATGTGCGGTGGAGAACTCCGCGCGCTCAGGGGGATCGCGCCGTTCTCCCTCGAGGTCACGCGTCATCGGCTCCCTCCTTCTCCAGGAGGAGGACTCGATCCTCGCCGTCCACCTCGCGCAACATGACTTTGACGATCTCGTTCCGCTCGGTCGGGATCGCTCGTCCTACGTAATCGGCCTGAATGGGCAGCTCACGATGGCCGCGATCCACGAGCACAGCCAGGCGCACGCGATCGGGCCGTCCGTAGTCCATCAGATGATCGAGTGCGGCGCGAATCGTGCGGCCCGTGTAGAGCACATCGTCCACGAGCACGATGACCCGGCCGGTGACGTCGTGCGGCAGCTCGCTCGTCTTCACCACGGGATTGGGCGCGATCCGACTCAGGTCGTCCCGGTAGAAGGTGATGTCCAGGACACCGACCGGAAGGTCTCGCCCATGTCGTCGCTTCAGGATCTCCGCCAAGCGGCGAGCCAGCGGCACACCTCGCGTGCGAATGCCGACGAGCATCAGCTTATCCGTGGGCGGCTCGGAAGCCGCGATCTCCTCTGCCAAGCGCTCGAGCGCCTGCTCGATCTCGGTCGCCGTCATCAGCAGTGCTTTCTCTCGCGCGCTCATTGACGCCATTGAGAGCCTGCTGGGCTCGACTCCCGGCCCGCCATCGCCGTGCCGATCGCGACCTCCGCGAGCTCGACGCGAATCTCTCCCAGCGCCTCCTGGGCTACGATCATCACGGGCATGCGCCGCGCGTCGGCAGAGAGCCAGAGGCGGAGACGAGGGGCATCGGTGCCCTCCAGGCGCAAGGCCACTTCCATCGCCTCAAAACGTCCGGCGCGCGTCTCCACCACGGCGCGCGAGCGGACATCAGCCTGAATCAGAACGCGCCGCCGTTCGCTCAAGACGGAGAAGCGGTAGCGCTTCCCCGATTGAAGTGGGAGCGTGCGCAGGTGATAGAGAAAGGCGACGACGTCGCGCGTCTCCGGAGAGATGGCGATCGTCCGCCCCGTGCTCAGGCGGGCGATCCCGCTTCGATGGTCGAGGGCGATCGCGATGTCCGTGCGCCGATCCCCATCCCGGCGTGAGTGCTCCACCCGATACGGGAGCCAGGTCTGCGGATCCACATAGGAGGTCCAGTGCTCCTCAAGCGCCCTGAGGAGCGTGCGCACAGGGCCGACCGTCTGAGCGTGTAGCTCCAGGTGCACGCCCGCGCGATCGAAGAACCGCCCTTGCCCTTTCACCGAGAGCGTCATCTCCCCGGCAACCACGTAGTAGGCCCAGGAGATCGTATACGTCAGGCGCTCGCCGACAGGAAAGGGGAGCTCGCCCGAGAGCGGGCGGGAATGTCCTTGTCGAGAAGACCCCAGCTCGAGGGCGAGCAGGCCCAGGAGCGGGATCAGACCGATCGCCCTCCAGCGCCTCCGCATCTCTTCACTCCGCCCTCACCGACGGGACCGACGAGAGCGATCGTCGGTTCGGGATCGCTCCTCCGGGCGCTTGCGTGCCGCGCGATCTTGCTCCATGAGCAGCGCCTTGCGGCTCAGTCGAATCCGCCCCATGCCATCGTTGGCGATGCACTTGACCTTGATGACATCCCCTTCCTTGAGCACTTCGCGAATGTCCCGCACCCGATGCGGGGCGACTTCCGAGATGTGCAGGAGCGCTTCCGTCCCCGGCACGATCTCGACAAATGCGCCGAATTCCGTCAAGCGAGAGACGCGGCCCACGTAGGTCTTGCCGACCTCGATCTCCATCGTCAGCTCGCGGATGAGCTGCATGGCCTGGTCGGCCGCCTCTTTGTTCATCGAGGCGATATGCACGCGCCCATCGTCGAGGATATCAATCTTGCAGCCGGTCTTGTCCACGATGCTGCGGATGACCTTCCCTCCGGGGCCGATCACGTCGCGTACTTTCTCAGGCGGGATCTGCATGGTGAAGATACGCGGAGCATATGGGCTGATGTCCGGTCGTGGCTGAGCGATCGTCTGCTCCATCTTGTCCAGGATCACCATGCGCGCTTCCTTGGCCTGTTCCAGGGCTTGCGAGAGGATCTCCGCATCCACGCCCTTGATCTTGATGTCCATCTGCAAGGCCGTGATCCCCTCGCGCGTGCCCGCGACCTTGAAGTCCATATCCCCGTAATGGTCCTCCGCTCCCGCGATGTCGGTCAGGATCGCGTACTTGTCATCCTCCATGACCAGGCCCATGGCGATGCCCGCCACATGCGCTTTGATCGGCACGCCCGCATCCATGAGCGAGAGGCTTCCGCCGCAGACAGTCGCCATCGAGGAGGAGCCGTTCGATTCGGTGATCTCCGAGACCACGCGGATGATGTAGGGCCAGGCGTCCTCCGAGGGCAAAACCGGCTCCAGCGCGCGGTGGGCCAATGCGCCGTGTCCGATCTCGCGTCGGCTCGGCGCACCCAGACGCGCCACCTCACCCACGCAGAACGGCGGGAAGTTGTAGTTGAGCATGAAGCGCCGCTCGATCTCGCCAAATTCCAGGCTGTCCAGGTACTGGATGTCCTCCCGCGTGCCCAGCGTCGTCGTCACCAGCGCTTGCGTCTCCCCGCGGGTGAAGAGCGCGCTGCCGTGCGTGCGCGGCAGCAGCCCCACTTCGCATTCGATGGGACGAATCTCTGTGAAGCGGCGCCCATCGGGACGGCGTCGGTGAATGAGGATGTCCTCGCGGAAGAAGCGCTCGCGCAGGAACTCGAACGCCCGCGCCGCCATCTCGCGCTGCTCCTCGGGCGTCGCCTCCAGGAGGCGCTGTCGGAGCTGATCCAGAGCCTCCTGGCTCTCCCGCTTGGTCTTGTTCGTGACGTCCAGGGCCTGGCGCAGCTCCGCTCCCCATGTTGCCTCCACCGCGCGCACGACCTCCTCATCAAGCGCTGGAGGGGTGACTTCACGCTTGCGCACCCCCAGCTTCTCGCCGAGCGCCTTCTGCCACGCGCACAGCTTCTTGATCTCCGAATGCGCGAAGACGAGCGCCTCGACGATGACCTCCTCCGGTACCTCCTTCGCTCCGCACTCCACCATGACGATGGCGTCCTCGGTTCCCGCGACAACGAGATTCAACCGCGATTGCCGCGTCTGCTCGTAGGTGGGATTCAGAACGTAGCGGTTCTCAATCAAACCGACGCGGACGCCACCGACCGGTTCGAAGAAGGGGATGTCCGAGAAGTAGAGCGCGGCCGATGCCCCAGTGATCCCCAGAATGTCGGGATCATAGTCCGTATCGGCGGAGACGACCAGGGCGATGATCTGCGTCTCACACCGATACCCCTCGGGGAAGAGCGGCCGCAAGGGCCGATCAATCAGGCGGCTGGTGAGGACCTCCTTCTCGGTCGGTCGCCCCTCCCGGCGATAGTAGTTCCCGGGGATGCGCCCGGCCGCGTAGTTGTTCTCGCGATAGTCCACCGTGAGGGGGAGGAAATCCGCCCCCTCGCGCGGCTCCTTCTCGGCCACAGCCGTCACGAGCACGATCGTATCCCCCAGGCGAATGAGCACGGCCCCATCCGCCTGTCGAGCGATCCGCCCCGTCTCCAGCGTGATGCGCTTTCCGCCAATCTCAATAGAGTCGCTTAACACCGTCTTCCTCATGGTCGTTCATGGTCTCTTGGCTGAGCGAGAATCAGGTCAGCTCCGGCATGCTCTCCACAAGAGAGGCGGGAGCTCACCCCATATGGCCCACTCTGTATCGGGAAGACCACGCCGTCCGTTGAGGCGAAGGGATCACCACGGGATGCCCCCCGCGATCCGCGAGGTCGCGTGACCATCCGGCCCGGATCGCGTCGAATATCCGCCTCTTGGCGAGCGTGGTCGTACCGTCGTCGCGTCAAGTCACTTTCTCAACCCGAGCCGGTCAATGAGCTGGTAGTAGCGCCGACTGTCGGTCCGCTTCAGGTACTCCAGAAGTCGGCGACGCTTGCTCACCAGCTTCAACAAGCCCCGGCGCGAGTGATAGTCTTTCTTGTGCGTCTTGAAGTGCTCCGTCAGTTGCGCGATCCGATACGTCAGGATCGCCACTTGCACCTCTGGCGATCCCGTATCGTTCTCGTGCACCCGAAACTTTTCAATCAACTCGCGTTTGACCGCTTTCGTCAACGCCACAGGCGATGCGTGCCTCCCTCGCACTCAAGTTTTTCTTCCTCTTCAAGTTAGATTAGGCTAGCACAGAACCGACTGGAAGTAAAGCGACAAAGAGAGGGTGAGCCAGGGGTGCTCGCTCTTGTTCCGCTCCGCCGTGCGTGATAAGGTTTACTGCTCCTTGGCGCCAGATATGGAGCGGCTTGTGTCTGCGACTGTCGGGTTGCTGCTGCTGAGCGCATGCGCGCCCCCGGCTGCATACTTCGGGAAGATCGAGCCGCCCGAGGGGGCTGTCCTCCGCGTGGGCAATGGCGCTGATCCGGCATCGCTGGATCCGCACCGGGCTCCGGGTAGCGTCGAGGAACAGATTCTGATCAATCTCTTTGAGGGTCTGACCGAATACGACCCGGTGACACTGGAGCCTATTCCCGCCGTCGCCGAAGCGTGGGAGATGGATGCGCGCGCCATGCGGTTTCGATTTCATCTGCGGCGTGCGGCGCGATGGAGCACCGGACGTCCGGTGACCGCGTGGGATTTCGTCTACTCTTGGCGTCGCGCCCTGGCACCGGAGACGGCCTCGCCCAATGCCTATCTGCTCTATTACATCAAGAACGCCGAGGCCTACAATACGGGGAAGCTGAAGGTTCGCGATCGGCGAACCGGACGATTTCTCACGGACGAATTCGGCCGCGATCTCCTGCTCACAGCCGAGGAAGCGGATCGAATCCGGCGCGGCGCGGGTTCAGATGCCGAGCCTCGTCTTCGGCAGCTTCGTCGCTATGTGGAGGGCTTCGTGTGGGAGGCGGTATCCCTGAGCGCGGAGGATGTCGGTGTGCGCGCCCTTGATGAGCATACGCTCGAGGTGGAGACGGAGGTCCCCACGGCCTTCTTCCTCAAGCTCACAAGCCTCGGCGTCTATCGGCCGGTCCCGCGCGAGGCCGTCGAGCGACATGGACGCGCGTGGACGCGCCCGGAGCATATCGTGAGTAATGGACCCTTTCGACTCGTGGAGTTCGAGCCGGGACGCCGCGTCGTCTTGGAGAAGAATCCCCTCTATTGGGATGCCGCGCGGGTGCGACTGGAGCGCGTGATCTTCTATCCATACAGTGAGGCGACGACGTTGTTGAACCTCTATAAGGCGGGCGAAGTGGATGTCCTGGTGAGCGGGCTCTTACCCCCCTATGCGCTGCGTCTCTTGCGCCGGACGCGGGATTACGTCTCCGGACCCTATCTGCTGAGCTACTTCCTGCTGGTGAACGTGCGCCGTCGGCCGCTCAGCGATGGACGGGTGCGGCGCGCCCTGGCGCTGGCCATTGATCGGGAACGCCTCTGTCAGCGTTTGCTCGCGGCGGGACAGCAACCTTTGGGGGCCTTCACCCCTTCGGATTTCCACGGTCTCTATCCCCGCCCGAAGGGGGTGGAGTACGATCCGGAGCGCGCACGACGGCTTTTGGCGGCCGCCGGGTACCCGGAAGGACGCGGCCTTCGCCTGCGCTATCTCTATAATGCCGGCGCCCTGCATGCGCAGATCGCCGAAGCGCTGCAGGCCGAGTGGCGGCGCATCTTCCCCCAGATCCGCATCGAGTTGGTCGCTCAGGAGTGGCAAGTCTATCTGGAGACTGTGCGACTCGGAGACTTCGACCTCGCGCGACGGAGCTTCTCGGCCGATTTCAGCGATCCCACGAGCTTCCTCGATTCCATGCTCTCGACGAGTCCGAACAATCCCACCGGATGGGTCAACCCAGACTATGATCGGCTCGTCCAGCAGGCTAATGCTGAACCGGATGTGCCTCGGAGGATGGCGCTTTTGGCGCGCGCCGAGAGCGTCCTGCTCGAGGATATGCCGATCATCCCTATCTACAGCTCAGTGGCCAGTTTCCTTCGCAAACCGTACGTCCGAGGATGGCATGCGAACATCCTCGATCGGCATCCTTTGAAGTTCGTCGTCGTGGAGAGAACGGCACCGGCGTTCGATCTCCAGGCCGTCACTCGAGGGCGATAAGGCTATGGGCCGGTACATCCTCAAGCGCTTGCTGTTCGCCCTTCCGTTGCTGTGGCTCGTTCTCACGCTCACGTTCTTCCTGGTGCGGTGGGCTCCGGGGAAGCCCTTTCGTCGAGAGCGCGCCGTACCGGTGGAGATCGAGGCGCATCTGGATCGCCATTACGGTTTGGATCAACCCTGGCATGTGCAATACGCGAACTATCTGCGGGGGCTCGCGCGTCTGGATTTCGGCCCTTCATATCGGTATCCCGAAGTGACGGTGCGCGAGATCCTGTGGCGCGGCCTTCGCGTCTCCGCGCCGATCGGCTTTGCGGCTTATGCGTTGGCTCTGGGCATCGGCATACCGCTCGGCATGGGGGCGGCGCTTCGACCGAGAGCCGTGTGGGTGCGCGCGCTGATGGGGGTGGCCGTCTTGGGCGTGAGCACGCCGAATTTCGTGCTCGGGCCGCTTCTGGTCCTGCTCTTCAGTCTGACGCTCTATTGGGTTCCCCCGGCCGGATGGGGAGAAGGGCGCCATCTGGTGCTGCCCGTGCTCACGCTCTCGGCCGCCTATATCGCCTATATCGCGCGCTTGACGCAAAGCGGGTTGCAACAGGCGCTCGCGCAAGACTATATCCAAACGGCTCACGCCAAGGGGCTTCGCCCACGCGCGATCCTTCTGCGGCACGCCTTGCGTCCGGCCCTGCTGCCCGTGCTCTCGTTCACCGGTCCCTCACTGGCGTTCCTGTTGGCGGGAACCGTCGTCATCGAGAAGATCTTCGCCATTCCGGGGCTCGGCCATTTCTTCGTCCAGGCCGCGCTCCATCGCGATTATACGCTGATCCTGGGGATCGTCTCGCTCACGTCGGTCTTGCTCATCGTGCTCAACCTGGTGGCGGACATCGCGATGGCGCGCCTGGATCCGCGCATCACCTTCAGATGAACGCCCTCATGAATCGGGAGCAGTCCACTCGCCACGAGCGTCGGCCAGACATGGGGTGGGAAGGGCCGTCGCCGGTCAGGACAAGAACGCCGCTTCAACGTCCCTCGGTTCTTTTGGCAGCCGGAGTCCTCGCCCTCATCAGTGCGGCCGTCGTGATCGGCCCGATGTGGCTCTCCTACGGCTACGATCAGACGGATCTGGACCTGGGGCTCTCC
Source organism: bacterium (assembly GCA_041640655.1). Classification (GTDB taxonomy): domain Bacteria; phylum Acidobacteriota; class Blastocatellia; order HR10; family HR10; genus HR10. The sequence continues at coordinate 23,705 of JBEPZV010000017.1, forward strand.
CCGCCGAGCCTCTCGAATGGACATTATCTGGGGACAGACATCTTGGGGCGCGATCTGCTGGCGCGCCTCCTCTATGGCGGGCGCATCTCCCTGCTTGTGGCGCTGGTCGCCACGGTGATCTCGACCGTGATTGGTACCTTCTATGGCGCCCTCTCCGGGTACTTCGGCGGGCGCGTGGACGACGTGATGATGCGCGTGGTTGATCTGTTGTTCTCGCTCCCATATCTCTTCCTCGTGCTCGTGCTCATGGCGCTCTTTGCGGAGCCGGAGGTCGTGGATCCCGTGATCCGTCTCCTCCGCTGGCATCCGGAGGGAGCGTGGGCTGAGTGGCTGCGAGGCCCGGGTGTGCGCATGGTCTTGCTCTTCGTCGCCTTGGGCGCCGTCTCCTGGCTGACGCTCGCGCGAATCGTGCGCGGGCAGGTCCTGGCACTCAAGAAGGAGCTCTTCGTCGAAGCCGCGCGCGCGGCCGGAGCCGGGACGTGGCATATCCTCTTCCGCCACCTCATCCCGAATGCGAGCGGGCCGATCCTCGCCTACACGGTGCTCACCATCCCCTCGGTCATGCTGCAGGAGGCTTTCATCAGCTTCCTCGGCTTGGGCATTCAAGCGCCGCAAGCGAGCTGGGGGACGCTCGTGCACGACGGCGTCGAGGCGATGAGCGTCGCGCCCTGGCTGTTCATCTTTCCGGCTGGGACCATGGTGCTCGTCCTCTTCTGCTTCCACGTCGTCGGCGAGGCGTTGCGCGAAGCCTGGGAGAGGCGCGCCTGAGCTGGGCGCGCGAGGCAGCGCCCCCTCCGGCGGGCCCATCTCTCCTGTGCGAGGGCGACCATGTGCGGATATCGCCTGAGTTCGGTAGAATACGTGATGTGCGAGGTGAGACGATGCCTATGATGCGACATCGGACGGCTTACAGCGCTTGGGCTCTCCTTCTGCTCCTTGGATTCCTCTCCGCGCCAGCGCGCGCCGTCGGTCAGTCTGTCGGCGCCACGCAGACTGTGGATGGTGTCCCTGTTGAGGAGATCATCCGAAAGTTCGCCGAGAATGAGAGCCGCTTGCGCCAGGAGTTCAAGAATTTCCTCTTCCGACAGGACATCACCATTCAAACGCTCGGGCCACGCGGCCTGGTGACGGGGGAATTCCGGCGCGTCTCCGAGATCATCGTGAACGATCGGGGCGAGCGAGAGGAGCGCATCCTCTACTTCCCCGTCCCCACGCTCCGCGAGATCGTCGTCACGCAATACGATTTCGCCGATTTCGCCGGCATTCAGCCATTCGCGCTGGGGGTGGAGGACCTTCCCAAATACCTCGTCACCTATGTCGGACGCGAGCGCATTGATGAGATTGACACCTACGTCTTCGACGTTCGCCCTCGGCGTCCTCCCGATCCGAAGAGGATGCACGAGCGGTACTTCCAGGGACGCATCTGGGTGGATACAGTGGACTTGATGATCGTGAAGGTCCAGGGCAAAGGCTTGCCCGAGGATCGGGAGAATAAGTTCCCGCGATTTGAGACCTATCGGGAGAACATCGAGGACAAGCTGTGGTTCCCGACCTACACCTATGCGGACGACGTCCTGGATTTCCCGGGGCGCTCCGTTCACGTCCGCATGGTGATTCGCTACACGAACTATCGCCGATTCAGCGGGAAGATCGAGATCGGCGATATCGAGCCGGAGCCCGAGGAGAAAGGGAAGAGCGGGAAGCCCGCGGGGAAACCCGGAGAGCGGAAGCCCGAGAGGCCGTAGCGCCTTCGGACGAACGTCGCGCGTCCGTGAAGGACGGAACAGAGATCGTGGGAGGGCGGCAGCGATGCGGCATATCATCGTCGGCACCGCCGGCCATATTGATCACGGCAAGACGGCCCTGGTGAAGGCGCTGACCGGCATTGATACGGATCGGCTGAAGGAGGAGAAGGAGCGAGGGATCACGATTGACCTCGGTTTCGCCTTCCTCACGCTCGGAGAGACGCGCTTCGGGTTCGTGGATGTTCCCGGACATGAGCGCTTCGTGAAGAACATGCTCGCGGGCGCACAGGGGATTGACCTGGTGTTGCTGGTCGTCGCGGCCGATGAATCGGTGATGCCGCAGACGCGCGAGCATTTCGACATCTGTCGGCTCCTGCATGTGAAATCCGGGCTGATCGCCATCACGAAGGCGGATCTGGTGGACGCGGAGATGCTCGAGCTGGTCGAGGCCGAGGTGCGCGATCTCGTGGCCGGATCGTTTCTGGAGGGAGCGCCCATCGTCCGGGTCAGCTCGCGCACGGGGGAAGGGATCGAGGCGTTGAAGGACGCGCTCGTGCGTGTGGCGGCGACTGTTGCCGAGAAGCGACGCGAGGCCGTCCCGCGCTTGCCCATTGATCGCGTCTTCACGGTGAAGGGCTTCGGGACCGTCGTCACGGGGACGTTGATCGCCGGGCAGTTCGCCGTGGGCGATGAGGTGGACATCCTTCCTCTCCAGCGTCGTGCGCTGATTCGCGGCCTTCAGGTGCATGGGCACTCCGTCTCCGTCGCCGTGGCTGGAGAACGAACGGCGATGAATCTGCACGGGGTCACTGTCGAAGAGCTCGAGCGCGGTCAGGTCGTCGTCGCGAGCCGTCGCTTCGTCCCCACCCCGCTGATTGACGCCCGTCTGGAGTTGCTCCCCACGGCACCCCAAGCGCTACAGACGCGCGCGCGCCTTCGGCTTCATGTGGGGACGGCCGAGATCCTGGCGCGCGTCGTCCTGCTGGATCGCACGGAGTTGCGACCGGGCGAGTCCGGCCTCGTCCAATTTCGCCTGGAGACGCCGACGTTCGCGCTGCCCGGCGATCGTTTCATCGTTCGACGATATTCGCCGCCGCTCACTATCGGCGGTGGAGAGATCCTCGATGCTCTGCCGGAGAAGCACCGGGCCTTTCGCCCGGCCGCCGAGGGGAGAGAAGTCGTCATCACCACGCGGCTTCAGCTGGAAGCGGCGGACGCGCGAGAGCGGCTCGCGCTCTGGGTGGAGATGGCCGGGGAACGCGGGCGAAGTTATCCCGAACTCGCCGCGCGCACGGATCTGACGACGACTCAGCTCGAAGACGCGCTGCGCGCCCACGCCACTGCGGGACGCCTTGTCGAGATTCCGAGTACCCCGCGCCATTTCCTGTCGCGCGCTGCTTATGAGGCGATGCGGGAGAAGCTCAGACACGCGCTCGCGGCGTTTCATCGCGAGCACCCGTTAGATCCCGGGATGCCGCGCCGCGAGGCGCGCGCGCTCCTCCCGCGCGAGGTCCCGGAGTCCGTCGCCTCGGAGCTTCTGGCGCGCTTGTGTCAGGAGCCCGAATTTCGAGCCGAGCGCGAGTGGGTGCGCCTGGCGACGCATGTCGTGCAGCTCTCGGACGAAGAGGCGGAGATCGAACGGAAGCTGCTGGAGGCCTTTGAGCGGGCCGGGTGGCAGCCCCCGGTCCTGGAGGAGGTGATCGCTCAGTTTCAGCTCGATCCCGAGAAGGCGCGCAAGCTCTATCACCGGCTCCTTCATCGAGGCGCACTCGTGCGCGTGGGCGAACACACGTTCGCGGCTGAAGCCCTTCGCGCGCTCATCGAGCGCGTCCGCGCGCGAAAGGCCATCAGCGAACGACTCGATGTGGGCACGTTCAAAGAGCTGACGGGCGTGTCGCGAAAGTACGCCATTCCTCTCCTGGAATACCTCGATCGCCAGCACGTCACGCGCCGCGTGGGCAACGAGCGCATCATCTTGTGAGGGGATCGCGGTTCACGTCTGGAACCATCGGTCGCCCCGCTCGCGAAGGGCATCGAGCGTGGCCTGCAATTGCGCCCGCTTTCGCTCAAGGAGCGCTTCGTCGGCGTCCGCGGGAACCGTGATCGGTGGTCCCAGCAGGACGACCGCGCGGGTGAAGGGTTTGGGGATTTGAAAGCGGTCCCAACTGGGCAGCTCCCAAAACGATTCGGCCGAGATATGAAAGGGCAAGATGGCGTGGCCCGTCAGCTTGGCGAGCATCACGGCGCCCGGTTTGGCCACATACACTGGCCCGCGCGGTCCATCTATTGTGAACGCGACATCGAGGCCGCGGTGGAGGCACGCGGCCATCAGCAGCAGCGCGCGATTCCCCCCCCGGGTGGATGATCCGCGCGCCGCCCCATATCCGAATCGCTGAATGAATCGCGCGATGTATTCGCCGTCGAAGCTCTGGCTCGTCATCACGACAATGCCCCGACGTCGCCAGAACCATGTCGCGAGGAAAATCCGATTATGCCAGAATGCGTAGATGATGCGCTTCCCCGCGCGGCGAATCTCGTCATAGTACTGAGCGTCCACGACGGTCCATCGAATCGTACGCCCGAAGGCAGCGATCCACCAGTAGCCGAGCACGCCGAGCGCCCGGATGCTCCACCGCTCCCAAACCGAGTAGGACGAGAGGTCGGCGAACTCATAGACGCGACGATACAGGTGGGCATCGTCCAGGGACCGCAAGGGCGGATTGAGGAGAAGGCGAGGCTTCTCACCGCTCATTCGGCCGCTCTCTCGGACCGAGAGATTATCGGGACGCTGCCTCCTGGGCCTCCAGATCCCGAATGCGCTCCTCGATCCCTTGCAGCTCTCGCTCCAGCTTCTCCTTGAGCCGTTTCAGGTACTCGATCTTCTCCCGGCGCGTGTAGAAGCGGCGGCCGAAGAACCAGAGGTCCTCAATGTCCTTCCAGTCAATGTAAAAGCCGAATCCGAAGGGGAAGACCCCCCAGGCGCATCCTCTCATCTCCGCCACCTCCTCTCATCCATGATGCCGAAGACAATTATACCAAACGGAGGGCGCGCCGTGCGTCCGACCGGAGGCGTGTCGTGCGCGTCTCGCCAATTTGCTTTTCATTGTCCGATCACGGTAGACTGCGTGACGGGCACAGGCGCGACGTCATGCGGATTGGTTGGCGCAGGCGCGACGCGACCTGAAGGCCGCGCGGGATAGCTTTGCGGATGGGAACTATGAGTGCTGCGCCTTTCAGGCGCAGCAGGCGGCCGAAAAGGCGCTACTGCGGTTCCATCACCGCGAGATTCGCGGGCATACTCTGGTGCGGTTGCTCACACAGATGGAGGACATCGGGCCCATCCCGGCTGACTTGCCCGCTATGGCGCGGGAATTGGACCGTCACTATATCCAGCCGCGTTATCCAAACGCTTTCGCCGAAGGCTATCCGGGTGAGTTCTACGATGAAGAGACGGCCACGCGGTGTCTCCAGTATGCGGAAGCGATCCTGGCTTTCGTCGAAAACCGCATTGGCTGAGTATCCGCACTGGCCGGAGGTGCAACGCTTCATGGAAGGCGTCCTTCGCCTGAAGCCGATGCTCATGGTGCTCTTTGGCTCGGTGGCTCGGGGAGACTTCACCCAAGAGAGCGATGCCGATGTATTGGTCATCTTCGAGCGGCCTGTGGATTGGGCGACCGTCTACGCTTACAGCCAGGGCATGGTGCAGCCTCTTGTCAAGACGGTGGATGAAGTGCTCGCGCAGATCCGTCAGGGCGAGCCGTTCTTCATCGAAGTGGAGGAGGGGAAGGTCCTGTACGAAGCCGATCGAATGCACGAGCGATTGCTGGCGGAAGCCGCGAGGGCGAAACGCAGGTGGGGGCTGGTGCGAACAGCCGACGGATGGGAGTGGGGAAAGCCCTCACGCTGAAGGCGGAGCTCCATCCCAGGAGGGCGCGTGGGGGAGCCCACCGTCGCGAATGCTCTTCGCCACTTCAGCCACGCGGCAGCAGGGGAGCGAGGTTATTCCTTGAGCTGCTCCAGCGCCTTGATGAGCGCGGGGACGATCTCGAAGAGGTCGCCGACGATCCCATAATCGGCGATATCGAAGATCGGCGCTTCCGGGTCCTTATTGATAGCGACGATGGTGCGCGAGCCCTTCATCCCGACGACATGCTGGATCGCGCCGGAGATGCCGATGGCGAGATAGAGCTTGGGCGAGACCGTCTGGCCGGAGCTGCCGATCTGACGATCCATCGGGAGCCATCCGCTGTCGCATACGGGGCGCGAGGCTCCGATCTCCGCGTTGAGGACCTCGGCGAGCCGACGGATCAGGGCCAAATTCTCCTCGCTCTTGATGCCGCGTCCGACGGCGACGATACGCTCGGCTGAACTGAGGTCCACGGCCTGCTTCGCCTCGCGAAAGACCTCCAGCGGACGCGTCCGAATCGGCGCCTGGCGCAGATCGAGCGGGATCGTGCGGATGGGGACCGGCTCGGAGGCCGCTTCGACCTCATCCGCGCGAAAGGCTCCCGCTTGAAAGGTGACCAGATATGGGGGATCATCCGCGAATCGGACGTCGGCGTGGATCTTCCCCTGAAAGATCGGCCGCGTGTAGATCACCGTTCCGTCGTCCACGCGGTATCCGAGGCAATCACTGATGAGCGCTTTGCCGAGCGCCGCCGCCAGCTTCGGCGCGAAATCGCGCGCTTGATAGGTATGGCTCATGAGGACGAAAGCGGGAGCCTCGCGGCGGATCACTTCACTGAGCGCTGCCGTATATCCGTCAGGCGTGTATTCGGCCAATCGCTCGTCTTCGACCACGAGGACCTCGTGGAGCCGCTTCGCGGCCAGCTCTTCGGCCAATCCCCGGACATCGCGCCCCAAGAGAACCGCCGAGACCGATCCATTCAGGTGAGCGGCCAGGCGTTGTCCGGCCACGATCGCCTCCCAGGTCGCCCGATTGAGCTTACCCTCGCGATGTTCGGCGAGAGCGAAAATCCTCATGTCCGCTCCTTCCTCACAAGACCTTCGCTTCGTATCTCAACTTCTCGACGAGTCGAGCAGCGATCTCCTCCGGCGCGCCTTCGAGGAACTCGGTGCGCTTCGCCTTCGTGGGGAAGAAGACACGCATCAGTTCCTGCTTGTTGCGCAGCTCTTCGGCCGAGAGGCCGAGGTCGGCGAGCGCCAGGCGCCGGATCTCCTTCTTCTTGGCGCCCATGATGCCTTTGAGCGTCGCATAGCGCGGCTGATTGATCCCGGATTGGATCGTCAGGAGTGCGGGCAGCGGCAGCTCGACCCATTGGAACCATCCGGCCTCCAGTTCGCGCTTCACCTTCACTCGGCCATCGAGCACCTCGATCTGCATGACGATCGTCGCATGCGGGAGCCCGAGGAATTCCGCCAGGATGACGCCCGTCTGCGCATACCCGTGATCGTCCGATTGCAGTCCCGTGAGGATGAGATCGAACGATTCGCGACGCAACGCCTCGGCGAGCACGCGCGCCGTGTTGAACGCATCCAGCCCTTCGAAGGCCGGATCCAGCAGGTGCAGCGCTCGATCCGCGCCTTTGGCGAGCGCTTCCCGCAGGACCTGCTCGACGCGCGCCGGTCCGAGTGAGCACGCGACGACCTCTCCCCCCAGGCGCTCTTTCAATCGCAACGCCTCTTCGAGCGCATAGGCGTCCGGCTCGTTGATCTCCCAGCTCAGATCAGCTTCTTTGATCCACGTCCCCGCCTCGTTGAGGCGCAGGGCGAGATCGCGCTTGGGGACCTGCTTCAGGCACACGATGATCTTCATACGCTCATTCCTCGTACCGCTTGAAGAGCAAGGCGGCGTTGGTGCCGCCGAAGCCGAAGGAGTTCGAGAGCGCGTAGCGGATCTCGGCCCGACGGGCGCGATTCGGCACGTAATCGAGATCGCATTCGGGATCGGGATGCTCGTAGTTGATCGTCGGCGGGAGGATTTGATGATAGAGGGCCAGGACGGTGATGCCCGCTTCCAGTCCGCCCGCGGCGCCGAGCAGATGTCCCGTCATAGACTTGGTCGAGCTCACGGCGAGCCGATACGCGTGCTCGCCGAAGACCTGCTTGATCGCGTAGGTCTCCAGCTTGTCGTTGTAGTAGGTCGAGGTGCCGTGCGCGTTGATATAGTCCACCTGGTCGGGAGCGATGCCGGCATCGCGCAGAGCATACTGCATGACGCGGATGGCGCCATGGGCGTCTTCCGGAGGTTGCGTGATGTGGTAGGCGTCTGCAGACATCCCGTAGCCGACGACCTCCGCATAGATGCGCGCCCCTCGCGCCCGGGCGTGCTCCAGGGATTCGAGGACGAGGATCCCCGCTCCCTCGCCGATGACGAATCCATCTCGATCGCGATCAAAGGGGCGACTGGCGCGCTGCGGTTCCTCGTTGCGCGTCGAGAGCGCGCGCATCGCCGCGAATCCGCCGACGCCCATGGGCGTGACGGCCGCCTCCGCTCCGCCGCAGATCATCACATCGGCATCGCCGCGCTCGATGATCTTGAAGGCGTCGCCGATGGCGTGCGCGCCCGCCGAACACGCCGTGCACGTGGCGCTGTTGGGCCCGCGCGCCCCGAATCGGATCGAGACTTGGCCCGCCGCCAGATTCGCGATCGCCGCCGGGATGAAGAAGGGCGAGATCTTCCCCGGCCCTCCCTCCAGAAACTTCTGGTGCTCGCGCTCGATCACCGAGAAGCCGCCGATCCCCGAGCCGATGTAGACGCCGACGCGTTCGGCGTTCTCCGGAGTGATCTTCAAGCCTGCGTCGTCCACGGCCTCTTGAGCAGCGGCGATGGCGAAGTGGATGAACGGATCCATCTTCTTGACGTCCTTCTTCTCGATGTACTTCAGCGGATCGAAGTTCTTCACCTCTGCCGCGAAGCGCACGGGAAACTGCGAGGCGTCGAAGCGCGTGATGTAATCCACTCCGCTGCGACCTTCGATCAAGCCCCGCCAGGTCTCCTCCGTCGTGTTGCCGAGGCCGCAGACCAAGCCGATTCCCGTCACAACGACTCGTCGCTTCACGTCTGCCTCCCGTCGCCTCTTCCTCCGTCCCCGCCTCGTCGGCGAGCGGAGGAGAGTCGCTCACTTCTTGTGCTTCTCGATGTACTCGATGGCATCGCGGACGCTGACGATCTTCTCCGCATCCTCATCCGGGATCTCGATGCCGAACTCCTCCTCGAAGCGCATGACCAGTTCCACCGTATCGAGCGAGTCAGCGCCCAGATCATCCACGAACCGCGCGTTCGGCGTGACTTCGGATTCGTCCACCCCCAGCTCGTCCACGATGATCTGTTTCACCTTCTCCTCAATGGTCGGATCCGCCATACGTCGTTCCTCCTCCTTCGATCATTGAGTCGTACATTTTACGCTGCCCGGGATCGAACGATCAACGGAGCGGGCTCACATATAGAGCCCACCGTTGATGTTGAGGACGTGGCCGGTGATGTAGCCGGCTTCCTCGGAGGCGAGGAAGACAACCCCGGCCGCCACATCCGCGCCCGTCCCCATGCGTTGAAGGGGGATGAGGGCGAGCATCTGTTGGCGCACCTCGTCGCTCAAGGCGCGCGTCATGGCCGTGTCAATGAATCCGGGAGCGACCGCGTTGACCGTGATGTTGCGCGAGGCGACCTCGCGGGCGAGCGCTTTGGTGAAACCGATGATGCCCGCCTTCGCGGCCGCATAATTGGCGACCCCCGCATTGCCCATCTGCCCCATGACCGACGTGATGTTGATGATCCGGCCATAGCGCGCGCGCAGCATCGCCGGGAGCACGGCCTGACAGCAGAGGAAGACGCTCGTCAGATTCGTCTGCAAAACGAGGTCCCAATCCTCGCGCTTCATCCGCAGCAGTAGGGCATCGCGCGTGATGCCCGCATTGTTGACCAGAATGTCAATCCGCTGCCATTCGGCGAGCACGCGCGCGACAGCCGCCTTCACCTGTTCGGCCTCGGTCACATCCGTGGGGAGAGCCAACGCGCGCCGTCCGCGATGGCGAATCTCCTCGGCCACAGCCTCCAGCTTCTCGCGCGTGCGCGCCAGTAGCGCGACATCAGCCCCATGCTCGGCCAACGCGAGCGCGCAGTCCCGGCCGATGCCTTGCGAGGCTCCCGTGACAATGGCGACGCGTCCATCCAAGCGAATCACGCGCCCAGCTCCTTGAGGGTCTCCTCCAGCGACGCCGGATCTTCGACGGCCAAGGTTCGGACGGAACGATCAATCGCCCGGATGAGACCGGAGAGCACGCGTCCCGGTCCGACCTCGATGAATGTCGTGACGCCCTCGGCCAGGAGGCGTCGGACCGATTCCTCCCATCGCACCGGGCGCGAGACCTGCCGGCGCAGGCCATCGCGGGCGGCCTCTCCCGAGGTGATGAGCGCCGCATCCACGTTGTTCACAAGCGGAATGGTCAGGTCGGCGAACGCCACGCGGGCCAAGTCCTCGGCCAAGCGTTCCTCGGCCGGTCGCATCAGGGCGCAATGAAACGGCGCGCTCACCGGGAGCAAGACCGCGCGGCGAGCCCCACGCTCGCGCGCGAGCGCGATGGCCCGCTCGACGGCCGCCGTGTGCCCGGCGATCACGATCTGCTGCGGCGAGTTGAAATTGGCCGGCGCGCAGACCTGGCCGTGAGCTGCTTCGCGGCAGACGCGCTCGACGATCTCAGCCGAAGCCCCCAGGATCGCGGCCATCGCCCCCTGTCCCAGAGGGACGGCCTCTTGCATGTATTGACCGCGGCGACGCACGAGCACGACAGCCTCCTCAAAGGCGAGCGACCCCGCCGCGCAGAGCGCCGTATATTCGCCCAAGCTGTGCCCGGCCACGAAGTCCGGGCGCACTCCCGCTTGCTCCAGGACACGATAGCAGGCGAAGGAGACCGTCAGGATCGCCGGTTGCGTGTTCTCCGTTCGCTTCAACTCTTCCTCATCGCCTTCAAAACACAGCCGGCTGAGCGGGAATCCGAGCGCCGCATCCGCGCGCTCGAACGTCTCCTGCGCGATCGGATAGACTTCGGCCATCTGACGGCCCATCCCGCGATATTGCGACCCCTGGCCAGGGAAGACGCATGCGATTCGACTCATCCGATCCCTCACCATCGGAGAATAGCCGCGCCGAAGGTGACACCCGCTCCAAAGCTCGCCATCATGAGCAGATCACCCGGCTTCACTCGGCCCGAGCGTACGCACTCGTCAAGTGCGATGGGAATGGACGCTGAGGAAGTGTTCCCCACACGATGAATGTTCGAATAGACCTTCTCCAGGGGAAGTCCCAGGCGCTCGGCCACAGCTTCCGTGATGCGTTGATTCGCCTGGTGGGGGATGAAGAGATCAATGTCGCTCGGAGACATGCGCAGGTCATCGAGCACCTGGCGCGAGATCTCCTCCATACTCCGCACAGCGACTTTGAACAATTCGTTCCCGCGCATCTTGATATAGTGAAGACGGTTGGTCACGGTCTCGATCGAAGCGGGATAGCGGGTTCCTCCACCGGGCGTGTAGAGATACTCCACGTAATCCCCATCGCTTTGAATCCGCGCCGCCAGCAACCCGCGCCCATCTTCGACCGGTTGGATGACGGCGGCTCCCGCCCCGTCTCCGAAGATGACGCACGTCGAACGATCCGTATAGTCCACGTATCGCGTGAGCAATTCCGCGCCGATGAGGAGGATGGTGCGCGCCCGCCCGGCCTTGATCATCCCTTCGGCGAGCGCCAATCCGTAGATGAAGCCCGAGCAGGCGGCGGCCATGTCGAAGGCGGCCGCGCGCTTCGCTCCCAGAAGCGACTGGATGATGCAGGCCGTCGCCGGAAGCGCCATGTCCGGGCAGACTGTCGCGCAGATGATGACATCCAAGTCCTTCGCCTCCACGCCCGCCATCTCCAGAGCCTGTCGCGCGGCGCGCGCCGCCAGCGTCGAGGTGTATTCGTCCGGACGCGCCTTGCGCCGCTCCTTGATCCCCGTGCGCGTGGAGATCCATTCGTCAGATGTGTCCACGATCTTCTCCAGATCGGCATTCGTGATGACCTCTTCCGGGAGAGCATGCCCGGTTCCCGTAATTCCCACACTCACCATCCTCATGATCCCCCTCCCTTGAGCGAAATCCCAAGGCCGAAGAGCCTGCACTTCGGGACATCTCTTCACTGGGTCTCAACGCGCTCACGGACCTCGTCCTCTTGAATCCTGAGGATCTCCCGCTCGATTTGAGCCGGGGCGCGACGCTCGACCAGCTCCGCGGCGATGCGAATGGCATTTTTGATCGCGCGGCCATCGGAACGGCCGTGGCAGATCAAGCAGACATGCCGGACGCCCAACAGCGGCGCGCCTCCGGACTCGAAATAATCGAAGCGCCGTCGGAAGCGATCGAAGGCCGGACGCGCCAGCCATGCGCCCAGTCGTGTCCGCAACGTGCGCCCCAATTCCTGCCGCAGGCCCGCGCGCAGCAGATCGAACACCCCTTCGCTCGTCTTCAAGATGATGTTGCCCGTGAACCCATCGCAGACGATGACATCCACGTCCCCCATGTAAATGTTCTGCCCCTCGACGTTCCCGACAAAATGCAAGCCCGAGCGCTCCAAACGCTTATAGGCCTCGCGCGTCAGCTCGTTCCCCTTGGCCTCTTCTTCGCCAATGGAGACCAGTCCAATACGAGGCGAGGCGATCCCCAGGATCAAGCGCGCGTAGATGTCGCCCATGATGGCGAATTGCACCAGATGCAGGGGACGACATTCGGCATTGGCCCCAACGTCAATTAAGACCGCCTTGCCTCCGGTGAACGTGGGCAGGACCGCGGCCAGCGCCGGACGATCAATCGGCCCAAGCGTCTTCAGGATCATCTTCGCCGCCGCCATGATCGCCCCCGTGTTGCCCGCGCTCACAAACGCGTGTCCCCGTCCTTCTTGGACAAGTCGCAGGCCGACGTGAATGGTTGAGTCGCGCTTTCGGCGAAGAGCTTGGGCCACCGGCTCGTCCGGGGCGATGGTCTCTGGAGCGTGGACAAGTTCCAGGCGCGCCTGGCTCGTGTCCCCGAAGCGTCGCACGTGCTCGCGCAGCTCCGCCTCGGGCCCCACGAGCGTGATGGCGATGCCCAATTCGCGCGCGGCGCGCACAGCCCCCTCTACTTCCGGCAGGGGCGCTCGATCGCTCCCCATTGCGTCGAGCACGACGCGCAGCATATCCGGCTACTCTCTCACGGGGATGATCTCGCGCCCGTTATAGTATCCGCAGCGGGGACAGACACGATGCGGCAACACCGGCTCCCGGCACTGCGAGCAGGTGGTGAGATTCGGGGGCGTCAGCGCATCGTGAGCCCGCCGTTTCCCCCGACGCGATTTCGAGTGACGACGCTTGGGATTCGGCATCGCGACACACCCTCCTCTTGTTGTCTCGCCGCGCGCTCTGGGCGCGCACGCCGCGTCACACCCCTTCCATCCGTCTCTTCAGCTCCCACAGGGCGGCCCAGCGCGCGTCCCACTCCTGCGGCGCGCAACGACACGCTTCGTGATTCAGATCCGCTCCACAGTGCGGACACAGTCCGCGACAATCCTCCCGACATAGGAGTCGGAAGGGAAGCGCCAGGCGAATCTGCTCCCGCACGAGCGCATCAATGTCAATCCGCTCCCCTTGGTAGAATCCGAACCTGAGGTCACGTTCGGTCAGCTCGACCTCCTCCTCCGGCTTCAGGACCTCGATCGGAGCATAGAAGACGTCGAAGTCCGGGCGCACCGGGAGTCGAAACGCGCTCAAGCACCGATCGCATCGGACCTCGATCTCCGTCTCGATCCGCCCTTCGATGCGGATCTCCACGCCGAGTCGCTGCAGTCGAAAGCGCACACGCGGTGGGGCGCACAGCGCGATCTCCGCATCCTCCAGGTCGAGCTCCCCGACCGCGTATTCATGCTCGACGCAGAGTTCATCTTGTTCCAGTTGCGCGAGATCTACATACATGTGCGAAAGCCCCGAATTATACTCGACCGCTGCCTCGTGTCAACCGACGGCGTTCCATGGCTTGTGACCGCTCCGGCGACGGCCTTTAGGTTATCAGAAAAGCCCGAGAAGTTCAATGGGGGAGGATGGATGTCTTGACCATGGCGCGGACTGCCCGTATCATTGCCCCCCGATGCGCGTGGTGATCAAGTCGGGGCTCATCGTGGATCCCTCGCAACAGTTGGAGATGAGAGGAGACCTCCTCGTGGAAGAGGGGGTCATTCGAGAGATCGCTCCGGAGATCTCGATCGCCGATGCTGACATCTTCGATGCGCGCGGATGTATCGTCGCCCCCGGATTCATTGACCTCCACGTCCACTTGCGCGAGCCGGGTCGGGAGGACGTGGAGACCATCGAGACGGGCACACAGGCGGCGGCCGCGGGCGGGTTCACGGCCGTTTGCGCCATGCCCAACACTCAGCCCGTCAACGATAATCGCGCCGTGACGCGCTTCATCGTGGAACGTGCTCGTGAGGTCGGCGCCGCGCGCGTCTACCCCATCGGCGCCATCACCCGAGGGCTCCAGGGAGAGACACTGGCCGAGATCGGCGAGATGCGAGAGGCCGGCATCATCGCCATCAGTGATGATGGGCAGCCCGTCATGAACGCTCAGGTCATGCGCCGCGCCATGGAATACGCGCGGCAATTGGAGATCCCTGTCATTGATCATTGCGAGGATAAGAACCTCTCGGCCGGAGGGGTCATGAATGAGGGCCTTTGGTCCCTGAGGTTGGGATTGAAGGGCATACCCGCCGCTGCTGAGGAGGTGCACGTCGCGCGAGACATCATCTTGGCCGAGCTCACCGGCGCCCACGTGCACTTGGCCCATCTGAGCACTGCCCTCTCCATTGAGCTCGTGCGCCAGGCCAAGCGGCGCGGCGTGCGGGTCACCTGCGAGGTCACCCCTCACCATTTCACGCTCACTGAGGAGGCCGTCCGCGACTATGACACCCATGCTAAGATGAACCCCCCGTTGCGGACAGAGCGCGATGTCCAGGCGATCCGCGAAGCTCTCGCCGACGGGACCATTGACGCTATCGCCACAGACCACGCTCCCCACCATCCCGATGAGAAAGCGCTTGAATTCGACCGCGCTCCTTTCGGCATCGTCGGTTTGGAGACGGCCGTCAGCCTCGCCTTGGACCGCCTCGTGCATGCGGGCGTGATCAGCTGGATGCGCTTGGTCGCGCTGTTCTCGACTAATCCGGCCCGCATCGCTCATCTTCCCGGGGGGACCCTGAAGCCGGGTGCGGTCGCCGATATCACCATTCTGGATCCAATGCGCCCGTTCATCGTCCGAGCCGAACGATTCCGCTCCAAGGGCCGAAACACACCGTTTGAGGGATGGCAGCTCACCGGAGCCGTGCGCGCGACCCTTGTGGCCGGCCGCTTCGTCTATCGCGCGGATACCCCATGAGCCGTTCACCCTCTTCAGCGCCTTCGCTTCAACATCCGCCGGAGCCGAAGCCGCGCTTTGTGAAGCTGCGATTTCGTCGTCCCCACGGTGACCCCTAACATCCGCGCGATCTCCTCGTGCCCGTAACCCTCAAGGTCATGGAGCACCAGGATCGTACGATAGCCAATGGGCAGCGCCATCAGTGCTCTCTCCAGCGCGATCCGATCTACGATCCGGGACATCCCGTCGTCAGCTCGGTGCGCCTCCAAGAGAGCCTTCAGCTCCGTGTCATCCATCGGCTCATAGTTTGGCCGCCGCCTTCGAAGATGCATCAGAACCAAGTTCACCGTCAGCCGATGAAGCCATGTCGTGAAGGCCGAGTCCCCTCGAAAGCTCGAGATCTTTCGATAGAGGTGCAGGAAGACCTCCTGCGTCAGATCCTCCGCGTCCGCTACGTTCCCAACGAGCCGCAAACACAAGGAATAGACCCGTCGGTGATACGTCTGGTAGAGTCGCTCGAACGCTTCCATCTCCCCTTGGGCCGAAGCCCGGGCTAGCTCCAAATCCGATACGAGGTGAGCCGCTGCTGTCGCCATATCCCTTCGCCCTCCTGTAGTGCGAAAGTGGGGACTCCCACAGGGGAGTCCCCGGAGGAGGTCTATGAAGAAGCTCCTCGCTTTGAGCGTCGGTGTATACTCGAACTAAGCATCAGACGCCTCAGGGCATCGGACACTGTCCAGATCCTAAAAGCGCTGCCAGTGCCAATAGCGCCAAAAGAAGCGCTGCCAAATCGAGCTGTCCATTTTGGATCCTCATGGTCCCTTCCTCCTTTCTTGGGATTTCAGAAGCCCATTGGGCTCCTCATTGCGTCACCCCTGGGATTGGGCACGAGCCGCCTCCCAGGAGCTGCAAAGCAGCGAGCAACGCCAAAAGCAGCGTCGCTAAATCGAGTTGTCCGCTCTCTCGTCTCATAGCCTCCCCTCCTTGTTCATTTTTCAAACAGCGCTGTAAGTATAGCATAGTTTCTCTAAAAGTCAAGATGTAAAATTAACAGAAGATTGGTTAACTAAAATTAATAAAAGCACGCTGTCCCTTGCTGCCGAGTTGTGGCCGTGAAAGGGCACATCTTGACAGTATGGGACGCAGATTATATAATTCCAACCGAATCAAGTTTGGGCGATGAGAAAATTTCGATGCAGGAGGTGGGTATGGCCTTGAACATTCGTCCCTTGCACGATCGTGTGGTCGTGAAACGGTTGGAGGAAGAGGAGCAAGTCCGTGGCGGGATCATCATCCCGGATACGGCCAAGGAGAAACCGCAGCAAGGTGAAGTTGTCGCCGTGGGGAACGGGAAGATTTTGGAGAATGGCACCAAGATTCCCCTCGATGTGAAAGTTGGGGATCGGGTGCTCTTTGGCAAGTATGCGGGTACGGAGGTACGGATTGATGACGAGGAATACCTGATCATGCGCGAGGATGAAATCCTCGCGGTGATCGAAGTCGCCTCTAAGGCCAAGTCGGCCGGCAAATGAAAATTCTCATGGAGGAGGTAGGGTATGGCGGCGAAGATGATCGTCACGGGTGAGGAGTCGCGACAGGCTATTCTTCGAGGAGTCAATAAGCTGGCGGATGCCGTGAAGGTGACCCTTGGCCCGAAGGGTCGCAATGTCGTCTTGGAGAAGAAGTTCGGATCTCCGGTCATCACCAAGGATGGGGTGACCGTGGCCAAGGAGATCGAGTTGGAGGACAAGCTGGAGAACATGGGGGCGCAGATGGTGCGGGAGGTTGCATCGAAGACCTCGGATGTGGCAGGGGATGGAACGACGACGGCGACGCTTCTGGCGCAGGCGATCTTCCGCGAGGGCGTGAAGATGGTGGCAGCGGGAGCGAATCCGATGGCGCTCAAGCGCGGGATTGACAAGGCGGTCGAGCGGGTGGTTGAGGAGATCAAGCGGATGGCCAAACCCGTCAAGGGGGACATGATCGCCCATGTTGGGACGATCTCGGCCAATGGGGACACGATGATTGGGAATCTGATCGCCGAGGCGATGAAGAAGGTGGGCAAGGATGGGGTCATCACGGTCGAGGAGTCCAAGACGATGCAGACAGAGCTGGAGGTCGTCGAGGGAATGCAGTTCGACCGGGGATACTTGTCGCCGTATTTCGTGACGGATCCGGAGCGCATGGAGTGCGTGCTGGAGGACGCGTACATTCTCATCCATGAGAAGAAGATCAGTTCGATGAAGGACTTGCTCCCGCTTCTGGAGCAGATCGCCAAAAGCGGCAAGCCGCTTCTGATCATCGCCGAGGACGTGGAGGGTGAGGCGCTGGCGACGTTGGTGGTGAACAAGCTGCGCGGGACGTTGCAGGTCTGCGCGGTGAAGGCGCCCGGATTTGGCGATCGGCGCAAAGCCATGCTCCAAGACATTGCGATCCTGACCGGGGGCAAGGCGATCACCGAGGACCTCGGCATCAAGCTGGAGAACGTTCGCCTGGAGGATCTCGGTCGGGCGAAGAAGATCGTCGTGGACAAGGACAACACGACCATTGTCGAAGGGGCGGGCAAGCCCTCGGAGATCGAAGCGCGCGTCCGTCAGATTCGGGCTCAGATTGAGGAGACGACGTCCGACTACGATCGGGAGAAGCTGCAGGAGCGCCTGGCCAAGCTCGTGGGTGGCGTGGCCGTCATCAAGGTCGGGGCGGCGACCGAGACCGAGCTGAAGGAGAAGAAGGCACGGGTGGAGGATGCCATGCATGCGACGAAGGCGGCCGTGGAGGAGGGGATCGTCCCAGGTGGAGGCGTGGCGTACATTCGCGCTCTGCGCGCTCTGGAGAACTTCAAGCTCGACGATCCGGATGAGAATGCGGGCGTGAATATCCTGCGCCGCGCGCTGGAGGAGCCGCTTCGCTGGATCGCGCAGAACGCGGGATGGGAGGGCTCCATCGTCGTCGAGCGGGTGAAGGCGGCCAAGGACGAGAACTTCGGGTTCAACGCTCAGACGGAGCAGTTCGAGGACCTGGTGAAGGCGGGCGTCATTGATCCGGCGATGGTCTCTCGCATCGCGCTTCAGAATGCGGCCTCCATCGCGGGGTTGCTCCTGACGACTGAGGCGCTCGTCTCCGAGATCCCGGAGAAGAAGAAGGAGCGCGCTCCGGCCCCGGCCGAGATGGAGTACTGAGGATGCAGGGGTGAGGCTCCGTGGGCGGGCACCGCGCGAGGGGCCTCCCCCTGTCATTTCAATCGGATCCGTGCATCCACCGCCTTGCTTCCTCCTGGAAGCGGAGAGGTCATAAAGGGATTCACGTCCAGCTCAGCGATCTCCGGGAAATCCCCCGCCAGTTGTGACAGGCGCATCAGGGCCTCCTCAAGGACGGCGAAGTCCACAGGGGGTTCTCCGCGCGTCCCCTTCAAGATGGGGAAGCCGCGGATGGAGCGGATCATCTCGCGCGCATCTCGATCCGTGATCGGCCAGATGCGAAAGACGACGTCGGCCAGAGACTCCACGTAGATGCCGCCTGTGCCGAACATGATCAGGGGACCAAACTGCGGATCCTGCACGATGCCCAGGATGACCTCGCGTCCACTGCGGATCATCTCTTGGACGAGCACGCCCTGGAACGTCTCGCTCAATCCGTGACGTTCGACGCGCTCCAGGAGCGTTTGAAAGCTGCGGATGAGCTCCTCGTCCGTGCGCACGTCCACAATGACGCCGCCGATCTCCGACTTATGCGTGAGCGCGTGCGCGAGGACCTTCAGGACGACCGGGTATCCGATCTCGTGAGCGGCGGTGAGAGCGTCCTTCAGTGTGCGGGCGAAGCCGAAGCGGCAGACGGGCAGGCCATAGGCATCAAGGATGGTCAAGGCCTCGGCCGAACTGAGCTCCGTTCGTCCCTCGTGACGGACGGTCGCGATGATACGCTCGACGATCTCCCGCTCGACCTCGAAGGTGCGGACACTCCCTTCTTCTCGGTCCCGACGTTCGCGATAGGCGACCAGGGCCGAGAGGGCGCGGGCCGCCGATTCGGGGAACTGGTAGATCGGGAATGTGCGGTGAGGGCGCTGGTGCATCTCTCGGAAGAATCCTTCGGGGGCCATGAAGACGCCGAGCACGGGCTTCTCGTGCCGGCTCGCCACTTCGGCGATAGCTTCCGCGATGTCGTGGGGATTCACCATGATCGGCGGAACGAAGATAACGATCGCCGCGTCCACGTTCTCGTCCGAGAGGAGAAGGTCGAGGGCGAAGCGGTAGGTCATTGCATCAGCGCTCGCGATGAGGTCAACGGGGTTCTCCAAAGCGCACTCCTCGGGCAATCGCAGGCGCAACTGGGCGCGCGTACGGGGCGACAGCTCGGCGATCTTCAGGCCGAAGTTCACGCAAGCATCAGTCGCCATGATGGCGGGGCCTCCGGCGTTGGTGAGGATCGCCACGCGGTTCCCTCGCGGGATCGGGCAGTAGACGAAGGCCATCGCCAAGTCGAACAAGTCCTCGATCGAAAGCGCCCGCAAGACCCCGCATTGTTCGAGCAGCGCCTCGGTCGCGAGATCGAGCCCGGCGAGGGCTCCTGTGTGGGAGGATGCCGCGCGCGCGCCAGCGGCCGTGCGTCCGGCTTTCACGGCGATGATGGGCTTCTTCTTGGTCACGCGTCGCGCCAATTGGGTGAACTTTCGCGGATTCCCGAAGGATTCCAGGTACATGAGGATGACGTCCGTGTGGGGGTCCTCCTCCCAATACTCGAGCAAATCGTTGCCGGAGACATCAGCCTTGTTCCCCATGGAGACGAACATCGAGAATCCGAGGCCGAGGCGCTCCGCCATGTTCAAGATCGCGGCGCCGAGAGCACCCGATTGGGAGGTGAATCCGATGCGTCCCGGCAGCGGTCGCGTCGGCGCGAACGTGGCGTTCAGCCGCACGGCGGGATCCGTATTGATGATGCCCATGCAGTTGGGGCCGATCAGGCGCATGCCGTACTGTCGGACTTTCTCCAGGAGCCGCTGTTCGCGCTCAAGTCCCGCCGGTCCCGTCTCCTTGAAGCCAGCGGTGATGATGACCAGGCCGCGTACGCCCTTCCGTCCGCACTCATCCACAACTCGAAGGACCTCCTCCTTTGGAACGACGATGATCGCCAGGTCCACCGGATCCGGGATGTCCAGGACGCTCGGAAAGCACTTGATCGAGTGAATGACCTCCGCATGCGGGTTCACCGGGAAGACCTTCCCGTTGAACTCGTACTCGACGATGTTGTGAAGGATCTCCCATCCGATGGAGCCTTTCTTTCGGGAGGCTCCGATGACGGCGATGGAGCGCGGCTTGAAGATGTAATCGAGCGGATGTCGCGTGTCGGTCATAGTTCGGTGATAATCGTATCCGAGGAGGCGAGGCGTCGGCAAGCGAGGATATTGCGGGCGCTCCGGGGCGTTGATACAATTCCCCGTGTCACAGATGGGTTGGGCGCGCAGGTTGAGGATTACGATCGCTTTCGGCCGCCACGCGAGTGGTCCCGCTTGCTTCGGAACAATTTGGCCGGACGGTGATGCGGCCCGTGGCTTTCATCCCTCCGGAGCCTATCAGCCCGGAGGTGTTGAGCGTCTGCTCGGTCTCGCATCTTGGGCTAGGACTCTGAGCGGAGCGATTTCCTGGGAGGTACGGAAGGATGCGGATTCGCTGTGTCGAGCTGCGAGAGCTTCGCCTGTCGCTTCGCGCTCCGTTTGAGACGAGCTTCGGTCGCACCAGCGAGCGGCGCATTGTGCTCGTGCGTGTCTTCGACGGGGAGGGGGGAGAAGGGTGGGGCGAGTGCACGGCTCCTGAGGAGCCGTTCTACAATCACGAGTTCGTAGATGCGGCATGGCTCGTGATGCGGGACTTTCTCATCCCCATGCTGCTCAGGCGTGAGTTGGAGGCGGCGAGTGATGTCCCCGGGCTCTTTCGTCCGGTTCGTGGCCACGGCATGGCCAAGGCGGCGTTGGAGGCGGCGTGTTGGGACCTGCAGGCGCGTCGGGAGGGGAAGCCGCTGTGGCAACTCCTCGGCGGCACGCGTTTGGAGATCGAGTGCGGCGTCTCCATCGGGATCCAGCCCTCTCTTGTGGACTTGGTGAGGAAGGTGGAGCAGGAGCTGGCGGCTGGCTATCGGCGGATCAAGGTGAAGATCAAGCCGGGCGTGGAACGGGAGATCATCGGCGCCGTGCGCGCGGCTTTCCCTGATGTCCCCCTCATGGCCGATGCGAATGCAGCCTATACCCTCGAAGACGCGGAGGTGTTGCGCTCGCTGGATGAGTTCAACCTGATGATGCTCGAACAGCCACTCGCCTACGATGACCTTCTCGATCATGCGGAGTTGCAACGGCGCATGCGCACGCCGATCTGCCTGGACGAATCCATCGCGAGCGCGGAGCACGCGCGGAAAGCGCTGGCGGTCGGCGCTTGTCGGGTCATCAACATCAAACTCGGGCGCGTGGGAGGATATGTCGAAGCCCGGCGCATCCATGATTTCTGCCGGGCGCGCGGTGTGCCCGTGTGGTGCGGGGGGATGCTGGAATCGGGCATCGGGCGAGCGCACAACATTGCGCTCTCGACCTTAGAGGGATTCTCTCTGCCGGGTGATGTCTCAGCGAGCCGACGCTATTGGGAGCGGGACATCATCGAGCCGGAGGTCGAAGTCACGCCGCACGGGACGATCCGGGTTCCGATGGGAGCAGGGATCGGCTTCAGCGTGAACGAGCGGCTCATCGAGCGCCTGACCGTGCGTCGGGAGGTGATCGCGGCGTGATGAGCGGGAGGGCGAAGTGCCGACGCGTCCAGGGACCGGGGCGGCCGTCATATACGGATGCGCCGGAGATCTTTCGGCTGGCCTTCATCCCAGTCGTCCTGAAGGGGATGCCCGCGACGGTCGTTGATCTGAACACGT
This sequence comes from bacterium, assembly GCA_041640655.1. Classification (GTDB taxonomy): domain Bacteria; phylum Acidobacteriota; class Blastocatellia; order HR10; family HR10; genus HR10. The sequence goes on from JBEPZV010000017.1 coordinate 45,725, forward strand.
TCGAATTGCTCCCTCGCAGCTTCGAACTGTTCTTCGAGCAGGCTGAAGGAGTGGGGGGGACGCCTCTCGGCGTCTGAGAGAGGGCATGCGGACACTGCGTGAGATCTCAGCCGGTGGGGTCGTCTACCGATGGACGGGGGCGCGCCCCGAGGTCATTCTGATCGCCCGGGAGAAGGGGAACGTCTGGTGTTTGCCGAAGGGCTTGGTGGAACCCGGTGAGAGGGTGCGCGAGGCGGCCCTGCGTGAGGTGCGTGAGGAGACGGGTGTACGGGGAGAGATCGTCGGCAAGATCGGACAGGTCAACTACTGGTATGTCGGTCGAGAGGGAGGGGAGCCCGTGCGAATTTTCAAGACGGTCCACTTCTACCTCATGCGGTATCTGGAGGGGGACGTGCAGCGGCATGATTGGGAGGTCGAGGACGCTCGGTGGTTCCCCCTGGCGGAGGCCATACGGCGAGCTACCTATAAAGGCGAGCGCGAGGTTCTGGAGAAGGCGGGGCGCATGCTCGCGGAAGAGGCGCGCGCTTCCGCGCGATCGAGGGGACGGGGCCGGAGATCGGGAGGAGAGTGATGGCGGAACCTGTCATCGTCGTCGAGCGCGTCACTCACCGATACGGGGAACGCGTCGCGCTGCGCGAGGTGACCTTCGAGGTCAAGGTGGGGGAGATCTTCGCCCTGCTCGGACCGAATGGAGGGGGGAAGACGACGCTCTTCCGAATCCTGGCGACAGCGCTGATCCCTACTTCGGGAGATGTTCGCATCTTTGGACATGATGTGCGAGCGCATCCGGAACGCGTCCGCTGGCACGTGGGCGTCGTCTTCCAATCCCCGAGTGTGGATGGGAAGCTCACGGTGTGGGAGAATCTGCGCCACCAGGGCCATCTCTATGGGCTCTGGGGGCGGGACTTGAAGCGGCGAATCGAAATGCTGCTTGAGCGTTTTGATCTCAGCGATCGCGCTCAGGAACCGGTGGAGCGGCTCTCGGGTGGGCTGCGCCGTCGCGTGGAGATCGCCAAGGCCTTATTGCATGAGCCCTCGCTCTTGGTGCTGGACGAGCCGACGGCGGGGCTGGATGCGCGCGCGCGCTTGGACCTCTGGGCCTATCTTCAAGCCCTTCGAGAACGGAGGCCGCTCACCATCGTCTTCACCACCCATCACCTGGATGAGGGGGAGTCCTGCGATCGCGTGGCCATTCTGGATCGGGGGCAGTTAGTCGCGCTCGATTCTCCAGAAGCGCTGAAGGCCGAAATCGGCGGAGATGTGATCTTCATTGAGAGTCGCGAGCCCGAATCCCTGCGCGCGGAGATTCGGGCGCGTTGGGGGATCGAGACGACGCTCGTGGATGGCACGCTCTGCCTTCGGCATGAGCGGGGGCATGAGTTCCTCACCCGGTTGGTCGAAGCGTTCCCGGGCCGCATCATCTCCCTCACGGTGCGACGACCGACGCTGGAGGACGTCTTCATCCACCGAACGGGCCATCGCTTCGAGGATGAGGTTCATCTGCAATGAGGGCGGGTCGCTCCCCTCGTCCGAATGGGTGAGCGGCCCCTCGCGCGTCTGCTCTTCGCCGTGGGAGCGCGCGGGCGATTCCCCAAAAGGACATGAGGGGGATCGAGCGGTTCGCCTCCTATTCGTCAGACGCTGGGGATGGGAGCGGCTTCATCATGAGCAGAGCATCTTCTCCGTTGGTATAGTATCGCGGGAGGTGCTGCGTGACGGTGTATCCCAGTTTTTGGTAGAGCGCTTGAGCGGCGTGATTGTCCACCCGGACTTCCAATCGGGCGATCGTCGCCCCATGTTCGGAGAACGCCTCCTCCAGGGCATCCATGAGCAGGCGTCCGAAGCCACGCCGCCGCCACTGCGGGTCCACGCCGAGCGCGATCACATGGCCGACGCCGCCAGGCTCCATGCTCCCGATGACGAAGCCGACCATCCGTCCATCGGGGAGCTCGATCTTTCGCGCAATGACCAGAGGGTTCGTCAGCAGATAGCGCAGCGTGTCTCGGTCGTACGTCTCGCCGTCGGCGAAACAGCGTTGGTCTAGCTCCCAGCACGCTTGGAGGTCTCGAACCGTCATCGGTCGGATGGAGACTTCGCACACCATCGCGCTTCCTCCTTCCGCACTCTCATCTCACGGGGAGAATCATATGCTTCGGATCGAGGTGGAGCAAGGGTTACCGGATGAACATGGCGTCGCCGTAGCTGTAGAAGCGGTATCGCTTGGCGACGGCATGCGCATAGGCGCGCAGGACGTTCTCCCGGCCGGCGAACGCGCACACGAGCATGAGCAGCGTCGAGCGCGGGAGGTGGAAATTCGTCACCAGGCCATCGATGACTTTGAAGCGATAGCCCGGGTAGATGAACAGTTCCGTCCAACCGGTTCCCGCACGGACGAAACCTTCCGCATCGGCGGCGGATTCTAGTGCCCGGACAGTGGTCGTCCCCACCGCAATGACCGGGCGTCCGCTCCGTCGCGCGTCGTTAATCGCCGCCGCCGTTTCTGGCGGAATGACGAACTCCTCGCCGTCCATGCGGTGTTTCTCAACATCTTCTGTGCGGACGGGCTTGAAGGTCCCGTAGCCCACATGAAGCGTGAGCTCGACGATGTGAACACCGCGCTCTCGAAGCGCGGCGAAGACGCGTTCGGTGAAGTGAAAGCCGGCCGTCGGGGCAGCCACCGATCCGCGATGTTTCGCATAGATGGTTTGGTAGCGGAGCACATCGCGCGCGAATGACGCCGGGTCCGGTCGTTTGATGTACGGTGGTAACGGGGCCACGCCGATGCGATCAATGCGAGCATCTAAGTCCTCTTCCGGACAGAGGAATTCGATGAGGCGCTGTCCTTCCGCTTCGGCAGCGAGGATACGCGCTTCCAATTGCCCCTCGTCGAAGACCAGCTCGGTTCCCGGTCGCGCGATGCGCCCCGGTTTGACCAAGGCTTCCCAGCGCGTCCCCTCGCGCCGTCGCAGCAGCAGGACCTCGACACGGCCCGTGAATCCCTTCCGCCTCCCAAAAAGGCGCGCCGGGAAGACACGGGTGTTGTTGATGACCAGGACGCTCCCCGGCGTGACCTCTTGCGGGAACTCGTAGAAATATCGGTCCCAGTACGCCCCCGTCCTCCGATCCAAGACAAGCAGGCGCGAGTGGTCGCGCTCCGGCAGCGGCTCTTGCGCGATCAGCTCCTCGGGCAGATCGTAGTCGAAATCCGACACCCGCATCTCACACCTTTCGGCCGATGGCCAGAGTCGCCTTGATGGAGAAGTCGAACTCGGCTCGGCGGCGCTCGCGCTCGATGATCCGGCGCATCTGGCGCCGGACGCGCTCGCGCGTCGCCTCATCAGGCAGGAAGGCCAACCACTGCGGGAGGAAATAGTCCTCGATCAATGGCGATTCGAGGAAATCTGCCGCCGTCTCAAACACGAACTCCGCGCGCTCCACGAAGCAGTGGGGGTATTGAAGGCCATGGCGAGCGAAGATCTCCTGCACCTCCGTCACGGTCGGCCACCGGATGCTGAGCGCTTCGACCTGCGGCGAGTAGGCGTCGAGCCCACAACGATGGAGCGCCTCCCAGAGGATCGAATAGCACTCGTCGAAGCTGCCGCGCGTGAGCAGCTTCAGGGCGACCGTCGCCTGATATTCGGCGACGCGGGCCATCTCAGCCACCATCGGAGCGATATGCGAAGGGGGCAGCAGCGTGGCGTCGCCGATGACCAGTCCATAGGACTCCGCTTCGAGTCCTAGGTCGGTCGGATCTTTCTCCAGGAAGGTGAGGTTCGGCAGCCGCTTGATCGCCGCCTTCGAGCGCGCGATCTCAACCATGATGGCATTCCGCTCGGTCGCGACGACCTCCCCCCGCATGCCGATCCGGGCGGCCAGATCAAGTGCGAGACCTCCAGTCCCACTGTTGACCTCCAGGATCGCCCCCTGCTTCGGGAGGGGGACGTGCTTCTCCACCATTTGATCGAACGGCTCGCGCCAGATCGGGACGATATAGAGATCGTACCGATACGCGAGTTCCCGCAACGACCGGCCCATCACCGTGTGCATGGTATCCGAACCAGGGAGATCAGATCAGACGGCCGTAGGAGAAGACCAGGCGCAGTCCCAACTTGCGCACATGCTCCTGCACTTCCGGACGCGCTCGCCGACAGAAGCAGACCGGGAAGATCTCGCCGATGAGATGCTTCCGCGCCCGTTCCACGAGTCTCGCGAACCGATCCACCTCGCGGATCGTGAGATTGTACTTGGCTTCGCCCACGATCCAGATCACGCGCCCCGGACGCGCGGGGTCCGTGGCGCGGCCGAAAACGTTGATCTCTTCCAGACGATCGTTCCACCGCTGGAACGTGCGCTCCAACGGCCCCACCTCCCATCCGAATTCCCGCTTCAGGACGTCGTGAAGCACAATATAAGCGAGGTCTTCCAAATCCGCGCCGAGCGTCTCGCTCAATCCGCCGACCTGCTTGGCCAGGTGCCGCAGCTCCCGTTGTATGCGTGTCTGTTCTTCAGCCAGCGCCTTCATGGCTTCCCGTAGCTCCGCTTGCCCTCGTGCCAGTTGCGCCGTGAGTTCTTCCAATCGCCCGACGCGCTCCTCCGTTCGAGCCTGAGCTTCGGCCAGTTGCTTCACAAGTTCTTCGGTCCGAGCCTGGGCCTGAGCGAGCTGCGCCACGGTGGCCTCCAGCTGTGTCACGCGCTCCTCCGTTCGAGCCTGAGCTTCGGCCAGTTGCTTCACGAGTTCTTCGGTCCGAGCCTGGGCCTGAGCGAGCTGCGCCACGGTGGCCTCCAGCTGTGTCACGCGCTCCTCCGTTCGAACCTGAGCTTCGGCCAGTTGCTTCACAAGTTCTTCGGTCCGAGCCTGGGCCTGAGCGAGCTGCGCCACGGTGGCCTCCAGCCGCTCCAGACGCTCCTCCGCGCGGGCTTGAGCCTGCACGAGCTGCTCCACGATGGCCTCCAGTCGCGTCACCCGTTCTTCCGTTCGAGCCTGGGCCTGAGCGAGCTGCGTCACGGCAG
>JBEPZV010000018.1:0-46526 GCA_041640655.1 bacterium
CACAAGCTGGGTCGAAAAGTCGCCGCCCACGCGCATGGCGCTGAGGGCATCAAGGCCGCGATCCGCGCCGGGGTGGATTCCATCGAACACGCGAGCCTCATTGACGAAGAAGGCCTTCGATTGGCGAAAGAGCGTGGAACCTACTTGGTCATGGACATCTACAACGACGACTTCATCCTCCAACACGGGGAACGCGTGGGCATGCTCCCGGAAGCCTTGGAGAAAGAACGACAGATCGGGCAACTCCAGCGAGAGAACTTCGCGCGCGCAGTGCGCGCCGGCGTCAGAATCGCCTTTGGAACTGATGCCGGCGTCTACCCCCATGGCGATAACGCGAAGCAGTTCGCCTACATGGTCAAGTATGGGATGACGCCCGTGGACGCCATCCGCTCGGCGACGATCTGGGCGGCGGAGCTGCTCGGCTGGTCGGATCGCGTCGGCGCTCTCGAACCTGGGAAATTCGCCGATCTCATCGCCGTCGAGGGGAATCCGCTGGAGGACATCACGCTCCTTGAGCGAGTCGCGTTCGTCATGAGAGGAAGCGTCGTCGTCAAGGACGCTCGGCGGTGAGCGATCACCAGATGTCCACGCCGGTCAGCTCTCGCAACAGGCCGACGAGCTGAGACCGCGCGTGGGCGGCGAGCGTGGTGAATTGCTCCTCGCCCAAGTGCTCGCGCAGCTCTCGCAGACGGCGGTCGATCGCCTGCGCGAGGGGAGACGCCGCCTCCGGCACGAGACGCTGGGCTTGGAAATAACAGGCCAGCGCGTGCCGATAGTTCGCCTGAGCCGCTTGCACCTGACCGAGCCCGAACAACAGCTCGGCGAGCAGGAAGCGATCTCCATCGGCGTGAGCCGCGCGCACCCCCTCACTATAGGTGCTCGCCGCCTCGCCGTACTTCCCCGCCAGGAAGTACGCGGACCCGAGGCTCGTCAACACCAGCCGTCGCTCCCGACGAAACTCCTCCCCCGCATGCCCCCGCATGCGCTCCAGCGCCTGCCGCAAGAGCGCGATGGCCGCCTCCGCGCGCTCGCGATTCAACTCGATCGCCCCCGCCCCATACAGAGCCATGACCTCCAAGCGCGGTCGCCGCGTCCGCCGAGCCAGTTCGGCCGCTTCTCGAAAGTGGCGCACGGCCTCGTCGAAGCGATTCGCGCGCGCGGAGGCGCGCGCCAGATCGAAAAGCGTCTCCGCTTCAGCTCGCACATCGAGCAACTCGCGACGCAACGCGAGCGCCCTCGCGAAGTACTCAATCGCCTGCTCCACCTGTCCCAAGGCCATGTGCGCGCGCCCGATGTTGTACGTGGTGTTGGCGACCCCCCGCTCGTCTTTCGCCTTCCGCCGCACCGAGAGCGCCTGCTCGTAAAAGGCGAGCGCCTCCCGCGCATGTCCCCGCGCGAGGAGACAATTCCCCAGGCCATTCAAGGCGTTCCCCTCGGCGCGCCGATGCTTCACCTTCCGCGAGAGATCGAGGACCTGCCGATACAGGTGCTCGGCCTCCTCATTTCGCCCGAGCACATAATAGGCGTACGCCATCTGATGCAAGACCTCGGGCTCCCCCTTTCGATCCTTGATCTCGCGCTTGATCTGCAGGGCTTGCGCGTAGACCTCCAGCGCCGGCTCGGGCTTCCCCATCCGGAAGAGATACGTATCGCCGATGGCCATCAGCGTGAGGCTCATCCCCCGCCGATCGCGATGCCGACGCTGAAGGTGCAGGGCCTCGTCGTAGTAGCGAAGCGCTTCCTCGAAATCTCCCAGCTCGGCCAGACTCTCCGCCGTTCGATAGAGCGTGCGCAACCGCCGCGCGTAATCTTCGACGCGCGTCTCCACCTGCACCTCACGGAACGGTGGATCCGGCGGCCACGCCGGTTGCTGCGCCCCCCACCCGACGCCCGCTCCAAAGAGGAAGATCCATAGACCCTTCGCCCGCAACATCGGGCATATTTTATCACGAACGCTCACGGCGCGCAGATGGCGTCGGCAGTCCTCGCGAGATCGCCAGGACCTCCACCTCCGGCCCCGACAACGTGATGAAGTCATCCGGATCGCGCACGCGATATGAGGCCAGCCCTCGAATCCTCGAGCCGCGGGGAGCGATCCGCAGAGAAGCCCGCAACGTCTCTCCCCTCCCGATACCGTCGGCGTAGAACGTGATACTCGCCCCCTCGCGCCCCGAGAAAGGCTCGCGCACGAATCCGAGGAAATCTCCAGGATCAATTCGGAGCACGTCGGCGCCCTCCACACGCACACGCACCTCGACAGCGCGCGACAGAAGGGCACTCTCCTGCAGGCCCACGTTCTCAACGCGCACCTTGAGGAGGGAACCCGTGATCTCTCCCTTCACACTCAGCTTCGGCTCCAGGACACCACCCCGCACCAGGCGCGCCATCTGCGCCAGTGGGAGACTGAGCCCATCGTCTGCCGCGCCGGAATACCAGAGGACGTAGCCGCGTCGCAGGAGGCTCATCTGGGCTTCGAACGCCTCCAGCTGACGACGCAACGCCCGCGCCGTCGGGAGACGACAGGCGATCCGATCCCCCGGACGAAAGACGCGATCCCCCAGCCGAGAGGTCGCGCGCGTCATGAGCACAACCACGTACTCCCCGGCGAAATCCGTGGGGACGCGCATCCGCACCTCGGCGAGCCCGAGCGGATAACTCTCCACGAGCCGAAAGCCCAAGCGGCGCATGAGCCGAAGGGGAGCGACGTCGCGGAGCGGAGCGATCACCCTCCCGGCCGAATCGAGGAGGAAGCACCGCCCCTCTTCCCGCGCCTCGACATAAAAGGGGACGCCAAGCGGCTCGAAGCGACGCATCCACGATCCGATCTCCCGGACATCCACGCTCGGGCGAAGCGAGGCGAGATCCGCAGGGCTTTCCGCCGAAACCAAACGCAAGAGATAAAAGTCAAGCCTCCGCACCAAATCCGACAGAGCGCGCTCTGACGCCCACGCCACCGGGATCGTCGCCGAGAGCATCATCGGACGCGGCATGCGCGCTCGAAGGCGCCCGAGCACGCGCCCATATCGCTCTATCGCTCTCGCTCCCCGCACGGGAATGTCCAGATGAACGCCCGAACAGGAGAGACCGGCCTTCTTCGCCCGATCCACGGCCTCCCGCAACAGAGTCGCCACGGACTCAGCGAGCGAAGCTTCCGGCACCCGAGTGAAATTCTCGACGAAGCGCGTCGTGCTCCCGATCACGAGGATCCCTTCGCTTTGAGGGAGCGAATGAGGGAACGCCGGCCCTACATGCCATCGCACGCGGTCGCCCTCGAGGTCGAGATCCCCGACGGTGAAGAAGATGCGCTGCGGACCGATCGCCCGGAGCGCCTGCTCCTCCTCCCGGTCCGCCCTCCACGCCATGCGCCCGATCCATATGGCGCGCTCCAGTGGGCGCGACTGCTCAGACTCCGGCGGGACGCACCCGCTCACGACGCTGAGAGCGAGCCCTCCCGCAATGAGCCCTGTGAGACTGCGGAGCGCGCCTTTCGTCACCCCATCCAATGATACCGCTGCTGGGTGCGCTGAGGCCCCCTCGGACGCCCATCGGCCGGTGCGGCTCTTGCGCGCGGATACACGCCCCGGTCTCACCCCGCATCCCGGAGCGCGCCTCGCCTCAGCATGCGCCCGCCGTTGACCCCCCATCGCCGAAGGCGATCCGCGCTCCAGGCGACCAGAAGCCATCCGGCGCAGATCGCCACAATGCCGAACGAGAACCACCGCCCGTAAAGCCCCGTCGGGGAATACGGCTCCGTGATCTCATGGAGGTACTCACTGTTGGGCCAGACGCCCGCCTCGGCTAACTCATGGAAGGCGTAGAGGAGGATCTGCCCGACGAAGAGCAGAAGAAAGATGCTCGTCACCTGGAAGAAGAGTTTCAGATTGATGAGATGTCCGAAGCGCCCCCACAGCAGAGCCATGAGGACTGCGGCGCCCAATCCCAGAACGGCTCCCCAGAAATACTCCCCACGAACCTGCATGAGCATGAGCGCTGTCTCCATCCCCTCGCGCGTGATCATGACGGTGGTGAAGGCGAACATCCCCAGCCAGGCCGCTCGCGGCGTCCGCCGCGCCGCGATCTCCTCGATCTGCCGGTGCATGATCTGTTTCAACCGCGGTGCCGTCCGCCACATGTGGACGACGAGCGTGGCGACCAGGACAGCGGCGATCACCCCGAAGATGCCCTCCCACAACGCTTGATTCACCCCCTGCAAGAGCCAGTAGCCGAGGACGGCACTCGTCACCGCCGAGAAGCCCACGCCCGCGTACACGGCCGGGATCAACCCGATCCGCCCCGTCTTTCGCAAATACGTCAGCGTGATGGCGACGATCAGAAACGCCTCAAACCCTTCGCGCAAGACGATGACAAAAGCCTGCGCCATCTCTCCCTCCTCCTTTCTCGACGCGGCCTCCCGACCGCGAGCGCGGGGAGTATAGCACAATCGAAAAGGATTTTCAATTTCGGTCTCGACGCAATGAGCGCCAGCCCGGAGGCTCCAAGTCGGCACTCAGACGGAAGAGAGCGTGGAGATCTCCGTCTCCGTCACGGAGAAGACCTCCATGCGCTCGAGCGCGCTCTCGACCAGACGAGGGATGTCCAAGCGCGCTTCGATGGCCTCCACGCGGTCGAGGCGAGCATGTGTCTCCGGATGGCGAGGCGCGAAGAGCACGCAACAATCCTCATGGGGGAGGATTGAAATCTCATACGTTCCGATCTCACGGGCCAGCCGCACGATCTCCGCTTTATCCCAGCCGACGAGCGGTCTCAGAACGAGCATCCGGGTCGCGGCCTCCACACACGCGAGATTCTCCATCGTCTGACTGGCGACCTGGCCGAGGCTGTCGCCAGTGGCTAAAGCGCCGTAGTGGTTCGCTTCGGCGAGACGTTCGGCCACGCGGTGCATGAAGCGGCGGAAGAGGATCGTCCACAAGGGTGGAGGCGCGCAGCGCGAGACCTCGACCTGAATCCCCGTGAAATACGGCACGTAGACCGTGATCGGCTCGCCGCGCCATTGGGCGAGGACGCGTCCGAGCTCAAGCACTTTCTCCTTCGCCTTCTCGCCGACATAGGGCGGGCTATGGAAGTAAACGGCGTCCACGGCCACGCCGCGCTTCATCAGCATCCATCCGGCGACCGGACTGTCAATGCCGCCTGAGAGCAAGAGGAGGGCGCGCCCCGTGATGCCCACGGGCAGACCGCCCGGCCCGGCGAGGCGTTCGGAGAAGAGGAAGACGCCTTCCTGTCGCACCTCGATCTCGAGGGTGACATCAGGGCGATGGACGTCCACGCGCAGCTCGGGCAACGCGCGCAAGACGGCGCCGCCCAACTCGCGATTGAGCGCCATCGAATTCAGGGGGAAGGCCTTGAGACTTCGACGCGCTTCGATCTTGAACGTTCGAGCTCCGCGCGCCCATGCGCGGCGAGCCGTCTCGACCACGGCGTCCTTCATTCGCTCGAGGTCCGGCGGCACGACCAGCGCCACGCTGAAGCTCTTGACGCCGAAGACCATCGAGAGGCGCTGGCAAAGCGCCTTCGGATCGCCCGAAGGATGGAGATAAATCCGCCCCCACTCGATCTGCACCTGGTCCTTCGAGAGCCCGGTCACCCGCCGGATGTTCTCGACCAACCGTCGCACGAACTCCGGGCGATTCTTCCCCTTGAGGCCGATCTCGTCGTATCGCACGAGGATGGTTTGCGCCATCGTCATGAGGTGTTCATCGCGCGCGCCCCGACGGCGCGGGCGATCGCACCGTCACCCGCTCCAGAGCGCGATGGAGGGCCTGGATCGCCCATTCGATGTCCTCCAGGGTCGTGTATCGGGAGAAGCTGAAGCGCAGGCTCGAATCAATGACCTCGGGGGGCAGGCGCATGGCTTCCAGGACATGACTGCGCCGACCTTTTCGACTCGCGCAGGCGGCTCCGGTGGAGACGAAGACCCCCTCCTCCTCCAGCGCGTGCAGCAGGACCTCGGCCGGGATGCCCGGAAACGAGACGTTCACCGTCGTCGGCACGCTCGACGCCGGAGAATTGATGCGCGCTCCCGGGATCTGTCGCACGCCCTCGAGGAAGCGCTCGCGCACGCGGTGAAAGTGCGCGAGCCTCTCCTCCAGGTTCTCGCACATCAACTCCAGCGCGCGCGCCAATCCGACAATCCCCGCGACGTTCTCCGTCCCCGAGCGCAATCCGCGCTCTTGTCCGCCGCCGGACAGAAGCGGCACAAGCCGCACGCCTTCGCGCACAAAGAGTGCGCCCGTGCCCTTCGGAGCGTGAATCTTATGCCCGCTGATCGTGTACAGATCCACGCCCTGCAGATGCACCGGCACTTTCCCGATGGCCTGCACCCCATCGGAATGAACGACGATCTCCGGATTGCGGCGCTTCACGCGCTCGGCGATCTCCGCGATGGGGAGGATCGTCCCCACCTCGTTATTGACGTGCATGATCGAGACCAAGATCGTCTCCGGCGTGAGCGCAGCTTCGACCGCCTCGGGCGTCACCGATCCATGAGCATCCACGTCCAGATAGGTCACGCGGAAGCCCTCGGCCTCCAAATCGCGACAGCTCTCCAGGACCGCCGGATGCTCGATTCGCGTCGTGACGATATGATCCCCCCGACGACGCAACGCGCGGGCCGCGCCTTTGAGGGCGAGATTATCCCCCTCGGTCCCACCCGAGGTGAAGACGATCTCGGTCTCCTTCACGCCCAGCAGGCGGGCGATCGTCGCGCGACTGGCGCGCACGGCGCGCTCGGCCTCGACGCCCTTTCGATGGAGGCTCGACGGATTGCCGAAACGCTCCCGCCAATACGGCGCCATCGCCTCTACGACTTCCGGAGCGACCGGCGTCGTCGCATTGTTGTCGAGATAGACTTCGCGTCGCATAGGAGGATAGTTTAGCCCATCCGGCAGACGCCGGAGAAGCGGGCAGTGCGCTCACGCGCTGAGGGATTCGGCCACGCGCTCCTGGGGCAGGCAGGTTCGCAGGAACTCCGGCAGCGCGTCCCATCGCTCCGCCGGAGGGATCACGTGCAGACCCGCCACATGCGGGCGCAGCGCCGCGATCAGCTCGCGGGCGATACGCAGCCCTTCGGCCGCTTCGTCCCTCTGCGCGCGATGCAGACGACGACGAATGGCTTCGGGGATCGTGATCCCTGGCACCTCATGATGCAAGAATTCGGCATGCCGCGCGCTCTTCAAGGGCAGAATGCCGACCAGGATCGGCAGGCGAAATGCGGCGATGCGCTTCAAGAAGACGTCGAACCGCTCCAGGTCGAAGACCGGCGTCGTGACGATGAAATGCGCTCCGGCCTGCACGCGCTCCTCGAGCTTTCGGAGTTCGACCTCGAGATCGTCGGCCCCGATCTGAACGAGCACGCCCACGCGAAAATCCGTGGGGGTTCCGATGTCGTTCCCCATCAGCGTGCGCCCGCGATTCAGGCCCTCGATGATCTTCACCAATCCCGTCGCGCTCACGTCATGCGCCGAAGGCGCGCGCGGCAACTCCCCGACACTCGCGGCCTCTCCCGTGAGGGCCAGGATATTGCGAACGCCGAGCACGGCCGCTCCCAGCAGCTCCGAGTGCACCATCGCGAGCGTGCGATCGCGGCAGGAGAGATGCCAGATGGCCTCCACGCCCGCCTGCGTCTGCACCACATGGGCGAAGACCAGACCCGACAAGCTCACGCGCGCCCCCGGCGGATCGTGGATGCTCACCGCATCCACGCCACAGCGCGCGAGCTGACGGATCATTTCGATCTCCGCGCGATAGTCCACGCCGCGAGGGGGATGCACCTCGACAGTCACGACGAACTCGCGACCGAGTCGCTCGCGGAAGCGCGTCGGCAGCGCAGCGGCCGAAGAGGCGCCCGGCGCCTCCTCCCCGCCAACGGAGACCACGGCGCGTTGTCGCACGCGTCGGGGGACCTGACCTCGAACCACGGCGCTCATGGCGCGAATATGCTCGGGCGTCGTCCCACAACATCCGCCGAGGAGATTGGCGCCGGCCTCGACGAAGCGACGCGCGTACTCGCGCAAGTATTCCGGCGAAGAGAGATAGATCGTCCGCCCGCCGATGAACTGCGGCACTCCGGCATTCGGCATGATGGAGATCGGCAGCTCGGTCGTCGTCAGGAAGTCGACGATGATGTCGTAGGTCATCTGTGGCCCGCTGCAATTGACGCCCACGACATCAGCATCGGCCGCCGCCAGCGCCTCCAGCGAACGGCGCAGATCATCCCCGAATTTCGACTTCCCATCCTCCAGGAACGTCATCTGCGCGATGATCGGCGTCGTGGGCGAGACCGTCCGGGCCGCGCGCACGGCTTCGAGCGCCTCCAGGAGACTCGGATGCGTCTCAATGATGATGACATCCACGCCTTCGTCCACGAGGATCCCAATCTGCTCCACATACGCCGCCGAGAGGTCGGCCAGCGTGAGATTCCCATAGGGTTTGACCAGAGCCCCCAAAGGCCCGACCGAGCCCGCGACGAAGACTTCCTCCCCGCTCATCCGAACGGCCTCGCGCGCGATCCGCACGGCCGCGCGATTGATCGCCTCCAACTCCGACTCCAGGCCGTACTCGGCCAGACGCAGCCGGTTCGCCAAAAACGTGTTCGTCTCAATCACCTGCGCTCCTGCCCGAATGTATTCGAGATGGATCTCCCGAATCAGCTCGGGACGCGTGAGGTTCTGCTCCATGAGCGCCTTGGGTTCGACCCCACGCGCCAACAGCAGCGTCCCCATGGCCCCATCGGCCAGGAGCACCTCGCGATTCAACCGGTCCAGAAACGTCGCGCCCATCGCCTGCCATTGTACCGAAGGCGTCACCGCTTGGCCATGCTTTCGCGCGTCCCCTCGGCGTTCACCTCCTCAAGCATTGCGCCTTCACCCGTTCACTCGGAGGTGGTGCGTGAGACCGCGCGGAGCGAAATACGCCAGGTGCGATCGGCACGCGCTTCGGCAATCGCTGGCGCCGAAGGCGGGCACACACCCATCGGCCACCGCCATCACATATTGATTCACGAGACATTCGCGCGTGGCATCACCGGGGATCACGATCACGCCGATCGGGCGCGCCCACCGGCACGCGAGCAAATAATCCACATGCCATCGCTTCGGCTTCCGGCGCCGAAGGTGCCGCGCCAGACGAGCCCCAAGACCGCGCGCGGCCCGTCCCGTGTAGACGTAGACGCCGGGAGCGAAGGCGAGCACGCCGAGCCCACCGACGCGGATTCGCGCCTCTCGCTCAAGATGCACGACCACGCAGTACACGCCACTTCCCTCCATCATCGGGCGAACTCCAGGCGCGTCGTCTCCGCAGGGAGCGGCTCGACGATGGCATCGCTGAGGGGTCGAATGTGGGCCCGCCTCCGACGCGAAGCTCTCGGCCGGGGGGAACGCGTGGGCTCACTGACGCGTTCCACACGATCACCCGCGCGGGGACTCCCTGAGCGTATGAGCACCGCCTGTCCCCCTCGCCAGAGACGGTAATTCTCGAAACGAACAGGCAAGCCCCGGCTCCGTATCGGATCCGGTCCATCCATGACCTGGAAGTGCAGATGCGGCTGAGCGCTCGTCCCCGAATTCCCGCATTCGGCGATCACCTGGCCGCGCCTCACCCGATCCCCCCGCTTCACGCGAAGCGAGCCGCGCCGCAAATGCGCGAGCAAGCTGAATTCGCCGTGGCCGTGATCCATAACGATGTAGTTCCCGAAGAGCTGGCGCGGATTCTCCACCGCGGGATGCGCGAACCGCAAGCGCGTCATGACGGGCGGGCGATCCGGTTCCCCATCCACTGCGCGCACAACGATGCCCTCGGCCGGCGCCAGGACGGGGCGACCGAAGGCGTAAAAATCGGCGAGTCGCCCGGACGCCGCGGATCGCTCCAGCGCCGCCGGCGCGCGCGGAGTTCTCCCCGACATCCGCCGAGGTCCAGCAGCGGCGCGCGCCTCAGGCGGACGGCGCTCACTGCCCCCGCGCTCGTAGACGAAATCGTACGCGAAGGCTTGCGCATCGGCCCGCTGCCGATGTCCCTCGAAGACGTCGTGCCCGCGCCAGACGCGCCAGACGCCGCGGAAGGGGAGCGTGAAGCGCGTCTTCTGCACATAGCGGACCAATCGGACGCGATGCGTCTGCTGAAACGCGCGCCCCCCCATGCGGAAGAAGAACGTGTACACGATCTCCTCGGGCGCTCCCTCAGCGCGATGCCCGGCATGATCGCGCCATCGCGCGTGCCCCTTCGGCGGCAGGCGCGTCGTCCCGCTCTCGAAGGCGCGCGCGATGGCCGCGGAATCGAGCCGCGCCTCCTCGACCACGCGTCCGCGGCTCACATACCGGACGCGAATCTCCTGAAGCTCGACCTCGACGTCGTGCGGATTCGCGAGGATGAGATGATAGTGCCAATTCTGATCCCCCTCCCGAACTTCGACGAACACCGGATCCGGCTGCGTGCGAATGCGCAAGGCGCGTTCGCCCGCGGGCTCGGCGATGACCGCCGGCGAGAGCGCGCGCGGATCGGCGTCGGGGACGCCCGTCCCGAAGATGCGGAACGTCTCGACCATGAGGCGAAAGGCTGGAAGGTACGCGTCATATTTCGGCTTCGGCGCGGTGTACACGAGCAGATAGACGAATCCCTGATGGACAATCGTGTATCGGGTCACGCGCTTCTCTCGTCCCTCAAAGGTCACCAGGTGAGCCGCGGCCCCCGAGAGGGTGAGCATGCGTTCCTCCTGAATCGTCAATCCACCGAAGATCGTCGCCAGCGCGCCGCGGTCCATGTCGAAGAGTTGCCGGGGGTGAAGAGAGAGATCGGGCACGGGATCGAACATGTTCAGGACGGCCATGACCTCCGGGGCATCCAGGGCCGTGAAGAGGGCGGCCTCGCTCCCGGAGCCGGATTGCACCTGGAGGCGCCACTTCTCGGGCGAGTAGTAGAGCGAGCACCGATGCCGCTCGTTCACATACCGCTCAAACCGCTCTTCGCTTCGTTCGAGGCGCAGGGGGGCGAGTCCACCGAGGAAGAGGAGCAGGAGACTGAGGCTGCGGCTGATTGTGCTTGTGGCGAACATCATTTAAGGCAACGCGCCACGATCAATCCTCAGGATGGTGTGCAGAAGCACGGTCGCGCCATTGGCCAGATCTTCCGGGCGCGTGTATTCCTGAGGCGAATGGCTGATGCCCCCGACGCTCGGGATGAAGATCATCCCCGTGGGCGCGATCCGCGCCATGTTCTGCGCGTCGTGTCCGGCACCGCTCGGCAGGACCAGGAAGCGAAGGCCAAGCTCGCGGGCCACTTCGGCGATCAGATCGCGCACGCGCGCATCGGTCAGGATCGGCACGGCCGTAGCCGCTATCGGCGTGAAGGTGATCGTCACGCCGCGCCGCTGCTCGATGGCGCGCGCTTCATCGCGGATGCGCTCAAAGAGCTGCGCGATCTTCTCGGCCGAGAGGTCACGCAGCTCCAGGCTCATCTGGACGCGCCCGGGGATGACGTTCGGGGCGCCGGGCTCGGCCGTGATCCGACCCACGGTCCCTACCTGGCGCCCGGGCACGCTCATCACCACGCGATTCACGGCGAGGATCAATTCGGCGGCCGCCACGAGCGCATCGCGCCGCTGGTTCATCGGCGTCGTCCCCGCATGGTTCGCAAAGCCCTCGACGATGACATCCCATCGGTTAATGCCGACGATTCCCTCCACGACGCCGATCGGCACGCCTTCGGCTTCAAGTGTCCCCCCCTGCTCCACATGCAATTCGAGGAAGGCCTTGATCTCCCCGGGACGGCGCGCGGCTTCGGCGAGGCGATCCGGGTCCCCGCCGATCGCGCGGAGGCCTTCGCGCACGGTCTTTCCGCTCTGGCTGACGATCTCCAGCGCCTCTGGCGTCAAGGCTCCGATCATCGCGCGACTGCCGAACAACCCTCCCTCCTCGGCCGCGAAGACGACGACCTCCAGCGGATGTCGCGTCCTCACGCCGTGCGCGTTCAGGACTTCGATGACCTCGATCGCCCCGATGACGCCGACGACCCCATCGTATCGCCCGCCGTTGGGGACGGAATCAATGTGTGAGCCGAAGACGATCGGCGGCAGATGAGGCTCGCGACCCTCTCGACGCCCGATGATATTGCCTCCCGGATCCACGCGCACGGTGAGGCCCGCCTGGCGCATGAGCGAGATGATGTAAGCCCGTCCTTGAAGATCGGCCTCGCTGAACGCCAGGCGGCTGACGCCACCGCGTGGATCCCGACCGAATTCGGCCAAGCGCAAAATGCGCTCCTCCATCCGCGCGCCATTGGCACGAAGCGCTGGCGTTTGCGCCTGAAGTGCCGGCGACAGCGCCCCACTCCGTCCCATCAGCGCGACGAGCACCAGCACGCTTCCCAGTTGAAACGAGCGAATACTCATTGCCCCCTCCCAGACCATCGCCGCGTGGCGCATCCCCCGAAGGAGCCGTGCGAAGCGGCCCGCTGTCCGTCAGCGCGAATCACCTCTGCGTCGTCCGACGCCGATAGAGATGCGGACTCACCCCGAGGAAGGCCTCAGCGGCTTCCATGAGCGTCTCCGAGAGCGTGGGATGCGGATGGATCACTCGCTCCAGGTCCGATGCGCGCGCGCCCATCTCGATGGCCAGGACGCCCTCAGCGATCAACTCCCCCGCGCCCACGCCCGCGATGCCGACGCCCAGAATTCGCCCCGTCTCCGGATCGAGGATGAGCTTCGTGACGCCCTCCGGACGATCTACAGTCACCGCGCGCCCGGAAGCTGCCCACGGGAATCGCGCGACCGTGATCGGACGATTCTCCTGCCGCGCCTGCGTCTCCGTCAGTCCGCACCACGCGATCTCCGGATCGGTGAAGACGACGGCCGGGATCGCGCGCGGCTCGAACGCGGTCGCACGACCGGTGATCGCCTCGACGGCCACGCGCGCTTCGTGCATGGCCTTGTGCGCGAGCATCGGCTCGCCGACGACATCCCCGATGGCGAAGATCGTCGGCTCGCCGGTGCGCCGCTCGGCGTTCACGCGAATGAAGCCACGGGCATCGCGCTCCACGCGCGTGCGTTCCAACCCGAGCTCGTGCGCGTTCGGCTTCCGCCCAATACAGACGAGGACCTTATCGAAGACGCGCTCAGTCGGAGGCGGGACGGCCTGTCCCCCCACGCCTTCCAAGCGCACGCGAACGCCTTCGGCCTCTTCCCGCATCTCGGCGACAGTCGTATTGACGAGCACCGCTTCGAAGAGCGTCTCCAGGCGCCGCGCCAGGACCGACGCGAGATCGCGATCCACGCCGGGCAGAATTCCCGGCATCATCTCCACGAGCGTCACGCGCGCACCAAGGTGCGCATAGACCGTGCCGAGTTCGAGCCCGATGTATCCTCCGCCGATCACCAACAGCGTGCGCGGAATATCCTCCAGCTCCAGAGCCCGCGTCGAATCCATGATGCGGGGGCTCGCGAATGAGACGCCCGGCAACTCCGCCGGTCGCGATCCCGTCGCGAGGATCGCATGCTGAAAGCTCACGCGTTCGGCCTCTCCGGCATCGGTCTCCACCCGCAGGGTTCGGGCATCCAGCAAGCGCGCGCGTCCGCGCAAGTAGCGAACGCCGCGCTGCTCGGCCAAGAGCCGCAATCCTCCGGTCAATCGCTCCACGACGCTGCGCTTCCACGCGCGCAGGCGCTCCAGGTCCACCCGCGGCGGAGGGAAGGTGATCCCCCACGCCTGGGCCTCTCGCACTTCGGCGAGCACGCGCGCGACATGCAGCAACGCCTTCGAAGGGATACATCCGACGTGCAGGCAGATGCCGCCGGGCGCCGGCTCCTGACCGATCAGGGTCACCGAGAGCCCCGCGTCCGCTGCGCGGAAGGCCGCCATATACCCCCCCGGCCCACTACCCACGACCGCAAGCTGCGTCGAACTCGTGCGCTCCATATTCGATGACTCCTCATGTGCGATCGCCCCGGCGCAAGGCGAGCGAACATACGCCATCTCTCGTGAGATGGCAAGAGGCGCCCGCTCCGCCATATGGCGAGATCACGCCAGCATGGGGATCTTCACGCCCTTCGCGCGCGCCGTCGCGATCGCCTCCTCGTATCCGGCGTCGGCATGGCGCGCGATGCCGATTCCCGGATCGTTCGTGAGGACGCGCTCCAGCCGCAGGGCACCCTCTCTGGTCCCATCGGCGACGATCACCTGCCCCGCATGCAAGCTATAACCGATGCCCACGCCGCCACCATGATGAAAAGCGACCCAGGACGCCCCCGAGGCCGTATTGAGCAAGGCGTTGAGGATCGGCCAATCGGCGATGGCATCGCTGCCGTCCTTCATCCCCTCGGTCTCGCGATATGGAGAAGCGACCGATCCGCAATCCAGATGATCGCGCCCGATGACGATCGGCGCCGCCAACGTCCCCTCGCGCACCAGCTCGTTGATCGCCAAGCCGAACGCCGCGCGCTCTCCATAACCGAGCCAACAGATGCGCGCCGGCAGCCCCTGAAACCGCACCTTCTCGCGCGCGAGCGTGATCCAGCGGCGCAAGATGCGATCCTCGGGGAACAGCTCCAACACCAAGTCATCCGTCTTCCGAATATCCTCGGGATCCCCCGAGAGGGCGACCCACCGGAATGGCCCACGCCCCTGGCAGAAGAGCGGTCGAATGTAGGCGACCACGAACCCGGGGAATTCGAAGGCCTCCTTGACGCCCGCCAGCTCCGCCTGCTTCCGGATGTTATTGCCGTATTCGAAGGTGACGGCCCCCTGACGCTTGAGGGCGAGCATGGCCTCGACATGCCGCGCGATCGAGTCATAGGCGCGCCGGATATAATCCTGCGGATTCGTGCGCCGCAGGGTCGCAGCCTCATCCACGCTCAATCCCGCCGGGATGTAGCCGTTCAAGGGATCATGCGCGCTCGTCTGATCGGTGAGGACGTCGGGCACGATGCCACGGCGCACCAACTCGGGCAGGACCTCGGCGCAATTCCCCACCAGTCCCACCGAGAGCGCTTCGCCCCGCGCTTTGGCGTCCAGAACCCACCGCAGCGCTTCATCCAGATCGAAGGTCATGCGGTCGCAATAGCCCGTTCGGATCCGCCGCTCGATGCGCGCCGGATCCACCTCGATGCCCAAGTACGCCGCCCCATTCATCGTGGCCGCCAGCGGCTGCGCGCCCCCCATCCCTCCCATCCCCCCGGAGACGACAAGCCGCCCGCGCAAATCCCCCCCGAAATGGCGTTCGGCCACGGCCGCGAACGTCTCGAACGTGCCCTGCACGATGCCTTGCGTCCCGATGTAAATCCAACTCCCGGCCGTCATCTGCCCGTACATGATGAGCCCCAGGGCTTCCAATCGCAGGAATTCCTCCAGCGTCGCCCAATGCGGCACGAGATTCGCGTTGGCGATGAGCACGCGCGGCGCCCATTCGTGCGTGCGAAAGATGCCGACGGGCTTCCCCGATTGCACGAGCAACGTCTCATCGTTCTCCAACTCGCGCAGGCAGCGGACGAGCGCATCAAAACAGTCCCAGTTGCGCGCCGCTTTCCCCGCTCCCCCGTAGACGATCAGTTCCTCGGGTTTCTCCGCCACATCGGGATCGAGATTATTCATCAGCATGCGCAAGGCGGCCTCCTGATGCCATCCCTTGCACGTGAGCTCGCGACCGCGTGGGGCTCGAACGACTCGCGATGTCATGACTCCCCCCTCCT
Source organism: bacterium (assembly GCA_041640655.1). Classification (GTDB taxonomy): domain Bacteria; phylum Acidobacteriota; class Blastocatellia; order HR10; family HR10; genus HR10. The sequence goes on from JBEPZV010000018.1 coordinate 15,692, forward strand.
TTGCCGAAGTCTCACCGCACCTTCCCCAAGTATATCACCGCTGGAACGCGCGTGAACATCGAGAGCGGGAGAGCTGAGCCCTCGTGATGCCCGACACGTGGTCAGGCGAGGGCGCGCATCGCCTCGCGCACGGCCTCGAGCGTCGCCTCGATCTCCGCCTCCTCGTGCGCTGCGCTCACGAAAGCCGTCTCAAACGGCGATGGGGGCCAGTAGACCCCACGCTCCAAGAGGGCGCGGAAGAAGCGTCGAAATCGCTCGCGATCGGTCGTCGCGGCCGATGTCCAATCGGTGACCTCGCGATCGGTGAAGAAGACGGTCAGCATCGAGGCGATGTGATTCACGCGAACGGGCACGCCGCACCGCTCGGCCTCCGCCGCGATTCCCTCGGCCAAGCGCGTCGTCAGACGCTCAAGTTGCGGATAGAGCGTCTCTCGCTCGCGCTTCAGCACGCGCAGCGTCGCCAGTCCGGCCGCCATCGCCAGCGGATTCCCTGAGAGCGTGCCCGCGTGATAGACGGGGCCTTCCGGGGCGAGCCAGCGCATGATCTCCCCCCGTCCACCGAACGCGCCCACGGGCAAACCACCCCCGATGATCTTCCCCAAGCAGGTCAGATCGGGACGGATGCCGTAAAGCCCCTGCGCCCCGTGATACCCCACGCGAAATCCCGTGATCACCTCATCGAAGATGAGCAGCGCGCCGTGGCGTTCCGTCAGCTCGCGCACCTTCGACAAGAAGCCGGGCTTCGGCAGAACGCACCCCATATTCCCCACGATGGGCTCGATAATCACACAGGCGATGTCCGCCCCATGCGCCTCGAATGCCTGTTCCAGAGCGCGTTCATCGTTGAAGGGGAGGACGAGCGTCTGCGCCGCCACGTCGGGCAGGACGCCGGGGCTGTCGGGCAGTCCCAAGGTCGCAACACCGGACCCCGCGCGCACCAGAAGCGCATCGGCGTGGCCGTGATAACACCCCTCGAATTTCACCACCTTGCGACGCCCGGTGAAGGCGCGCGCCAACCGAATGGCGCTCATCGTCGCCTCCGTGCCCGAGCTGGTCATCCGCACCTGCTCGATCGAGGGGAGCGCCTCGCAGATCGCCTCGGCCATCTCGACCTCCAGAGATGTCGGCGCCCCATACGACGTCCCCTTGCGCACCGCCTCCTCCACCGCGCGAACGACTTCCGGATGCGCATGGCCGAGGATCATCGGCCCCCACGACCCCACGTAGTCAATGAACCGGTTCCCATCCACGTCTTCCAGATAGGCGCCGCGCGCCGAGCGGATGAAGAGCGGCTCTCCGCCGACGGCCCGAAAGGCCCGCACCGGACTATTGACCCCACCGGGGATCACCCTCACAGCTCGACGAAACCATTCGGTCGAGTGCGCTCGCGAAAGCTCCCGCGTCATGGGCCCTCCCCTCATGCCCTGTGGCGATCAAGCAGTAGTCTATCCGCCCTCGAAGCTGCGTGCAATCTCTGGGTCTGGGAGATTGCCGAATCCTGCGCCCAACGGGAATAATTAAGAGACGGCAAAACATCAAGGGAGGAGGCGCGGTGATGAACCAATTCTCCATTCGGCACCTCATGCTCATCGGGGTCCTCTCGGGAGTGATCGCCGTCGGCTTGTTCGTCGGATATCAGCGCTGGGTGGATCGGCCGGCGCGTCTGTTCGGCTCTCCCTCGAGCTTCGACCTCCCACAAGCCTCGTCGGGTCCGGCGACGCTCACCGAGGACGAGCGGAACAACATCGAGATTTACAGGGCCGTCTCACCCGGCGTCGTCAACATTCGCACCGTCACGCTCGTGCAAGATTTCTTCGCTGTCTATCCCGAGGAGGGGAGCGGTTCCGGTTCGATTATTGATGACCAGGGGCACATCCTGACGAACTATCACGTCATCGAGGGTGCGCGCCAACTGTTCGTCACCCTGGCCGATGGCAGCGAATATCGCGCGACGCTCATCGGCGGCGATCCCGACACGGATCTGGCCGTGATCAAGATCAATGCGCCGCGCGAGAAGCTGACCGTCGTCCCCATGGGCGACTCGGATAAGTTGGCCGTCGGGCAGAAGGTCCTGGCCATCGGGAACCCCTTCGGCATCGGTCAGACGCTCACCCGAGGGATCATCAGCGCCTTGGGGCGTCCCTTGCGCGCCGAGAACGGGCGCCTCATCGAAGGCGCCATCCAAACCGACGCTTCGATCAATCCGGGGAACTCCGGCGGGCCACTCTTGAACTCGCGCGGGGAGATGATCGGCGTGAATACAGCTATCCTCTCTCCGTCGCGCGGGAGCGTGGGGATCGGCTTCGCCATCCCGATCAATCTGGCGCGGCGCGTCGTCCCCGATCTGATCGCCTATGGGCGCGTGCGCCGGCCCTGGCTCGGCATTGATGTCTTCCCGATCCCCGTCTCCGCACTGGCCGACGAGCTGGGCCTCCCCGTGCGCTCCGGAGTGATGGTCTCGCAAGTCATCTCCGGAGAATCGGCGGATCGAGCAGGAATTCGCGGTGGGAACCAGCCGGTGCGCATCCGCGGCCGCCTCTTCTACTTGGGCGGCGACATCATCTATGAGATCAACGGGGAGCGAATCACCTCCGTGGATGACATCTCGCGCATCCTCACGCGCTTTCGCCCCGGCGAGACCATCACGGTCACCATCTATCGGGGCCGACAGCGGATGACACTCTCGGTGAAGCTGACCGAGAAACCGGCGAACCTGTGAGATCCTCGACCGACGGCTGCCGAGGAGGGATCACGCCGCTGATCCTGCGCCGCGCTTCCTCTCTACTCTACAGCGCCGCGTTCGGTCCCGTGCGCCACGCCCGGCCCATCACACCACATCGTATCGCACGGTGACCCAGCGCCAGCGGATGTCGAAGCGCCAGAGGCCGACCGCGCGGGCGTAGGCCAGTGCGTGCTCGAATTCCCACGAGGTGATCCGACGATTGATCTCCCGAAAGCGATCATCTGTGCGCGCCTTCCAGGCGGGATGGTATTGGTCCATGATGTTGACGTAGGTATCGCGGGAGACCTCCTCGGCCAGGTAGCGCAAGATCTCGCGCGTATCTTCCAGCAATCCCGGCATGACCAGATGGCGCACCAGAACTCCCCGTCGCGCCAGCCCATCCTCATCCACGCGCAACTCGCCCACCTGTTCGTGCATGGTGCGGATCACGCGACGCGCGATCTCCGGATAATCGCGCGCGAGCAGGTACTTGCGCGCGTGTTCGGGATGCCACAGCTTGAAATCGGGCATATAGACGTCCACGACGCCATCCATCAGGCGCAGACTGTCGAGGCTATCGTAGCCACTTGTGTTGTACACCAGAGGCAGGCGCAATCCGCGTTCGATGGCCAGCGGTAACGCTTCCAGAATTTGCGGCACCACGTGCTCCGGCGTCACGAAGTTGATGTTGTGACACCCCTGCTCCTGTAAGCGCAACATGAGGGCGGCCAGCTCCGCGGGCGTGACCTCTTCCCCCTCCCCCAATTGGCTCGTCTCCCAATTCTGGCAGAAGACGCAGCGGAGGTTGCAAAAGGCGAAGAAGATGGTCCCCGATCCGTTCCATCCCCGCAGGCAATCTTCCTCGCCGAAGTGCGGGAAGGCGCTGGAGACGCGCGCCCAGCGGCCGCTGCGACAGACGGCGAACTTGTTCTCCAACCGATTCACCCGGCAATCGCGCGGGCACACGGTGCAGGCGCGCAGCAGCTCGCGCGCTTGTTCCACCTTCTCCTTCAAGCGCCCCTCCTCATACGTGCGGAGGTATGCGGGGACGAACTCTCGACGCGGGAGGAGGAAGCGCCCATCGCCATGCAGCTCGCGCGGGACGGTTGTCCATCTCGCCCACATAGTCCCCTCACAACAACTCCGGGACGATCATCCACCGGAGGCGCCAATTCGCCCCCTCCCGATGCAGGCAGACGAGGCCGCCCATCTGGAAGGCGATGAGCCCTTCGGAGATCGTCCCCCCTGAGAGCAAGCGCGCGCTCAACCGATCCAGATGCGGCAGATGTCCGACGAGCATGAGGTCCTCGCTCTCGGCGCGCACTCGTTCGATCCAGAGCGCCGGATCGGCCAGCGGCTCCAGCCCTTCGGTCGCGCGGCATCCCTCGCGGGGATGGAGCACACCGGCCAGGACTTCGGCCGTTTGTTCGGCGCGCATCTTGCCGCTGTGATAGATGGCGCGGAGCGGCGGCAGCGGATGCGCGTGCAAGAACGCCGCGATCTTGCGAATATCCGCCCACCCCTTCTCGGTCAACGGGCGCGCGGGATCCTCCTCCTCACGCTTCGCCTCGGCATGTTGCACGAGGTAGAGATTCATGCTGACCCCTCCCCTCATCGTTCTCGAATGCTCGCCATGCTCTCGGCGTACGTGAGCACGCGACCTCCGTGCTGAGCCTGAAACGCCCGCGCATCGGATTCGCGCTCGAAGGCGATCAGACTCGGCAAGCACCGATCCCAGTGCCGCTCATACACGACGCCCGGCTCGCGCAAGGGCGTGGAGCGGCAACAGGTCATCACCTCGCTCCCCTCCACATAGACGGCCCGCTCCGCGGCGATCCGCCGTCCGGAGGCGAAATCCGTCGCCCAGGCCGCGCGCACGCGCTCGGGCGTACGCAGCCGAGCGTGGAGGCCGCAACGCGGGCAGCAGGTCGGCTCGCGTTCGCCATCCTCCAGTTGGAGCACGAACATCTGCCCGGGATGGACCGAGCGACCGCAGACTCGACAGAGTGGCGCGTGCTCCTGCAGCACATGGGAGACGGCGAAATATCCGCCGATCCCAACGGCGAGGATCAGGACGATGCCGCCCAGAGCTGCGCGCCGTCGCACGGTCCGCCCTCCACGCGCAATCCAGGGAGAATTATACGCCTCATCCCCCGCCCAAGGGGAGAGCGCAGACGTCCCTTCGATCGGTGGAGAAATTCCGCGATCGGTGCTAAACTAGCTGCCTCTCCACGAAGGAGGGTCTCGCCGACGATGCGAGCGGACATGAGCCTTGAGGAGCAACTCGCCTATCTGAAGCGCGGCGTTGTGGACCTGATCCGTGAGGAGGACCTGCGGCGGAAGTTGGAGCGCTCGCGGGAGACGCGACGTCCGTTGCGGGTGAAGCTCGGCGCCGATCCCACGGCCCCCGATCTGCACCTGGGGCATACGGTCGTGCTCCGCAAGCTGCGCCACTTCCAGGAGCTCGGGCACACGGTCATCTTCCTCATCGGCGACTTCACGGGCATGATCGGCGATCCGACCGGACGCTCGGCCACGCGCCCGCCGCTCTCGCGCGAGGAGATCCAGGCCAATGCCGAGACGTATAAACAGCAGGTCTTCAAAATCCTCGATCCCGAACGGACGGTGATCGAGTTCAACTCCCGATGGCTCGGCGCATTGCGGAGCGAAGACTGGATCCGCCTGACGGCGAAAGTGACCGTCGCGCAGATCCTCGAGCGCGACGATTTCCAGAAGCGCCTGCGCGAGGGTTCACCGATCAGCCTCCACGAATTGCTCTATCCTGTCGCGCAAGCCTACGACTCGGTCGTGCTGCAGGCGGATGTCGAGCTGGGGGGGACGGATCAGAAGTTCAACTTGCTGCTCGGGCGCGATCTGCAGCGCGAGTTCGGGCAAGAGCCGCAAGTCGCCATGACGGTGCCCCTGCTCGTGGGCACCGACGGCGTGCAGAAGATGTCGAAGTCCTACGGGAACTACATCGGGATCACGGACCCCCCTGATGAGATCTACGGCAAGGTCATGTCCATCTCGGACGAGCTGATGTGGACATACTATGAGTTGCTCACGGATGTCCCTGCGGAGGAGCTGGCCCGCTGGCGCGCTGAGGCCGAAGCGGGGCGCGTGAACCCGCGCGACCTGAAAGCACAATTGGCGCGCCGTCTGGTAGCGGAATTCCACTCCGAAGAGGCCGCGCGCCGGGCCGAAGAGGAGTTCAACCGCGTCTTCCGGGAGCGGGGCCTGCCGAGCGAGATTCCGGTCGTTCACCTTCTGGCATCGGTCGGGGATCACGTGGAGTTGGCGCGCGTGCTCGTCCATTCGGGCCTGGCTCCCTCCATGCGCGAAGCGCGCCGCCTCATCGAGCAAGGCGGCGTGCAGGTGGAGGGAGAGCGCATCACCGATCCCCGCGCGCGGATCCTGGTGAAACCGGAGTTCGTGCTGCAGGTGGGCAAACGCCGATTCGTGCGCGTCCGCAGTCGGGAGACGCCCAGTCCCACGCCCACATGATTCCCCCTCAGGAGGTGATGAAGATGACAAGACTCACGCTTGTGCTCGCCCTCTTCCTCATCGGGAGCGCGATCCCACCGGCCGACGCCCTGCAGCAGCCGCCCTCGGAGGAGAAGCTGTGGGCGGAAGCGCTGCGCATCCACCGGGAGGCCATCGTCGTGGATACCCATTCGGATGTGACCTCGCGCATGCTCGACGAAGGCTTCGATATCGGCCGGCGGGCGAACGATGGGCACATGGACATCCCCCGCATGAAGGAGGGGGGCATTGACGCGCAGTTCTTCGCCATCTACGTCGCCGCGCGCTATGCGCGCGAAGGCGGCGCGGCTCGCCGCGCGCTCGATATGATTGACGTCGTCTATCAAGCCCTGGAGCGGTATCCGAACGACCTGGAATTGGCGCTCTCGGCCGAGGATATTCGCCGCATCGCCCGCTCGGGGAAGATCGCCGTGCTCATGGGGATCGAGGGGGGGCATGCCATCGAGGACAGTCTCGGCGCACTGCGCATGTTCTACCGGCTGGGCGTCCGCTACATGACGCTCACGCATACGAACACGAACAATTGGGCTGACTCCTCCGGGGATGCGCCTCGCCACAACGGGCTCACGGACTTCGGCCGTCAGGTCGTCCGGGAGATGAATCGGCTCGGCATGCTCGTGGACATCTCTCATGTCTCGGATAAGACCTTCTTCGACGTCCTGGAGACGACGCGCGCCCCGGTGATCGCCTCTCACTCCTCGGCGCGCGCGCTCACGAACATCCCGCGCAATATGAGCGATGACATGCTCCGCGCGCTGGCGCGAAACGGCGGCGTCGTGATGGTCAACTTCGGCTCCTGGTTCGTGGACCAGAGCTACGCAGAGGCAGAGGCCCAGCGTCGCGAGCGCCTGCGCCCGCAGCTGGAGGCCTTGCGCGCGCGCTACGCGGCTGATCCCGTTCGACTCCGTCAGGAGACCGAGCGGCTCCTTCGCGAGCATCCCCTCCCTCGCCCGCCGCTCAGCCGCCTGATTGACCATATTGACCACATCGTCAAAGTGGCGGGCATTGATCACGTCGGCCTCGGTTCGGACTTCGATGGCGTGGAGAGTCTGCCCGAAGGCTTGGACGATTGCTCGAAGCTCCCGCGCATCACCTACGAGCTGCTCAAACGCGGCTACAGCGAGCGGGACATCAAGAAGATCCTCGGCGAGAACTTCCTGCGCGTCTTCGCCCGCGCCGAGGAGGTCGCCCGCCAGATGCAGCGGGAGCGCCCATGACGCGCGCACCCGGCGGCCCTCGAGCATCGCGTGGGAGGGAACGCTTCGTGAGCCGAACGCCCTCGCTCGGGCGATCCCCCCTCGCCTTCGAACGGAGGAGGACATGAACTGGCACGCCTTCCTGACGACGTTCGCCCTCATCTTCCTCGCCGAGATGGGCGATAAGACGCAACTGACGGCCATCAGCATGGTCTCCCGCACGAAGTCTCCGCTGGCGGTCTTCTTGGGCGCCTCCCTGGCCATGAGCGTCGTGACGTTGCTGGGGGTCCTCGGGGGAACGTTGCTCGTGCGCTACGTTCCCGAAGAGTACATGCGCAAGATCGCCGCGAGCGCCTTCATCCTCATCGGCCTGGCGATGCTTCTCGGAAAATGGTGAGCGCTGCGGGTTCGCGAGCGGCATCGGCGGAGCGGCGAACCCGCGTTGCCCTTCCCGCGGCGGGAAATTTATAATGAAAACTCGCGACCGACGCGAAGATCACGCGCGAGGCGATCGGCGATGAAAGCGAAGTATTACCCGCACGAGGTCGAGGCGAAGTGGCAGGCCCGATGGGAACAGGAGCGGGCGTTTGAGGTTGACGTTGACCCCACGCGCCCGAAGTTCTATTGCTTGGAGATGCTGCCGTATCCGTCGGGCCGCCTCCACATGGGGCATGTCCGCAACTACACGATCGGCGATGCCCTCTCCTGGTACAAACGCCTGCAAGGGTACAACGTCCTGCATCCGATGGGGTGGGATTCCTTCGGGCAACCGGCCGAACAGGCGGCGATCAAGCGCGGGATTCATCCGGCGGTCTGGACCGAGGAGAACATCGCCTACATGCGGCAGCAACTGCGCCGGCTCGGCATCAGCTATGATTGGCGCCGCGAGATCGCCAGCCATACGCCCGAATACTACCGATGGAATCAGTGGTTCTTCCTCAAGATGTACGAGCGGGGGCTCGTCTACCGGAAGCTCTCGCCCGTGAACTGGTGCCCGCAATGTCAAACGGTCCTCTCGAACGAGCAAGCGCAAGGCGGATGCTGGCGCTGCGGCTCGGCGGTCGAGCAGCGGCAGCTCGAACAATGGTTCGTGAGGATCACTGAGTACGCGGAGGAATTGCTGCGTGGTCTGGAGGAGCTCGGCGATGGATGGCCCGAACGGGTGCGCACGATGCAGCGGAATTGGATCGGGAAGAGCGTGGGGGCGACGGTGGACTTTCGCATCGAGGGGCGCGACGACGCCATCTCGATCTTCACCACGCGCATTGATACGATCTGCGGGGCCAATGCCGTGCTCCTGGCGCCCGAACATCCCCTGGCGCGACAATTGGCCGAAGCTTCGGCGCATCGCGCTCGCGTGCTCGACTTCATCGCGCGCCTGGAGAAGATGGATCGGCGCGCCCGCTCGGCCGAGGATATGGAGAAGGAGGGCGTGGAGACCGGATTCTACGCCCGCAATCCCTTCACCGGCGAACGGCTCCCCATCTGGATCGCGAATTTCATCCTGATGGAGTACGGGACGGGGGCGATCATGTCTGTGCCAGCGCATGATCAGCGCGATTTCGAGTTCTCGCGGAAATACGGCCTGCCCATCCGACAGGTGATCGCGCCGCTGGATGAAGAGGGGCGCCCGATCATCTTCGCCGAGCTGACGGAGGCGTACGAGGGCGAGGGGGTCCTGATCCATTCGGGGCCCTTCGATGGGCTGGCGTCGGAAGAGGCGCGGCGTCGCATGACCGAATATGCGGAGCAGCAGGGATTCGGACGCGCCACCGTTCACTACCGCTTGCGCGACTGGGGCATCTCGCGCCAGCGGTATTGGGGCACGCCCGTCCCGATGATCCACTGCCCGCGATGCGGGATCGTCCCGGTGCCGGAAGATCAGCTCCCGGTCATCCTCCCCCCGGACGCGCCGTTCACGGGCGAGCGGGGATCTCCCTTGGATCACGTCCCGGAATTCGTCCATACGAGCTGCCCGAAATGTCACGGGCCGGCGCGTCGCGATACGGACACGATGGACACCTTCGTGGACTCCTCCTGGTACTACTTCCGATATTGCGATCCGAAGAACGACCGGGCGCCCTTCGATCCCGAGATCGTGCGCTACTGGCTGCCCGTGGATCAGTACATCGGCGGGATCGAGCACGCCATCATGCATCTGCTCTACACCCGCTTCTGGTGCAAATTCATGCGCGACCTGGGGCTGGTCGAATTCTCCGAGCCCGTCACGCGCCTGCTCACGCAAGGCATGGTGCTCAACATCGTCACCGAAGGCCCGTATGCCGGCCGGTGGATGGCCATGTCGAAATCGCTCGGCAACGGCGTGGATCCCGATGAGATGATCCAGAAGTACGGCGCGGATACGCTGCGCATCTTCATCCTCTTCGCCGCTCCCCCGGAGAACGAGCTGCAATGGAAGGAAGAGGGCGTCGAAGGCGCGTTCCGCTTCCTCCGCCGCATTCACGCGCTGCTGTGGAAATGGCACGAGGTCCTCGCTCGCCGCTTCGCGACGCTCCCGCAGCCTGAGTCGGAACACCTCACGCCCGAGCAGCGAGCGTTGCGGCGAAAGACGCATCAGACGATCCGGGGCGTGACCGAAGACATCGAGTCGCATTTCCAGTTCAACACAGCGATCGCGAAGCTGATGGAGCTGTTGAACGCCATCGGGGATTTCGAAGCGCGCTTCCGCGCGGTGGAGGAGGCCACCGAGGCCGATCTCTATGTCCTCGGCGAGGCGATCCACGCGCTGGTCGTGATGCTCGCGCCTTTCGCTCCGCACTTCGCCGAGGAGATGTGGGAGGCGCTCGGTCACTCCGAGAGCCTGGTGAAAGCCCGCTGGCCGAGCTCCGACGAACGATGGGCTCAGGCCGAGACGCTGGAGATCCCGGTGCAGGTCAACGGGAAGCTCCGCAGCCGCATCTTCCTGCCGCCCGGGACGCCGCCCGAGGAATATGAGCGCGCGGCCCTGGCCGATCCGAGAGTGCAGGCATTCATCGACGGGCGCAAGGTCATCAGAGTCATCGTCGTCCCCGATCGCTTGGTGAACGTCGTCGTGCGATGAGCGCCTTCGCCCACGCTGCGACGTCTCTCGGTCGTCACCAGATCGGCGCGTGGAGGATCCGATGAGGAAACCGATTCGTTTCGGTGTGCTCACGCAAACGCATCACACGAGCTGGGAGGAATTGCGTCGGACCTGGCATCTGCTCGATGACCTGGGGTATGACACGGCGTGGACGTTCGACCACTTCTTCCCCATCTTCGGCGATCCGTCCGGCCCCTGTCTGGAAGGATGGATCGCGCTGACGGCGCTCATGGCGCAGACCTCGCGCGTGCGCGCGGGCGTGCTCGTCACGGGGAATACGTATCGGCATCCGGCTGTGCTCGCGAAGATGGGGGCGACGCTCGATCACATCAGCGGGGGTCGCCTGATCCTGGGCCTGGGCGCCGCTTGGTTCGAGCGGGAGCATGTCGCCTATGGCATCCCCTTCTACACGATGGCCGAGCGCATTCGGCGCCTGGGCGAAGCGGCTCAGCTCATCAAACGCCTGTGGACGGAACCGCAGGTGACCTTCGAGGGACGATTCTACCGCCTGCAGGAGGCGTACTGTGAGCCGAAGCCGGTGCAGCGTCCGCATCCGCCGATCATGATCGGGGGTGGGGGGGAGAAGTTGACGTTGCGCGTCGTCGCCGAACAGGCCGATCAATGGAACACGTTCGGCTCGCCCGAGGATTTCCGCAGGAAGATCGCTATCCTGCGCGAGCACGGTCGCGCCGTCGGGCGCAATACCGAGGAGATCGAAGTCTCCTGGGCCGGCGTCATGCACGTGACCGACTCGGCGAGCGAGAGGGCCACGCTCATGCAGGCGCTCGCCGAGACCTACGGCCGACCCGCGGAGGCCGTCGAGCCCACGGTCCTCGTGGGTTCGATCGAAGAGATCCTCGAGCGCATCGGCCGCTATCTGGAGGTCGGCGTCACGCATTTCATTTGCGTCGCGCGGCCACCGTTTCATCACCCCTCGCTGCGCCAATTCGCCGAACGGGTCATCCCGAGAGTGCGCGCCGAGCACGGAGAGAGCGCGGCATGAGGCGGAGCGCCATCGTCGGTGGGTTCTTCGCGCTCGTGCTCCTTGCGGGGCCGTGCGGGTACCGGCGCGCGTCCGTATCCCTGCCCGGCCATATCCGCACGCTCGCGATCCCGGCCTTTCAGAACACGAGTTTGCAGTATCGCGTCGAGCATCGGTTCACGCAGGCCGTCATGGAGGAATTCCTGCGCCGCACGCGGCGCGTTCGCATCACGTCCGATCCCCAGCAGGCCGATGCGGTGCTGTTGGGGAACATCCGCTCACTCACTCATCGCGGGGTCGTCCTCGATGAGACAGGGCGCGTCCGCGTGTATGAGATCGCAATCACCGTTGGCGTCACCCTGCGCGACCTCACCCGCAACGTGATCCTCTTCGATCAACCGCGTTTCGTCTTCCGGGGCGAATATGAGATCCCGGAGGGCCCCGAGAGCCTCTTCGCGGAAGAAGGGCCGGCCCTGGATCGCATCGCGCGCGAATTCGCGCGCAGCCTCGTCTCGTTCATCCTCTTCGGGACATGACGAAGCGGCTCACGCCCGAGGCCTTCCGAAAAGCCCTGGAGCGGGGGGAGATCGAACCGCTCTACCTCTTCACCGGATGGCTGCCGGAGGGCGCGCGGCGGACCGGGGAGGAGCCGATGTCTGCCCCGGAGGAATATCTGCTCGGCGAAGCTCTGCGCGCGCTCATCACCCGGGCGCTTGATCCGGCACACCGCGCGTTCAATCTCTCGCAATTCTCGGCGGTCGAGACGCCGCTTGCGGACATCCTGGCTGCGGCGCGTGAACTCCCCGTGTTCTCGCCCAGACGCCTGGTGATCGTGCGCGACCTGGATCAGCGACTGAAGGCTCCGGAAGGCATCTCAGGGGCTGCGGAGCCCGAGAGCGAGTCCGCGGCGCTCATCGAATACTTGAAACACCCGATCCCGACGACGACGCTTGTCTTCATCCTCGAACGCGTGGACCGCCGGCTGACGATTGTCACCGCCCTGATGAAGGCGTGCACGATCGTCGAATTCCGACGCCTCTCTGAACGAGAGGCGCTCGAATGGGTGAAGGGATATGTGCGCCGCCATCACGGCACCATCGAGGATGCGGCGGCGGCCGCTCTCGTGGGCTTGGTGGGAGCGGACCTGATGCTCCTGGCCGCTGAGCTGGACAAGCTCCTCACGTTCGTCGGCGAGCGCGGCCACATCACGCGCTCGGATGTAGAGGCGCTGACCGTGCGCCATCGCGAACACTCGAACTTCGAGCTGACGGATTGGATCCTCGCGCGCCGACCGGCGGCGGCCTGGCGCATCTTGCGCCGCCAACTCGATGCGGGCGAGGAACCGGTGAAGATCCTGGGCGCCATCGCCAGCCTCTACCGGCGCATGCTCCTCGCCAAAGAACTGATGGCGCGCGGCGCGCCGAGCGCGGAGGTCGCGCGCGCGGCGGGACTGCCACCGCTGGCCGCCGGGAGATTCAACGAACACGTGCGACGCATCCCGCGCGAGGAGATCATCGCCGGCCTCCAGCAGATCGCGCGCGCGGATGACGCGCTCAAAAATTCGCTCGGGCCTCCTGACGCTCTTCTTGAATTCTTGATCTATTGCCTGTGCGCACCGGTCGAGGAGGAGACGACCGTCTGAGGGCATTCGCTCGGCCATCAGGAAGGCGCTTCGCCGAGGACGAAGCGGCGGAGGGCCTGAGCGAGCCCATCCTCATCGTTGGTCCCCGTCACATAGTCGCCGAGCGCTTTCAGCTCCTCCTCCGCATTGCCCATCACGACGCCGAGCCCCGCGTAGGCGAGCATCTCCGCATCGTTGCGATTGTCCCCGACGACCATGATCTCCGAAGGCGCAATGCCCCATCGGCGCGCCAGATGATCGAGCGCTCGGGCTTTCGAGCATTCGGGCGAGACGAAATCGAGCAACGCCATATCGCGCTGCGGATACTCGGTGCGCCACACGCGCACGCGCCCGCGGAACTCTTCCTCGATCACCTCCGCGAAGCGGCGGGCTCTCGCCCACCGGTCAACCGTCGTCAGCGCGAGCACCGCGTGATCGGCATATCGCAGCACGTCGGGCACCACGTCGGGGGGATGCCGCCACCGACTCACGTAACGAAGGAGCTGCCCGTTCTCCGGTGCGATGGGTTCGATCACGGCGCGGTCTTCTCCATCGAGATCGTCGAAGCAGATGAGGTCCATTCGATGCGCACGCGCCCGACGAATCAGTTCGCGCGCCGTCTCGCTCGGGAGCCGGTACGCGGCGAAGATCCGCCCCGCGACATCCTTCACGAGCGCCCCATTATGCAGGATGAGCGGCGTCGTCAGTCCCAGCTCTTCCGCGAACGGACGCGCGTGGGGGAAACTCCGACCGGTGACCAGGACCACGCGCACTCCGCGATCGAGGACATCGCGGATCGCGGCTCGCGTCGCCGGTGAGATCACCCGCGCCGATGTCAGTAGCGTCCCGTCTATGTCAACGGCCACGAGCTTCACCATCAGCATCACCGTACCTGCGCCTTGAATGATTCGTCAAGGCGCGATCCTCCCCTTTTTGACGTTGAGGCTCCGTTTCCCTTTCCCTCGATGGGGGAATTATGCTACGGTCATGGTCCTATGAATGTGACGTCACTCGTCTGCTCCAAATGCCACCGCTCCTATCCACCGGGGCGCGTCTATCAGCTCTGCGCGTGCGGCAAGCCGTTGCTGGTGCGCTATGATTTGGAACGAGCGGCGCGCACGCTCACGCGCGCGGCGCTCGCGCATCGGGAGCCGACGCTCTGGCGGTATCGGGAAGTCCTCCCCGTGGAGGATGAGGCGGCGATCGTCTCGCTCGGCGAAGGGTTCACGCCGCTGCTGGTGTGTCGCCGTCTGGCGGAGCGCGTGGGCGTTCGCGCCCTCTACATCAAGGACGAATCGGCGAATCCGACGGGCACGTTCAAAGCGCGGGGCATGGCCGTGGCCGTCTCCATGGCGCGACAGCTCGGCCTTCGACGCTTGGCCGTTCCGAGCGCAGGGAATGCCGCGGGCGCGCTCGCTGCATACGCCGCGCGCGCCGACCTGGAAGCCTTCGTCTTCATGCCGCGCGATGCTCCCGAAGCCAATCGTCGAGAAGCGGAACTCTACGGCGCGCGCGTCGTCCTGGTGGACGGCCTCATCACGGAGTGCGCGCGACGACTCGCCGCCGAGCAGACCGAGCAGGGGTACTTCGATGTCTCGACGTTGAAGGAACCCTATCGCGTTGAGGGCAAGAAGACGATGGGATACGAGCTGGTGGAACAACTGAACGGGCAACTCCCCGATGTGATCCTCTACCCCACTGGAGGAGGGACGGGATTGATCGGCATGTGGAAAGCGTTCGAGGAGATGGAAGCCCTCGGATGGATCGGGGCGGAACGACCGCGCTTCTTCGCGGTTCAAGCGAGCGGATGCGCGCCGATCGTGCGCGCCTTCCAGGAGGGCAAGGCCGAGGCCGAGGAGGTCCGCGACGCGCACACGATCGCCGCCGGACTGCGGGTCCCTCGGGCGCTCGGCGATTTCCTCATCCTCGACATCCTGCGTCGCAGTCGCGGAGGAGCCATCGCCGTCGAGGATCATGAGATCGTGGAGGCCATGCGCGAGTTGGCTCGCCTGGAGGGGGTGTTCGCCGGCCCTGAAGGCGCCGCTTGTCTTCCCGCCCTCAAGAAGCTCCTCGCGCGCGGGGAGGTTCATCCCGAAGAGCGCATCGTCCTGTTCAACACGGGATCGGGGTTGAAGTCCCTCGACCTCTGGGATTCCGCCGCGCGATGAGGCTCGACCCTCAGAATTCGCCTCGCTCCCGCGCCTTCTCATACTCGCGCCGGAGCCGCGCGAGCAATTCCTCCCGGCGATCGTAGAGCCGCTTGTGTCGCCGCGGCGGGCGCTTGGCCAGGGCGTAGGCCGTGAGGATGGGCAGCGCGACCGTCGCGTCGAGATAGACGGTGACGGCATCGGGCAAGCGATCGGGATCCACCTTCCCCCAACTCACGGCTTCCGAGGGGGTCGCCCCCGACAGCCCTCCCGTATCGGGACGCGCGTCGGTGATCTGCAGGAAGTAATCGTGCCCTCGCTCTTCGATCCCCAGCACTTCCTGAAGCTGCGGCTCCGTCTGCAAGAGGAAGTTCTTCGGCGACCCCCCCCCGAGGATGAAGACCGCGCTCTTGCCGTTCGGATAATCGCGCTTGGCGCCGAGGACGATGGCCGCCGTCTCGTTCACATCGCGCGCGACGTCGAACTTCAGATGATTCCCCAGGAGCGCCTTCGCCGCCACGTTCATGCCGATCGAGCTGTCTCCCGGTGCCGGCGTGTAAATGGGCACACCGTAGTGATACGCCGCCGAGAGGATGGATCGCATCCCGCGCCCCAGGAGCCGCTCCCGTTCGAGCACGTACTTGCCCACGAGGTGATGGAATTCCGCCGTGCCCATCTCGCGCTGAAACTCCGGTTGCGAGATGACCTCGTAGTAGAAGCGATCGGTCGAGAGCAACACGTCGTAATCGAAGAAGATGTCGTAGATGCGCACGACCCCATGCCGCCGCAGCTCGACGTCGTCAGCTTGCGGCGTCCCCCGATGCATGGTGAACCCAATGGCGAAGTGCGTGTCGTGATAGAGATTGGCCCCCGTGGAGACGATCCAGTCCACGAATCCGTGCTCGATGAGCGGCACGATGGCCGACATGCCGAGTCCGGCTGGGGTGAGCGCCCCCGTCAGGCTCATCCCCACGGTCACATTCTCCTCGAGCATCTTCTCGACGAAGAGCCGACAGGCCTCGTGCAATCGCCCGGCGTTGTACGCCAGGAAGTGCTCCTCCACCAATTCCACGATCGTCGTCGAAGCGGTGATCGGCCGAGGCTCAATCGCTCGTCCGCACAGGTACCGTTCTTTCGTCATCGCCGTCTCTCCTCCATTGAGCGTCGCTCGCACACATCCATATGCGTGAAGGCGCGCGTGCGGGTTCTCGGGAAGGCGAACTCACTCCCCCTCGAATCTCCCGCCATAGCAGACCTCCTGGAAGAAACAGCGGCGACAGCGCCAGGTCTCCGTCGTCATCGGGAAATCCTCCATCCGAGCGAGATTCCGCTCCGGATCCACGAGCCGCGCGCGCAGGTGCGCGGCGCTCTGCAAGATCTCCTCCTTCGCTTCGATGAGCTGCTCCGGCGACACGGCATATTCCTGGACGCCCGCTTCGGACAGCTCCCGCAAGTAGACCGGGACGATCCGCAGACGATCATAGGGGACCTCCCAGTGTTCCCTCGCATAGAGCGCATAGCACGCGAGCTGGCGGAGATCATCGGCCCCCTCGCGCCCCGATTTCCAATCGTAGATGTAGAATCGCTCGTTGTGCGCGAGCGCGAAGTCGATCTTGACCCACACCTTCACATCGCCCAGGTGGAACGCGTCCCGTTTCTCGATCGCCTTCCACGCCGTGCGACCCACTGAGCGAATGAACGCGAAGACCTCCGAGGTCCAGAAGTTCTCCACGCACCGCAGCACATGTTCCTTGATCTCGTCCGTCCGCTCCTTCGGAATCTCGATCCCATAGTAATGCTCGAAGAGATTCACGCGGCGCTTGGGATCGCGCTCCCACTGCCGCTCTTTCGACTCCCTCCATCCCTGGCGCAAGCGCTCGACGGCGTATCCTCGAGCGGCGTCGCGTGTCACTGGCTTCCCCTCCCACAATCGCCGCAAGACCCACTCGATCGTCCCATGCACGATCTCCCCCGCCCACATGTCGAGGTTCTTCATCTTCGTGAAGCGATAGCACGCTCTGGCCAGCTCGCTCGCCTCTCGCTCCCATCCTCTCCAGAAGGCGTAGTGCGCGAGGTAATACCGACGGGGACACTCCTGAAATTCCCGATGGCGAGAGATGGACCATGCGAATTCGTTCACGATCTCCGTCATATCGTCTCAAGTGTAGCGATCGCCCCCGAGAATACGCCAGAGCGTCGCGCGCCTCAAAGACCGACGTCGCGGGCGCATCGCATCCGAAGAGGGGATGATGCGCGCGCCTGCGCGGAGCACAAGGCGCAGGGCCGAAGCGATCATCGCCTCGTCCGAAGGCGCTCCGCGTGGAGGATCGCGGCGGCACTCATCGCGCCCGGGAACAGCGGGGAAAGGGGAGCCCTCAGACGGCCGAGGTCGCCTGAAGGCCCCCGGCGGTGGGAATGCCGTTGAAGGCGAGGCGTTCTCAGTGTAGGTCAGGCCTTGGCGCTCGTCAAGAGCGATCGGCTGAGGTGCTCTCCGAGGCCCGCGCGACCGACTCCACACGAAGTTGCGTGAGCCGCCGCCCCTCGATCTTCTCGACGATGAACGCCACCCCGTTATGAACTACCCGATCCCCCGGCAGCGGCAACTTCCCCAATCGCGCCATGATGAATCCCGCCATCGTCGTATACTCGTCCGATTCCGGAACATCCAGATGCAGCCGCCGATTCACTTCGCGAACGGTCACCCCTCCATCCACGAGGATCGTCCCATCCGGCCTCACGCGAATGCGCTCCTCATCCAGGTCATGATCGTGCTCATCCGCGATCTCTCCGACCAGCTCCTCCAGGACATCCTCCAGCGTGAGCAGCCCTTCGATCGCGCCGTATTCGTCCACGACGATCGCGAGATGGCTCTTCTGCTGCCGCATCTGCCGCAAGACTTCGTCCAGAGGAGCTGTGTCGGGAACGAAGAGCGGCCGATGCAAGATGGCCTCCAGGCGGAAGCGTTCGGGATGGCGCAGATAGCGCAGCAGGTCTTTCCCATGCAGGATGCCGATGATATTGTCCGGTTCTCCCCGATAGACGGGGATGCGCGAATAGCCCGTCTCCTCGAAGACGCGCAGCAGGTCCTCGAACGGCGTGCCGGCCTCGACGGTCACCATATCGGCGCGCGGGCGCATGGCCTCGCGCGCGGTCGTCGCCGTGAAGGTGAAGACGTTGCTGATGAGCTGATGCTCTTCGGCCTCCAGCAATCCCTGCTCGCGGCTCATGTTGATCAGATGCTGAATCTCCTCGGCATACATCCCCCCATGAGTCCGCGACGAGGGAATACGCAACAGGCGCACGAGTCCCAAGCCCGAACGATTGAGCAGGCGAACGAAGGGGAAGAAGACGCGATAGAAGAGCGCCATCGGTCGAGCGATCCGCAGGGCGACCTGCGGCGTGCGCTCCAGCGCCAGCGTCTTGGGCGCCAATTCCCCCGCGACGACATGCAGGAAGGTGATGATGGCGAATGCCAGCGCGATGGCGATCGAGTGAATGGCGACGGGATGAAGCCAAGTCGCCGGGGCGCCGATCCGCGCGAAGAGGTCCTCAGGAAGTCCCGCTCTCACCCGTTCGAGCGCAGCCGCGATCAACCGAGCCAGCGCCGGTTCTCCCAACCAACCGAGCGCCAAGCTCGCGATCGTGATGCCCAGTTGCGTGGCCGCGATGTAATCGTCCAGATGGTCGAGCAGCGGCACCAGCAGGCGCGCGCGCCGATCACCCTTGGCCGCCTGCGTCTCCACCCAGGACCGACGCACGGCCACCAGCGCGAATTCCGACGCGACGAAAAACCCGTTGGCCAGAACGAGAAGAACGATGAGCCCGAGGCGAATGAGGCTTTCTATCGCACTGGAATCGTCCATCATCTCACGTCATGAGCAGACCTCTTCGGTGCGATCACGTGCCCGCGGCGAAGACGCGCGGGACCCGCCCATTTCGATGCTTCGCGCACGCCTGCTCCAAGGCCTGATCAATCAGCGAATCGATCTGTCCGACCGAGCGCCGCAACGCTTCGGCCACCTCCGAGACGATCAGATACCGCGCCTTCTCCAGGAGCCGCTTCTCGCGGAACGAGAGCGGCTTGATCGTGTTCAGATAGACGAGCGTCTTCAACACGTACGCGATCTCGAAGATGTCCCCCGTCCGCATGCGCTCGGTGAACTCTTTGTATCGCCCTTTCCAATCCATCGGAGGGTCCTCGAAATCATCGGCCAGGACTTGGAGCAGGCGATGACATCCGTCGGGCGTGATGGGCGGGCGTAATCCCACATCGCGCGCCGTGGCCGTCGGGACCATGACGATGGAGTTGGTCGCGATCAACCGGAGCTGATAAAACTCGCAGGTCTGTCCCGTGCAGACTTCCCGCACGCAAATCGCTTCGATGACGCCAAGCCCGTGATTCGGATAGACGACCTTTTGCCCGACCTTGAAATCCACGACTACCTCCCTGGCGATTGAGAGATTGGCGGTGAGACGAAGAAGGGATTTCCTGCGGCGTGAAAAATTCGATCTGGCTCGCCTGCCCGTCTCATACGCTCACGGTGCACGTCATTTCACTACCGACGGTAGTGAATGTAGCACCGGCACTCCCCTTGCGTCAAGCCGCGCGGGGCCTTCTTCGTACCCCCTTCCGGGGGCGAGGCGAGGGACAGCGTTTGACGAGTCCGTTTGGGCCTTCTTATACTGAACGAGGTCATGCGCATTCTGGCCGTGGATCCGGGGATGAAGCGTATCGGCCTGGCGCTCTGCGATGAGCTGGAGATCAGCGTGCGTCCGCTCCCCGTCTTAACCGCGCGAGGAGTGGAGCGCGACGCGCTGGCCATCGCGGAGCTGGCGCGCGCGCATCAGGTGGGATGGATTGTGGTGGGACTGCCGCTCAATATGGACGGCACCGTCGGTCCCTCCGCGCGACGCGCGCGAAAGCTCGCCCACCGCCTTCGCGCGCTCACGGGCCTGCCCGTCGCCTTGTGGGATGAACGCCTGACGTCGGTCGAAGCCGAAATGCTGCTTCGCGAGCGCGGCGAGCGGCCGACGCCGGAGCGGGTAGATCAAGTGGCCGCGTGCGTGATCCTCCAGGACTTCCTCACCGCTCTTCGCTCCGATCGGGCGACGATCGAGGATCATGGCGCGACTTCCCCGGAGAGCACGTTGTGAACGCGCTGGCGCGCGGTGAGGAGGACCAGTGTGAAGATCGCTCGCGATATTTCCCTTCGCGTTGCATGGCACGCGCTGTGCGCGCTCGGGCGGCGTTCGGTTCGGACAAGTGGTGCCCACACTCCTCTCCGAATCGCCGGATCGCCGAGGGGCAGGCGCCGTCCCCCGAGACGCGTCCGGTGGCGATGGCGCGCGCTGGGGCTGATGCTGGTGCTCGCGATCGGTGGGGTCGGCGCTGCCGTCCTCTCGCTTGTGACGCCGCGAGAGCACGCGGCCGCCGCGCGCGTGATCACCATCGCTCCAGGGACCGACGCGCGCCGCATCCTGCATCGGCTCGCGGAAGAGGGGATCATCGCCCATCCTCTTCCCGTCCTCGCCTATCTCGCGCTCACGCGCCAGGGGGCACAGCTGAAAGCCGGGGATTATCGCTTCCCCTCCCCGATCTCGCCCCTGGAGGTCATCCGCAGACTCATTCGCGGCGAGGTCGTCACGGAGAAGATCACGATCCCCGAAGGGCTCAACCGTTTCGAGATCGCTGAGCTGATCGCCCGACTGCCCATCCGCGATGCCGATCGCGCGCTGGAGTTCACCGAAGACGCGAGCCTCATTCGCGATCTCGATCCGCAGGCGGATTCACTGGAAGGCTACCTCTTCCCCGACACCTACACGTACACGCCGTCCACCTCGGCGCGCGATCTGATCGCGCGCATGGTCCGGCGATTCCGCGCTGTCTTCACCGAGGAGGATCGCGCGCGCGCTCGCGCCCTGGGATTCACCGTTCGTGAGATCGTCACGCTGGCGTCTCTGATCGAGAAAGAGGCGAAGCTTCCCGAGGAGCGCCCGCTCATTTCCTCGGTCTTTCACAACCGGCTGCGGCGCGGGATGCGACTCGAATGCGATCCCACGGTCCTCTACGCCGCGCTTCTTGAAGGCGAAGAGGATCGGATCATCCATCGCTCCGACCTCGCGCGTCCGTCGCCCTACAACACCTACCTCTATCCAGGCCTCCCTCCCGGCCCTATCGCTTCTCCGGGGCGCGAGGCCTTGCGCGCCGCGCTCTATCCGGCCTCGACCGACTATCTCTACTTCGTCGTGGACGGCACGCGGCAAGACGGCGCGCATCGCTTCGCCCGCACGTGGGCCGAACATCAAGTGAATGTCGCGCTCTATCGTCGAGCTCAAGCGCGCCTCTCCCGCCCTTCGCCTTAGGCGCCGAACGGGTCTCCGCCTGAGGCGGGGAGCAACAGTTTGCCCATGGCGAAGGGGTATGGTACTTTAGCCTCCGAAGGGAGGACGGCGATGAGGCCGAATGTGGTGATTCTGGCGGCGGGTCTGGGGACGCGGATGCGATCGCGGCGGGCGAAGGTCTTGCATGAGCTGGCCGGACGACCACTCATCGCGCATGTCGTGCGCGCCGTGCTCGGCCTGCATCCGGCCCGAGTGATCGTCGTCCTCGGGCCTCAGGCCGAAGAGGTGCGCCGCGTCGTCGAGCGAGAGGTGGCGCGGGCCGTCGGTGGAGAAGGCGAGCGCCCGCACCTACTCTTCGCCCATCAAGATGAGCCGCGCGGCACCGGACACGCCGTTCGCGTCGCCCTGCAGGCGCTCCAGGTGCGAGAGGGGTCCCCCGATCTCCCGGAAGTGACCGACGGGGATGCGCTCTCCGCGGTGGAGCAGTGGCAGGATCCGGCGGTGTGGCACGAACCTCTGGTGATCCTCTACGGGGATCTGCCGCTGGTGCGCTCGGAGACGCTGGCACACCTTGTGCAGACGCATGCGCGCGGAGAGGCGGTCGCCACGCTCCTGACGATGCACCTGGAAGATCCCACTGGATACGGGCGGATCGTGCGCAGCGCGCACGGTGACGTCGTCCGCATTGTGGAAGAGGTGGAGGCCCGACCCGAAGAGCGGGCGATCACTGAAGTCAACGCGGGCGTGTACGTCTTCGATCCGAAGCCGCTGCGGGGAGCGCTCGCTCGGCTGCGGCCGGAGAATCGGCGAGGCGAGTACTACTTGACGGATGTCGTGGGCGTGCTCACGAGTCTCGGCTATCGCGTCCGCGCGCTCGAGAGCGCGCATCCCGAGGAACTCCTCGGCGTCAACACGCGCGCGGAACTGGCGCGGGCGGACGCGCTGTTGCGTCGGCGCATTTGCGAGCGATGGATGCAAGAGGGGGTCACGATCCTCGATCCGAGCACGACGCGCATTGACGCTGATGTCATCATCGGGATGGACACCATCGTGCATCCGCATGTGCACCTGGAGGGGGAGACGCGCGTGGGCGAGGCGTGCGAACTTCACGCCTGGACGCGGATCGTGGATTCGCAGTTGGGAGATCGGGTGATCGTGCGGAATTTCACGGTGATTCAGGGGAGCCGGATCGGGAACGATGTGCGGCTGGGGCCGTTCGCGCACCTGCGGGGGGAGGTGGAATTGGCCGATGAGGTGGTCATCGGCAACTTCGTTGAGGTGAAGAAGTCCCGCATCGGGCGGCGGAGCAAGGCCATGCATCTGGCGTACCTGGGTGATGCCACGCTGGGGGAGCGGGTGAACGTGGGGGCGGGGACCATCACCTGCAATTACGATGGGAAGCGGAAGCATCCGACCGTCATCGAGGATGATGTCCAACTCGGTAGCGACACGATGCTCGTGGCGCCCGTGCGCGTGGGACGAGGAGCGATGACGGGAGCCGGAGCCGTCGTCATCCGCGATGTGCCCGCGCGCACGCTCGTCGTCGGCGTCCCGGCCGTCCAGAAGAAGACGCTCGAAGAGACATCTCCGGAGGAATCCTCGTCATCTCCGGCGAGGTGACGGATGTCGGGGATCATCGGATACGTCGGTCCGCGGCAGATCGTCCCCATTTTGCTCAACGGGTTGCGGCGTCTGGAATATCGCGGCTATGACTCCGCTGGCCTGGCCGTGGTGGATGAGGGGCGTCTGGAGGTGCGCCGTGCAGCGGGCAAGCTGCGGCATCTGGAGGAGTTGATCCGCCTTCACCCTCTCGACGGGACCTATGGGATCGGACACACGCGCTGGGCCACGCATGGACGGCCGACCGTGGAGAACGCGCATCCGCATTGCGATTGCTCGGGACGTCTGGCCGTCGTCCACAATGGGATCGTGGAGAACTATCTGACGCTGAAAGGCCGGCTCCTGGCGGAGGGGCATACGTTTCGGACGGAGACCGACACAGAGGTCATCGCGCATCTGATCGAAGCGCATCTGGGCGAGCCGTCGGCGAGCGAATTGGATCCGGGCCTGCGCCTGGAGCGGGCCGTGCGCGCGGCGCTTCGAGAGATGACCGGCGTCTTCGCCCTGGCCATCATCTCGGCGGATGTGCCGGAGACCATCGTGGCCGTTCGACAAGGGCCGCCGGTCGTCATCGGCGTCGGTCGCGACGAATACTTCGTCGCCTCGGACGTGCTCGCTCTGCTCTACTACACGCGCGATGTCTTCTTCCTGGAGGACGGGCAGATCGCCACCCTCACGCGCCAGGGGGTTCGGGTGAGCGATTTCGAGGGGAATGCCGTGACCCCGCGCCTGGAGCGGATCGAGTGGGAGCCCATCTTGGTCGAGAAGGGCGGCTTCCCGCATTTCATGCTCAAGGAGATCTACGAACAGCCGCGCGCGCTCCGCGATCTGCTCGCGGCGCACACGACCTCGGATGGCCGGCGCGTCCGCTTCGAGGAGATCGAGCTGACCGAGGATCACCTCCGCGAGGTTCGCCACCTTCGACTCGTCGCGTGCGGAGGGAGTTGGCATGCTGCGCTCGTCGGTGAATTTCTGATCGAGCATCTCGCCCGGCTGCCGACCAAGGCGGAGTATTCGAGTGAGTTCCGGTATCGCGATCCGATCCTCGACGCGGGGACGCTCGTGGTCGCCCTCAGCCAATCGGGCGAGACGGCCGATACCCTGGCGGCCGTTCGCGAGGCGCGACGTCGGGGCGCCCCCGTGCTGGCCATCTGCAATGTGCGCGGCGCCACGCTCACGCGCGAGGCTCAGGGGACCATCTTCTTGCAAGCGGGACCGGAGATCGGCGTCGCCTCGACGAAGGCGTTCACGGCGGAGGTGATGGCCGTGTATCTGTTGGCCCTCTATCTGGCGCAGCAGCGCGGGCGGCTCGATGACGCGCGCGCCGAGCAACTGATGCGCGAGGCCTGGGCGATCCCGGAGAAACTCGAACGCGTGCTCGCCACAGATGACGACCTGCGCGCGCTCGCCCGCGAGCTGGTGCGCGCGCCCGCCGCCTTCTTCCTCGGACGCGGCGTCAACTATCCCATGGCCCTGGAGGGCGCGCTGCTGTTGAAAGAGCTGGCCTATGTGTACGCCGAGGGGTATCCGGCCGGGGAGATGAAGCATGGGCCCAATGCCCTCATTGATGAGCACCTGCCAGTCATCGTGATCAACACGCGCGATCCGGATTCTCCCCTCTCGCAACTGCTGTACGAGAAGACGCTGGCCAACATCGTCGAAGTGAAGGCGCGGGGGGGACAGGTGTTGGGGATCGTCACCGAGGGCGATGTGGAGGTGCGTCAGGTGGCCGATCGCATCCTGGAGATCCCATCGGCGAGCTATTGGCTCTCACCGATTCTCGCCATCGTCCCGTTACAATTGCTCGCCTATCACATGGCCGTCCTCAAGGGATGCGATGTGGATCAGCCGCGTCACCTCGCCAAGTCGGTGACCGTCGAATGACGCGCGCAGGGACTCATCGCAGGAGCTCGAGCAGGCCTTGGATCTGGTGGCGGAGGATACGAAGCAGGAGCGTCTCCGTCATCGGGATACGTCGGAGCTTGACACGCGGTCCCCGCTCGCAGGCCGCGGCCTCGCGCACGGACCACCGTTCGCGCGGGAGAGCGACCTCCGGCTCTGCCTCCGGGTTCTCGCCGAGGGGCCAATACTGGAACCGCTCATCCTCGCGCAACAGGGTCAGGAATTCCGAGAACGTCGGCAACGGCCGCCACGGATATTCCCGCTGGAGCCGAACCCAGAGCTTTCGCACGGGCACTAAGACTTCCGGGTCATCGGCCAACAGACGCTCGACGTGATCCAGAAGCGCTTTCGCGCGAATGGAGCGCTCCATATCGCCCTCCGCTCAGGAGGGCAGATTATACCCCGACCGCTTCTCCCCGGCAAACGGCTTGCGCGCGCGAGGGCGTGCTGAGCGCATCTGCTCGCTTGCCCGGCGGAGAACCCCATTGGTATCTTTGCCCCGTTATGCGCGGATGCGAGGACGCTGTCCTGTGCGTGCACGAGCTGACGAAGGTGTTCGATGGGATCGTGGCCGTGGATCGCGTGAGCTTCTCGATCTCGCGTGGGGAGATCGTGGGCTTGCTCGGCGCCAACGGCGCCGGGAAGACGACGACCTTGCACCTCATCCTCGGCCTCATTCGCCCTACCTCAGGACGCATCGAGATCTTCGGCCGAGATATTGAGCGCCATCGGATCGAGATCCTGCGCCGCATGAACTTCTCCTCGGTGGGGGTGAACCTCCCGCCGAACCTCACGGTATGGGAGAATCTCTGGCTCTTCGCCCGACTCTACGGGGTGCCGCGCGCGCAGGATCGGATCGCCGAGGTGCTTGAACTTCTGGAGATCACGCACTTGCGCGATGCTCGCACGGGGCGACTCTCCAGCGGCGAGATGACGCGCGTCAATCTCTGCAAGGCCTTGCTCAACGACCCCGAATTGCTGCTGCTGGATGAGCCGACGGCGAGCCTCGATCCGAATATCGCCGACAAAGTGCGCCACCTCCTGCGTCAGATTCAGCGGGAACGGCGGATCGCCATGCTTTACACGTCGCACAATATGCGCGACATCGAGGAGGTGTGCGATCGCATCCTCTTCCTGCATCAGGGGCGCATCATCGCCGAGGGATCACCGCGCGAGATCCTCGAACACTTCCGCACGCGGACGTTGGAGGAGGTCTTCATCCGCATCGCTCGAAGCGGAGAGATCCTCGTCGGTCAGCGGGAACGATGAATCTCCGGCGCGTGGGCATTCTCGTGCTCCGATACGCCTTCGTCTACCGGCGAAGTGTCATCCGATTGGTGGAGGTGTGGTTCTGGCCCACGATGGAGCTGCTCCTGTGGGGATACGTCACCCTCTTCCTCCAACGGGTGGGGGAGGGCGCCGTGCCGCGTCTGGTCACGTTCTTGATCGGGGCGATGATCCTCTGGGACGTGCTCTACCGCGCGCAACAGGGGATCACCCTCTCGTTCCTGGAGGACGTCTGGGTGCGCAATCTCCTCAACATCTTCTGCGCGCCCGTCCGCTTGAGCGAATATATCGCGGCGACGTTCCTCTTCGGACTGATGCGCGTCGGCGTGACGCTCATCTCGCTGGCGGCGCTCGCGTGGGGGCTCTACCGCTTCGATCTCTTCGAGATGGGATTCGCCCTCATCCCTTTCATGGTGAACTTGCTGATCCTGGGCCTGGCCCTGGGCGTGATCACGACGGCGATCATCCTGCGCTTCGGGCAAGCGGCGGAAGCGCTGGCGTGGGCCGTGCCGTTCCTGCTGCAACCGTTCGCGGCCGTCTTCTATCCGGTGAGCGTCCTGCCGCCCCCCCTGCAGGTGATCGCGCGAGCGATCCCCTGCACGTATGTCTTCGAGGGCATGCGCGAGGTCCTGCGCACGGGGACCTTTCGCTGGGATCACTTCGGGTGGGCGCTCGGATTGAACGCCCTCTATCTGGGGCTGGGCTTCTGGCTGCTCGTGCGCATGTTCAACCTGGCGCGCGAGCGCGGTCTGCTGGGGCGATTGACCATGCAATGACCTCGGGCGATGGCCTCAGATCTGCGGAGAATGGTACAATCATGCCGATGCGCCGAGGAGAGTGGATGACGGCACGAACCCATCCGCCGGTAGGCATTCACCGAGCGAGGGGGTGGCTGAGAACCCTGGGACTGGCGCTTCTTCTGCCGCTGGGATTCCCTGAGGGAGCGCTCTGCTCAAGCGAGCACTCGGCCCTGGCGCCTGCAGCGCAAGCTACATCGGCTTTGGATGTGCTCCACTATAAGGTCGAGGCGGACATGGACCCGGCCGAATTCACGCTGTCGGCCCGTTCCCTGGTGACGCTGCGCGTGGGCTCGGCCACGCGCTCGATCGTCCTGGAGCTGAACGGCTCGCTCGTCGTCTCGCGCGTGCAGAATGCGGAGACCGGCGAAGCGCTCACATTTCTGCAGGATCGGTTCGATCAGCTCAACGTCCGCGTGGATTTGGGGAAGGTCGTGGAGGCGGGGACGGCGCTCACGCTCCTCTTCGAGTATGCGGGTGCACTGCGCGGGCCGGAGGGCGGCCCCATACCGGATCGGCGGCTCGCCTACGTCGGTCCGGAGGGTGGCTATCTCTTCTACGCGGCGCGATGGCTTCCGTTTCATGACTACGCCGCCGATCGCGCCAGCTATGAGATCACGCTGCGCGTGCCGCAGGGGATCGTGCTCGCCGGCTATAGTGAACAATCCATCAGCCCGCAACCGGTCGCGGAACGACCGGCGCCCGCTCCGACGCGCGGACCGCGCCGAACGACGGCTCCTGTCGAGACATCGTCAGCCCGCCCCCCTCGGATCGCCTATACGTTCGTCTCGACCCAACCGGTGCTCGCCGCGTCGTTCGCGTTCTCGAAATACATCACCAAAGAAGTGCGCACGCCGGGTGGCTTCACCATCGAGCTGTTCATGAAGCCGGGCGATGAGGGGCGGCTGGAGATCCTCGCCGAGCCCATCGGGCGCATGCTCGAGGTCTATCACGCGCGCTTCGGCCCCTATGCGTTCGGCGATCGCCTGCGCGTCGCCGAAATTGATGATGATTCGCTGGAGTATTACGTCGGGCCCGGGACCCTCTTCATCGCCCCGCGCGCGCTGGCCGAGGAGCGTTCGCTCGATCTCGGACGACTGGCGCGCGAGGTTGCGTTCCAATGGTGGGGACAGGCCGTCGCGCTGAAGAATTTCGACGACGCCTGGATCTCACAGGGGCTGGCGCAATATAGCGCGCTGCTGTTCCGGGAAGTGACGGGACCGCGCGCCGCCTGGGAGCAGGCCGTCCGCGAAGTGCTCGAGCGCGCGCTCGCCTTCGAGTCGGCGACCTCGATTGCCCGCGCCCCGCGCGAGCTGTACGACCTCTCGCCGAGCTATCAGGCCATCGTCTACGACAAGGGCGCGTTCGCCTTCCGCATGCTTCGGCACGTGCTCGGCGAGGAGAAGTTCTTCACGCTGCTGCGGACCTTCTATCAAACCTATGCGGGTAAGAATGCGGGCATCGCGGACTTGGAGGAGATGGCGAGTCGAATCGCCGGACGCAGTCTCCGTAGCTTCTTCGGTCTCTGGGTGGACTCGACCGGCGTGCCCGAGTTCCGCGTCGAGTACATGATCGTGCGCACCCGCGACGGGAAGTTCAAAGTGCGAGGGACCGTCAAGCAGACGCTCGAGCTCTTTGAGATGCCCGTGGAGTTGCTGCTGCGCGCCGAAGGCGATCGCACCGAGAAGATCACGCTCGCGATGAAGGGGACGGAGGCGAGTTTCGAGATCCCCTCCGAGACGCTCCCGCGCGAGATCATTGTGGACCCGGAGTTCCAGATCCTCCACCTCACCGATCACATTCGCATCGCCGTCGTCGTTCGGCGGGGGATCGAACATCTCAAGAATCGCGAGTATCCGGAAGCCGAACAGCAATTCCGGGCGGCTCTGGAGCTGGACGCGCTCAGCTCATGGGCCCACTACAATCTGGGTCTGCTCTATTTCGAACAGCGAAATTTCCAGCGGGCTCTGGACGCCTTCACCGATGCGCTCAATGGGGACAAGCGCCCCTCGTGGGTGATCGTCTGGAGCTACATCTATCGCGGGAACTGCTACGATGCGCTCGGCGAGCGCGAGCGCGCCATCGCCGAGTATCAGAAGGCGATGGAGACCAAGGACGATTACAACGGCGCCCAAGAGATCGCCCGTCAGTATCTGAACCATCCTTACGTTCCGACCCGTGCGCGCGCGAGCCGTTGAAGCGGTCCAGGCGCGCCACAGGTGCGTCTTCTCCCGGATGCACGGCGTGCGGTACAATGACCGGCGGCTTGTCAGGAGCCGCCGACAGCAGGAGGCGAACGGAGGAGGCGGAGAATGGGCTCTCGGTGGATCATGCGTCCATATGCGGAGGATGTGGTTCGCGTCTTGCAACAGGAGCTGAGCGTGCCGGGAGTGCTCGCTCGGCTGCTCAGCGCGCGCGGCGTGACGACGCCGGATGAGGCGCGCCGATTTCTCGCCCCGCGCTTGGAGGACTTGCACGATCCCTACCGCATGGCCGGCATGCGCGAGGCTGTGGAGCGCATCGCGCGCGCGATCGCGCAGCGGGAGCCGATCGTCATCTACGGCGATTACGATGTGGATGGTGTGACCAGCCTCGTCCTCCTCAAGAAGACACTCGAGCGATTGGGCGCGCGCGTCACCTTCTATGTCCCCGAACGATTGCGCGAGGGGTACGGGATGCACCTGGAGGCGATCGAAGCGCTCGCCGCCTCTGGCGGGCGCTTGCTCATCAGCGTGGATTGCGGGATCCGCGCTCATGAGGTCGTCGAACGGGCCAGGGCGCTGGGGATGGAGACGATCGTGACCGATCATCATCTCCCCGAAGCCGCGCTCCCGCGCGCCGTCGCCGTATTGAATCCGAAGCGTCCTGACTGCCCGTATCCCGAGAAGCATCTGGCGGGGGTGGGCGTCGCCTTGAAGCTCGCGCATGCGCTCCTTCTGCGCTATGGCCAGACGGAGATGCTCGCGTCACTTCTTCCCCTGGCCGCTCTCGGCACGATTGCGGACCTGGCGCCGCTGACGGGGGAGAATCGAGTGATCGCGCGCCTCGGATTGGAGCGACTCTGGGCTCCGGAGCATGTGGGGCTTCGCGCCCTCGCCGAAGTGGCCGGGCTCGCCCCGGATCGTCCGGTGACGGGCGAGGATGTCGCGTTTCGCCTCGCCCCACGCGTGAACGCCGCAGGCCGCTTGGGCACGGCTCGGCCGGCGATCGAACTGCTGCAGACCGAGGATCGGGAGATCGCGCGGCGGTTGGCCGCTCAGCTCAACGAGCAGAATGCCCGTCGTCAGCGCGAGGAGCAGGCGATGCTGGCTGAGATCGAGGCGATGCTCGCCGAAGATCCGACGCTGCGAGAGGCCAAGGTCCTGGTGCTCGCGCGCGAGGGATGGCATCGCGGCGTGATCGGTCTGGTCGCCTCGAAAGTCGTGGAACGATTCGCGCGACCGGCGATCATTCTCGCCCTGGAGGGTGAATGGGCGCATGGGTCGGGGCGGAGCATCCCAGCTTTTCATCTGCTGCGTGGGTTGGAAGCGTGCGCCGATCTCTTCGAACGCTATGGCGGACATGCGCACGCGGCCGGCCTCCTCCTTCGGCGCG
>JBEPZV010000019.1:0-44915 GCA_041640655.1 bacterium
ATCCGCTGATCCCGAACTGCGTGGTGACGGCGCGCGCCACCGGCAGCAGCTTCAGTTGCCACGCCGCGGCTTGCGCCGCATCCCCATCGCGCGCCAGGCGCATGATCGTCAAGCACGCCTCCGGAGCAATGCAGCCGACGGCCAAGATGGCTCCTTTCGCGCCCAAGGCCACCGCCGCCTGAAGCAATGCCGCCGATCCGGTGAGAACGCCGAAGTCCGATGGGACAAGGCGCAAGATCTCGGCCAACGTCGCCAGGTTCCCCCCGCTATCTTTGATCCCGATGATGTTGGGATGCTCGGCCAAGCGGGCGACCGTCTCCGGATCGAGCGCGATCCCCGTGAATTGCGGGACGCTGTAGAGGAGGATCGGGATCGGCGAGGCATCGGCGATCCGGCGATAGTGCTCCAGGAGAACCCGGGGCGTGATCTGGTCCCGATAGTAATGCGGCGTCCCGACCAGCAGCGCATCCGCGCGCAAACTGGCCGCGCGCCGGGCGAAGTCCACAGCTTCGCGCGTGGTGTTATAGCTGGCGCCGACAATGAGGAGCTTATCGCCAGGGATCGCCTCGCGCGCCGTCTCGACCACCTTCCACCGTTCCCCCTCGGTGAGATGCACGAACTCACCATTGGAGCCGAGGACGACGTATCCCGCGTAATCCCACCGATTCCACCGCTCGATGTTCGCGCGAAAGCGATCGTAGGCGACCTGTTCCCGCTCATCAAAAGGCGTGGGGATAGGGGGGAGAAGGCCAGCAATGACTCGTCTCATCATGCACCTCCCGGCATCTCTCGCGCGTCATATGATGCGCCCATCTTTTTACTCGGCGCGCACGCGATTGCGCAAGGTCCCGATGCCCTCGATCTCCACCTCGACGAGGTCGCCATCGGCGAGAGGGCCGACACCGGCGGGCGTGCCGGTGAAGATGAGATCGCCCGGCAGCAAGGTCATCACGCGCGAGATGAAGCGCACGAGCACAGGCACCGGGAAGATGAGATCGCGCGTCGAGGCCCGTTGCCGCACGCGGCCATTGACGCGCGTCTCGATCCGAAGATCGGAGGGATCAAGATCGGTGGCGATCACCGGACCAACGGGGGCGAACGTATCGAAACCTTTCGCGCGCGTGAACTGCCCGTCCCGCTGTTGCAGATCGCGCGCGGTCACATCATTGCCGCACGTATAGCCGAGGACGTACGCGAGCGGATCCTCGCCCTCTCCGAGGCGAGAGGCGCGTCGGCCGATGACGACGACCAGCTCGCCCTCGTAGTCCACTCGCATGGACATACGGGGGAGTCGGATCTCTTCTTCCGGACCGATCACCGCGCTCGGCGGCTTGAGGAAGATCAGCGGCTCGGCAGGCACCTCATGCCCGAGCTCGGCTGCGTGGTCGCGATAGTTCCGCCCGAGCGCCACGATCTTGCTCGGTTCACAGGGGGCGAGCAAGCGCGTGCGCGAGAGCGGCCGCGCTTCGGACTGCCGAGGCGTGATCGAACCGAAGGGATCATCTTCCGCGATGGGGATGACGCGCTCTCCCTCGAGCAATCCATAGCGCGCTCGTGGGAGATTCGGAATGGAGAGATCGAGAAACCGACAGATGCGCATCTCTGAGGACCTCCTGAACGACGATCTCCGACGGGCGGCTCTCATTCCCGAAGCGATCCACCGCCGTGATGCGATAGGCATAGCGCGCGCCCGGCTGCACGGCCTCATCGCGATAGGTCGTCAGCGGATGCGGTGTCGCGTTCAATCGCACCCACGCCGATTCCGAAGCGTCCGCTGAGGGAGCGCGATAGATATAATACCCCACGACGTCCGGCTCCCGGTTCGGCGTCCAGAAGAGGCTGACGATCCCCTGCGCCGAAGCAGCGATCACGCCCTCGGGCGGAGCCGGTGGGAAGGTATCGCGCGGCGTGAAGCGAATCGGCGTCGCATCGCGGCTCTCGATGAGCGTTCCATCGCGCGCCGGGGCGACGGCTCTCACGACGTAGACATAGTCGACGCCGTATTGAAAGTCCCGATCGCGCCACTCCGTCCCCGTGACGAGCGCGGCGCCGTTGAGGGGAGGACCGAAGTGAGGGTCCTCGACCCTTCGACGATACACGTTGTAGCCGAGGACGTTCGGCGGCGCGGATCCATCCACGTTGCGCGCGGGCGGTGCCCATGTGAGGAGGACGATGTCCTGAGCGGCATCCACGGCGCGGAGGGCGTGCGGGGGGGAAGGGACATCGCCCTGCGGCTCGATCTGCGCGATGTTCGAGAGCGGCCCGGGACGTCCGTGGGCGTCCACCAAGCGCGCGGCGTAGAGCCACCGATGCCCGAAGGCGGTGATCGGCCCATCCTCCAGCGTGAGCGTCTCCTGGGTTGAGGCGCGCGCGAGCTCCTCGCGATCGAAGATGGCGATCAGGCGCGCGCGCTCGAGAAACGCGTCCTCCGAAGGGGGTTCGGAAGCCCCGCGTGGCTCCAGAGCGCGATAGACTTCCAGACGATCCACGAGGAAGCCGCGCGCGGCGGAGGCGTCCACATCCGGGCGCGGGAGCGTGAGCCGGAGCACGTCGCCCTGCTGCCGGACGCTCACCCCCTCCAGACGCATCGGCATCGGACGGCGAGGCGGCAAGGGAGCACCGACTCTCCCGCACGAGCAGGAGAGCACTCCGACCAGAAGGAGGATGCACAGCAGCGGAAGAGCGCGGAAGGTGAAGGCGAAGCGGCATCGGCCGGAGATGGATCGCTCCCCCGTCACAGGATGTAGCGGCTGAGGTCCTGATTCTGCACGATGCTCACGAGCTTGCGGCGCACGTACTCGGCATCAATCCGCTGATGTTTCTCCTTGAGGTCGGGCGCTTCGAAGGAGATGTCCTCGAGCACCTTCTCCATGATCGTGTGC
This sequence comes from bacterium, assembly GCA_041640655.1. Classification (GTDB taxonomy): domain Bacteria; phylum Acidobacteriota; class Blastocatellia; order HR10; family HR10; genus HR10. The sequence continues at coordinate 2,883 of JBEPZV010000019.1, forward strand.
AGGCGTCGGGCGCCGATGTTCTCCGTCTGCTCGTTCACGGCGTAGGCGAATTGCGCGATGGCGTCAATGGCATCGGGCGTGAACTCGAGTGTGACCCCTTCGGTCGCCAGCAGCGCCGTGTATTGCTTGATGAGCGAATTCTTCGGCTCGGTGAGGATGCGTTTGAAGTCCTCGACCGTCAGCGGATCCAGCTCCACGCGGATGGGGAATCGGCCCTGCAGCTCGGGGATGAGGTCGGAGGGTTTGGTGACATGAAAGGCGCCGGCAGCGATGAAGAGGATGTGATCGGTGCGCACGGTGCCATAGCGCGTGCTCACGGTCGTCCCCTCGATGATCGGCAGCAGATCGCGCTGCACCCCCTCGCGCGAGACGTCCGGCCCATGCCCGGATTCCCGCCCGGCGATCTTATCGATCTCGTCCAGGAAGATGATGCCCGATTGCTCGACGCGCTCCAGCGCGATGCGCGCCACCTGCTCCATGTCAACGAGTTTCTGCTCCTCCTCCTGGATGAGATAGTCCATCGCCTCATCCACGCGCATCTTTCGCTTCTTGGTGCGGCCAGGACCGAAGAGACCTGGGATCAGCTCCTGAATGGCGATGTCCATCTCCTCCACGCCCTGGCTCGTGATGATCTCAAAGCGCCCGGGGAAGAAGCGTTCGCGGACCTCGATCTCGACGATGCGATTATTGAGCTTCCCCTCGCGCAAGAGCTGGCGCAATTTCTCGCGCGTGCGCTGCAACTGTTCAAAATCGGCCCCCTCCTCGAGGAGGGACGGCTCGCCCTCCTCCTCTTCCAGGAAATCGCTGAGCGCCTGTCGCCGCCCCTTGCGCTTTCGTCCCGAGGGCAGGAGCAGGTCCAGAAGGCGCTCCTCCGCGTTCTGCTCCGCTTTATCGGCCACCTCTTGCATCTTCTCAGCGCGCACCATATCCACGGCGACATCCACGAGATCGCGGATCATGGACTCGACATCGCGCCCGACGTATCCGACTTCGGTGAATTTGGACGCTTCGACCTTCAAGAAGGGCGAATTCGAGAGGCGCGCCAGACGACGCGCGATCTCCGTCTTGCCGACGCCCGTCGGTCCGATCATGAGGATGTTCTTCGGAATGATGTCCTGAGCGAGATCAGGCGGGAGCTTCTGTCGGCGAATGCGATTGCGCAAGGCGATGGCGACGGCCCGCTTGGCCGCCGTTTGGCCGACGACGTACTTATCCAGCTCCTCGACGATCTGGCGCGGCGTCAGCTCGTCCAATTTCGGCAGTGTCTCGACCTCGCTGGAGAGATAGATGACCATAGTCGGGTCACAACTCCTCGATGATGAAGTGCTCATTCGTATAGACGCAGATCTGGCTCGCGATGCGCAGCGCTTCTTCGGCGATCTCGCGAGCCGAGAGCGTCGTATGCCGGAGCAGGGCGCGGGCGGCCGCCAGCGCATACGGCCCGCCCGATCCGATGGCGGCGACGTCATCGTCCGGCTCGATGACCTCCCCGCTGCCGGAGAGAATGAGCGAGCGTTCGCGATCGGCGACGAGCAAGAGCGCCTCCAGATGGCGCAAGTATCGGTCCGTGCGCCAATCCCGCGCCAGTTCCACCGCCGCCCGACTCAAATTCCCGCGAAACTCCTCCAGTTTGCTCTCGAAGCGCTGGAAGAGCGCGAAGGCATCCGCCGTCGAACCCGCGAATCCCGCCAGGATGCGGTCATTATAGAGTCGGCGCACCTTGCGCGCGTTGTGCTTCAGGATCGTGTCCTGGAACGTGACCTGTCCATCGCTGGCCATGACGACGCGACCCTGGCGGCGAACGCACAGGACGGTTGTGCCCTTCATCTGCGCGTGACTCACCATTCGATTAGCACTATAAGAGTCGTGCCCGGAATTGTCAAGAAAGCGCGCGCCGCGCCTGCGGCGCTTTGACGTCGACGCGCGCGCCGACTTAGGATTACTGGGGTCGTTTCGGAACGGCGATGGAGACGGTGCAGCACGTGGCCGAGCGCGTGAGAGCGATCCTCGGTGCGGAGTGGATCCCCGCGATCTACCGCGACCAGATTCTCGCGGACCGCACGCGCCGCTACGCGCTGAAGTGTCCGCACGGGGCCCGACGCGTGGAGATCGCGCACACACTGCTGGGCATCGAGGTGAAGGTGGATGGCCGACGGCTGCTGGTTCCCGATCTGGCCGTCGCGCGCTATCTGGCCGTCTTCGCCCGCATCGGGGCGGAGGCCATCGCCATCCCTTACGACATCACGCGCCTGTCGCGCTTCGCGGATCAGTTGGAGCAGTCCTGGCAGCGGCTCCTCCTGCTTGTGGAGCACGTGACCGAAGGGCGGAGCCCGCACTTTCGCGCCCGCGTGCGGGCCTGCCTGGTGCGGTGGATGCGGGATGAGTTGCGGATGCTCGGCGCGGGGGCGCTCTACCCCTCCTTCGAGATGCCGACGCGGCGGCAATGAGGTGGATCTCGATGCGGCGACCGCTCTCGCGAATTCTCCTCCTTCACCTCGGGAGGCTGAGCGAGGTCGTCTTCGCCCTGCCCGCGTGCTCGGCTGTGCGCGAGCGCTTTTCTGATGCCCGCATCACCGGGGTGGCGACGCCGTGGGGATGCGAACTGCTCGCCCTGAGCGGCGTCGTATCGGACTGTTGGCCGATCAAGAGCACGCATCCGGCGGACCTGCTCCTCCCCTGGAACGCTCTTGAGGCCCTCCAGGCCATGGGGGAGCTGCGGGAGCGACAGTATGAGCTGGCCATTGATTTTCACCCCTCAGGAGGGACGATCCTCATCGCCTTAGCCGCGGGCGTGCGCGCGCGTCTGGCCGCGGGGCGGTCAGAGGGGTTCGCCGGGCTCTTCTTCAACGTTTGGCGCCTGCCGGAGGATCCGCGCCGCCACCTCGTGGATCGGTATCTGGATGCCCTGCGCGCGCTCGACATCTCGCCGAGGGTTCGCATCCCCACGGTGCGCACCGACCCCGAGGCGGATGAGCGTTTCGAGCGGTGGCTCCGGGCCCGAGGGGTTGAGCCCGGAGAGCTTTTGATCGGCTTCTCTCCAGAAGCCGACCCCAGCGCGACTCCATGGCCGTGGGATCGGTTCCGCGATTTGGCGCAGCGTCTGGTCACTCACTTCCGTGCCCGCATCCTCAATGTGGGGGGAGAGGGGCCGACGCGCCGGGAGTTCCCCAAAGGGACGCTCCGTGTGCGCGCGCGCACACTGCGCGAGTTGGCGTCGGCCCTGGCGCGCTGTGCGCTCGTCGTCTCGGGGGACGCCGGAGTGGGCCATCTCGCCGCCGCACTCGGTGTCCCCACGCTCATGCTCGGATGCACGAGCACACGACGCCCGCTTGGGGATGATCATCGGTTCGTGGAACGCGCGGCTCTCGACCGATATGCTGTGGAGCGTGTGTTCGAGATGGCGAGTGAAATGCTCGGGCGCAGTCGGACGACGACGCTCTTTCGTTCCTGAGGCTCTTTTTTGACAATCCGGACGACCCGTGATAGAGTAGCGGAGGATTCGGTGAGAGGGACGGACGATGAGCATCAAACCGGAGCTGTTGGAGATTCTGGCCTGTCCCGCCTGCGTGCGCGAGATGAATGAGCGGGCGAAGGTTCGCCTGACGACCGATGGGCAGGGGCTGCAGTGTCCCATCTGTCATCGCGTCTACCCCATTCGGGAGGGGATCCCCGTGATGCTCATCGAGGAGGCGCGTGTGGAGGAACGAGAGCTGTGGCGCGAGTGACGCATCCTGGCTGAGGACGGCGCGTACGGTTCGGGAGAGCGAGAGCTCAAGCGAGAGGAGGCATCAAGGGGGATCATGGTGCATTCGGATTCGGATCCTGTGGCTCATGCGGAGCTTCCCTGGGATCGCATTCGGCGTGTCCTGTTCATCCGGTTGCGCTCGATCGGAGATACGGTGCTCATGACGCCGTGCCTGACGGCGCTCAAGCAGTGGAAGCCGGAGCTGCAGATCAGCGTGCTCAGCGAAGCCCTCTCGGCCCCGCTTCTGGAGGACCATCCGCATGTGGACGAAGTGATCGTCCTGGAGCGAGACGAACGAGGGTTGCGTGACGGCATGCGCCGATGGCAGTTGGCGAAGCGCCTGCGCGAACAAGCTTTCGACGCCGCCTTCAATCTGCATGGGGGACCGACGGCCACGCTCCTCACCTATTTGAGTCGGGCCCCGGAGCGAGTCGGATACCGAGGCTATCGCTACGGGTGGTTGCACAACCGGCGAGCGCCGGACCCTCCGCGCATTTGGCAGAAGGCGGAGATCCATTCGGTCGAACAGCAACTCGGGCTCTTGAAATGGTGTGGCGTTCCCATCACGACGCCCCCACCGACCTCGCTGCGGGCGAATGAGCACGCCCTTATGAGCGTGCACCGACGCTTGAGACAGCTGGGGATTCGCGGCCCGTTTGTCGTGATCCATCCGGCCGCCACGCACGAGACCAAGCGATGGTCCGCGTACAAATTCGCTCACGTCGTCCGCTACCTTGCGGCGAAGCATGATCTGCCCTCTATTGTCCTCGCGGCGCGACACGAAGGGCATATCACCGACGCTGTCAAAGGCTTCGCGGGGATGGCCGCTCATCCGATCACCGATCTCACCCTGAAGGAGGTCATCGCGTTGCTCAGCCGTGCGGCGCTCTTTGTGGGCAACGATAGCGGGCCGGCGCATATCGCGGCCGCCGTGGGCTGTCCGGGAGTCGTGATCTTCGGCGCCTCGGATCCGACGGTCTGGCGGCCCTGGGGCACAGCGCCCTCGGCCGTCGTGCAAGCGACGCGGGATCATATGGGTGTATCCCTTCCCCCATCTGAGCGCATTCGACATATCCGCGTCGAGCACGTGATCGAGGCCATCGAGCGCGTGCTCGCCGCGATCAGCGGGGCAGTGATGTGGCGACCGTCGCTCGCTGATCGGGAATGGTCGCCATAGGAGGCGAGACGCCATGTCATACCCGTTGGAACGTCTGACGCCCGAGCAGGCCGAGCGCGTGCTGGAGCGATTCGCGGGTCGGCGGCTGCTGGTGCTCGGGGACCTCATGCTCGACGAATACCTGTGGGGGAAGGCTCGGCGCATCTCGCCCGAAGCGCCCGTGCCCGTGGTCGAGATCGAGCGCGAATCGTTTCGTCTGGGGGGAGCGGGCAATGTGGCGAGCAACCTTCTGGCGCTTGGGGCTCAAGCATGGCTGGTGGCCGTGACGGGGGCGGACGCGGCGGCCGAGCGCCTCCGCGCTTTGCTCGCCGAGTGGCGGATTGAGGCCGACGGCCTCCTGACCGATCCGACACGTCCGACCACGGTCAAAACGCGCATCCTGGCGCAGCATCAACAGGTTGTGCGCGCCGATCGGGAGAGCCGAGCCCCGCTCTCGGAAGACTTCACGCGCCGCCTCCTGGCCTTGGTGCGCGAGCGATTGGACGCCGTCGAGGGCGTCGTCATCTCCGATTATGAGAAGGGGACGATCACGCCGCCGCTGCTGGAGGCGCTGCTGCCGGAGCTCCGACGTCGGCATCTCCCCGTCTTCCTCGATCCGAAGATGCGCAACTTCCCCTACTATCGGCCGGTGACGTGGATCAAGCCGAATCAACGCGAGGCCGAGGCCGTGATTCATCAAGAGATCGCGGATGAGGCGACGCTTCTGGAAGCCGGACGCCGAGTGCAACGCGCGGCCGACAGCGACTACGTGCTGCTCACGCGCGGCGAGCATGGGATGACCCTGTTCGCCCGCGAGGGCTGGGTGCGACATATCCCCACCGTGGCGCGCGAAGTCTACGACGTGACGGGAGCCGGGGATACGGTCATGGCCGCGCTCAGCCTCTCGGTCCTGGCCGGCGCCGATCCGCTGCAGGCCGCGCACCTGGCCAATTATGCCGCCAGCATCGTCATCGCGAAGCTCGGGACGGCCGTCGTCACGCGCGAGGAGATTCAGGGTGCCCTTCGCGCCGATTGGCTCCTGCGCCGGAGTGACGCGCGGTGATCAGCGCTGGCCGAGCAAGAGCTTGGCGATCGTCTGAAGCTGCATGTTCGACGTCCCCTCGTAGATCTTCCCGATCTTCGAATCGCGGAAGTATTTCTCGGCCGGATAATCCTTGGTGAATCCGTAGCCGCCGTAGATCTCGACGACGTGGGAGGTGACCCTCTCGGCGACCACCGAGGCGTAATACTTGGCCATCGCCGCCTCCTTCACGAAGGGACGACCGGCGTCCTTCAAACGGGCGGCGTTATAGACGAGCAACCGCGCCGCCTCCAACTCCGTCGCCAGCTCCGCGATCAGGAATTGAATGGCCTGAAATTCGGCGATCGGCCGCCCGAATTGCTTTCGCTCCTTGGCGTATTGAATCCCGCACTGGAGCGCCCCTTGCGCCAGGCCGATCATCTGCGCGCCGATGCCGATCCGTCCCTCGTTGAGCGTCTCGATGGCGACCTTATATCCCTTGCCCACTTCGCCGAGGATGTTCTCCTTGGGGACGGGGACGTCGTCCAGAATGAGCTCGCACGTTGAGGAGGCGCGAATGCCGAGCTTGTCCTCCTTCTTCCCGACGGTGAATCCGGGGAAATCCCGCTCGACGAGGAAGGCCGTGATGCCCCGATAGCCGAGTTCGGGATTGACCGTGGCGAAGACGATGAAGAGACCGGCCTCCAGGGCGTTCGTCGTCCAGAGCTTGCGCCCGGTCAGCACATAGTGGTCCCCGCGCTCGATGGCCCGGCATTGCAGGGCGAAGGCATCGCTGCCGGCTCCGGCTTCCGAGAGGGCGTACGCGCCCACGGTATCCGATGCCAATCGCGGCAGGTATTTCGCCTTCAGCTCCGGCGATCCCCAGCGCGTGATCGCATTGTTGACGAGCGTATTCTGCACATCCACGACGACGCCCGCCGAGGCATCCACGCGCGAGAGCTCCTCGACGGCGAGCACGGCCATGAAGAAACTGCTCCCTGCCCCGCCGTACTCCTCCGGGACATTGATGCCCATCAGGCCGAGTCGGAAGAAATCCTGCAGGAGCCCGGGATCGAATCTCCCCTCCTCGTCCATCTTCTTGACCAGGGGACGAACCCGCTCCTCGGCGAACTGCCGAACGTTGTGTCGGAACAACTCCTCCTCCTCGGAGAGTTGCGTCAGAGGAGGAACCGGGAGATGTCCTGTCGCAGCACTCTCGTGACTCATCCTCTCCTCCTCGATGATGACGTCGTGTGAGAGGGCATAGTATCCCATATGCTTGACTCGCCAGGCAATGTGCACCACGGAGGTCTGAGCAACGCTGAGGGTCGTTCCCCCGGCGCGTTGCGGCCCTGTCGGGGCTATGCTAGCATCTAAGCCTCTCAAGCGGCAGGCGGGTTGTATGCGGCGCATTCGCAAGACGGTGACGGCGAGTGGGCTCACGGTCGTGAGCGAACGCATGGATCACCTCCGTTCGGTGAGCCTCGGCATCTGGGTGCGCGCCGGGTCCCGGCATGAGCCGATCGAGCAGTCGGGCATCGCGCATTTCATCGAGCATCTCGTCTTCAAGGGGACCGAGCGGCGGAGCACGCGCCAGATCGCGGAGGAATCCGATTGGTTGGGCGGCACGCTCGATGCCTTCACGAGCCATGAATGCGCGGCCTATTCGGCCAAAATCCTCGACGAGCATCTGGCGCGCGCGTTTGACCTCTTGGCCGATCTGGTGACGGCGCCGCGCTTCGAAGCGCCGGAGATCGAGAAGGAGCGGCAGGTGATCCTGGAGGAGATGCGTTTGGTCGAGGACACGCCCGATGATCTCGCCACCGAGATCTTCCTCCGGAATTTCTGGCCACAGCATCGGCTGGGACAGCCGATTCTGGGGACCGAGGAGACGCTGGCGCGGCTGACGCGCGAGGCGATCGTCGGGTATTGGCGGCAGCTCTACACCCCGCCGAATCTCGTCGTCTCGGCCGCCGGCCAGGTCGAACATGATCACCTGGTCGAGCTGGCGGCCCGCTATTTCGATCACATCCCCGATAGCGGGATGCGCCCTCAGGATACGCCCCCGCAGCCCTCCCCCCGCATCGTCGTGCAGGAGAAAGAGCAGCTCTCGGAGACGCAGATTCTGCTCGGCGCGCAATGCCCCGGCTTGCGCTCGCGGGATCGGCAGGCCGTCCTGCTGCTCAGCTCCATCCTCGGTGGGGGAACCAGCTCTCGCCTCTTCCAGACCATTCGCGAGGATCATGGCCTGGCGTATGCGACCAGCGCCGGGACCATGCTCTTCTCCGATACGGGACTTCTCCTCATCCATGCGGCGACCTCTCCGAAGAATGTGCGGCGCGTCCTCGATCTCATCGTCGCCGAACTCGGTCGGCTGAAGCGCGAACCGGTTCCCGCCGAGGAGCTGCAGCGGGCGAAGGAGCAAGCGAAGGCGGCGACCATGCTCAGCCTGGAATCCTCCAGCGCGCGCATGGCCCACATCGCGCAGCAGGAGATCTACTTCGGCCATCAAACGACCTACGACCAGATTCTCAAAAGCATCGAGGCCGTCTCCGTGGACGACATCCAGCGGTTGGCGCGAGAGATCTTTCAAACCGAGGCGCTCGCCCTCGTCCTCCTAGGACGATTGGACAGCGTGCGCGTGGATCACTCGCACTTGGCGTGCTGAGCGCGCCAGCTCCGGTCGGAGGGCAGAGATGCGGATCAACATCTTGGGCAGCTCCAGCTCGGGCAATGCGACGCTGTTGGTCTTCGGGACGACGCGCGTGCTGCTGGATGCGGGATTCTCGGCCCGCGAGTTGGCTCGACGACTTCGAGAGATCGGCGAGGACCCCGCTCGCCTCTCGGCCGTCGTGCTCACGCACGAGCATACGGATCACATTCGGAGCGTTCCGCGCCTGGCGCGCACACTCGGCCTCCCGATCTTCATCTCGCGAGCCAGTTGCGAGGCCTGGAACCGGATGAACCCCACCGATCCGATCCCCGCGGCCGAATACATCGCCGCCGAGTGTCCATTCCAGATCGGGCCGATGACATTCCGTCCCTTCGCCGTGCCCCATGACGCGGCCGATACGCTCGCCTTCACCATCGAGGCCGGAGGCGTGAAGGTGGGGTATGTGACCGATCTCGGCTATATCCCGAAGTTGGTCGGCGAGCGCGTGAGGGGATCGGATGTCCTCATCCTGGAAGCCAACCATGATTTGGAGATGTTGCGCAACGGCCCCTACCCGTGGAGCGTCAAACAGCGCATCCTCAGCCGGCACGGCCATCTCTCCAACGAGGAGATGGCGCGCTTCTTGCGCGAGGATTTCGATGGACGCGCCGAGCACATCGTGCTCGTGCATCTGAGTCGGACGAACAATCATCCGGAGTTGGCGCGCCTGGCGGCCTTGGAAGCGCTCGGGGCGCGCGGCTCCGCCTTCGCGCGCGACGCCGAACGACGCGTGCGCGTCGCCGCGCACGATCGCCCGGGTCCGTGGATCGAGCTATGATCCCGCGCTACACGCTGCCCGAGATGGGCGCCATCTGGAGCGAGGAGAATAAGTTCCGCACGTGGCTCGAAGTGGAACTGGCCGTCTGCGAAGTCCTCGCCGAGCGTGGGCGCATCCCCAGATCGGCGCTGGAGCAGATCCGCGCGCGCGCGCGGGTGGATATTGCGCGCATTCAAGAGATCGAGCGCACGACGCGGCATGACGTGATCGCCTTCCTCTCGGCAGTGGCCGAAGCCGTCGGCCCCGAGGCTCGCTACATCCACCTCGGCCTCACCTCGTCGGACGTCGTGGATACGGCGACGGCGCTGCTGCTGCGCGAGTCGGCCGATCTGATCCTCGCGCGTTTGGAACGCTTGGCCGAAGTCCTGCGTCGTCGCGCCTTCGAATTCAAGGACACGCCCATGGTCGGGCGCACACATGGCGTCCATGCCGAACCGATCACCTTCGGATTGAAGCTCGCCCTGTGGTACGCGGAGACGGAGCGGAATCGGGAGCGCGTGCGCCGCGCGCGCGAACAGATCAGCGTGGGGAAGATCTCAGGCGCCGTCGGCACGTTCGCTCATCTCGATCCCGAGGTGGAAGAGGCCGTCTGTCGTCGCTTGGGACTTCGGCCCGAGCCGATCTCCTCGCAGATCATCCCGCGCGATCGCCATGCCGAATTCCTCGCGGCCCTGGCGCTGGTCGCCGCGAGCCTGGAGAAGATCGCCCTGGAGATCAGGCATCTGCAGCGCACCGAAGTGCGCGAGGCTGAGGAGTTCTTCGGCGTCGGGCAGAAGGGGTCCTCGGCCATGCCGCATAAGCGAAACCCCATCACGGCAGAGCAGATCTGCGGCCTGGCCCGCGTCGTGCGCGCGAATCTTCAGGCAGCGCTGGAGAACATCTCTCTCTGGCACGAACGCGACATCTCGCATTCCTCGGTCGAACGCCTGATCCTCCCCGAGAGTTGCATCCTCACCGATTACCTGTTGCATCGGACGACGGAGCTGCTGGAGCGGCTCGTCGTCTACCCGGAGCGCATGCGGGCGAATCTCGAGGCGACGCGCGGATTGATCTTCAGTGGAGCGCTGCTGCTGGCGCTTACCGAGCGCGGCCTCTCGCGGGAACAGGCCTATGCCCTCGTGCAACGCCACGCCATGCGCGCCTGGGACGAAGGCGCCGATTTTCGAGAGCTCGTGCGCGCCGATCCTGAGATCCGCGCGCGGCTCGCGCCGTCGGAGATCGAAGAGGTCTTTCGCCTGGAGCGCGCGCTGCGGCATGTGGACGCCATCTTCCGCCGCGTCTTCGGCGAAGCGGCGCGTCCCGCCCGAACGGAGGGAGACGGAGCATCATGAGAGCGACCGTGCACGTCACGCTGAAGCGGAGCGTCCTCGATCCTCAAGGTCAGGCGATCCACCACGCCGTCCGAACCCTGGGCTATGAGGGCATCCGCGAGATTCGGCAGGGGAAATACTTCGAGATCGAGCTGGAGGAGGGGCTCTCGCCCGAGCGCGCCCGCGCGCTGCTGGAACGGCTCGCGCACGAGGTGCTCGCCAATCCCGTGCTCGAGGAATACTGGGTCGAGATCGAGGGGGACGTGAGATGAAATTCGGCGTCATCGTCTTTCCCGGCTCCAACTGCGATCACGATGCCTATCATGTGATCAGCAAGGTCCTCGGACAGCCGGTGGACTTCATCTGGCACAAGCAGACGGCGCTCGGCGACTACGATGCCGTGATCTTGCCGGGCGGCTTCTCCTATGGGGATTACTTGCGCGCGGGCGCGCTCGCCCGCTTCAGTCCCATCATGGGGGCTGTACGCGAGTTCGCCGCGCGCGGCGGATTCGTGCTCGGCATCTGCAACGGCTTCCAAATCCTCTGCGAGAGTGGCTTGCTGCCGGGCGCCCTCATGCGAAATCGCGGTCGCCGATTCCTCTGTCAATTCGTGCACGTTCGCGTTGAGGCGACCGATACTCCCTTCACGCAGCTCTATCGGAAGGGGCAGGTGCTCCATCTGCCCATCGCTCATGGAGAGGGGAACTATTACTGCGATCCGGGGACGCTCGCCGAACTCCGGCGCGAGAACCGCATCGTCTTCCGATACTGCGACGCCGAGGGGAACGTGACCGAGGCCGCCAACCCCAACGGGTCACTCGACAATATCGCGGGCATCTGCAACCGAGAGCGAAACGTGCTGGGGATGATGCCCCATCCGGAGCGCGCGTCGGAGGAGATCCTCGGCAGCTCCGACGGCCGCGCCCTCTTCCAATCGCTCGCGCTTGTTCTGGCTGCGATGACGCGCGAGTGATCGCGTCCGCTCCCAGATGGAGAAGACGAAGCGCCAGCCCAGACGCCGTCCGAAGATCGGCGTGGTCCTCGGTGGAGGAGGGGCGAAGGGATTGGCGCACATCGGCGTCTTGAAGGTCCTCGAGGAAGCCGAGATCCCCATTGATGGGATCGTGGGGACGAGCGTCGGCGCCTTCATCGGCGGCGCCTACGCCAGCGGCATCCCCATCCCGCAGATGATCGAGATGGCGCGCCGCATCCGCTGGAGCGATCTGGGGCGCCTCCGCCCCTCGCGACTCGGCCTCCGCGATGGGCGGCGCATGGAGGACTTCATCCGCGCGCATTTCCCGGTCACGCGCTTCGAGGAGCTGCGCATTCCGCTGGCCGTCGTCGCCACCGACATCGCCACCGGCCAGATGCGTGTTTTCACCACGGGAGACCTCGCCTTCGCCATTCGCGCCAGTTGCGCCATCCCGGGATACTTCACCCCGGCCCTCGATGAGGAGGGACGGATGCTTGTGGACGGCGCCATCGTCGCGAATCTCCCGACGCTCGTGGCCGTGACGCTCGGCGCCGAACGCGTGATCGCCGTGGATGTGAACGCGTATCCCATCATGGAGACGCCGCCGCGAAACGCCTTCCAGATCTACACGCAAGCCCTCGCCATCCTCTCCTTCACGGCGCAATCCTACATGGCCGAGCATGCCGATGTGCTCATCTCCCCGGACGTGGCCTCGTTCTCGTGGGATGAATTGGAACGCGCGGATGAGCTGATCCGAGCCGGGGAAGAAGCCGCGCGCAAGCGTCTCCCCGACTGCCGAGCCCTGCTCTCCCGACGGGAGGGATTCTTCCGCCGATTGCGTCAGGCGCTGCTCATCGCGCGCCATCGCGCCGTCCCCCTTCGACGCTGAGAGCCCTTCCGGCTTGCCTCCCCGCCATCGGCTGTAATATATTGACCGGGGCGAACGATGCGGATCACGCGGGCGGATGTCATCTTCGTCGGATTCATCCTGGGCGTCCTTCTCTTCCTCGTGTTCCTCTCGACCCGACCTCGGGGATCTCCATCTCCGCTGCCGCGAGACGAGGCTCACCGCACGGCGCGCACGCGCTCTGAGTGTTTGACGTGTCATGATCCGGAGAACCCAACCGCGCTCCATCCGCTTCGTTCGTCCCATCCGCAGAAATGGCGAGATACGACCTTCGGATGTACGCAGTGTCATCCGCGAGAATGAGCTCGGGAATCTCGAAGAAGGGGGAGAGATATGGCGAAAGCAAAAACAGCGATCGCTCGATCCAAAGTGGCGAGGAGAGCCCCGGCCATCCGAACGGCAGCAGCTCCTCGCTTCTTCAATTACATCAACGGGGAGTGGGTTCCGTCGGTCACCGGGGAGTATTTCGAGAACCGGAACCCGGCTGACACGCGCGATCTCATCGGCCTCTTCCCGAAGTCGAATGCCGAGGACGTGGCGCGCGCCGTGGCCGCGGCGCGCGAAGCCTACGACAAGTGGCGTCTGGTTCCGGCCCCCAAGCGCGCCGAGATCATGTTCCGCCTGGGGGAGATCCTGATCCGCCGCAAGGAGGCCTATGCGCGCGATATGACGCGCGAGATGGGGAAGATTCTGAAGGAATCGCGGGGGGATGTGCAGGAAGCCATTGATATCTGCTACTTCACGGCGGGTGAAGGTCGCCGCCTGTACGGGCAGACGACGCCTTCGGAACTCCCGAACAAGTTCGCCATGTCCGTCCGCATGCCCGTGGGCGTGTGCGCGATCATCACCCCGTGGAATTTCCCCATGGCGATCCCCGCTTGGAAGCTCATGCCCGCGATCCTCTGCGGCAATACGGTCGTGATGAAGCCGGCGACGGATACGCCGCTGTCGGTCTACAACCTTGTCAAGGCGTGCGAGGAGGCCGGCGTTCCGCCCGGTGTCGTCAATCTCGTGACCGGTTCGGGATCGGGCGTGGGCACGCCGCTCATGACCCATCCCGATGTGCGACTGGTGTCGTTCACGGGTTCGACCGAGGTCGGTCGCAAGGTCTCCGAAGCCTGCGCCCCATCGTTCAAGAAGTGCAACCTGGAGATGGGGGGGAAGAACGTCATCATCGTCATGGACGACGCGAATCTGGACCTGGCCGTGGATGGCGCCATCTGGGGCGGATTCGGCACGAGCGGACAACGCTGCACCGCCTCCAGCCGCATCGTCGTGCACAAGAAGGTCTACAAGAAATTCCTCACGCAATTCGTCGAGCGCGCTCGCGCCCTGCGCGTCGGCAACGGGCTGGACGAACGCACGGAGATGGGACCGATCATCAACGAGGCCCAAGTGGAATCCATCCTGCGCTACATCGAGATCGGGAAGACTCAGGACGGGGCCAAGCTCATGTGCGGGGGGAATCGGCTGACGCACGGGGAGTACGCCTACGGGTACTTCATCGAGCCGACGGTCTTCGCCGACTGCCATCCGGATATGGTCATCTGCCAGGAGGAGATCTTCGGCCCGGTCGTCTCCGTGATCCCCTGCAGTTCATTGGAAGACGCCATCCAGATCGGCAACAACGTGCGCTACGGGCTCTCGTCGGCCATCTACACGCAGGACATCAACAAAGCCTTCATCGCCATGCGCGAGATGTACACGGGGATCTTCTACGTGAACGCACCCACGATCGGCGCCGAGACCCATCTGCCTTTCGGCGGGACGAAGGAGACCGGCAATGGACATCGAGAGGCTGGCGTGCAAGCGCTCGAACTCTTCACTGAGTGGAAGGCCGTGTACATTGACTACAGCGGCCGATTGCAGCGGGCGCAGATTGATACGGAGGAGCTCACCCGACTCGCGTCGTGATGCGCGTGGCGTCCCGCGAGGAGATCCTCTCCCTGCGGGGCGCCCGTCTTCCTGGAGGGGACACCCATGATCATCGGCGTTCCGAAAGAGCTCAAGCCCGATGAGTATCGCGTCGGCTTAGTCCCGGCCGGCGTGAAAGCGCTCAACGAGGAGGGGCATACCGTCTACGTCGAGACCGGGGCCGGAGAGGGGAGCGGCATTTCGGATCGGGAATATGAAGAGGCCGGAGCGCAGATTCTAGAGGATCCGGATGAGGTCTGGGCGCGCGCCGATCTGATCATCAAGGTGAAAGAGCCGATCCCGGTCGAATACGCGCGGTTGCGGGAGGGACAGATCCTGTTCACGTACTTGCATCTGGCGCCTGCGCCGGAGTTGACGCGCGAGTTGCTCGCGCGCAAGGTCACCGGCATCGCCTACGAGACGATCACCGACGCCGAAGGTCGCCTGCCGCTGCTCACGCCGATGAGCGAAGTCGCCGGGCGTATGGCCGTGCAGGTCGGCGCGACGTATCTGCAGAAGACGCACGGGGGGCGCGGCGTCTTGCTCGGCGGCGTCCCCGGCGTGCTGCCGGCGAAAGTCGTCATCCTCGGCGCCGGCGTCGTCGGCACCAATGCCACGCGCATCGCCGTCGGCATGGGCGCGCAGGTGACCGTCATTGATAAGAATCTCGACCGGCTCCGCTACCTGGACGACATCTTCGGGAGCCAGATTCGCACGCTCGTCTCGAACACCTACAACATCTGGAACGCTATCGAGAACGCGGATCTCGTCATCTGCGGCGTTCTGATCCCGGGGGCGGCGGCCCCCAAACTCATCACCCGCGAGATGCTCGCCTGCATGCACAAGGGAGCCGTCATCGTGGACGTATCGGTGGATCAAGGGGGGTGTGTGGAGACCTCGCGGCCGACGACGCACAGCGATCCGGTCTTCTTCGTGGACGATGTCTTGCACTATTGCGTGCCGAATATGCCGGGGGCGGTGCCGCGAACCTCGACCTTCGCGCTGACGAACGTGACATTGCCGTATGCGGTGAAGCTGGCTTCGCTGGGGTTCTGGGGGGCGATTCGGTCAGACCCGGGGCTGCGCTCTGGCGTCAACACGTATCGAGGATACATCACCCATCCGGCTGTGGCCGAGTCGCAGGGGCTGGAATACACGCCCCTGGAGGACATCGCATGAGCCTCTGCCCTTCCCCGAAGCTCCGGGAGAAGGACGCTCTGCTGCCCATGGCCACCTCCGAAAACGAGAAAGGGGCTTGACAGACAGACAGTATACTGAAGGCTGCCAAGAAGCGAAGACATCCTCTGCGAGGAGGTCAAGCGATGGACGGCTTTCGACGAAGGAATTCTCAGGAAGCGGCCATTGGGACTGCACGGAGGATGCTGAGGACGACAGGAAGGGGATCATTCATCGCCCTGCTTTCCATCGGGATGCTGGCGGGACATCCGGGCGACCACCAAGATCTGACCTCGAAGATCGAGTGCTGTTCCCCCCAGAGACCATCGGCTTATCCTCAGCTCGCTGGACTCCCCCGCGGGACATGGGGGTTCTCGGCCGGCCCGACCGCGCGCCCCGGTTATCCCGTTGATGTCCCAAGCGTGACCTCCGATGCCTGTCGAGGCCTCGCCGTCACGAAGGTTCAGTTAAAGAACCGCTCCGCCAAAACGGTCGTGGCCGTTCGCCTGACCTGGGATGTGGTGGAGCGCTCGAACCCAAACCACACCCTCCTTCAGGGACAGACGCCGCTCATCTGGCTGAAAGCACCGCTTCGGGCTGGAGAGGAAGCGGCTCTGGAACACCCTATCATCGCCTTTGCCGATATCGCTGCCTCATTACTTGTCCCTGGATCTGGAGCTCTCTCCGGTGAGTATCGCCTCCAAGTGAGCGTCAGTGAAATCGTGTACGCAGACGGTTCGCGATGGAGGAAGGCGATGGAGCCGGCGCACTCTGCCCTGGGGGAAGCTTCACCAACACCACGCGCCAGCTCCACGGGATGCCCAAACCAATGGTGCTTCTGGAACCCACAGTATGAGTGTTACACCTGCCGGGCGTCTGAAGGTTTCGGATGTACGATCCAGAGAGGAGATTGCCTGCAGTGTACGGAATGGCGCTGCTCAGCGCCCCCGGAAGAGCCGCCGGGGGCCTCTTCTTGAGAGGGTTCCTGGGATGGGCGCGCTCTTTTCAATTCTTCTCGCTCTGAGCCTCACGTGGGGAGAGCATCCACAGAGGCCGACGGAGCGCGAGAGCGATCGAGACCGAGCGATTGCCGAGCTCTTGGCTCTTGTTGAAACCGCACGCCGTTTTCCCTCGCCGGAGCTGAGGGCTCGCGTGTTCGCGAAGTTAGCCGATGCCCTCTGGGCAGTGGATGAATCCCTCGCCCGTCGGCTCTTCGAAGAAGCGCTTGCCTTGACGACGCGTCTTGAGGTCGCCCCCAACCCCACGACGCGCGAAAGACGATACCGGCTGCGGCAAGAACTCATTCGCCGGGTCGCCCGACATGATCCCGAATTCGCCACCCGATTGCTCGCTCGACTCCAGGAAGAGCAAGACATCCTTGATCCTCTCCGCCCAGTCTCCGAACGAACGCGTCATCTCCTAACTGTGGCACGCGATATGCTCGGCGAACATCCGGAACGGGCGGCCCGCATGGTCAGCGAAAGTCTCAGCGAGGGGATCACCGATGACACGCTTTTCTTTCTGCATGAGTTGAGGAGGAGGAACCCGCAGCAGGCGGATCGGTTGTTTGAACAGGCCTTGCAGCATGCCATCCGTCGCGTCCCACCGAATCTGAACGAGCTGTTGCTCCTCGGCTCATATCTCTTCACCGAGAGGATGCAGATCTCTTTCTCCCAAATCGCCGGACGTCCGGTGGTGAACGTCACCTCCGGTCTCTTCATTCATGAAGTCGGATCTCGGACGCTCATCCGAAGGTACCTGGATGCTGCCTTCCACGCACTGACTCAACTGGTCTTCACTCCCGTTCAACGGCTCACTCCGTATGAAATTGGACTCGCTGCTGCTGCGATTCAGCAGCTGCTCCCGCTCTACGAACGGTATGTGCCCGAGCAGGTGCCTCTTCTCATCGGCTGGTGGCATCAGCTCATTCCGCACCTCCCAGAGCCTCTTCGTCCTCGTGGGGAAACCTCGCCCACGGAGTCCGAACATCTGACGGCCGCTGTGGAGCGCGCGCGAAAAGAGACGCACCCGGAGAAACGCGACGTGCTGTATCTTCGGATTGTCTATGCCCTTTACACCCAGGGCAACTATGAAGCGGCGCGAGAAGTCGCCAGAGAGCTAACGGACCCGAAAGCGAAAGCGCAAGTGATGTCCCTATTAGAGACCGCGATCTGGAGGGGGCGAATCGCCCGAGGGATAGAGCCATCGGACGTGCGCTCCCGGAAGCTCGATCTCGTGCAAGAATCGCTGCTCATCGTCGAGTGGGCGAAAGCTCTCTTACAGGAGAGACGAGCGGATGAGGCCAAGCTCCTGCTAGAGGGACACATCGCGCGGGTGCTGGCCGATGACACTGAACACCCCCTCCGATGGGTGGCGCTCACGGGACTCCTCGACACTCTGAGGCGCATAGATGCCCAAGAAGCGCTCTCCCTTCTCGCCAATTTGGCCCGCGCCCTCGATCGCCCTTCACGATCGCTCGATCCCGCGGCTCCGCGCGTCGAGGATGCGCCGACGCACGTCCTCTACCTCATTGGGATCGGGAAGCACCGCCTTCCCTTCCTCCTCGCTTTGGGCGAAGAGTTCGATTTGGAGAGAGTCATCAAGGAATTCGCGCGCCACGATTTCGAGGCGACGCTCGCATGGATACATCATCTTCGAACAGAAGACGTGCGGGCTTCCCTCCTCATCGCGGCGTGTCAGGCCGTTCTCCACAGAAGGTCAGCTGGCGAGGACAGCGAAGTGCCTCGCGAGAGGAAGCGTTCCGGCCATCTCACGACTGGCCCCGCAGCGGCGCGATGTGCAGAGGGGTATAGAGCGCTCCCTCCGGGCGGAGATCGCTTCGCATCAGGATGAGCTGCGTGACGCGGAACCGATAGCTCGGGAACTCCTCGGCGAGGAAGCGGCGCACCAGCTCTTGTGCCGATCGCTCCGAGCGCACGCGCCCGATGGTGAGATGCGCCGTGAAGGGGCGCGGCTCTCTGGCGAATCCGTGACGAGAGAGCACGTCCTCCACCTCGGTGACGAGCGCCTGGAGAGCGCCGCGTTCGTCTCGAATGCCGATCCACAAAACGCGCGGGCGATCCGCGCGCGGGAAGATCCCGCCACATCCCGTCACCAGCTCGAATGGCGCACATCCGCGCGCGATCTCATCCAAAACGGTGCGGAGGACGGACACGCGCGCTTCCTCCACATCGCCGAGGAATTTCACCGTGAGATGCACATTCGCTGGCCGCGTCCAGCTCACATCGGCCGGGACGCGCTTGAGCTTCGCCTGCACGGCTTCGATCCGCGCCTTGACCTCCTCGGGGACATCAATGCAGATGAAGGAGCGAATCGCCGCCATGCCTCATGCTCCGTGACTTCTGGGGGTCGTCGCCTCTCCTGCAGTGGGCGCGCTCACTTCCTCTTCGTAATACTTCCGCCCGCGAAGCGACTCCGGCAAGCACGGCATCTCCGTTCCCGGTGCGCCCGGCTCGTGATCGTGGATGTACACATACCCCCGGCCATAGCCCAGGTCGCGCATCAGGTCGGTGACCGGATTCCGGAGATGCAGCGGCACGGGTTCTCGCGGATGCTCGCGCACATCGCGCTCGGCCGCTTGATATGCGCGCAAGACAGCGTTCGACTTCGGCGCGCGGGCCAGATAGAGCGCAGCTTGCGTGAGCGCCAATTTCGCCTCGGGGAGCCCGACGAAGTGAACCGCGTGCATGGCCGCCACCGCTTGGACGAGCGCTTGTGGATCCGCGAGCCCAATGTCCTCGCTCGCGAGGATGACCAATCGCCGCGCGATGAAGAGCGGATCCTCACCCGCTTCGAGCATGCGCGCGAGCCAGTAGAGCGCCGCATCCGCATCCGAATGGCGCACCGATTTGATGAAAGCCGAGATCAGGTTGTAGTGCTCCTCGCCGCTCTTATCGTAAAAGAGCAGGGGACGCCGGATGATCTCGCGCACGATCTCCTCGCTCACTTGGAGCGTCCCATCGGCGCGCGGCTCGGCGCTGTGCACCGCCATCTCCAGGACGTTGAGCGCCACGCGCGCATCCCCGCACGCATACGTGGCGATCGCGCCCAGGAGTCGCTCCTGGATCTCTACGCGAAGGCGCCCCAGACCGCGCTCCTCATCCGCGAGGGCGCGTCGCAAGATGGTGAGCACTTCGGCTTCCGACAGCGGCTGCAAGACGAAGACCTGACATCGAGAGAGCAGTGGGGCGATCACCTGGAACGAGGGATTCTCCGTCGTCGCTCCGATGAAGACCACATCGCCTCGCTCGACGAACGGCAGGAAGGCGTCCTGCTGCGCGCGATTCAGATGATGGACCTCATCCACGAAGAGGATCGTGCGCCGTCCCTGTGCGCGCCGCACCTTCTCGGCCATGAGCATCGCCTGGCGGATCTCCCGGATCGTGCCCAGGACGGCGGAGAAGCGCACAACGTGCGCCTTCGTGTGATGGGCGATCACGCGCGCGAGCGTCGTCTTGCCGCTTCCTGGCGGCCCCCACAGGATCATCGAGACGAGCCGATCGCGCTCGATCAGGCGCCGCAGAGGCTTGCCCGGACCGATCAGGTCCGCTTGCCCGACGATCTCCTCCAGGGTTCGGGGACGCATGCGGTCCGCCAATGGCGCGGCTTCCGATGCCGCCCCTTCATCCCCCGAGAGGGGGAATAGCGCGCGCTCCTCATCCATGAGGCCCCTCCCAGTGGCGCTTGATTCCCCACGCCGTCTCGCCCCGAACGGGCGCTCACGCCTCCTCGGATCTCGATGCGGAAGCCTCCGAGACGACTTCCTCCCCCTTCGCTTTCTCGCCGATGAACTCCCGCTCGCGCACGCGCGCCGCCTTCCCCTTCAGCTGGCGAAGATAATAGAGCTTGGCCCGACGCACATCCCCCCGGCGGACGACCTCGATCCGCTCGATCACCGGCGAATGCAGGGGGAAGATGCGCTCGACTCCGATGCCGAAGCTGATCTTCCGCACAGTGAAGGTCTCGCGCAGTCCGCCATGCTTGCGCGCGATCACCACGCCCTCGAAGACCTGAATGCGCTCCTTATCCCCCTCCTTGATGCGCACGTGGACGCGCACTGTATCCCCCGGGGCGAAATCCGGGATGTCGGTTCGCATCTGCGCCTTCTCGAATTCCGCGAGGATCGGATTCATATGCTCCTCTCCCTCGATGCTACCCTTGTGCCCAAAAGGAGAAAATTTTATCGGCTCTCGTCCGTTTTGGGAAGCGCGCGTCTCAGTTCCTCCAGCAGGCGACGATCGTCATCACTCAGCGCGGCCTTTTCGAGGAGATCGGGACGATTTCGAAGCGTCTTCGCCAGGGCCATGCGTCGCCGCCAGCGCGCGATCTCCGCGTGATGTCCGGAGAGCAGGACTTCGGGGACGCGAAGGCCGCGAAAATCCGCCGGGCGCGTATACTGCGGGTAGTCGAGGATCCCCCCTTCGGCGAACGACTCCCGCCGCGCGGACTCCGCGCAGCCCAGGGCTCCGGGCAAAAGGCGAACGACGGCCTCGACGATCACCATCGCCGGGATCTCCCCCCCAGCCAGGACGTAATCGCCGATGGAGATCTCGTGCGTTGCCAGGTGCTCGGCCACGCGTTCGTCCACGCCCTCATACCGACCGCAGATGAGGACGATGTGCGCGCGCTGAGCCAACTGCCGAGCCATCGCTTGCGTGAAGACCCGACCCTGAGGGGTGAGCAGGATGACCGCCACGCGCTCCCGATCGAACCGTTCGCCGAGCACGCTCTCGACCGCGCGAAAGATGGGCTCCGGCTTGAAGACCATCCCCTCTCCTCCGCCGAACGGGCGATCGTCCACCGTCCGATGTTTGTCCGTGGTGAAATCCCGCAGATCGTGCACGACGATCTCGACCAATCCCCGCTCCCGAGCCCGTCGTACGATCCCGTAATCGAAGGGCCCACGAAACATCTCCGGGAAGATCGTCAGGATGTCGAATCGCATGCCGATCGGCGAACGCGAGAGCGCCAGGTTCACGCCGACGGCTCACGACCGGGGCGTTTCGCCACTGCGCTCCATCGTCCGCTCTCGCAATGAACGCTCCCGATTCAGGTCAAGCAATCCATCCGGAGGGGTGATGAGAATGCGCCGGGCAGAGATGTCCACCACCGGGCAGATGGCCCGAGCAAAAGGGATCAACACCTCCTCCGCCCCCTCCCCCTCGACCACAAGCAGCGGGACTTCGGCCGTCTCCATCACCTCTCGAACTCGGCCCACATGTTGGCCGGATTCCGTCCACACCTCACACCCGATCAATTCGAAGAGGAAGTATTCGTCTTCCTCAAGGGGGATGGCCTCCTGACGCGCGATCTTCACCCACCATCCCCTGAGCCGGCTCGCGGCTTCGATCGTCTCGCACCCCTCGAGTTTCAAGATGACCTGACCGCGGTGGAACCAATAACGTTCCACGCGCGACTCCACCACTTGTCCGTCTGACGCCTCCAGCCGCACGCGCGTGACGGCTGCGAATCGCTCCGGACGATCCGTCACGATCTCGGCCACAACTTCACCCTTCACCCCTCGTGGCCGCACAATGCGCGCGATGGTGAGGAATTCGGGCTCTGGTCCCATCTCATTCGAGGATCTCCAGGACGAAGCGCTTCTTCAGCTTCATCCCCGCCGCCCCCAAGATGGTGCGAATGGCGCGAGCCGTACGACCCTCTCGTCCGATGACCTTTCCGAGATCGGAAGGGGCAACCCGCAGCTCCAGGACGGTGGTCGCCTCGCCCTCGACCTCTCGGACTTCCACCTGATCCGGATAATCCACCAGCGCCTTCGCGATCATCTCGACGAGATCCCTGATCTTCATACCCCACCTCCCCTCTGTGGCGTTGCCCGGAGCTGATCCACAGGCTGGCTGAACTCAGGCGCCCTCCGCTCCAGAACGCGCGCGCCTCCGCCCGTGGCCTCTCAGGATTCGCGCTCCGAAGCCCGCGGCGCAGCCTTTCGGATCAACCGTCGGACGACCTCCGTCGGTTGCGCGCCACATCGAACCCAATACTGGAAGCGCTCCCAATCTACGCGAATCTCCGCCGGTTGCGTCAAGGGATTATAGTAGCCGATGGCCTCGACGAAGGCCCCATCGCGCTTGGAGCGCTTCTCCGCCACGACGATGCGATAGAACGGTCGCTTCTTCGACCCCATGCGCGTCAAGCGTATGGCTAACAAGGCCCCACCTCCTCACAAAGACGTAAATTATACCCAGCCCGCGCGAAAAGTCCATCCCCCCACCGGGGATCGGCTCACCATGGGCAAGGCGCTGTCAATGCCTCTTTTTCCCCCGACGCGCCCCGCCCCCCCAGAACTTCCCGAACGGGAGCTTCCCCTCCCGCAGACGTTTCATCATCTGCCGCATCTCCACATACTGTTTCAGAAGAGCGTTCACCTCCTCGACGGTCGTCCCGCTCCCCCGCGCGATGCGTCGGCGGCGGCTCCCGTCAATGAGACGATAGTTCCGCCGCTCCTCGGGGGTCATCGAGTTGATGATCGCCTCGGCGCGCTTCAACTGCCGCTCGAACTGCGCCATCTGCTCCGGCGTGAGGCGACCCACTCCAACGATCTTCAACATCTCGGCCGGAAGTAATTCGAAGAGCTTCCCCACCGAGCCGAAGCGTTTGGCCAACCGCAGTTGCTCCAGAAAATCCTCCAGCGTGAACTCCTCTCGCCGAAGCCTCTCCTGCCATCGCGCGGCCTCGCGCTCATCCACTTCTGCCTGGACGCGCTCGATCAGGCTGAGGACATCCCCCATGCCGAGGATGCGCGAGGCCATGCGATCGGGATAGAACGGTTCTAGGGCATCAGACTTCTCCCCCACCCCGATGAACTTGATCGGCTGGCCGGTCACCGCTTTGA
The DNA here is from genome assembly GCA_041640655.1 of bacterium. Taxonomy (GTDB): domain Bacteria; phylum Acidobacteriota; class Blastocatellia; order HR10; family HR10; genus HR10. The sequence goes on from JBEPZV010000019.1 coordinate 26,449, forward strand.
TGGACAGCGCCGCTCCCCCGCGGGTGTCTCCATCCATCTTGGTCAGGATCACGCCGGAGATGCCAATGCGCCGATGGAATTCCTCCGCGCTCCGTACGGCATCCTGTCCGGTCATTGCGTCGGCGACAAAAAGGACCTCCACCGGTTTCATCTCCCGCTTGATCGCGTCCAGCTCCGCCATCAACTCCTCGTCCACATGCAATCGCCCCGCCGTATCTACGAGCACGGGATCGAATCCGGTCACCTCTGCATGACGGCGCGCGCGACGACACAGCTCGACGGGATCATTCACTGAGGGATCCTCGAACACGGGGCGGCGAATCTCTCGCGCGATCACAGCCAACTGCTCGCGCGCCGCGGGCCGATAGACATCCGCCGAGACGAGCAGTGGATTCCGTCCCTGGTGCGCCAGGTATCGCGCCAATTTCCCTGCCGTCGTCGTCTTCCCCGATCCCTGCAAGCCAACGAGCAGGATCACGTTCGGGATGCGCGAGGTCAGCAGCAACCGCGTGGATGTCCCCCCCAGCATCTCCGTCAGCTCTTCGTAGACGATCTTGATGACCTGCTGCGCTGGGGAGAGCGAGGCCCACACCTCTTGCCCGAGCGCCTTCTCCCGAACCCGCTCGATGAACTGCTTGACGACGCGGAAATGGACATCGGCTTCCAGCAGCGCCAGCCGAATCTCTCGGAGCGCCGCCTCCACATCGGCTTCGGTCAGTTTCCCATGACCGCGCAGATCGCGGATGACCCGTCGCAGCTTCTCCGAAAGCGCGTCGAACATGCCTTCTCCCGATCTTCCACCTCAGGCAAAGGGAATTAGGCTATAGAAGTCCCTCCCCCCTGTCAAGGGACAGAGAATACCCCCTTGCGCCAGAGAAGCCGCGCTTTGAGAGCCCTCGCACTCCCGCTGAAGGGCTACTTGGCCTTCTCAACGGAGAGGATGGTGAGGACCTTCTCGCCCTCCTTCTCCGCGACCGTCCCTTTGATCACCACCCGTTCGGCGACGAAGGGGATCAGCTTCTCGTTCTTGTTGGCCGTCCAGGACTCCCCGGCCAGTCTATACAAAGCCCCCGTCTTCTCATCCACGATCCCAAGCGGAGCTCCGGTCTTCGCGCAATTGATGGCGCACGTCCGATGGGCCGCCCCCTTATTCTTGGCATCCTTCTTGTAGCAGTTCCAATCCACGATCTCGCCCACGACGGTGACCTCTTGAGCGAGCCCCAAAGCTGCCCGCTCCATCCCCATGAGGCCCAGAGCGAGGCCCAACACGATCGCTATCCAGATATGTCGTTTCATCGCATTCCTCCTTCGTCAAAATTGAGATGAAGCCCTCGCGGGACATCCACCCCCTCACCTTGCTCACGCTTCAGGAGCATAGCAAGGGGCGAATATGGGATCAAGGCGCTCTCGCCCTTCCCGCCAGCATGATAGAATTCCCCACGGCGGAGCGGACGATGCGGTCTTGGTCATTCGGGATTCGCTTCCGAGATCGTGCGGAAGCCGGGCATCGGCTCGCCGCGCGATTGCGCGCTTATCAAGGGCTCGATGCCCTCGTCTTGGGGATCGCTCGGGGCGGGGTCGTCGTGGGTGCGCCCATCGCCGAGGCGCTCGAGGCCGAGCTGGAGGTCATCGCCCCGCGCAAACTCCCCATCCCCTTCAACCCGGAGGCGGGTTTCGGAGCGATCGCCGAGGATGGAACGATCTATCTCAATGCGGCTCTCGTCCGCGCCCTCGGACTGAGGGAGGAAGAGATTCGGCAGGTCGCCGCCGAAGTGCTCGCGGAAGTGCGCCGCCGGATCGAGCGATACCGAGGTGACCGCCCACCGCCAGTGGTGAACGACCGCACGGTGATCCTCGTGGATGACGGCCTGGCTACGGGGTACACCATGCTGGCTGCGATTCAGAGCGTGAAGAAAGGCGCGCCGGCGCGACTGGTCGTCGCCGTTCCCGTCAGCCCCGCCTCCACGCTTCGGCGGATCGAACCGCACGTAGATGAGCTGCACTGCCTCGTCGCGCCAGAGACCGACGTCTTCGCCGTCGCCGATTTCTACGAAGACTTTCGCGATGTCCGAGACGAGGACGTGACCGCGCTGCTGGAGCGCGTGCGTCGAAAGCGTCAGGAGAGGAGTGAGTCGTAAAGCTCTTCGATACGACGAATCTGCGCGCGCACATCGAAGGCGCCCTCCACCCAAGCGCGCGCTGAGCGTCCCATTTGCGCCGAGCGCTGCGGATCCTGCAGGAGCGCGAGGATCGCCTCGGCCAAACGCTCGGCATCCCCCGGCGGGACGAGAAGCCCCGTCTCCCCCTCACGCACGATCTCTTCCGTCGCTCCACCGCGCGTCGCGATGACCGGCACGCCGCAGGCCATGGCCTCAATGAGGACGCGCCCGAACGGCTCTGGATCGAGCGAGCAATGGACGACAATGTTGAGCTCCCGCAGGATCGCTGTGATGTCCGCGCAGAAGCCGGTGAAGCGAACGCGCCAGGCGAGACCGCGTCGAACAGCCTCCTGCTCCAGTCTGCGTCGAAATCCCTGATGCCCTGTCGTGTCGTAAATCTCATCGCCGACAACGAGGAATTCCACATCAGGGAGGACGCGACTCACGCGCTCGGCCGCCTGCAGAAAGACCTCGTGCCCCTTCCATGGGGCCAACGCGCCGATCATTCCCACGCGCCGTGGTCCATCGACCCGTTGGAAGGGGGATGGAGAGAAGTGCTGAAGATCAACGCCATTGGGGATGACGAGGACGTTCCCCCACTCGGCGAATTCCCGAGCGACCGCGCGAGAGGGGACGAGCAGAAGGTCGGGGATGCGCCGACCGAGCGCCCGAAAGCCCCACCAGAATTTCCGATGGCGAAGAAAGTCATGCACGTGCCAGATGATTCGCGCGCGAACGAACGGAGCCAGTCCAGCGCTGAACGCCTGTGCCTTGATCCCATGAGCGTGGACCAGCTCAATCGGCGTCTCATTCACGAAGCGCGCCAGCATCCGAATGGTCCTCGCGACATGAGGCAGAGAGCGGAGGGCGCTCGCATACTCTCGCCATGAACTGTAACGCCCCAGCCGATGCCCCCTTCCCCAATATCCCACGACGAGCGTGGGGATGCCCACAGCGTGTAGCGCCTCCGCGAGCCGCCCAAGACGCGGGACGAGAACACGAACGTGAAACCGCTCGCGATTGAGCCCGCGCGCCAGGTCCAGCACCACGCGCTCGGCCCCTCCGAGCTCCGCCCCCGTGCTGATGTGCAAAATCTGGTGCGCGCGTCCCGACATCCCACCTCTCACTGCGAGTCCGAGGATGCAATAACGCGATAGACGGCGAGCACCCGACGCGCGGTCTCCTCCCAGGTGAACGCCTGAGCGCGCTCGCGCGCTCGCGTCACCAGGGTGTCCCTCAGCATCTCGTCGTCGAGCACGCGCGCGGCCGCCGTGGCGAAGGCCTCCGCCTCATTCTCGGGCACGAGCACTCCCGCATCGCCGAGGACCTCCGGCACAGCTCCGGCGGCGAGCGCCACAACGGGCGTTCCCATCCGCATCGCTTCGAGCACCGGCAGGCCGAAGCCCTCGTACGTCGAGGGGAAGAGCAAGAGCGCCGCCGCTCGATACACCGAGGCCAGATGCTCCCAGGAGAGATCGGCCCGTTGCCGGACATATCGCGCGATCCCCCACCGATGAATCGCCCTCCAGTGCGCGCGCGCGAATCGCCCCCCCACCTGTACGAAATAGAGATCCTCGCCCGTCAGCTCCCGAAGCCGGGAGAACGCGCGCAGCGCGGTCCAGATGTTCTTCCGCTCGTCGCAGCTCCCCACGTGAAGGATGAATCGCGCTCCTGGTGGGAGGTCGAGCTGACGAACCGTGCGCCTGACGGCTTCTTCCCCCCCAGACGGAGCGCCGATATGATCCCCCCCCAGGGGGACGACCGTGATGCGCTCCTGGGGGTAACCCAATCCGCGCACCATCTCGCGTTTGGTGAATTCGGAATCGGCGATCACGTGCGCCGCCTCTCGAAGCGAGGCCAGGACCCACTGCAGGACGGCGTTCCGAAGACGGACGCGCGCGCTCGTCCCACCGGCGCTCACAAGGTGATACGGATAGAGATCGTGCACCGTGATGATCGTGCGCCGCGGATCGAGCCATCGCAGCACATGCGCGTAGGAGTGATCGAGGATGTGATGAAGCGCCATCGGCTTCCCGAGACGCGCGCGCGCGACGCGACGCGGCAGCAGCACATATCGCGCGGCGAATCGCAGCGGACGCGCCCGCCCCCACCTGGGCATCGGCAGGCGCACGACCTCGAACGCCCAATCCGGAGCGAGCCGCGGCAGCCATCGCTCGAGCTGACGCGCGTACAGCTCCATGCTCTTCCACCCCTCCAGCTCCAGATCGGGAACGAGGACGACGCGCATCACACCTCGCCGAGCAAACGCTCGAGAATCGGACGCAAGTGCGCGACCAGCACGTCATACTCGAAGTGCTGACGCGCGAGGGCGACGTTCTCCCGCCCCGATTCCAGCACGTGCGGGTTCCGGACAAGCCAGCGGAGGCGTTCGGCCAAGGCGTTCGCGTATGGCTCTCTCCCCTCGTACGGGATCAGCATCTCCTCGGGCAGAATTCGCGCGGCCTCGCCCACGCGACTCGCCAGCACGAACCGCCCGCAGGCGAGATAGAGCGGGAGCTTCCCCGTCGTGCGCACTTCGCCGACGAGGTCGTTCGTCTGCGTGGACAGGCAGACGTCCATGAGGTTGATGTACTCCGGCAACCGGTCGAAGGGCACGCGCCCCACAAAGCGCACGCGATCATGCACCCCTCGCGCGCGCGCCTGTTCCTTCAATCGAGGGAGCCCCGATCCATCGCCGACGATCACCCCCACAATGGGAAGGTCCGGCACTCGCGCGAGCGCCTCAATGAGCTCCCAACCGTAGCAGAAGCCGAGCGCTCGACTCCAGCGCAACGAGCCGACGACGCCGACGACGAACCGTCCCTCCACGCCCAAATGCCGCCGCAGCGCCGTAGCATCGCGCGGGCGGAACACGCGCGTGTCCACACCGTCGGGGACGACCTCGACGCGCGTGATGCCCAGCCGCTGAAGCCACTCCCGGTGTCCGCTCCCCCGCACGATGAGGAGATCCGCGTGTCGAAGCGAGAGCCTCTCCAGAAGCTCTGTCAACCATCGACCCGCCCATCCGCGTCCGAGGGCGCGCGCGAGCGCGGAGATGACATCGCCCGTGTCAATGACCACGCGCGCGCCGCTGAGCGCTTTATACGCCAGAGCGGCCAGGACTCCCGAGGCCGCCATGTCCACGACGTAGACGAGCCGTGGTCGCCATCGGAGCAATGCCCACATGAAGCGAAGCGCCGCCCGGACCTTCCGCCGGCCACGATAGAGAAGACGCACGCGATATGCCACCGCGAGCCGAGCGGCGAATTGGCGCGCCCGCTCGGCAGCCGCCCCATCCGCATCTCCGTTCGCGAGAAAGATGAGCGTCGTTCCCGCGCGCTCGCGTGCGGCATGGGTCTTCCCGAATCCCCGAGCGCGCGCGTGGGTGGGAACCGATGACATGCTCCGCATCCCCTATGCTCTCATCGCCCACTCATACACGCGCAGCGTCTCGTGCGCCGCGCGATCCCAAGAGAAGGCTTCAACGCGTGCGCGCGCGCGTTGGCCCATGGCCTCGCGCCACGCGACGTCTTCCCGGAGCCGACGGGCGCAATCGGCGAGCGCGCGCACATCACGCGGATCATCCACGAGCAGCCCGTCCTCCAGATGGGTGATGACCTCCGCCGCCCCGGCCGCGCGCGTCGTGATCACCGGAAGCCCGGAGGCCATCGCCTCCCAGATGACCATCCCGTGCGCGTCGTAAACGGTGGGGAACAAGAGCGCATCGCTCGCCGCATAATAGTCCTCGATTCGATCGGTGGGGGGGCGGAATCGGACGCGCTCGCCGAGGCCGAGACGTCGCGCCAGGTCCCAGTACGGGCGCGCCGATGAGCCGGAGATCAGAAGGAGCTGCGCATCGGACAGAAGCGCGAGCGCGCGTAGCGCTTCAGCTGCTCCCTTCCGAAGGGAGCCCACATAGAGGAGCAGGAAATCCCGCTCTGCATATCCCAGAGCGCGTCGCACGGCCGCGCGGGATTGAAGCCGTCGCGCCGGATGAAATCGCGCGAGATCCACGCCTGGACGGACCACCGCGACGCGCGCCTCCCGACCATAGTACCGCGCCAGTTCCGCGCGCACCTTCTCGGAGACGGCGATGACCCAGCGCGCGCGCGCCGGTTGGTAGAGGGCGCGCTCCCACCGACCCACGAAGAGGCGGAAGAGCCGATCCCGTCCCGTGAGACGACCGTCCCGCGCTCGAAGGGCCTCGAACCACGCCCACTGGCAGATGTGCGCCGTCGCGACATCGAGCGAGAACGCACAGAGCCCTTGCCCATGCACGATATCGAACGCCTCGCGCACGCGCCACCAGCTCCCGAAGGGGAAGGTGAGAATCGTCGTCATCGCCGTCGCGCGCAGAGCGGGAACATGATGGAATCGAATGCGCCCATCGCCCATCTCGGCGACCCGATGAGCGAAGACGTGCACCTCATGTTCCCGACTGAAGCGCTCGGCCAATTCGACGACATACCGACCGTGTCCCACGCGACGATCGTAATCATGGACCAGAAGCGCGATCCTCATCGCCGCCGCGCGCGGCGAGAGGGCCACGCGTGTCCCTCGACCGCGGAGAGCGCTCGACTCCGATCGCCGTCCTCGATCGGAACGAGGACTTCGCTCCACGCGCGCCACCAGGCCCGCTGCCGCCGCTCCTCAAGATCAGAGAGCTTCAACACCGCGCCGAGGAAGAACCACCAGAGCATCCCATGGGGGATGCTGAGCAGCGGCGATCCCACGAGCGTCCCGATCCCCATCATGAACGCGCCGCTCACAATGGCGAGCACGATCTCCTCATCGGGCGTCCCCTTCAATCGCCGCAAGGCGCGCCACGCGCTGCGCAGCGCCGTCCCCAGAAGGAGGACGAGCGCCACCACCCCCAGCACGCCCATCTCGATCATGATGCGCCCGAAGTCCCCATCGGCGAAGAGGGGATGAAAGGTCGGATACCACTGCCCCATGAAGAACGGCACGCCATGACCGGTTCGCCCCAGGCCGTGCCCCCACGGTGCTTCCCGTATCGCTTGAACCCCCGCGAGGAATGGATTCGACACGCGCCCGAGGATCAGGCCGAGATCGGCCAAACTGGCGAAGCGTTCAGCCGCCCGCCCCTCGGTCAAATCGATCCCCAGCCGCACGCCGATGGAGATGAGCGCCGCCGCGACCAGATAGACGCGAATCGTCCGCCGATGCCACCACAACAGCACCACTCCGACGACGATCATGATCAAAGCCGCCCGCGTCCCCGTCAAGACCAGGCTCGTCATCATCGGCACGATCCCCACGCGCAACAGGATTCGCCACGCCGGCGAGATCTCGCGACTCAGCGAGAGGATGAGCGCGAGCGCGGACGCGTAGGCCATCATCGAACCGAAGGCGCCGGCCGAGACGAACGTCGAGAAGATGCGGAATTCCACCTCGCCCGTCGGCGTGACATAGGTCGCGAACCGATGGCGCTCGGCCGCCAGCTCATCATCAGGGATGACGCTCTCGACGCCAGCCAGGTATTGATAGATCCCGTATCCCCCGGCGAGCACCGCCAGCGCGATCACCAGTAGCAGATACGCGCGCACGTGCGCGCCGGAGCGCGTGATGTCATATCCGAGCAAATACGCCACCGTGAAGAAGCACCACCCGCGGAACGCCGAGAGCCCGATCCACAGTGGGATCCCCGGAAAGAGCGCATACACGGCGCACAGCGCATAGAAGACGAGCAGCATCTTCGTCACCGGGGTCTCGGGCAAGAGGGCGCGCCCCAGGTGAGCGCGTCCCGTCATCCAGAAAAAGAGCGCGAGCGCGAAGAGAATGTCGAAGAGGAAGTAGCTCACGGGCGAGGGATACCGATCCTTGATCGGCGCGATGAGGAACCCGACCAAGATCGCCCCGACGAGCGAGAGGTGCACGAGCTTCTCGCGCCGCCACAGAATGGCCAGGTCGCGCAACATATCGCGCTCCGCCTTCCGATGAGGAGAGCCCAGGCTCCCCTCTCACGACGGCGAGAAGGATACACGCTTCCCCGTGAAGGCGGCAACCGGCACGGAGAGGGTCGAATGGGTCGAGGTTCGGAGGATCACGCGAGGTGCCCCCGCATCTCGACGAGCAATTCGTCGAGGAACCGCTCGAAGCGCGCGACCATCCGCCGCGCGTTGAAACTCACCAGGACGCGAGCGCGCGCGGCCTCTCCCATCATCCGCCGCCGCGCGCCATCGCGCAGCAGCAAACCCATGGCCTCGGCGAGCGCGATGGGATCCCCGGGGGGCACCAGAAGCCCCGTCTCCCCAGGCACGACGATCTCGCGCGCTCCCCCGAGATCAGTCGCGATCACTGGACGCCCGGCGGCCATCGCCTCGCAGAGGACCACGCCGAAGGATTCCGGCCGCGTGGCCGCATGCACGAGAAGATCGCTCATGGCGAGCACTTCCGGGATCTCGCGCCGAAATCCCGCGAAGATGACACGCTCGCCGAGCCCCAGGGCTGCGACCAACTCGCGAAGTGACGCCGCGTATCCCGATCGCGTCCCCCCCATCTCCTCCCCCACGATCAGGAATCCCACCTCCGGCATCTGCGCGCCGAGGAGTCGGGCGGCATGGAGGAAGCAGTCGTATCCCTTCCCGGGCTCCAAGCGACCGATCGCGCTCACGAGATACCGGAACCGATCCACATGCCACTCCTCACGGATGCGCGCCAGACGCTCCGGGTTCGGCGACCGAAAGCGCTCGACATCCACGCCCGGATGAATCACGCGCAGCGGCGCGCCAGAGCTGCCGAAAACCCGACGATGCGCCTCCGCCGCCGCGAATGAGCTCACGAGGATTCCGCGAGCGGGAATGCGAACGGCCACGCGATCAAGATGATGCTCCGCCGAGGCGATCCCATGCTGCCACCACACGGCGGGACGGCGCGCGAGCCACGCGGCCGTTCCCCCGTAAAGATGTCCGTAGCCGTGTGAGCTGACGACCAGCCGCGCTTCCTGTCGAAGAAGCACTCGCCGGAGCGCCTCCACTGTGCGTCCGTAATTGAACGGATCGCGCAGTCGCGTGATCGGTTGCAGGTGGACGGGAATCCCCGCCTCCTGGACCTCCCGCACGAACGGCCCGTCCCTCAGAAAAACAACCGAGGGGGCGAACCGCGCGCGATCAAGTCCGCGCACGATGTCGAAGAAGACCGACTCCGCTCCCCCGCGCTCGCCTACGGGCAACACGAAGATGATGCTCGATGGCCGCCGCATGTCGGCTCACCCGGGTGTTCGGCGATACGCGCGCGCGATGAGGGCGAGGACCACAAGGGAGACGCCGCTCCACAACAGCGCCCACACGAGAGCCGGGACGCGCGTCAGCTCCTGCATGGCGCGCGCATCAGTGTGCGCCTCCCCGGCGATCGAGAGCGCAAAGAGCGCCTTCAGGTCGAAGAGCGCGTTCAAGCAACTTTGCACGGCCAAGAATCCGACGAGAAATTGGGCTGCGCGCGCCGAGGTGATCCAGAAGAGGATACCGAAGAGGGCGCTGGCGATCACTCCGGCGGCGAATCCGAATCCGATCACGGGACGAATGAAGGCGAGCGTCACCGCGGTGACCCCGAGAGCCGTCGCGCCGAGCGCCGTCTTCGCACGGCGCGGGTCCCGACACCACAAAAGGAGCGCGCTGCCATAGAGGACCGTCCCCACGTATCCGGCGCTGGAGATGAGAGGGACGAGTCCGCCGCGCGTGGCCGTCACGCCACTGCCATCAGGTTGAATCTGGATGTAGGCGACGCTGCCTCCGGTCATCACCGCCGCGAGCGCGTGCGCCGACTCGTGCACGAGTGTCACAAAGAGGCGCACGGGATAGACAATGACCTCCGCATAGGGAGCGAACCACAGAAGGAGCGTCGCGCCCGAGGCCCAGAGGAGCGCGCGCCGCCCGTCTCGCACTCTGGCCTTTCGCCGCGCCATGAGGCGACGAATTATACCATCGCGCCCGCGCCGGCGAGGGTGACCCGCGCGTTGCCTCCCCCCACGGTCTGAAGTAAAATGAAGCGACGCGAGCGGTCGAGATTCGGTGCAAGGAGAGGATGATATGTTGGCTCGATGGCTCTCTCGATATAGCGAGTGGTCAGCGCTCTTCCTCCGTCTGGCCGTCGGTGCGATCTTCATCGCGCACGGTCGGCAGAAACTCTTCGGTGGACTCGCCGATTTCGGGCGGTATCTGGAATCGCTCGGCGTGCCGCTTCCCGGGCTTTTCGCTCTCCTTGTCGCCCTCGTCGAATTCCTCGGAGGGATTTGTCTGCTGCTTGGACTCTTCACGCGGTGGGCGGCACTGCTGATCGCGATCGTCATGCTCGTGGCCATCCTGCGCGTCCATCTCCCTCATGGCCTGACCGGAGCAGGTGGCTTTGAGTTCCCGCTCGCCCTTCTGGCGGCCGCCCTCTCACTTGCCCTCACCGGACCGCAAAAGCTCTCGCTCGAGCGCAGCGTGCTCAACCGCGAACTCTCCTGAGGAGGCGACGATGTCCGAACCGATGATCCTCAGTGAGCGCCGAGATCGCATCTTGAGACTCACGCTGAACCGGCCTCCGCTCAACATCCTCAACATTCCCATGCTGCAGGAACTCCAGCGAGCGCTCGAGCGCGTGAACGAAGACGTGCACATCGTGCTCTTGGAGAGCGGGATCGAGCGCGCCTTCTCCGCCGGCGCGGATGTGGCCGATCACATGCCGGAGCGCGTCGAGGAGATGCTCACCGGCCTGCATCGCGCGATCGCGCGGCTGCTGGAGATGGAGGCCGTCTCGGTGGCCGTCGTTCGAGGACACTGCTTGGGCGGAGGGATGGAGCTGGCCATGAGCTGCGATTTCCTCATCGCCGGCGAGAGCGCGCGTTTCGGACAACCGGAGATTCACCTCGGATGCTTCCCTCCGGTCGCCGCTGTGCTGCTCCCGCAACTGATCGGCCCGCGTCGCGCCATCGAGTTGATCCTGACCGGGAAGACGATCTCCGCGCGCGAGGCTGAAGCCATGGGCTTGGTGACGCGCGTCGTTCCCGATGATCAGGTGGCTCAGGCCGTCGAGGAGCTCCTGGGCGAGCTCTCGCGGAAGAGCCCGGTGGTCCTCAAGCTCACCAAGCGCGCGCTCCGCTACGGCCGAGCGCTCGATCCCACGACGGCGCTGCGGGCGGTCGAACGACTCTATCTCGATGAACTCATGGCCACCGAAGACGCGCGCGAGGGTATCCGGGCATTTCTGGAGAAACGCACTCCCGTGTGGGTCGGCCGATGAAGGCCCGCAGGGATGAAGGGATAGCGGGACGCTTCGGAGGTGCGAGATGAATATCGGCGCATTGATGGGATTCTCGCTCTTGGCCCTGCTCGGAGGATACATCTTCTACGGGCGATTCGTGGCTCGCCTGGCGGGCATTGATCCGCAGCGTCCGACGCCTGCTGTGACTGTGAACGATGGCGTGGATTTCGTCCCCACGCGGGCGCCGGTCCTCTTCGGTCATCACTTCGCATCCATCGCCGCGGCCGGACCGATCGTCGGACCGACGCTGGCCGTCATGTACGGCTTCCTGCCCGCGTGGCTATGGATCGTCGCCGGTGTGATCTTCATCGGAGCGGTCCACGACTTCATCGCGCTTTTTGTGAGCGTGCGCGAGGGCGGACGCTCGGTCGCTGAGGTCGCTCGGCGAACGCTGGGGAAAGGCGGGTTCATCTTTTTCGTCACCTTCGCCATCCTGCTCTGCATCCTGGTCTCGGCAGCCTTCCTGCAACTGACGGCTGTAGCGCTGACCTCCCTCTATCCGGCGCGAGAACTGGGGCTCGCTCCTGATCACTCGCTGATTAAGACGGTGGTCCGGGATGGAATTGCGTACGCGCAGATTGGAGGCATCGCCTCGACCTCCGTCGTCGTCATCACACTACTGGCTCCTGTTGTGGGTTGGTTGCTCTACAAGCGGCGCGTGCGCACGCGGTGGATGAGCGGGTTGGCCCTGCTGATCTGCGCCCTCTCGGTGTGGATCGGACTGCAGTATCCGATCACCCTCGCGCCGATGGTGTGGATGCTCATCATCTGCGGATACGTCTTCATGGCCGCGTGGATCCCGGTTTGGCTCGTCCTTCAGCCGCGCGACTTCGTGAACGTGCACCTCTTGTACATCGGCCTGGCCGCGATGGTCATCGGCCTGATCAGCGGCGGGTGGCACGGGGTGACCATGAGCGCGCCGATCGTGCATCTGGGAAGCGAGAGCACGGCGGCGCTGGGGTGGGCCTGGCCCTTCCTCTTTGTGACGATCGCCTGCGGGGCGTGTTCAGGCGCGCACGCCCTCATCGCCGGTGGAACGACATGCAAGCAGTTGGCCTCCGAGCGAGATGCGCCGGTCATCGGCTACGGGGGGATGTTGCTGGAGGCCCTTCTGGGCATCTGCGTGACGCTGATTGTACTCGGCGGACTGAGCTTTGACGAGTACAAGGCGCTCGTCTGGCCCATGGATGAGACGGGGCATCTCAAGACGGGGAACGCGCCGCTGGCCTTCGCCGTGGCGGTCGGGAAGATGCTTCATGCCGGGTTGGGGCTTCCGCCCGTTTATGGGACGATCTTCGGCATCCTCATGCTGGAAGGGTTTCTTCTGACGACCGTGGATACGCTCGTGCGCCTGACGCGCTATCTCTTCGAAGAGCTGTGGATGGCCGTGCTCCCGGACCCGCCGGCCCTGCTGCGAAATCGCATCGCGAATTCGGTGATCGCCTTGAGTGGCATCGCGCTCTTGACCTTCACCAACGCCTATCAAGCGATCTGGCCCATCTTCGGCTCGGCGAATCAGCTTCTGGCGGCCCTGACGCTCATCACGGCGACGGCCTGGCTCTTCAAACACGCGCGGGCGATCTGGTTCACGGCATTGCCCGCTGTCTTCATGATCGCGACGACGATGACCTCGCTCGTTCTGCTGCTGCCCCGCTATGTGCGCACGGGGAGTTGGACACTCGCCGGCACGGACGTGCTGCTGCTGATTCTCGCCGCGGGGATGCTGACGGTCACCTGGCGGTATTTCCGATGGCGCGCGGCTTCGACCCGTCCCTCCTTGGAAGCGGAAGCGCCCGCTCTCGACCCGTGATCTTCGCGCGCGTGGGAGGGGATGATGCCGAAAGCCGTCTTTCTCTACAGCGATGAGTTCGCCCGCTACGACTACGGCCTCACGCACCCGCTGAAGATGCGGCGTCTGCGTCTGGTCTACGAGCTGCTGCACGCGTATGGAGTCTTCGCCGATCCCGACGTGGCGCTCATCGAGCCGAAACCAGCGCGCGAGGAAGACGCTCGCTCTTTTCACACCGAGGATTACCTGGCCGTCCTGCGCGCGCTGGACGAAGGGATCTACCCGAGCAATCCCTCTGCGTACGGCCTGGGACCGGGCGACAATCCGATCTTCCCCGGTCTCTATCGGTTGGCGCTATTGATCACCGGCTCTTCGCTCGAAGCCGCGCGGCTCGTGGATGCGCGGGAGACGCCCGTCGCCTTCAGCGTCGCCGGTGGTTTGCACCATGCGTTGCCCCATCGAGCCTCGGGCTTCTGTTATCTCGATGATCCGGTCATCGCGATCAAGTGGTTACTGGAACGCGGCCACCGCGTGGTGTACGTGGACATTGACGCGCATCATGGGGATGGTGTGCAACTGGCCTTCTACGACACGGACCGCGTACTCACGATCTCGCTCCATGAGGATGGCCGTTTCCTCTTCCCCGGGACCGGATTCGTGGACGAGTTGGGCGAAGGGGCGGGCTACGGGTATTCGGTAAACGTCCCGCTCTATCCGGGCACGGATGATGAGACCTACGTGTGGGCGTTCGAGGAGATCGTCCCCCCGCTCATCGAGCTGTATCGGCCGGATGTGCTCGTCACCCAATTGGGCGTGGACAGCTTCGCGACCGATCCGTTGACGGATTTGCGCCTGACGACGCACGGATATACGCGCGTCGTCGCGCGACTGAAGAGCTTCAGCCTCCCCTGGGTCGCCCTCGGGGGTGGGGGATACAACCTCTCCAATGTGGCGCGCGCGTGGACGCTCGCCTTCGCCATCATGTGTGGGATCGAATTGCCCGATGAGCTTCCGCCCGCTGCCCGTGACGCCCTTCGCCGCGAGGGGTTCGACGTCCGATACCTCCGCGATCCGGAACCGACGACCAGCTCCGATCCGCGCGTGCGCGAGCAGGCGGAGAAGAGCGTTCGCTACATTCAGGAGCACGTCCTTCGGCGATTGGCCGCGCGTTCATGATCGGCCATGAAGCGAACACCCGGCTCCCGAAGGAGTGTCCGGCAGGGGCGTCGAAGGTGGGGGACGCTTCTCTTCGCCATCCCCTGCCTCTTGTGGTCTCCGGCGTGGGCGAAGGCGGGCGTTTCGGTTCCCCAAGCGCGATTGCTCATCACCGTCGTGGATGACAACGGTCGGCCGATCGCCGGCGCTCGAGCGATGCTCGAGCACACGGAGACCGGAATCCTCCGCACGGGAGAGACGGATCACGTGGGCCGATGCGCCTTCCTCGATCTCCCTGCGGGAATGTACCGCCTGCGCGTCGAGAAGGAGCGCTTCTACACCGTCACCGTACCCGACGTTCGTCTCCCGGAGAACGAGGCGATGGAGATCGTGCTGCGCCGACAGCAGGAGCTCGTCGAGGTCATGGAGGTGACGCCCTCCTCCTCAGTCCTCGATCCCTGGCAGACGGCAGCGCGCGTGGAGCTGAGCGCTTCGGAGATCCTCACCCTTCCCACGCCGGTCATGCGCGATCTGCGATATGCGCTCGCGATGCTGCCGGGCGTCGTCCAAGATCCCTCCGGGAATCTCCACATCGCGGGTTCGGCGACGTCGCAGACCCTCACGACGCTTGACGGCTTCACGATCACGCATCCGATCACGGGGCGGCTCGATCTGCGTGTGAGCGTGGATGCCGTCCGCGAGGTCAGCGTCCACCACAGCCGATACTCCACCGAATACGGACGGGGCTCCGGCGGCGTGCTCGAGCTGAGCACGGCGATGGGCGACGATCGGTTCCGCTTCTCGGCGACCGATGTCCTTCCCTCTCTTCAGCACCGCAAGGGGATTCACCTGAACAACTGGACTCCGCGCGCGACAGTCTCCGGACCGCTGCGGAAGAAGCGCGCGTGGTTTTATGAGGCCGCAGAGGGAGAGTATGATGTCGCGATCGTCGAGGAGCTGCCGCGCGGCGCGGATCGCAACCGAGCGTGGCGGTTGGGCAATCTCACGAAAGTGCAGGTGAACGCGAGCACGTCCCATCTGCTGACGCTCACGCTCCTCACCCATCGCTTTCGATCCCCCTACGATGGGCTCTCACGGTTTGCCCCGCGCGAGACGACGCGCCGCGTGGGCCAGGGAGCGGATTTCTTCGCCTTGAAGGGACAGGCGTATCGCCCTGATGGACTCCTGCTCGAATACGGCGTGGGCCTGGCGCATTTTCGCGACGCCGAACATCCTCGAGGGGACGCTCCGTATCGCCTCTCCCCTGAGAGCTCGGGCGGCCACGCCTTCCGAACGGCAGACCGTCGAGCGCATCGGCTCCAGGGGATTCTGAACCTCACCCTGCCGAGCTTCTTCTGGCGCGGGCGGCATGAAGTGAAGATCGGGACAGAGTGGATCCATGTCGGCGCGCGGGAGCGCGTCCGGCGCCGCCCGCTCATCCTCGTCCGAGCGGATGGAACGCCCGTGCGAGCCGTGTCGTTCTCCCCCACTCCGGAGACGCGATTGACGAACGTGGAGCTGGCGTTCTACGGACAGAATCGGTGGGTCTTCGCCTCGCGCGGCGTGGTGGAGTTCGGACTCCGATTTGATTGGGACTCGATGCATCGCACCGTCCGCTGGTCTCCTCGCGCTGCCGCGAGCTATCTCCTCACGGCGGATCGTCAGACGAAGCTCACAGGCGGTCTCGGCCTCTTCCACGACGCGACACCGCTGGACGTGGTCCTGCGATCACAGAGCGGACGACGGCACGATCTCTTCTACGCGAGGGATGGGCGCGCGGTGGAGGAGATCGTGGAGATCGCATTTCGCGCCGATGTGCGCGCGCTCGCCTCGCCCCGCACCTTCATCTGGAGCCTCGGCGTGGAGCGTCAACTCCCGGCCGGGTTTGTCCTCTCTCTCGAATTTCTCCAGAAGCGCGGTCATCACGGATGGGGGTATCTGCCCGCGCTTGACAGCGAGGGCGCGATGCCTGCGCGCTCGGATCCGCGAGAGCGCTCTGCGGTTTCGCCCGCCGTTGGCCCTCTGACGCGACATCAGGTTTTCGAGCTGCGCGATCACAAGCGCGATCGTTACGACGCGCTCCAGGCGACGCTCCGCTGGAACCTGCGGGAGACGCACCCACTGCTGGCTTCCTACGTTCGCTCCCGCGCGCGCTCAAACGCCGTGCTGGATTTCGCCCCGGATATGCTCGTGTGGGGTGCGCAGGCCGGCGGGCCACTGCCGTGGGATACGCCCCATCGCTTTCTCCTCTGGGGATGGGCCCCGCTGCCGAAACGATTCACCCTGGCCTACACAGTGGAATGGCGCGATGGATACCCGTTCCTCGTCGTCAACGAAGCGCAGCGGCTGGTGGAACCGCCGCATCGGCGACGGCTCCCCACCTACTTCTCTCTGAACCTTCACCTGGAGCGACGATTCCGATTCCTCGGCTTGTACTGGGCGTTGCGCGCGGGTCTCAACAATGTGACGAACCGTCCGAATCCCTCGACCGTGAACAACAATGTGGACTCACCGCATTTCCTCACCTGGGGGGGGATGGAACGGCGCGCGTTCGTGGGCCGCCTTCGGCTTCTTGGACGGAAGTGAGATTCAAGAACGCGCGCCGCTCGGCAGGAGGTCCATCCCCCCTCTTTCTTGACATCCCGAGGGGGCACCCCTATACTCCCCTTCGGAAGCGCGAATGAGAGCGCGGCGATGACGCGGCGAGATTACTACGAGATCCTCGGCGTGACACGGCGCGCGACGCGCGCGGAGATCACGCGGGCCTACAAGAGACTCGCGCGCAAATATCACCCCGAGCTGAACCCTGGCGATGAGGAGGCGCGACGGCGGTTCGAGGAGATCGCCGAAGCGTATGAGGTCTTGAGCGATCCGAAGAAGCGCGCACTCTACGATCGCTACGGCTGGCGCCGGGACGAGATGCCGGAGGCGCAGGAGAAGAAGACGGCGGACATCATCTTCGAGGGGTTCGATTTCAGCGCAGAGGAGTCCTTCGGCGATTTCCTGGAGGAGCTGTTCGGTCCGCCCGAGCCCAAGCGCGCGAGGGCGCCTCAACGGGGGGCAGATTTGGAAGTCCCCGTCGCCTTGAGCTTCGAGCAGGCCCTGCGGGGGACGACCATCGTCGTGACCGTGGCGCGCAGCCAAACCTGCCCGCGCTGTGAGGGACGCGGCGAGATCGAAGGCCCAGTGGGCACGTGCTTCCGCTGCGGAGGAACAGGACGGCGACCGACCACACGCGGTCCGCTCCGCCTGAGCGTGCGATGCCAACAGTGTGAGGGAACGGGGCGAAGCGCGCCCATCTGCCCGGTCTGCCACGGAGAGACGCGCATCCCCGTGAAGGAATCCGTGGAGGTGAAGATCCCGGCGGGCGTGGATACGGGCTCGCGCGTCCGCGTCGAGGGCAAGGGTGAAGCTGGCCTCTACGGCGGCCCTCCCGGTGATCTCTACATCGTCCCCAACGTGCAAGCGCACCCATTCTTCGTCCGAAAGGGCGATAACATCTATTGCACCGTCCCGATCACGATCACCGAGGCCATCCTGGGGGCGAAGATCGAAGTCCCCACCCTATGGGGGAAAGCCACGCTGCGCATCCCACCGGGCACACAGTCGGGGCAGATTTTTCGACTCCGAGAACAAGGGGCGCCGAGCCTCCGCGGCGATGTCCGCGGAGATCAATACGTCGAGGTGAAGGTCGTCATCCCTCGACTCATTGACCAACGATCCCGGGAATTGATGCGCGAGTTCGAGCGCCTCAATCCCGAGAACCCGCGCGCCGAGCTGATGCACCTGGCCGGACTGCTCGCTGAAGAGCCGCACGAGGCCGAGGCTCCGCATTGACACGCATGCCGAGGTTCTGTACGCTTAACTTCTCCGATGATGAGATCACACCATAAGGAGGTGACACGAGAGCATTGAAGAAGGTCGTCGTGGCGCCCAAGGGCCTTGAGCTTCTCTTCGGCCCGAACGACCAGAACATCAAGTTCCTAGAATCCGTCCTCAATGTTCGCGTGGACGCCCGTGGCGGTGATCTGATCATTCATGGAGCGGACGAAGACATCGAGGCTTTCGAACGCCTCCTGGATGACTTCGCCACCCTCGTG
>JBEPZV010000020.1:0-770 GCA_041640655.1 bacterium
AGTCCTCCAGCAGCAGGACGGCGGCTCCTTCGCCCACGACCAGCCCCTCGCGATCTCGACTGAAGGGGCGGCACGCGCGCGTCGGATCCCCGCGGCCGCTGGCGAGCACGCGCAACGCTTCCCATGCCTTCATCACGCCGAAGGTGATGGGCGCATCCGCCCCTCCGGCGAGCATGACATCGGCAGCGCCATACTTGATCTGCTGATACGCCCACCCGATGGCTTGCGCGCCCGAGGCGCACGCCGTGCTGATGGCGAGAATCGGACCCCGGGCGGAGAAGAACATGGAGAGGTGCGAGGCCGCCGCATTGTACATGATGCGGGGAATCGTGAGCGGATGGAGTCGAAGATTGCGCTCCCCGTACAGCCGCTCGTATCCGGCCTCGAGCGTCGTCATGCCGCCGAACGAAGTCCCGATGGCAACGCCGAAGCGCTCGTGCTCGGCCTCCGTCGGCGAGAATCCGGCATCTGCGAGGGCTTGGCGCGCGGCGACCAGCGCGAACTGCGTGAACCGGTCGAGCAGCCCCATCTCCTTGGTCGTGAAATGCGCCGAGGGATCGAAGGCCTTGACTTCTGCGGCGACTTTGACCGTCAGCGCCTCGGTGGGGAATCGCGTGATCTCACCGACGCCCGAGCGCGCGCGAACGAGGTTCTCGAAAAATTCCTCGGCCGTTTGGCCGACGGCCGAGATCACCCCAAGTCCGGTGACGACGACACGCCGCATGTGGCTCTCCTGGGGATTCGTGCTGCTCCATCGGCTCGCTCCGAAC
>JBEPZV010000020.1:780-42399 GCA_041640655.1 bacterium
CTCGAAGACCGTTCGGAGTCGCTCGATGACATCTCGCACCGAGCGCATTCCCACCGCGACATTCTCCGGGATGGAGACCTTGAACTCCTCCTCCAGCTCGAAGACGATCTCCAGGCCCTTGAGGGAATCCACACCTAACTCCTCAAACGTCGCTTCCGGATGCACCCGCTCCGGATCGAGCTGACACGCGCGCGCGATCGCTCGAATCACTCTCTCCTGTACGTTCATAGTCGCTCTCACTCGATCGTGGTGTGAGCCTCTTTAATATCGCAAATCGCTGGCGAAGTCAACGTTCGACCGGATGATCTGCCCCCTGTGCGCAGCCGGGGACGCGACGGTGAGCGGACCCGCTCCCGATGCTCAGAATGGAAGGCGGAGAGCGCCCCCGAGAGGGGTGGCATTGGGCCTTCGGTTGATTGACATCCCCAATCGGTTCGTCTATAGTTACCTTTTGTTTCGGGAGGATTCGGAGAACGCCGGGATGACCGAGACGGTGCATTTTCTGCCAATCCTGCTGACTCTCGTGATCGCGACGGGGCTCGCCGTGGCTCTGGCGTTCGCGCCGCGACTTCTGGCGGTGCGGCGACCGACGCCGGAGAAGATGATCCCCTACGAGTGTGGCAAGGACCCGATCGGATCGGCGCGAGAGCGGTTCTCGGTCGCGTTCTATCTGGTGGCGATGATCTTCATCCTCTTCGACATCGAGGCGATCTTCCTCATCCCGTGGGGGGTCGTCTTTCGCGATCTCGCGCGCGAGACGTCCGGGGGATTTGTCTTCGCGGAGATGCTGGTCTTCCTCGGCGTCCTGATCGCGGGATACGTGTACGCCTGGAAGAAGGGCGTGTTCGATTGGAATCGGTGAGCGTATGGGTGAGGCAGGGGAGAAAACCGGGGTTCCGGAGATCATCACGGCGCGCTTTGAGGATTTGGTGAAATGGGCGCGCAAATCGAGCTTGTGGCCGATGCAGTTCGGCTTGGCCTGCTGCGCCATCGAGATGATGGCCATGATCGCCTCGCGCAATGATATCGCGCGATTTGGGGCGGAAGTCTTTCGCGGATCGCCCCGACAATCGGACGTGATGATCGTCGCCGGGCGCGTCTCGCAGAAGATGGCGCCGGTGGTGCGCCGGCTCTATGAGCAGATGCCCGAGCCGAAATGGGTCATCGCCATGGGCGTCTGCGCCTCGGCCGGGGGGATGTTCGACAACTATGCCATCGTGCAGGGGGTGGACAAGGTGATCCCCGTGGACATCTACGTGCCGGGATGCCCCCCGCGACCCGAGATGCTCATCTACGGGATCATGAAGCTTCAGGAGAAGATCGAGCGGGAGCGGTTGCGCCGCCGCGCGGCTGTGGACGAGGAGGCAGTGGTGGTGAGCGCTCGCTGAGTCGGAGCGCGTGTGCGAACGCCTTATGGAGGGGCAGGAACATCGGACGCCACGTCACATCTTCCAGCAGCGATTCGGGCCGCATATTGTGGAAGCGAAGGAGCAATGGGGGGAGCTGACCTTCGTCATCGCCCGCGAAGCGCTCATTGAGATCTGTCAGGCCCTGCGCGATGATCCCGCCTTCGACTACAAGATGCTCGTGGACCTCTGCGGCGTGGATCGCGGCGTAGGCGCCGATCCCCGGTTCGAGGTGGTCTATCATCTCTATTCCCTCACGCATCGGCATCGGCTTCGCCTGAAAGTGCGGGTGAACGAGGAGGAAGCGGTGCCTTCGGTGACGGGCATCTGGCCGAATGCGAACTGGTACGAGCGGGAGGTGTATGATATGTTCGGCGTGCGGTTCGAGGGGCATCCCGAATTGCGGCGGTTGCTGATGCCGGAGGACTGGGAGGGGTATCCGCTGCGGAAGGATTATCCGCTGCGGGGGTATCGAGGGTGACGCATGGCGGAATCGGAGGTCCTGCTGGAGGTCCGGCGCAATCCGCTGGAGACCACGATGATGGTGAATATGGGGCCGCAGCATCCGTCCACGCACGGGGTGTTGCGGCTCGTGCTCACCCTGGAGGGCGAGCGCGTCGTGGACGCCAAGCCCGACATCGGGTATCTCCACACGGGGATGGAGAAGCTGGCCGAGTACAAGAAGTACCAGCACGTGATCACGATCACGGATCGCACCGATTATCTCAACGCGATGGGGAACAATCTCGGCTACGTCCTGGCCGTGGAGAAGATGTTGGGCGTAGAGGTCCCGCCGCGTGCGCAAGTCATTCGGGTGATGATGGCCGAGCTGCAGCGGATCGCGAGCCACCTGGTGTGGATCGGGACGCATGGCTTGGACCTCGGGGCGATGAGCCTGTTCTTCTACGCCTTCGCCGAGCGAGAGAAGATCCTGCAGCTGTTCGAGGCGGTGTCGGGAGGGCGGCTCACGCCGAGTTACCTGCGCATCGGGGGGGTCATGGCCGATCTGCCCGAGGGGTTCACCGCGCGCGTTCTCGACTTTTGTCGGGAGTTCCCGCGGGCGCTGGAGGAATTCGATACGCTCTTGACCCACAACCCGATCTTTCGCATGCGGACTGAGGGCGTGGGGCGATTGAGCGCCGAGGAGGCCATTCGCTGGGGCGTGACGGGGCCGAGTTTGCGCGCTTCCGGTGTCCCATATGATCTGCGGCGCGTCCACCCTTACAGTGGCTATGAGACCTACGATTTCGAAGTGCCCACGCGCACCGAGGGCGACGTCTACGCCCGCTATCTCGTGCGCGTGCAGGAGATGCGCGAGTCGCTGAAGATCATTCGCCAGGCCGTGGAGAAGTTGCCGCCGGGGCCGGTCAAATGCGACGATCCGCGCGTCTCGCTGCCCCCGCGCGAGAAGATGCTCACGCAAATGGATGCCCTCATCTATCATTTCCTGCTCACGGCCGAGGGATTGAAGGTGCCTCCGGGCGAAGTCTACGTCGCCGTCGAGAGTCCGCGCGGGGAACTCGGCTACTACATCGTGAGCGATGGCGGCCCCATGCCCTATCGCGTCCACATCCGCGCGCCCTCGTTCGCGAACGTCCAAGCTCTGCCCCTCATGGTGCGCGGACAATTGATCGCCGATGTCGTGGCCGTGATCGCGAGCCTTGATATTGTGCTCGGCGAGATTGATCGGTGAGAGGCGAATCAGATGGGCATGCTTTCGGCCGAGGCGGAGAAGAAGATTCGGGAGATCATCGCGCGGTATCCGGTGAAGCGATCGGCCCTGCTGCCGGTGCTCTTCGTCGTGCAGCAGGAGCTGGGGTATCTGCCTGATGAGGCGCTCGAGGAGGTCGCGCGATGGCTTGATCTGACCTTCCTGGATGTGGCGACGACCGTCAGTTTCTACACGATGTTTCATCGGCGCCCGATCGGGCGGTATCACATTCAGATCTGTCGCAACGTCTCCTGTTACCTCTGCGGGGGCGAGGCCATCCGCGAGCATTTGGAGGAGCGCTTGGGGATTCGCTGCGGGGAGACGACGGCCGATGGCCGGTTCACGCTGAGTGAGGTCGAGTGCATCGGGGCGTGCAGTTGGGCGCCGGCCATGCAGATCAATTTCACGTTCTATCACCATCTGACGCCGGAGCGCGTGGATGAGATCCTCCGGTCGCTTCCGTGAGGAGGGGGGTATGGAGAAGGTGCGCGTGCTCAGCGCGCGATTCGATCTCCCGGATTCGCATACGATCGAGGTCTATCTGCGAACGGGGGGGTATCAAGCGTTGCGGAAGGCGCTCACGGAGATGACGCCCGAAGAGGTCATCGAGGAGGTGAAGCGCTCGGCCTTGCGCGGACGC
Source organism: bacterium (assembly GCA_041640655.1). Lineage (GTDB taxonomy): Bacteria > Acidobacteriota > Blastocatellia > HR10 > HR10 > HR10. Next base: position 4,538 of record JBEPZV010000020.1, read on the forward strand.
GGAGGGGCGGGCTTCTCGACCGGGATGAAGTGGAGCTTTGTGCCCCGGGACTCCGACAAGCCCAAGTACGTCATCGCCAACGCCGATGAGAGCGAGCCCGGGACGTGCAAGGATCGCGTCTTGATGGAGAAGGATCCCCATGCGGTGATCGAGGGGATTCTGCTGGCCGCATACGCCGTGGACGCGCATCTGGCGTTCATCTATATTCGCGGCGAGTATTGGTACCTCAAGGAGCGCTTGGAGCGCGCCATTGAGGAAGCGCGGGAGCGCGGGTTCGTCGGCGCGAACATCCTGGGGAGCGGGTTCTCCTGCGAGATCATCGTCCATCCGGGCGCCGGGGCGTACATCTGCGGCGAGGAGACGGCGCTCATGGAGTCGCTCGAGGGGAAGCGGGGGTATCCGCGCATCAAGCCACCGTTTCCGGCCGTGGTGGGCCTCTACGGCTGCCCGACGGTGATCAATAACGTGGAGACGTTGGCCTCGGTGCCGCCCATCATCCTCCATGGTGGGGATTGGTTCCGACAACTGGGGACGGAGAAGAGCGGCGGAACGCGCCTGTTCGCCGTGAGCGGCCATGTGGCGCGGCCAGGGGTGTATGAGCTGCCGATGGGGTATCCGATGAAGCGCATGATCGAGGAGGACTGCGGGGGGATTCGTGGGGGGAAGCGCTTGAAGGCGGTGATCCCCGGGGGCTCCTCGGCGCCGATCCTGACGGCTGAGGAGGTCGAGCAGTGCACGCTCGATTTCGAATCGCTGGCGGCGCTCAAGTCCATGCTCGGCAGTGGCGCCATCATCGTCATGGATGAGGACACGGACATCGCGCAGGTCGTCTATCGGATCACGAAGTTCTACGAGCACGAATCCTGCGGTTGGTGCGTGCCCTGCCGCGAGGGGACGCGCTGGATGCGGAAACTGCTGGAGCGCCTCCTCAGTGGGGGAGGGCGACCCAAGGATCTTGACCTCCTCTACGAACTGGCGCGCAACATCTTCGGCACGACGCATTGTCCGCTGGGGGATGCGGCGGCCTGGGCCGTCTATCCGGCCATCGAGAAATTCCGCGCCGATTTCGAGAAGTATGTGCGCGCGCCGGTCGTCTCGGCGGAGCTCCCGGAGGTCGAGGCGCCGCGCCGCTTGACTGTGTGAGGGAGGGGCGAGTATGGAGACCGTGAAGGTGATCATCAATGGGAAGGAGGTCGAGGCGCCGAGGGGGAAGTTGCTTCTGGAAGTCTGTTTCGATGCGGGCTTCCCGATCCCGAATTTCTGCTATTACAAGGACCTGCCGCCGCAGGCCGCGTGCCGCATGTGCCTGGTGCGGATCGAGAAGATGGGCCGATTGCAAACGGCCTGCACCGTGCGGGTGAGCGAGGGGATGGTTGTGACGACCGAGAGCGAGGAGATCCGGCAGGCGCGCCAGGCGATGGTGGATTTCATCCTGGCGAACCATCCGCTCGATTGTCCCGTGTGCGATAAAGGGGGGGAGTGCGAGCTGCAGTGGATGGCGATGAACTACGGCGATCTGCTCGCCCGCTTCGATGAGCAGAAGGATGCGACCGGCGAATATCCGCTCAGCCCCTTCATCTGGCTCGATCCGCAACGATGCATCCTCTGCTACCGATGTATTCGCGTGTGCGATGAGTGGGTGGGGAATCATGCGCTGGGGGTGCGCGGTCGTGGCGCGCACAGCGTGATCGTGGGGAATCGCGCGGATGGGACGCTGGAGTGCGAGCATTGTGGCAACTGCGTGGAAGTGTGCCCCGTGGGCGCGCTGACGAGCGCCGATTTTCGGTTCCGCGCGCGGCCGTGGGACATCCGCGATACGGTGACGACCTGCACGTATTGCTCCGATGGTTGCCAATTGCGGCTGAGCGTGCGCGATGGTCGGGTCGTGCGGGCGTGGGCCAAGGACTTGACGAAGATGGACGCGGAATTCGCGAACAAGGTCCTCTTCAGCTTCAGGACAGCGCCTGAGACGCGGCACAACTGGATCAACGAGGAGTTCCTCTGCGTGAAGGGCCGCTATGGGAACGCGTTCGTCAACAGTCCGGACCGACTGACGGTGCCGCTTGTGCGTCGCAACGGGCGTTTGGAGCCGACCACGTGGGAGGAGGCGCTCCGGCAGGTCGCACAGCGAGTGCTGGAGATCAAGCGGACGTACGGACCCGAGAGCATCGCGTGCATCGGCTCGCCGCGGCTGACCAACGAGGACCTCTACATCTTGGCGAAGTTCGGGCGAGAGGTCGTGGAGACGCCCGTGGTGACGCATGCCATGGATGTCGACTGGCGGCCATTCTTCCGGCGGCTGACGGTGCCGCTGCTGACGCAGCCCATGTTGCGCGAAGAGATGCGGACCATTCTGCTCATTGGGGGGAACCCGCCGGAGTACAATCCGCTGACGGCCTACAGCCTGCGCGCGGCGGTTCATCGGCGCGGGGCGCAACTGTTCATCGTTGGCGCGCGCCCGCTCAGTCGGATGCGCGTCGCGACGCGATTCTTCCACATTCGTCCGGGATCGGAAGCGGCGGTATTGCTGGCGCTGCTGGATGAAGGTGAGGTGGAGCGCGCGGCCGAGGCGACGCTGCTGACCCGCGAGGAGGTGGAGGCGTTGCGACGCATCGTGTGGGAGTCCGATCGCCTGGCCGTGCTCATCAGTCGAGAGGTGACGGGTGCGGCCTTGGAAGCCGCCGCCGTCCTGGGGGGGATCCTGGCGGCCGAAGGCGGACGCCAGGTGCGCGTGCTGCCGCTGCTGCGCTTCAACAACTCGCTCGGGGCTCTCGACATGGGTCTGACGGCGGATCTGCCCGCGCCCGAGCAGGTGGGCTCGCAGATCAAGGCGCTCTATCTCATGGGCTGCGATCTGGTGCGCTTTTACGGAGACGTCTGGCGCGAGGCGCTGGCGCGGGCGGAACTGGTCGTCGCGCACGAGCTGTTTCTGACGCGCACGGCTGAGATGGCGCACGTCGTGCTCCCGGCCATGAGCTTCGCCGAGCTGGATGGCACATTCACCAACAACGCGGGGCAGGTGCAGCGGATTCGGCGCGCGCTCAGTGCCACGGGCGATTGGCGCCCCGATTGGATGATCATTGATCAAATCGCGGCGAAGATGGGCGTGGATCTGGGCTGTCGTCGTTCGGTGGCGAATATCTTCCGCGAGATCGCCGAGACGGTCCCCGGCTATCAGGGGATCACCTACGCGCGCTTGAACGAGGAGGGGGCCATTCAGACGGAGCGACCGCTGGTTCCCCTGACGGCCATTGATCGCGGGAAGCTCTTGGAGCGGTTGCGCGCGCAGGTCGCGGCGATTGATCGCGCGGCGGAGCGCCTCCGGGAGCCGGCGCCGCTCGGGGAGGGCCTCTTCGAGCCGGGGACGCTCACCGAGCACGTCCCCCTCTTGCGGAAGGCCTTCGGATGGGAGGAGCGCGAGCGGGTCGAAGCCTCGCGCTGACGCCATCTCCGCCGGCGGAGTCGTCGGGAGGAAGGGAGGATGGGGTTGATCGTCGAGGCGGCGATCAAGATCGTCATCGTCTTTGGCGTCGTGCTCACGTTCCTCGCCTATCTGGCGCTCTTTGAGCGGAAGGTCCTGGGATGGATTCAGCTCCGCTACGGTCCGAATCGCGTCGGTCCGTGGGGGTTGTTGCAACCGCTGGCCGATCTGCTGAAATTCCTCTTCAAGGAGGACGTGCGACCGAATACGCCCAATCCCGTCCTCTTCACCATGGCGCCCATTCTGGCGCTCGTCCCGGCGCTCATGACCTATGCCGTGATCCCGTTCGGCGATCGGATCGTGCTGTTCGGTCGCGAGATCACGCTCTACATCACTAGCGTCAACGTGGGACTGCTCTATCTCTTCGCCTTGAGCGGACTCGGCGTTTACGGGATCGTGCTCGCCGGATGGGCGTCCAACAGCAAATATTCGCTGCTTGGGGGATTGCGCTCGGCCGCGCAGATGATCAGCTACGAGCTGACGCTCACGCTCTCGGTCGTCGGCGTGCTCATCCAGGCGGGCTCGCTCGATCTGGTCGAGATCGTGCGGGCGCAATCGGGGACATATTGGGGGATCATCCCGAGATGGCACGTCTTCTGGTATCAACCGCTCGGCTTCCTGCTCTTCTTCATCGCGGCCATCGCCGAGACCAATCGCGTACCGTTCGATCTGCCGGAGGCGGAGACGGAACTAGTCGCGGGCTATCACACGGAATATTCAGCGACGAAGTTCGCCATGTTCTACGTGGCTGAATATGCGAACATTCTCGCCGTCTCGGCCCTGGCGACGACGCTCTTTCTCGGGGGGTGGAACGGTCCGGGCGTGGCGCACGCGCCGCTGCTGGGGGTCGTCTATTTCGCGGCGAAGACGGCCGTGTTCCTCTTCATCTATATCTGGCTGCGCGCGACCTTGCCCCGCTTCCGATACGATCAATTGATGCGGTTCGGATGGAAGGTGCTCGTGCCTCTGGCATTCGCGAACGTCGTGTTCTCTTCGGCGATGGCCGTGGTCGTATGAGAGCGAGATTCCCGCAAGGCGAGGGACGATGGGGGCCTCGGGCGCTCTGGGCGAGCGCGCGAGGCTCCCGTGGGAGGGGGGTATGGAGCGCGCGCTCTTTCTGATCTTCGCGCTCACGGCCATTGTGGCCGCGCTGAACGTCCTGCTGCGGCGGCATCCGCTGCAGAGCGTCCTGGCGCTCCTGGTCGTGCTCGGGGCGCTCACGGGGCTCTACATCTTGCTCGGCGCCTACTTCCTGGCCATGATTCAGGTCGTGATCTACGCCGGCGCCATCCTCGTGCTCTTCCTCTTCGTCATCATGCTGCTCAATCTTCGGGCGGAGGAGGCGCGGCTGGAGCGCCGTCCGCTCTTGCGATGGCTCGCCGTTCCTTTCGCCGCGCTCCTCGGCGTGGAGATCGTCTACCTGGTGCGCCTCTTCGAGGAGAATCCCGTTCCTTCGGGGACGAGTGTGGGCGTGACCGAATCCATCGGGCGCGAGCTGTTCACGACGTATCTGCTGCCGTTCGAGCTCACCTCGATCCTGATCCTCATCGCCCTGTTGGGCGCGGTCGTCTTGGCGCGGAGGGAGGGACGATGACGACGATTCCCATCTCCTGGTATCTGGCGGTCGCGGCCGTGCTCTTCACGATCGGCACGGTCACGGTCTTCGTCAAGCGGAATGCGATCGTGATGCTGCTGGGGATCGAGCTGATGTTGAACGCGGCCAATCTCACGCTGGTCACCTTCTCCAGTTACTTCCGCGAGCTGGCGGGGCAGATCATGGTCTTCTTCGTCATGGTCGTGGCGGCGGCCGAGGCCGCTGTGGGATTGGCCATTGTCGTGTTGCTCTTCCGGCATCGCGAGACGTTGAACGTGGATGAGGCGCAGTTGTTGAAACTCTGACGCGCGGGAGGGGAGGGGGGATGCTGAAAGCGCTCGTCTTGACCCCGCTCGTCTCCGCGGGGATCATCGGGATCTTCGGTCGGCGGTGGAGCGAGCGGCTCATCGCCGTGATGGGCTGTGGCTCGGTGGGCCTCTCGATGCTTCTGTCCGTCCGCCTGTTCTTCGTCGAGCTGTGGGCGCGACCGCCGGAGCATCGCCTGATCCTGGAACCGTTCTTCTCGTGGATCGCGTCGGGGCCGCTGCGCGTGGAGTGGGGCTTTCAACTGGATGCGCTCTCGGGCGTCTACATCCTCTTCGTCACGTTCGTCGGCTTTTGGATCCACGTCTTCGCCGTCGGCTACATGCGGGGGGATCCCGGCTACGCGCGCTTCTTCGCCTATATGAACCTCTTCATGTTCATGATGCTCGTGCTCGTGCTGGCCGATAATTTCCTGGTCCTGTTCATCGGATGGGAGGGGGTTGGGCTGTGCTCGTATCTGCTCATCGGGCACTACTTCGATCGCGCGTATGCGGCGCGCGCGGCGAAGAAGGCGTTCATCGTGAACCGCATCGGGGATTTCGGCTTCGCTCTGGGCATGATCCTGATCTTCGCCACGTTTGGAACCTTGCGGTTCCCGGAGGTCATGGGGGCTGTCGCCGCTCGATTCCCCGAGCCGGAGGCGTTGGGTGAGGTGGGGATCGTGACGGCGATCGCGCTGCTCTTGTTCGTGGGAGCGACGGGGAAGAGCGCGCAGATTCCCCTCTACGTCTGGCTGCCGGATGCGATGGCGGGGCCGACGCCGGTCTCCGCCCTCATCCACGCGGCGACGATGGTGACGGCGGGAGTGTACATGATCGCGCGCTGCAGCGAACTCTATGCGCGATCGCTCACGGCGCTCTTCGTCATCGCGGTCGTGGGGGCGCTGACGGCCTTCTTGGCGGCGACCATCGGTCTGGCGCAGTGGAACATCAAGAAGGTGCTCGCTTATTCGACGATCTCGCAACTGGGATACATGTTCCTGGCCTGCGGGGTTGGCGCGTTCTCGGCCGCGATCTTTCACGTCGTCACGCATGCATTCTTCAAGGCCGTGCTCTTTCTCGGCGCGGGGTCGGTCATCATCGCCCTTCATCATGAGGAGGATATGCGGCGGATGGGGGGGCTGAAGCGGTATCTGCCCTTCACCTATGGGGCGGTGCTCTGCGGATGGCTGGCGATCGCGGGTCTCCCCCCCTTCTCCGGGTTCTTCAGCAAGGATGAGATCCTCTGGCGCACGTGGGCGAGCCCGGTGCTTCCGGAGCCCTGGGGGCGCGTGCTGTGGGGAGTAGGATTCGTGACGGCGATCCTCACGGCCACGTACATGACCCGATGGATCGTGCTGACGTTTGAGGGCCACGAGCGCTTCGCCCATTCCCCTGAGGGACACGGGGGGGGCGCCGCGCCTCGCGAATCGCCGCGGGTGATGACGATCCCGCTCCTTGTGCTCGCCGCGCTCTCCATCGGTGGAGGATGGGTGGGCATCTCCGAGGCGTACACGGGAGGGCGCCTGGCGAATTGGTTCGAGCAGTTCATCGGACCGGCGCTGGCGCGCGCGCCTGTTCATCCCCATCGTCTCGCGGTCGTCGTGGATGAGCCGAGTCATGGATGGGAATTGGGGCTCGCGGCTGTGACCGCGCTCGCCGTGCTCGTCGCGCTGCTGTGGGCGCGTCGCTTCTATCAGCGCGATCCGCTACGCCCGGCGCCCTCGCTCTTGGAGAACAGGTACTACGTGGACGAGATCTATGAGGCCCTCTTCGTCCGCCCCCTCGTGCGAGGCTCGACCGTGCTGCTCTGGAGATTCTTCGATGTGACGATCATTGATGGTGTGGTGAACGGTGTGGCGGCCTTCGTCGCCGCGTGCGCGGCCGTCTTGCGGCGGCTGCAGACGGGATTGGTGCGCAGCTACGTCGTCATGTTCGTCATCGGCGCGCTCATCGTGCTCGGATATTTCATCTTCATCGGAGGTCGGATCCCGGCTCGGTAGGAGGGGCATCGGATGGGGGAGCATCTGCTGAGCTGGCTCACATTCGCGCCGACAGCCGGCGCGCTCCTGCTCCTTGTGGCGCGCGTGCTCCTGGCCGCGTCAGAGGAGACGATTCGTCGCCTGGCCCTGGCGGTCTCCCTGGTTCCGCTGGGGCTCTGCGGTCCCATGCTCGTGAAGTTCGATCCGGCGGCTTCCGGTCCGCAAATGGTCGAACGCGCCCCCTGGATCAGATTCTTCGGCTTCAACGTGGACTATTTCGTGGGCGTGGATGGGGTGAGCCTGTGGCTTGTGGTCCTGAGCGCTCTGCTGGTGCCGGTCTCGATCTTGATCAGCTGGCGCGCCATCGAGCGGCACGTCCTGGAATTCCACGTCTTCCTCCTGCTTCTGGAGACAGGCGTGATCGGCGTCTTCGTCGCCCTGGACATGTTCCTCTTCTTCATCTTTTGGGAGGTCATGCTCGTGCCGATGTACTTCCTGATCGGCATCTGGGGATATGAGCGGCGCATCTACGCTGCCGTCAAGTTCATCATCTATACGATGGTCGGATCGGCGCTCATGCTGGCGGCGATCATCAGCCTCTACTACCTGAACGGGGGGACGACGTTCGACATCCTGGCCATCACGGAGAACGTGCGCGCGGGGCGACTCGTGTGGGATCCGCAGACGGAGCGCTGGCTCTTCTGGGGCTTCGCGCTGGCGTTTCTGATCAAAGTGCCTCTTTTCCCCTTCCACACCTGGTTGCCGGATGCGCACGTGGAAGCGCCGACGGCCGGATCGGTGATCCTGGCGGGCATCCTCCTGAAGATGGGGGGGTATGGATTGCTGCGGTTCAATCTCCCGCTCTTCCCGCAGGCGACGGAGGAGTTCGCCGGGATGCTGGGCGCGCTCGCCGTCATCAGCATCATCTATGGCGCGCTCGTCTCCCTGGTGCAGCCCGATCTGAAGAAGCTGATCGCGTACTCGTCGGTCAGCCATATGGGCTTTGTCGTGCTCGGCATCGTGGCGCGAACGGAGATGGGGATGCAGGGCGCGATCTTCCAGATGCTCAGTCACGGGATCGCGACCAGCGCGCTCTTCATGATCGCGGGGATTCTCTCGGAGCGGCGCCACACGCGGCTGATCGCGGAATTCGGGGGATTGGCCCATCCGATGCCCGTCTTCTCGGCGCTCTTTGGGATTCTCGCCCTGGCCTCGGCGGCGCTGCCGACGTTGAGTGGATTCGTGGGCGAATTCCTCGTGCTCGTAGGCACGTATACGTCTGAGCTGGCGCAGGGGCGCGTCTACACGGTCCTGGCGGCGACGGCGATGATCCTTTCGGCCGCGTACATGCTCTGGACACTGGAGCGCGTCCTCTTTGGGGAGATCACGCGCGAGGAGAATCGGCAGCTGCCCGATGTGAACGCGCGGGAGCGGCTCGCGCTGGTTCCCATGGCCGCGCTCGTGATCCTGATGGGCGTGCTGCCGAATCCGATCTTGCGGCGCACGGATCACGCGGTCCTGGAGCTGCAGCGCGCGGCTTCGCGGACCATCCTGGTGCAGCGGGCGCATCCGGCTTCGCCGGATCGAGAGCGCCTCGCGCCTCCGGGAGCCGAGGTCCTCGAGCGGAGGTGACCGATGGAGTCGCTGGGGATCAGCTATCGCGCTATTGGGCCAGAACTGGTGCTGGCGGTGACGGGTGTGCTCGTCATGCTGCTGGAGGCGTTCTCTCCGGGGAAGAAGAAGCGAGATGGGATCCTCGCGGCCGCGGGCACGGTCCTGGCCGGGGTCGTGGCGCTCGCCCTCTGGGACGAGGGGCCGGTGTTGGCCTTCTCGCGAATGATCATCGTGGATGGCTTTCGGGTCTTCTTCACGCTGGTCATTCTGCTCGGCACGCTGTTGACCATTTTCATCTCCTGGACGTTCTTGGACGAGGAGCGCATCCCACCGGGCGAGTATTTCGCCTTGCTCCTGTTCGGAGCGGTGGGGATGACGCTGCTGGTGGCCAGCAACGATCTGGTCATGGTTTTCCTGGCGCTGGAGACGATCACGATCGCCACCTACGTCCTGGCGGGGTATCGGCGGGAGGATCTCCGCTCGATGGAGTCGGCGTTGAAGTATTTCATCCTCGGGGCGTTCTCCTCGGCGTTCCTGGTCTATGGGATCGCTCTGATGTACGGCGCGACGCGCACGACGAATCTCGCGGAGATGGCGCGTCTGGTGAGCGGATCGCTCGGACGCGCGGAGATCGTCCTGTTGATGGCCGGGGCGGCGATGTTGCTGATCGGCTTCGGATTCAAGGTGGCGACGGTGCCGTTCCATGTGTGGACGCCTGATGTCTACGAAGGCGCGCCGACGCCGGTGACGGCCTTCCTCTCGACGGCGCCGAAGGCGGCAGGATTCGCCGCCTTCCTTCGGGTCTTCTCCCTCACGTTCGCGCCCTTGGGGATCGGGAGCGTCGCCGATCAGCTCGCTTCGCATTGGGTCACGGTGGTCACGGCCATGTCCATTTTGAGCATGACCTTCGGGAACTTCATCGCCATCGCGCAGACGAACATCAAGCGGATGCTCGCCTATTCGTCCATCGCGCATGCTGGGTATATCTTGATCGGCGTCCTGGCGCGCGATTGGGCGGCCGTGGCCTTCTACCTGCTCGTCTACACGATCATGAACCTCGGCTGTTTCGCGATCGTCGCGCTCTGGGCGCGTCGGGGGGATGAACGCGTGTTGATCGCCGATTATGCCGGATTGGGCTTCCGGCAACCGATGCTGAGCTTCCCGCTGGCCATCTTTCTGGTGAGCCTGGCCGGATTCCCCGGCACGGCCGGCTTCATCGCCAAGTTCTGGCTCTTCAAATCGGCGTGGGGCGCGGGCTTCCCTGAGCTGGTCCTCATCGGCGTCTTGAACACGGTCGTCTCCGTCTACTACTACCTCTACGTCGTGATCGTCATGTTCTTCCGCGAGCCGAAGGTGGAGGTGGCGCGCGTCCCCCTCTCGCGCGCGTTCGTAGCGACGCTCGTCGTGGCCGTGGTCGGCGTCTTCTACTTGGGACTTCTGCCCACGCGCGTCTTCGCCCTGCTGAACGCCGCTCAGAGTTTGCTGGCGGTCGGCATGCGCTGAAGAGGCCTCTGCGGCCCATGCGGCCGTCCTGGAGGTGGAAGCCCCGAGACCCGTGTGATAGACTCTCGGCCCGAAGGGGCCCGGATCGGAGAGAAAGCCATGGGGTAAGGAGGAGAGTGCATGAGCGGACGGGGAATCCTCGCCGGGATCATGATGGTCGCGCTCGCGTCGGTTGCAGGGGCGCAATCCCCACTTGTGCCGCCATCGCTTCGGTTTCAAGTGACGACGCTCAAGAACGGGCTGCGTGTCATCACGCATGAGGATCATTCGGCGCCGGTCATCAACCTGCAGGTGTGGTATCACGTGGGCTCGAAGGATGAGCGGCCCGGGCGGACAGGGTTCGCGCACCTGTTCGAGCATTTGATGTTCAAGGGCTCGAAGAACGTCGGTCCCGAGGAACACACGGAGCTGATCAAGAGCATCGGCGGGGTGGATAACGCTTACACGACGGAGGATGTGACCGTCTACTGGCAGACCTTCCCGAGCAACTATCTGGAGATGGTCCTCTGGCTCGAGGCGGATCGCATGGCCTCGCTGGCCATCACCGAGGAGAGCTTTCGATCCGAGCGGGAGGTCGTCAAGGAGGAGCGGCGCCTGCGCATCGAGAATCCACCCTATGGGCGCGTCCTCGAGGTGCTCTACGCCAATGCCTTCGAGGTGCATCCGTATCGGCACATCGTCATCGGGAGCATGGACGACCTGAATGCGGCGACGGTCGAGGATGTGCGCGAGTTCTTCCAGACGTACTACGTCCCCAATAACGCGACGCTCGTGATCGTCGGGGACTTCGACACGCGCCAGGCGCTCGCGTGGGTGGAGAAGTATTTCGGGAGCATTCCGCGCGGGAAGCGCCCGATCCCGCGCGTGACGGTGAAGGAGCCTCCCAAGACACGCGAGAAGCGTCTCACCGAGCGGATGAACGTGCCGCTGCCGGCGCTGCTGGCGGGGTATTACATCCCCGAGGATGGGCATCCCGATTCGTATCCGTTGAAGGTCGTCTCGCGCATTCTCTCGGCCGGTCAAAGTTCGCGCCTCTATCGCAAACTCGTCTACGAGCTGCGCCTGGCAGCCGCGGCGTTCGGGGCGGGGAACTTCACTGAGCATCCGAATCTTTTCTTCGCCGGGGCCATCTTGAATCCCGGGCATACGCCGGAAGCCGCCGAGAAGGCTATTGTCGAAGAGCTGGAGCGATTGAAGCGGGAGCTCGTGCCCGCGCGCGAGTTGGAGAAGGCGAAGAATCAGATGATCGCGGAGATACTCTTCGCCCGTCAATCGAACCAGGGGAAGGCGGATGCTCTGGGGCGTGCGGCTGTTCTCGGGAAGGACCCGGCGCGCGTCAATACGGAAGTCGAGCGCATCTTGGCTGTGACGCCGGAGGAGATTCGGCGCGTGGCTGAACGATATTTCACCGAGACCAATCGGATCGTGCTCACCATTCTCCCGCAGCAACTGGAGGAGAAGCGCCCTGGGCCGTGATCGAAGCGCGATCCGCACGCCGTGAAGGGGGATGACGATGACGCGACAGGTCATGTCAGGAAGTCTTCTTCTCCTCATCCTGCTGGGCCTCGCTGGGGGATCAGGGTTTGGGCAGAAGCCGACGCCGCCTCCCCCGCAGCCTCCTCGGCCCTTTCGATTCCCGGAATTCGCGTCGCGGACACTGCCCAATGGGTTACAGGTCGTCGTCATCGAGCATCGAGAGCAGCCCGTTGTCAGCTTACGGCTCCTGGTGCGAGCGGGAGCCGAGCAGGATCCGCCCGATCGTCCGGGATTAGCCTCGTTGACGGCGGCCCTTTTGGACCAGGGGACGAAGACGCGAAGCGCCATGGAGATCGCCGAGACCATTGAGGCCGTCGGGGGGCAGATCAGCACGGGGGCCTCGTGGCATCACTCGTTCGCGGTCATCTCCGTGCTCAGGCCCGCTGTGGATGTGGCGTTCGAGATCCTCGCCGACATTGTGCGAAACCCGGCGTTCAAAGAGGAAGAGATCGAGCGACAGCGGCAACAACTCCTCTCCAGCTTGCGCGTTCAAATGAACGACCCGGGATATTTGGCGTCGGCGGCGATCGAGCGCGCCATCTTCGGTGGGCATCCGTATGGGCATCCGCCGGAGGGGACGCTGGATTCGATCCCGCGCGTGAAGCGGGACGATCTGGTCGCCTTCCATCAGGCCGTGTATCACCCGAATAACGCCCTTCTCGCCATCGCCGGGGATATCACGGCTGCCGAGGCGTTCGCGAAGGCGGAGAAATATTTCAGCGATTGGCCCCGGGGGGAAGTCCGAGCCGCGGCCATTCCTCCTCCGGCGCCGACGCATGGACGGAAGCTGATCATTATTGACAAGCCCGATGCTGTGCAGACGGAGATCCGACTCGGTCGTGTGGGGATCGCGCGGCGCGATCCCGAGTATTTCGCTCTTCAGGTGCTCAATGCCATCTTGGCGAGTGCTTCCGGGAGTCGCCTCTGGGATGTCTTGCGGCGAGAGCGCGGTCTGACCTACGGTGTGAGCGGTCGTCTCGAAGCGCGGCAGCAGCCGGGCAGCGTGACCATCTCCACGTTCACGCGCACGGAGACAACGCGCGAGACACTCGAGCTGGTCCTCCGAGAGTTGGAGCGCATCGCGCGGGAGCGCGTCCGGGAAGAAGAGCTGCAGAAGGCGAAGAGCTTCCTGGCGGGCGTCTTTCAGTTGCGCTTGGAGACGCCGGACTCGCTGGCCACGCTTGTCCTCGATGCCCTCAATTATGGGTTCGACTATGCCTACCTCAACACCTATCGGGATCGGATCCTCGCGGTGACGGCCGAACAGGTGCAAGAGGTCGCGCGAAAGTATTATCGAACCGAGGATCTGGTCATTGTGCTCGTGGGGAACGCCAGCGCCTTCGAGCGCGAAGTCGCATCCGTGGCGCCGGTGGAGCGGATCGCCTACACGGAGGTGGACCTCACACGCCCGGATTTGACGCGGGAGCAACCCGCGGCCGTGGCCGCGACGCCGGAAGCCATCGCGCGCGCCCGAGAGATCCTGGCAGAAGTGCTTCGAGCCGTCGGCGGTCGTGAGGTCGTGGCCGACATTCGGGATGTCCTGATCGCCGGAGAGGCGATGGTCTCCACGCCCTTTGGAGAGTTCAAGGGCGAGCAGCGCATGGTCCTACAAGCGCCCGATCGGTTGCGTGTGGAAGTGAAGTTGCCGCAGATGACGATCGTGCAGGTGCTCAGCGGCGAGTCCGGGTGGATGAGCACGCCGATGGGGACGCAAGAGATCCCCGCTCCGCTTCTGAAGGAGCTGCGCGCGACGCTCCGTCGGCAGTTCTTCCAACTCCTGCTGGCCGGAGAGCGCGAGGGGATCACGGTCTCCTATGTGGGGCGCGAATCGGTGGAGGGGAAGCCCGTCGAGGTCCTCCAGTATCAAGAGGGCGAGCACGTCTTTCGACTCTACGTGGACGAGGCCTCGCACCTGCCGCTGAAACTCAGCTACCAGGGGACCGACCCCTTCTCCGGAGCGAGAACGGAGTTCGAAGAGATGTACACCGACTATCGCGAGGTCTCCGGCGCGAAATATCCCTTCCGCACGGTGACGCGGCAAGCGGGGAAGCTCTTCTCGGAATTCGTCGTGAAGGAGATGAAGATCAACGCCGGGGTGGCCGAGGAATGGTTCAAGAGACCGTGAGGGGGGATCATCTCGGCGCCAGGTGCTCATCTTCGGGATTGAGGAGGAGGTCATCATGAGGAAGGGGATCGTCTTCTTGCTCATCCCGCTTTTCCTCAGTGGCGCGGGGATCACCGTCTCGGCGGCGAAGAAGCGGCTCACCATGCGCGATATGCTCGCGTTTCGGCTGGTGAGCAGTCCGGCGCTCTCGCGGGACGGTCGGCGTGTGGCCTTCGTCGTCGCCGAGGCCGATTTCCAGGAGAGCCGGTATCGCACAGATATTTGGGTCGTCGAGACTGACGGGGGAAAGCCACGGCCGTTCACGCGAAGCAAAGAGGATGAGTCCATGCCGCGGTGGTCTCCGGACGGTCGGTGGTTGGCCTTCCTCTCGAATCGGCCGGCACGCGCGCCGGAAGCTCGACAGGAAGAGGAGGAGCGAAGGCCGAAGAACCAGGTGTGGATCATGCCGAGCGATGGGGGCGAAGCCGTTCAGCTCACGAACGCCGAAGAAGGCGTGATCGCTTACGACTGGTCGCCCGATAGCCGGACGATCATCTACCTGACGCGCGAGACGCTGCCCAAGCCCGAGCGGGAGCGACGCGAGCGCGAACGCCGGCAGAAATTCGACGCCATCGTGGAGGAGAAGGAGCGCTACCGGCGCGAGTTCTGGAGCATCGAGATCGAGACGAAGAAGGCGACGCGGTTGTTCGAGGGGGACTATGGGATCGGCGAATTCGACGTCGCGCCGGACGGGAAGCAGATCGCCTACGCGACGAATTACACGGGCAAGGTGGACGATGGCAAGAAGTTCGACATCTGGGTCCTCTCCATTGAGGACGGGAAGGCGCGGCAAGTGACGCGTCGGCCCGGCGGCGAGCGTTCGCCGCGCTGGTCGCCCGATGGGCGACAGATCGCTTTCCTCGCGCCCCAACTGACCGACATCCCCTATTCGCAGAACGAGGTCTTCCTCGTCTCCGCCGAGAGGGGAGACCTGCAGGAGGTGACGAAAGCGTTCGACCGGGGGATCGAGGGGTTCCGATGGCATCCGGCGGGGCGGGATCTCTATGGGCTCGCCGCGCTGGGGACGGAGACGCATATCCTGCGCGTGCCGATAGAGGGAGGATCTCCGGAGCCGATCACGCGCGGCGCGCTCGTCGTCTCGGCCTTCGATCTCTCGGCCGATGGTCGGACGCTCGTGTATGTCGGCGAAGATGCCCGCTCGCTGCCCGATCTGTGGCTGCTGCGGCCGGGCAGCGACGACGTGACGCGGCTCACGGAGATGAATCCCGAGCTTCGGGAGTTCGAGATCGCCGAACAAGAGGTCATCCGATGGCGGAGCGTGGATGGATGGGAGATCGAAGGGATCCTGACGAAGCCGGTCGGCTATGAGCCGGGCAAGCGATATCCGGTGCTCGTCGCCGTGCACGGCGGGCCGCATTCGCGCGTGGTGAACGCTTTCCGGCAATACTACAACTTCCAGGTTTGGGCGGCCCACGGCTATGCCGTCTTCGCCCCGAATTTCCGAGGCAGCTCCGGATACCACGGGGCATTCGATATCGCGAATCGGCGCGATCTCGGCGGGAAGGATTTCCAGGACATCATGACCGGTGTGGATCATCTCATTCGGATCGGCATCGCGGATCCCGAGCGGTTGGGCATCTTCGGCGGGAGCTACGGCGGCTATATGACGAATTGGGCGATCACGCAGACGGATCGGTTCAAGGCCGCCGTCTCCATGTACGGGATCTTCAACCTCATCACCGACTTCAGCAACTCCTATCTCCCCAGTTGGGAGCCGGATTATCTGGGCGCGTATTACTGGGATGACCTCGACATCTACATTCGGCGATCGCCCTTCGCCTACGTGAAGAACATCAGGACGCCAGTGCTCATCCTGCACGGGGAGGCCGATCCGAACACGTTCATCTCGAATTCCAAAGAGATGTACGCAGCGCTCACGCACTTGGGGAAGACCGTCGAGTTCGTCCGCTATCCGCGCGAGGGGCATGGATTCCGCGAGTTGAACCATCGGCTCGATGAAGTGCGTCGGTGTTTGGAGTGGTTCGATCGCTACGTCAAGGGCGAGGCGAAGACCGAGTATGGGCTTGAGGAGTGGGTGCCGGCTGGCGATTGGGCGTTCGAGGTCACGGCGGTGGATTCGAACGTCGCCTATCCGGGATACGCGGCCGAGGGGACCATGATCGAGGTCTCGCTCATGTTCAAGAACACGAACCGCGAGAGCCGATCGCTGGAGTTGATCCTCGAGCGCGATATCGTCGTCTTGG
Organism: bacterium; assembly: GCA_041640655.1. Taxonomy (GTDB): domain Bacteria; phylum Acidobacteriota; class Blastocatellia; order HR10; family HR10; genus HR10. The sequence goes on from JBEPZV010000020.1 coordinate 20,939, forward strand.
ATGACCAAGGGCATGCGCTGGCCCCGCGCGGCATTCCGGTGGAGATAATGGGCGCCCGCGCGCTCGTCCTCGGGGGCGGACGGTTCATCGCGGCGGTCGCCGCTGGAGAAGCGACGACCTATGTCCCGCTTCGTCTCGCGTTCGATGTGCCCAAAGGGCGTCAGGCCGTTCGGCTGCGCGTGCGGGACTTTCCCGTTGTGAACCTTCAGGCTCGATGGCGGGAGCTGGCGCGCCCGTGAGCGTCAGGGCCTCAACCCGCTGGCGACGGCGCGCGTCTGGTCGAGGAAATCTTTCCACGCGCCTTCCATGAGCAGCACAGCGAAGGGGTCGCGAATCGGCGTGTAATACGTGAGACGTGGGTCGGGGAAGGAGCGCCATTCGCTTGCCGGTGCGCCGAGTGTTTGCTCGACCGCCCAGCGAAAATCTTCGCGCTTGAGCTCAGCCCGCTTCAAGAAAACGAGATACTCGCCACCGGGCAGAAACGCTGCCTTGCCGAATTCCCGAGGATCGGCCAACCGACCCGGCACGTAGAGGAGAAGCGTCTCGCCCGGCTGCCCGACCAGGAGCCCGCGTTCGACATGCTTCGGATGGCGGTAGATCACCTCGCGCACGGTCATCCGATAGACGACGCCGAGCATATAGCGTTCGGCGCGCGCCGGATCGAGCACGGGACTGCGCTCGCGCTCCCGACGATATTTGAGCTGGTCAATGACCGGACGGTACGTCTCGGCGACGGCGACGACGACCAGATCGCTCTTGCCTAAGAGGTCGCGGATTTGCTCCACGCGCCGCTCACTCTGTCCGAACCCAGAGAGGGCCAGAAGGCCGATGAGTCCAATGCATGTGAGCATCCTCGCCATGCGGAGACAAAAAAATCATGGTAGCGGCGGCAGGACTCGAACCTGCGACCTAGGGGTTATGAATCCCTCGCTCTGCCACCTGAGCTACGCCGCCACCTTGCCATCTCTCCAAATCAGGGCCTAACTATAGCACAAGCCAACGCGGCGTTCAAGATACCCGACCCCATACCTTTCATGCCTTCCCGCTCAGAGGCGGTGGTCTCTCGACGTCCGTTGGCGAACAGGGTGGCGAATCATCTCGTTGAAGCGATCGGCCTGGTCACGCGCCTCCGATCCACGCGCGTAGGGTTTCCTCCCAGAAGAAGACGCGACCATCTTGTAAGACAGCCACCTGCTGCTCGCGCGTTGATTCTTCCGCCCCCTGCGTCAACCGTTCTCCAGCCACCAAGGGGATCACCTGGTATCCCGCTCGGCGCAAGAAGGTCGCCCGTCGTCGCGCTCGCTCCACATCCCCCTGGTCCACGATGGCTGAGACCTCCACCGCGAGCCAGAGTTCCGAGATCTCCGGTTGTTGCCGAGGTTGTCCTCGAATGAGCAAGTCCAGTTGCAACAGGTCGAGGAACTCCTCTTCGGAGAGGTGGGCGCGCAACGCCTCTTCCAGCTCATAAGGGTTCACCACTTGCAATCGTCGCAATATCGCGCCAAAGTAGGCCGTGGCCTTATCCCGATAGGTTTGCTCCAGCATGCGCCCCTTCAGATCGCCCACTGTATCCGTGAGGCGCCGTTGGCTCTCGGCCAACGCCTGCAGTGCTTCATTCGTGTGACGTTGTGCCTCGGCTAAGGCTGCCAGCTCCACCTCCACGCGCCCCACGCGTTCCTCGACCCGCCCCACGTGTTCCTCGACCCGCCCCACGCGTTCTTCGACCCGCCCCACGCGTTCTTCGACCCGTTCCACGCGCTCCTCCAGCCGCCCCACGCGTTCTTCGACCCGCCCCACGCGTTCTTCGACCCGTTCCACACGCTCCTCCAGCCGCCCCACGCGTTCCTCCGTGCGGCGTTGGGCCTCGACGAGCGCGCGAAGCTGCTCCTCGGTTCGCCGCTGCGCTTCCGCCAGCTCCCGCACGATTTGCGGCAGCGCCAGCAACTCGTCCGTCAACAGAAGTCGTCGCAGCTCCGCCCGCCACTCCGGATGCTCTTCCAGCAGGCGAAGTAACGCCAAATAATCTTCCACTTCGAAGGCCATCGCGTCCTCTCCTGAATCCAATCGCAATATACACGATGATCCCCCTCTCTTCAAGCGCACTGGCTTTGGTCGCAAACCGGCCGGCCCGGGCCGGTGGCGGCTTCGCATCCGGTGAGCGTTACCCCGGAAGCGCCAGACTTGCTCAAGAAGAGACAGCGGCTTACCATTCCCCGCTCAGGAGCGAAAAGATGGAGGGGGTGAGCACCGTCGGCCAGCGCCCTTCGTGTGAAGCGGCAGCGCGCGACATCGCGCTGGAAGAGGTCGTACTCCCCATCGGGGAGTTCGATTTGGGGATGACGTTGGAGAGTGGACAGTGCTTCCGCTGGCGGCGCGTGGGCGAGAGGGAGTACGTCGGCATCATCGGACGAAGCGTCGTCCATGCGCGGCACGTTCCGATGGGACACGGGCGCGTCGGTGCGCTCGCAGTGCGCGTGGTCGGAGGGAGCATCCCCGAGCGCCTGGAAGCGCTCATCGTTCACTACTTCGATCTGGCGCGCGATTATCCGGCGATCTTGCGCACACTGCGGCGCGACCAGGCGTTCGCGCGCGTGGCGCCACGACGAGCCGGGATTCACATTCTGCGGCAGGATCCGTTTGAGGTGATCATCTCGTTCATCGTCTCGGCCAACAATCATATCCCGCGCATTCGGCGGATTCTCGATCGGCTCTGCGCCCGTTATGGGGAGGAGATCTGGACGCCGTTTGGACCGATGTACAGTTTTCCGCGTCCGGAGGTCTTAGCCGAAGCTCGGCTCGGTGAGCTTCGGCACGAGTGCGGCCTGGGATATCGCGATCAGTACGTGCGGGCGACCGCGCGGGCCATCGCCGAGGATGCGGATTTCGCCCAGTGGGCCACATGGCCCACATCGGTTTTGCGGCGGCGGTTGCTCGCGCTCGAGGGCGTGGGGGAGAAGGTCGCCGAGTGCATCCTCCTCTTCGGCTTTCATCGCCTGGAGGCGTTCCCCGTAGACGTATGGATCGCGCGAGCGATGCGCGCGCTCTATTTCCCGGATCGAATGCCGCGCGTGCGGGAGATTCAGGCGTGCGCCGCCGAGCGCTTCGGCGCGTATGCCGGGATTGCGCAGCAGTACCTCTATGCCGCTTTCCGTTCCGGTGGGAGCAGGAGGCGACGGCCATTGCCAGGGGGAGGGGCGGAGTGAGCGGAGCGCGCCGCGATTTGGGCGAATCGGCGAAGAAGATGTCCGGCGATCGTCGAGATCGCCGGGAGGAATCCGCACGTCTCGATCCTCGGCTTATGAGACGATTGCACCGATCGCTCAGGCGATGGCACGCGGGCGTGAGGCGCGATGTGCCCTGGCGGCAGACGACAGATCCGTATCGGATTCTCGTCGCGGAGTACATGTCGCAGCAGACGCAGCTTGAACGCGTGCGCGCGTACTACGAACGATTCCTTCAACGGTTCCCCACGATCGAAGTGTTGGCGCGCGCTTCTTTGCAGGAGGTGCGGAAAGCCTGGGAGGGACTCGGATATTACGCGCGGGCTCGCCATGTGCATGAGGCAGCGCGACGGATCGTGCGAGAGTATGGGGGGCGCATCCCTGATGATCCCGCGCGGTTGCAGGCGCTGCCCGGATGCGGGCCCTATACGGCGGCGGCTGTGGCGAGCCTGGCCTTCAATCGGCCTGTGCCCGTGGTGGATGGGAACGTGCGGCGCGTCCTCTGCCGGCTCTTCGCCCTCGGCGAGGATCCGCGGCGGCCTGCCATCGAGCGGCAGCTTCGAGCATTCGTCGCGGAATTGATCGCTCTCGGAGGGGGAGCGCGAGAGATCAATCAGGCGCTCATGGACTTGGGCGCGCTCGTCTGCCGTCCTCGCGCACCGCAGTGCGCGCGCTGTTGCTGGAATTTCGCCTGTCGCGCGTGGCGGCTCGCATCGCCGACGGCATTCCCTCGGGCGGCCTCCCGGACGCGTCCCCACTATGAGATCGCCGTGGGTGTGATCTGGCGAGATCGGGCGGGCGCGGCCTCTCGTCGTGGCGAGGGCGAGGTGCTCATCGCGCAGCGGCGAGAGGGGGGATTGTTGGGGGGGCTGTGGGAATTCCCCGGAGGGAAGCGCGAGCCGGGAGAGAGCTTGCGCCAGTGTTGCGCGCGCGAGATCCGGGAGGAAGTGGGACTCCGCGTGCGCGTCGGTCGAAAGCTCATGACGGTCCGACAGGCGTACACCCACTTTCGGATCACGATGCACGTCTTCGAATGTCGCCCGCTCGGCGGTTCTCCTCGTGCGCTCGGGTGTCAACGAGTGCGGTGGGTTCGCTGTCGGCACCTTCATCGGTATCCCTTCCCGGCCGCCAATCTGCGGATCATCGAGGCCTTGCGAGAGGGCGAGCTTGTGCCGAAGTGACGAGAAGGGATACGTCGTCAGGTCGAGTCCCGGCGAGCGCGCGCAGAAAAGGACTGCTGGCGTCGCGCATTCGAATCCTCGTGGCTCTCCTCGTTGCGCGTTGTTATCATTAAAGGGGTCATCGCGCATATTCGTCAGGAGGGGGGAGATGAAGCGATTCAACCAATGGCTTGTGTGGATATGTTCTTTGTGCATGGTCTTCGCAGGATGTGTGGTCTTCGCCGGTCCGCCGGGCGAGCGGGCCGGTTCGCTTCCGGAGGCGCTCAAGAGTATCACGGTCGAGGGGCTCGCGACGCATATTCGGCGTCTGGCGTCGGATGAATTCGAAGGGCGAGCGCCGGCGACGCGGGGGGAGGAGCTGACGGTTCGCTATCTGATCGAACAATTCCAGCGGCTCGGACTGCGGCCGGGGAATCCCGATGGGACGTACGTGCAAAAGGTGCCGCTTGTGGGGATCACGGCCGATCCATCGGCCTCGCTCACTGTCACGGCCAATGGGAAGCAGACATCGCTGCGCTATGGGCAAGACTTCGTCGCGTGGACGCGACGCGTCGTGGAGACTTCCAGCGTCGAGGCGGACCTCGTGTTCGTCGGCTATGGCGTTCAAGCGCCCGAATTCCAATGGGACGATTTCAAAGGCACGGACGTGCGGGGGAAAATGCTGGTCGTCCTCATCAACGATCCGCCGGTGCCCGATCCGCGCGATCCGTCGCGATTGGATGAGCGGGTGTTCGGCGGGCGCGCCATGACATACTATGGGCGCTGGACCTACAAGTTCGAGAAGGCGGCGGAGTTGGGGGCAGCCGGCGCGCTGATCATTCACGAGACGGAGCCAGCGGGGTATCCCTGGGCCGTCGTGCGCGGCAGTTGGACCGGTGAACAATTCACGCTCATCGCGCCGGATCGCAACATGTCCAAGTGCGCTGTCGAGGGGTGGATCACCTATGATCACGCCAAAGCGCTCTTCGCCATGGTCGGGAAGGACCTGGATGCCTTGAAGAGAGCCGCCGTGAGCCGGGACTTCCGTCCCGTGCCCTTGGGCGCGCGCGCGGCGATCACGCTCCGGAACGCCATTCGCACTATCGAGTCGCGCAATGTGATCGCTCGGCTGGATGGGAATGACCCGAAGCTCAAGGAGGAGTACGTCATCTACGTCGCGCATTGGGATCATCTGGGCATCGGTCCTGAGGTGAACGGAGATCGCATCTACAACGGCGCGGTGGACAATGCCTCCGGGACGGCGGGATTGTTGGAGATCGCGCGAGCCTATACTCGTCTCTCGCCGCCTCCGCGCCGCTCGATCCTCTTTCTGGCCGTGACGGCGGAGGAGAAGGGGTTGCTCGGCTCTCAATACTATGCCGAGCATCCGCTCTATCCGCTGGAGCGGACCGTCGCCGTCATCAATATGGACGGCTTGAACGTATACGGGCGGACGCGCGATATCACGGTCATCGGATTGGGGCATTCGACGCTCGATGAGCATGTGCGAGCTGTGGCCGCAGAGCAGGGGCGGGTGGTGCGCCCGGATCCGGAGCCGGAGAAGGGGTTCTTCTATCGGTCGGATCATTTCAGTTTCGCGAAGCAAGGGGTCCCCGCTCTCGATACCGATTCGGGCATTGAGTACATCGGGAAGCCGGAGGGCTGGGGATTGGAAGTGCGCCGTCGGTACACGGCCGAGCGTTACCATAAGCCGCAGGACGAATTCGATCCGAGTTGGGACCTGAGCGGCGCTGTCGAAGACCTGCAGCTGCTGTTTCTGGTCGGCTATCGCGTGGCCAACGAGGACCGATGGCCGGAGTGGTATCCGGGAACGGAGTTCAAGGCCAAGCGGGAGGCGATGCTGAGGCGGTGAGGCCGCGCGTCGAATGGTCCCCGAGGAGACCACCAGGCCCTCAGTCGTAGAGAGGAGGCTCGCCCGGCGGGCGCGTCTGCCATCGTTTGTGAACCCAGAGCCAATGGTCAGGATAGCGGCGGATGACGGATTCCAGGACCTGGTTGAACCGCTCGGTATTGAGCTGAGCGTCGCGCTCGTCGTCTCCGGTTCGGATGAGGGGGATAGGGGGATCGAAATGCAAGACATGCGTGCGCGTTCGCTCATCCCAGATGAGGAAGCCAGGGACGACGGGCGCCCCCGTGCGCAGGGCTAAACGCGCGATCAACGGAGACGTGCAAGCGGGCCGCCCGAAGAACTCGCAAAAGAGGCCCTCGTGCGGTTGTGTGTTCACGTCCATGAGGACGCCGATGGTCTCGCCCGCGCGCAGGGCTCGCAGGATGTGTCGCGCGGCGTCCCGCTTGGAGATGAGGCGGTTGCCGCTCAGCGTGCGATAGGCCTCGATCAGGCGGTCGAGCCGAGGATTGTCCAAGGGACGGACGACGACGGCCATCGGATAGCCGTAGAGCGCATGGGCGAAGGCGCTCAGCTCCCACGCGCCGAAATGCGCCGTGAGGATGAGTACCCCTCGCCCATGCGCCCGCGCGCGCTCGTAGTGTTCTAAGCCCTCATAGGTGACGATCGCGCGAATCGTCTCCGGCGTCAATCGCGGGAACTGACTGAACTCGCCGAGCAAGCGCCCGAGGTTCCGAAAGGACCGCTTGAGAAGAGATCGCCGCTCGTGCGCGCCGAGCATGGGGAAGGCGAGCGTGAGGTTCCGATGACCGACCTTCCGCAGCCGCCTCCAGGCGTAATAGGTGAGCCGCCCTACGCATTCGCCGATGGCGAGCGCCCAGGATCGAGGCAGGCTGCCCAGCGTTTTCAGTATGAACCAGGCGGATGCATATTCGAGCCAGTGATGGACGATTGTCATCCACCGCCGCATGGTCGCCCGCGGGCACGCCCCTCTCTCTGGCTTGCGCTCAAGCCCCGAAGATCGCCTCCCAAGGGAGCCAAGCTAGCATGCGTTCCGGGGAGGCGTCAAATCCCCTCCTCGGAGCGCGGTGCGAGCCGGTGGGCATCGGCGCCTGCGCGAGGGTCGGACGGTCTGGACGGCTTCCACCTCCGCGCGAGCATCTGCCATAATGGGAATGTTATGCGATGCACCAGATGTGGCCTCATCGCGCTTCTGCTTGCGCTCAGCAGCGCGTGGGCGCAGAGCGGGCGACGCCTGCCAGTCGAAAAGCCCAAGGAGGCGAAAGAGTCCGAGGAGATGGCGATCACTTTGGAGGCGACCGAGGTGATCGTCCCCGTGACCGTGCGCGACCGATACGGGCATTTGATCCGAGGGCTCAGTCGGTATGACTTCGCCATCTACGAAGATGGCGTGCGGCAGGAGATCACGGATTTCTCCGTGGGCACGGTGCCGGTGAACGTCGTCCTGCTCATTGATGTCTCCGGGAGCGTCGCCACGGAGATCAACGATATTCGCCTCTCGGCCCTCGCTTTCCTCGAAGCCTTGGGGCCGAAGGACCGCGTGGCGATCATCCGCTTCAATCACAAGGTCGAGGAGGTGCTCGATTGGGAGATGGATAAGCGTCGCGTGCAGCGCGCGCTCTTTCAATTGCCGGCCGTCGGGAACACCGCCTTCTATAAGGCGCTCTACGTGGCCGCGAACAAATTGCGGGCGGTCGAAGGACGACGCGCCATCCTCCTGTTCACCGATGGGGTGGATACCTACGAGGGGCCGGATCAGAAGACTTTCGAAGAAGCGCTGGAGGCCGTGCGGCGGGCCGACGTCATCGTCTATGTGATCAGCAAGACCAAGGCCATTCGCGCCTTCTTGAAAGGCGAACGCTCGCCGTTCATCTTCCGGCCGCTTGATCCGAGCGATCCGTACATTCAGCTGTATCTGCGGGTGCTCGATCGGGCGGAGGAGCAGCTCATTGAGCTGGCGGAGAAGACGGGTGGACGGATCTACTTCCCTCTGGATCAATCCGAGCTGAAGGAGGCGTACGGGCAAATCGCCGAGGAATTGAGCACGCAGTACATCCTGCGCTATGTGCCGAAGAACACGGCGCGTGATGGGCGCTTTCGACGCATCCGCGTGATGACGGGGAATCCGGCCTATATCGCGATCGCTCGGGAGGGATATTATGCCCCTCGCCAGTAGCGGTCTGCTCGAGTTCGCGATCGAGACGGCTCGCGAAGCCGGAGCGCTCCTTCGCGACCACTTCGGGCGCACGAAGGAAGTCACTTATAAGTCGAGCACCATTGACCTGGTGACCAACGTGGATGTGCTCTCGGAGACGCTCATCAAAGAGCGGATCGCCGCCCACTACCCTCGGCACGCGATCCTGGCCGAGGAGAGCGGTCATCAGGCGGGCGCCTCCGAATATCGCTGGCTCATTGATCCCCTGGATGGGACGACCAACTACGCGCATGGCTATCCGTTCTTCTGCGTCACGTTGGCATTGGAATACCGGGGGGAGATCATTCTGGGCGTCGCGTATGATCCGCTGCGGGAGGAGTTGTTCGTCGCCGAGCGCGGCGCCGGCGCGACACTCAACGGTCGCCCCATTCGTGTCTCGCGGACGGAGACCCTCGCTCAGGGATTGCTCGCTACGGGATTCCCCTATACCATCCGAAGCCAGCCCGATGAGAGTCTGGACTATTTCGCGCGGTTCGTGAAGACGGCGCAGGCGATCCGACGCGATGGATCGGCCGTGCTCGACCTCTGCTATCTGGCTTGTGGGCGTTTCGACGGATTCTGGGAGTTGGGGTTGAAACCGTGGGATATGGCGGCCGGCGCCTTAATGGTCGAGGAAGCCGGAGGACGCGTCACGCGCTTTGATGGGAGCCGATTTCGGCTCGATGAGCCACAGATCCTGGCCAGCAACGGCCTCATTCACGAGGAGATGATCGCCGTCTTGACCGGAGGACGCTCGGTATGACGCGACGCTGTTCGCTCTGCCAACAGGAGATCACCCTCGTGGTCTCCGATCGCCAGCTCCCGGAGAGTCTGCGCCAGAGGCTCTCGCACGCTGAGATCGTGTGCGCGGCCTGTGTCCGCCGACTGGGCCAACATCCGGAGGATCTGTATGTGGTCCTGCTCGGGGCTTACTATCGGAGGATCGGAAACGCGCATGTGAAGGTCGCGCCCGTCGGAGCCTTTCACGGGTGAACGACCCATCAGGAAAAAAACCTTGCCGAGAATGAAAGAATGGGATATACTGGGGTGCTTCGAAATGCGGTGGATTTTCCGTGCGGGAGGAAGAAGCAATGACGAGAGGGCTGGCTGCGGCGATCCTGGGAGGAGCATCGGTCATCCTCGGCTTCGCTACGGCGGTGCCACACGTTATCGTCATGCTCGTCGCCTTGATCTTCGTTCAATCGCCTGCCCTTTTGAATATCGCCGTTTTCGCGGGAGCCGTTCTCATCAGCCTTTTGGCTCAGACCTTGAGCGTGCAACAGATTCTCATCCTCACGTTTTGAGCGGCTCACCGATGGCGTACGTGAATGCGGCCGGAATGAGTTCGGAGTTTGAGGAGGGCGCTGCCGGTCCGAGCGATCCCTTGCAGATGTGAGGGGGTCTGCGAGCGGCTCTGCAAGCGAAGGCCTTCCGTCTCAATGCGCCCTTCGTGTGTGGCCGCATCGAGGGTGAAGGAACTCGCCTCCGGGAGGAGGAGTTCGATCGTCCCCGCGCCGGAGTAGAAGGTATAGGTCCCTCGCTCCTGCAACTTCCCGGAGAAGAGGATGCGTCCTGCGGTGACGTTCATGGCATCAATATTCGGCGAGGCGACGTCCACCAGCTCGATGTCTCCCTCCATCGAGGAGAGCTTCAAATGGCCGCGCACTCCGCGGATGGTGATCTTGCCTCCGATGGTCGAGGCTTCGACGGCGCATTCGACGGGGACCTTCACGTCAATGTCCACGGCGTCCGAGCCGGTGGCGCGACGCTTGGGAACGCTCACGGTGAGGATGTCGTTGGAGAAGCGAGCGTCCACGGGCGCGGTCGCGGTGAGGTGAATCTCCCGCCGCTCCCAGGCCTGGACGGAGATGTTCCCGCGAAGCGAAGAGTTCACCAAGATCACTCCCGGGGAGCGACCGACTGAGAAGGTCCTCACGAGGCGACGAGGCGGTGAAGCGCCCATGCGCGCTTGCGCGGAGATCGTGAAGGGGGAGGTGAGCCCCTCAAGGAGCCCGACAAGACTGAGCGTCAGAATCGCGATTCTCCTTGAACGCATACCTCGGCTCATCGCTGGAGAGAGCGCTGCGACGCGCTACAGCTCGGAGAATCGCTTGAGCACCTCGAGCTTGGCCTTCAACGCGGCGAAGTAGAGTTCCCGAAGGCCCGCGTCTTCGGGATTGCGCTCCAACTCTTGACGACAATGTGCCAGGGAGCGCTCGACCACTTCCAGGGAACGCCGGAAACAGGCCTCCGTCTCAGCATCCCAGAGCGGACGTCGCTGCCGAATGTGTCGCTCCAGGGCTTCGATCCGCTGCTCGACGATCTCCCGGTCAATCGTAGGCTTATGGGCGAGGATGAGTCCGGTCGGCTGAATCTCCAAAAGTGCGGGAGAGAGCACGTTCCATTGCGCAGCAGCCGGAAGCGAAGCTTCCTGAGACTCCGGCCCGAGGGAACGGAATCGAAGGAGCGCTCCGGCGAGCACGGCGATCATCAGAGCGGCTGCCATCGCGAAGGCTGGCCGCATTCGGAATCGGCGGACCTTCGTTGAGGGCGCCGTCTCGGCCGCGATCGCTGCGGCGATCCGCTCCCACAGCCGGGGACTCGGCTCATAGTCAGGGAGCTCGCGGCTGAGCCGACAGATGAAGATCAAGTCCTCGCATATCGTCCGGCAGCTCCGACATTCCCGCAAATGCCGTTCGAGCTCAAGGCGCTCGCGCTCTGAGAGCAGACCATCAATGTAGTCGGAGAGCCGATCTCGATGTTTCGCGCAGGACATAGCTCATCCCCCTCCTCGTAAGAGATGTCGAAGTTTCAAGCGCGCCTTATGAAGCTGCGATTTCGACGTCCCCACGCTACATCCGAGCATGGCCGCGATCTCCTCATGCTCGTAGCCCTCGACGTCATGCAGGAGGAAGACGAGGCGGTATCCGGGCGGCAGTTTCCGGATCGCTTGTTCGAGGGCGATGCGATCGAGCATCGGCAGAGGACGCGGCCGCGCGACCTCGCTCATGTCTCCCTCTTCGGTCGTCTCCTCCAGCCGAACTCCTTGCTTGCGCCAGTGCATCAAGACCTGGTTCACGACGAGCCGATGGAGCCATGTCGTGAACGCCGCCTCTCCACGAAAGGTCCCGATCTTGCGGAACACCTGCAGGAACACCTCCTGCGTCATGTCCTCCGCATCCGTCGCATTTCCCAGCATCCGCAAGCACAACGAATACACGCGACGCCGATGCAGTTCGTATAAGCGCTCAAACGCCGCTACATCTCCCGCCGCCGATTGAACGGCGAGCTCGAGATCGGTGAAGCTGTCTGCTGTCTTCGTCGTCACCGCTCTCCACTCATCACATCGCAGCGGACGCATCCCGATCTCGCCTACTGCGATGCGTCGTCCCCTGATGGCGTTGCTCATTATACCCCGTCTTGGTCTCACCTGAAAGGCCGATCTCTTCCCTCGACCTCAAGCCGAGAATGAAGGTGGTTCCGGGGAAGGGATCGTGTCGTGGAAACGGCGTAAGGTGTAACGCGTTTTCGAGTGGTCGGGCGCATTTTTTAGGGGGGGGGGATTGAAAAGTCGTTGCCTTTTGAGGGGCGTGTAAGTATAATAAGCCGCTCGGCTTTCTGGAGGTCCGCTCGGGCGTTGAGGTCGTGAGGTCCGAAGCGATGCGCGTGAGGGAATCCCACCTGGAGGCGCCAGCCTATGCGATACCGGGATACGATGAATGAGGAGATCCGCGTTTTTGGGGGGTCAGAGGGAGAGTTGGTCCCCGTTTTCCTCGAAGAGGAGGCCTTCCGAGTGGTTCTCGGTTCACGGCGGGTAGCCTTGGAATGTGGAGAAGAGGGCGAGGGGATCGAATGGGCGGAGGAGGAGCGGCCGAGGAGCGAGGAGCTGGAAGCCGAACTGGTCGGAGGCGACTCGGAGGACGGGGGGACCGATCCTTTGCGGCTGTATTTTCGGGAGATGAGTGCGGTTCCGTTGTTGACGCGGGAGGATGAGGTCCGGTTGGCGCGGCAGATCGAGCGTGGGCGGAATCAGGTGCTCAAGGCCCTCTTCCGCGTCCCATTCATTGTTCGACGGATCGTGCACTTGCGGGAGGAGCTTCAGCGCGGGCGACGGCTCTCGGAGGTGATCGTCCTGGCTGAGCCGGATGTCGGAGACGAGGAGGAGCAGGTGGAGCGCCTGTTGGCTCCAGTGATGGCGTGGCTCGATGAGGTGGCGCGGTTGGCGGATCGCGTCATTCGCCTGCAAGAGCGAGTCCGACGGCGGGCGTCGAAAGGGGCGCGTCGTCGCCGATGGTCGGCAGAGCAGTGGGCGCTACTCCGCGCTCGTGTGGCGCTGGAATGGCTCTTGCGGGGAAGAGGCTTGGGGCGCACCTTTCGGGTCGAGTTCACGGCGCGGTTTCTCGACGAGCTGGTCGCTTCCGTTCGGGAGGCGGCGCATGCTGTGGGTCGCGCGGCGGCGGCTGTGCGCGCCCTGGAGGACGCCCTGGGGCGAACGCGCTCGTGCGCGCGCCGGGCCTCGCTGCAGCGGCAGGTGCGTCGGGCGCGTCAGCAGCTTCGTGCGCTCGAGCAGCAGTATGGTCTCTCGGCGCGCGAACTGGGACGCCTCTGCGAGCGGATCGAGCGGGGGGAGCGCGAGGCCGATCACGCGCGTCAGCGGATGATCGAGGCGAATTTGCGCCTGGTCGTTTCGATCGCGAAGCGCCATGTGAATCGGGGCTTGCCGTTCCTCGATCTGATCCAGGAGGGGAACATCGGGCTGATGCGCGCCGTGGAGAAATTCGATTGGCGGCGCGGGTACAAGTTCTCCACCTATGCGACGTGGTGGATCCGGCAGGCGATGGCGCGGGCGATCGCCGATCACGCGCGTACGATTCGCATTCCGGTTCATATGATCGAGGCGCTGCACCGGATGGCGCGCACGTCGCGACAGTTGGTGCAGGAGCTGGGACGGGAACCGACGCCGGAGGAGATCGCTGGGCGTTTGGGGGTGCCCGTGGCCAAGGTCACGCAGATGCTCCGGATCGTTCAGGAGCCGCTCTCATTGGAGGCGCCCGTTGGGGATGATGAGGGAGCCAGCCTCGGACATTTCATCGAAGATCGGACGATTCGGAGTCCGATCGAGGATGTGCTGGCGGCTGATCGCCAGCGGGTGACCGAGGAGGCATTGCGCTCGCTCTCGGAGCGGGAGGCGACGATTTTGCGGATGCGCTTCGGGCTTCCGCCGTACGATCAGGAATATACGTTGGAGGAGATCGGGCAGAAGCTGCGCGTCACGCGCGAGCGAATTCGCCAGATCGAAGCCAAGGCCATCAAGAAGCTCCGACATCCCTCGCGGGCGCACGCGTTGCGCCCGTTCGCGAGTCCGTGAGCGCGGGGAGTCCTGGTGGGAACTCGGTCTCGGGGAGGGATCGGGTTTCTTTTCCGCTCGCCCTCGGAAGTGGCCGCATGCGAAAGGAGCTATTCCTCACGCCGCGAGCGCGCGCTACAATGGAAAGGCGCTTGAAGAGCGTTCTCCCCGCTGGGATGATGGTCGGGGAGAATCGTCCGTGAGGGGGGAGCACGATGGAACTCCTGATCGAGAGCGCGGCGAAACTGCTCATCGCGGCGGTCCTCGGTGGCGTGATCGGACTGGAGCGGGAGTTGAGTCGCAAGCCGGCCGGATTGCGGACGAATTTACTGATCTGCATGGGATCAGCGCTGCTGATGATCCTCTCGATCGCGATCGCAGACGAGGGGGCGAGTGGCGATCCCGGGCGCATCGCGGCGCAGGTCGTGACCGGAATCGGCTTCCTCGGAGCCGGCGCGATCGTTCAAAGCCGCGGTTCCGTTTATGGCTTGACGACCGGGGCCACGATCTTCACCGTGGCGGCGATTGGTCTGGCCGTGGGTGGGGGATACTATCTGCCCGCGCTTCTGGCGACGGCGATCGTCATCCTCTCGCTGTTCGTCCTGGGGAGGATCGAGAAGCGAATGCTCGCGGGCGCCCGTCCCCTCTACGAATATCTCATCGAGACGGACGATGCGCCCCTGGCGCTCGCGCGGCTCATGGAGGTCCTGCGCGCGCATGGGGTGGAGATGGAGGGGGTATCCGTCGAGAAGACGGGCGAAGGGGCGAAGATCTGGTTCGGCCTCTCCGCCTCGCCAGAGGCGAACGAACAGTTGTTGCGGGCGTTGCTGACGATCCCCGGGCGGGTGCGTGTCGAGCTTCCGCGAGAGGGATGAGATGGTAGCGATGGCGTCCGCGCGCGCGATCTATCTGGCGGATTGGGTCCTGCCGATCGTGAGGCCGCCGTTTCGCCGAGGGGGGATCGTGGTGGAAGGGGAGCGAATTGTGGCTGTCGGCGGCGAAGCGGAGTTGCGCGCTCAGTTCCCGGACGCCCCGGTGCGCGATTTCGGAGAAGCGGCACTTCTGCCCGGTTTGGTGAACGCACATGCCCATCTGGAATTGACGGCCTTGCGGGGGATGCTGGAGGACCTTCCGTTCGTGACGTGGCTGGCCACGCTCACGCGATTGCGGGAGGGACTCTCGGCCGAGGAGCTTCGGGAGAGCGCGCGGGCGGGGATCATCGAGGCTATTCGGAGTGGGCAGACGACGATCGCGGATGTGGGGGCCACGACGGCGGGATTCGACGCCCTGTGCGAGAGCGGCGCGCGCGGCGTCTTCTTCCACGAAGTCTTCGGCGTGCGCCCCGAGGAGGCGGAGGAGAACCTGCGCGGGCTCGCGCAGCGGATCGCGGCATTGCGCGCGCGATCGGATGTGGGGTCACGCGTGCGGGTGGGCGTCTCGCCGCATGCGCCCTATTCGGTCTCGGCGCCACTGTTTCGCCGCACGGTGGACTACGCGCGGGCGGATGCGCTACCGCTTTGCGTGCATATTGCGGAGTCTCACGCGGAGGTGGAGCTGGTGCGGCGAGGACAAGGGGAGTTCGCCCGGATCTACGAACGGCGCGGCCTCACCTGGCGGGCGCCTCAGGTCTCGCCCATCCGATACCTGCACGATCTCGGCGTGCTCGCAGCGCGTCCCCTGCTCATTCATGGCGTGCACGTGGATGAGGAGGACATGGGGCTCATCGCGCAGAGCGGTTCGACGATCGCGCACTGTCCGAAGTCGAACGCGAAGCTCGGACAGGGTATCGCCCCACTCCCCGAATGGTTGCGCGCGGGGATCGCCGTGGGGGTGGGGACGGACAGCGTGGCGAGCAATAACGCCTGCGATCTCCTGGAGGAGGCGCGATTCGCGCTGTTGCTGCAACGCGCCCGTCACGCATCGCCGACGCTCTTGAATGCTGAGACCATGCTGCTGCTGCTGACATTTGGGGGCGCGCGCGCGCTCGGGTTGGAGGCGCACATCGGGACGTTGGAGCCGGGCAAGGCGGCCGATTTCATCGTCGTCGCGCTCTCGGGAGCGCACGTGCAGCCGGTGGACGATCCGACGGCAGCGCTCATCTTCTCCGCGCGGGGGAACGATGTGCGCTTCACGGCAGTAGGCGGGCGCGTGCTCTTTGATGGCCAGTCCGTCACGACGCTCGATGAGGAGCGCGTGCGCGCGCGGCTTCGGGAGATTCGCGCGCGCCTGCGTTCGCTCCTCACCCGCGCCTCGGGGTGAGCGACCGCATTTGATTCCCGCCCGCGCTTCCGCTACAGTGTAAGGGCTCGGAAAGGCGGCGGGAGTTCAACGACAGGAGGGCGGCGATGAAGTTCTTTCTGGATACGGCCAATCTCGCGGAGATTCGCGAAGCGGTCTCCTGGGGGGTCATTGATGGAGTGACGACGAATCCGAGCCTCATGGCGAAAGAGGGCGTGGCGGACCCGCGCGCGCACCTGCGTCAGATTTGCGAGTTGGTGCGTGGGCCGGTGAGCGCCGAGGTCGTCAGCACGACGGCGCCGGAGATGATCGCGGAGGCGCGCGAGCTGGCGCGCTTGCATCCGAACATCATGGTGAAGATCCCCTGTCTGGTCGAAGGACTCAAGGCCATTCGCGTCCTCGCTCAAGAAGGCATCGCCATCAATACGACGCTCGTCTTCACGGTGCCGCAGGCGATGCTGGCGGCGAAAGCGGGGGCGACCGTCGTCAGCCCCTTCGTCGGGCGATTGGACGACATCGGTCATTCGGGCATGGAGCTGATCGAGCAGATCCGCCAGGTCTTCGATAACTACGGACTCGAGACGCGTATCCTCGTCGCCAGCATCCGGCACCCGATGCACGTCGTGCAGGCGGCGCTCATCGGCGCGGACATCGCCACGATGCCCTTCAAGGTCCTGGAACAGCTCATCAAGCATCCGCTCACGGATCTCGGTCTGGAGCGATTCCTCAAGGATTGGGAGCGCGCCTATAAGCCGGTGAGCCGGAGCTGATCGAGGCGGAGTGGACGCTCACCGACGCCAGAGGCGGTAATCCTCGCCCTCGATGACGACGAGCCGGCACATCTCGTGCAGGCGCGAGCGCAGGCGCTCGCCGATGCGGTCGGTGAGCGTCTCCTTGGTGGAACTGGTCGAGACGTCGAGGAAGTTCGAGGTGAAGATCGTGATCCGCTTCTGATTGTAGCGCGTGTTGATGATCTGCGTCATGGTGTCCTGCACCCATTCGGTCGGCTTCGCCGCTCCCAGTTCATCGAGCACGAGCACTTCGGCCTCGTAGATCGGCGCCAGAATGCGCAGTTCGCTCGTTTGAGAGATCGGGTTGTAGCTGTCCTGAATCTCTTTCAGCAGATCGCGGAAGTCATAGAAGAGGCAGGGGACCAGCTTTTGCCGTATCAGCTCCTTGATCGTGGCCACCGCCAGATGCGTCTTCCCCACGCCGCATGGGCCGATGATCAAAAGCCCGCGATCCACATTGGGGTAATCTTCGACCAGACGCTGGCAGATGTACACGGCGGCTTGCTGCGTGCTGTTTTGCCGTTCGTAGTTGTGGAATCCGCACTCGGCGTATCGCGGGGGGATGCGGGCGGCTGCGAGCAGTCGCTGGATCGTCCTTTGCAGATCCTGAGTCCGACAGCGGCATCGGCGAACCGTCCGCTCGGCGACGTATTCCCACCCCGTGTCCTGGCAGTAGGGGCACGTCACCGTCGGGGATGATGCCTTTTCACCTGTCGTCCGCATCGCAATCCTCGCAATCCTCGCAATCCTCTTTAAAGCGAGTCTAAGAGCGGGGCTTATTATAGTCGGTCGGGCATCCGGACGCAATTCACGCCCTACCCGCTCATGCGGGGCGAGGCTCTGAACCCATGGAGACGGCAGGCGCCGGGAGCCCGCGCATCGTGATCTTCAGACGGCTGCCCTCCTGAGGGAGTGAGGGAGACCCCCAGGACGCGGATCTGCTCACGCTCATCTGCGCCGGCGTTCGCCAAAAATTGCCCTTGTCATTCCGAAAAAATCAGTGTAAACTCGGCCCCCCTGGGCGGCCAGGAACGCCGAACGGAGCAAGGCGCGGTCACGAGATGAGACGAGCGCGCCATGCGAAGACATCTTCATAAGTCGGCATGGCGTTTCCCGGCGCGGCTTGGATGCCCCCGTGGGGGCTCACTCGAGGCCGCCCCAGGAGCTTGGATTGATTTTGGAGGGAGGACGATGAGGCGAGCGGTCATTGTCTTGCTCATCGCGGTAGTGGGGGGTATTGGAGCAGCAAGGGCCGTCCGGATGGATCGAGGAGCCCTCCGGGGATCGAAGCCCTCGCGCGTGAAGATCGTCGAGTCGGGGCATCCATGGATCCTTTTGGAGGGGGGGACTGAGCTGCCGGTGCTCTATGTGGGAGCGAGCCTCTCCCAGAGCGCGCTCGAGCGGTTGTGGGTGCGGCCGACCGCTTTGACCGCCGCCGATTTCGATGAAGATGGAATGCCGGATCTTGTGGCCGGATATGCGGGACCGGCCGGTGGCCTGGTGGCCGTTCATCGGGGCAATGTGGATTTCCTCTGGCCGAACAGTGTCGAGGCGCAGGCTCGGAGGGCGGCCGGACAGTTCACGGACGCGCCGTTTTGGCCGGAGGTGCGGGTCTTCGAGCTTCCCGAGCCACCGGAGTTTTTGGGGGCAGGCGATTTCGATGCCGACGGGCATGCTGATGTCATAGCGGCCGCGCGCGGGGGACAAAGGCTCTATTGGCTGCGCGGGGATGGGCGAGGTGAGATGCGCGAACTTCAGGCGCTCGACCTGCCGGGATCGGTGACCGCCCTCGCCGTCGGAGAGATCTATCGAGCTGATGGTTTGGAAGACGTCGCTGTTGGAGTCACCGGACCTGAAGGATCGCAGGTTCTCATCTTCGCGGGTCCAGATGGAGCTCTGCGGGAGGAACCCGAGCGGCTCCGTGTGCCGGAAGAGGTGACGGCGCTGGCTCTCGGGCAGTTGGACGAGCATTACGCGTTCGATCTCGCCATCGCGGCGGGCCATCAGGTGCTGATCGTGTACGGGCGCGACCGGCACGCTTCGCCCCTGGAGGCGATCCCCGCACCTCGAGTAGATTCGCTCTCCCTCCCGGTTCGCGCTCTCGCGTTGGCGCTCGGGGACTTCCTCTGGGATGAGGAGCATCGGACGGAGGTCGCTGTCCTCGGAGAGGATGGGATCGTGCACGTGTTCGCTCGAACATCCTCATCGGACGTCCATACCGCGTCCTGGCGCATGATCGCCTCTCCATTCGGCGAGGAAGTCGTGGCGGATGTTTCATCGCGACTTCCTGAGAGGAGCTCCCGATTGGTGCGGGCGAAAGTCTCCAGTGCGCCAACAGATGATCTGATCCTACTGGCTCCTCAGAGCCGGCGCGTCTCTCTCCTCGCAAATGTCGCATCCATCGCGGAGTCGGCGGTGCACTCTTCACGGGACGCGCTGCCGGCTTCGGTACGGACGGTGCTCGAAGCCGATGGGGCTGTTGTGGCGGTGCTCCCCATGCGGCTGAATCGGGATGCGTTGAGCGACTTGGTCATCTTGTATGAGGGGGCGAGCGCTCCGGTCGTCTTTGTGACGGCTTCCCATGCGACCTTTGTCGTCAACGACACGGGGAATGCTCCTGATTCCGTTCCGGGTAATGGCATCTGTGAGATAGTCTCTGGGACCGGGGTCTGTACGCTGCGCGCAGCCATTCAGGAGGCGAATGCTCATCTCGGGCCTGACACGATCGAGTTCGATATTCCTGGGAGCGGCCAGCATACGATTGCTCCAACTGCTCCAACAGTGCTGCCGACGATCACTGAAGCGGTGACTATTGACGCGACGATGGAGAACGCCTGCGGGCAACCCCGGTGCGTCGAGCTCAACGGAGCGACCGCGGGGGCCAACGCGGATGGATTGAGCATCTCGGCCGGAAACAGCGTCGTGCGAGGGCTCGCGATTAATCGCTTCCGACGATACGGGATCCGGTTGTTCACAAATGGAGGGAACATTATCGAAGGGAACTTCATCGGGACCGATGTGAGTGGCACCAATGATCGCGGGAACTCTAACGATGGTGTGCACATTGAGACGCCCAACAACGTGATCGGGGGGACGGTCGCGAGCGCGCGCAACGTCATCTCGGGGAATGGCAACGATGGCGTGGAGATCAGTGGGAGTGCGGCGAGCGGGAACGCCGTGCGCGGCAATTTCATCGGGACGACAGCCACCGGCGCGGGAGCTTTGGGAAATAGCGAGCGGGGGGTCTACATCAATGGTGCTCCCAGCAACGTGATTGGTGGGACAGTCGCAGGCGCGCGCAATGTCATCTCAGGCAGTGCCACGAATGATGGTGTGGAGATCAATGGGAATGCGGCGAGTGGGAACCTGGTGCAAGGGAATTTCATCGGGACCGATGCGAGCGGTACAACCGATTTAGGGAATGACGTGGATGGCGTACGGGTCACCGGTGCACCCGGGAATACGATTGGTGGGACGGCGTCTGGAGCGCGCAATGTCATCTCGGGGAATAACAACGATGGTGTGGAGATCAATGCGGCGGGTGGGAACCTGGTGCAGGGGAATTTCATCGGGACCGATGCGGCGGGAACTGGAGCGCTCGGTAACAGTGCGCATGGAGTGCGCGTCTCCTCGGCCTCCAATAATACGATCGGGGGAGCGGGTGCTGGTAATGTCATCGCCTTCAATGGCGGCGATGGGGTATTCATCGCTTCCGGCACCGGGAATCGCATTCAGCAGAATTCGATCTTCTCCAATACGGGCCTGGGGATTGATCTCGGACCGGACGGCGTGACCCCCAATGACGCGGGTGATCCCGACACGGGGGCGAACAATCGGCAGAACTTTCCCGTGCTCACCTCCGTCTTCTCCGGCTCCGGGACCACGTTCATTCAGGGTTCGATTGATTCCACGACGGCCAACTCAGCTTATCCCATTCTTATCGAGTTTTTCTATAGCCCGTCGTGTGACCCATCCGGCCATGGGGAGGGACAGACGTTCTTCGGGTCCACGTCGGTGAGCGGGCCGGGCTCATTCAGCGTCACGCTCCCGGTCCCAGTCCCAACCGGCCAACAGGTGACGGCGACGGCCACCGACAACAACGGGAATACGTCTGAGTTCTCCGCGTGTGTGACCGTACAACCGGCGGCCCGGTTGATTGTGCGGAAGGAGATGGTGGGGGGGACGGCGACGTTCACGTTCACGGGGACGCCCAGTGGGACGATCAGTGTGGATGGGGGGACGTTGACGGCGGAGGTGGTGCCGGGGACGTACACGAGCACGGAGGGTGCGGTGAGCGGGTGGGATTTGGTGAGCATCAGTTGCAGCGATAGCGACAGCACGGGGAATGTGGGGACGCGGACGGCGACGTTTGTGGCGGGGGCTGGGGAGGTGATCACGTGCACGTTTCGGAATGTGAAGCGGGCGACGTTGGTTGTGCGGAAGGAGATGGTGGGGGGGACGGCGACGTTCACGTTCACGGGGACGCCCAGTGGGACGATCAGTGTGGATGGGGGGACGTTGACGGCGGAGGTGGTGCCGGGGACGTACGCGAGCACGGAGGGTGCGGTGAGCGGGTGGGATTTGGTGAGCATCAGTTGCAGCGACAGCGACAGCACGGGGAA
>JBEPZV010000021.1:0-40380 GCA_041640655.1 bacterium
TGTCTCCAACGAGGCCGTCAGCGCGCGAATGAGCGTGCTCACCTGAAAGAGATTGTTGAAGCTGCCGTTGGACACGATGATCGCGACTTTCTTCAACGCGCCCCCCTCCGTTTGCGTGAGATCCCGCATCGCGCTTGAGAGGACGAATTGTAAACGAACCACGGGGGTCCGAACAACGGCCCGCTTGACTTCTTCCGCGGCGATCTCTAAGCTCAGCGAAGATGAGCGATCCCGGCACACGGCGATGGCTGCTCTCGCATCGCGCGAGACGAGGGCTCCTCGGCGCGCTGCTCCTACTTCTGCCCCCGGCGCCCGCCGAGCTCCAACGCGGGCGCGCGAGGACGTCTCCCCTGATCGTCACTCTCTCGGCCGAAGAGGCGGCGTCGGTGCTTCGCGCCCTGCGAACGAATGCGCCCGAAGAGCTGGCTTCCGTTCTAGATGGGCCGACGTTCGCTACCGAGTGGGCCGAGTGGGCCCGACGCCACGACGCGCGGATTCGCGCGCGCCTCGTGCGCGGCGAGGAAGACTCCTTGATCAATTTCCTCCTCTTCGGGACCTCCTTCACGCGCCGTCCCCGCGTGACGGCCAAAGATGTAGAGGCGCTCGCCCATCGCGCGATGACGGAACAGGAGCTCTCCGAGCGTGTGAGTCAGCTCCTGCGGGGGCGCCTGGAGGACCTGCTGAGGGCACTCGCCGCGCCGGGGGGAAACGAGCGACTCCTCTTTCTCCAGCAGCTCCTTCGGCGAGAGGGCTACGATCCGCGTTCGGCGACCGATCGCCCTCGCCTGCGCGCCCACGTGCTGCTGCTATTGGCACGCGCGCTCTGGGAACAACGCGCGCTCGCGCACGCCGCGCAGGAGGCCGAGCGGACCGCGACCCCGGCCGAGGAGTTCCTCCTGCGCTCGACCCTCTATCGCACGCGCGGACTCTCGCTGGATACATCGTTGTGGCCGAACTTCGCCCTCGAGGAGGCCTTGAGGGCCCTTCATGCGCGAGGCCACATCCCCGCGCGGAGCGTGCGCACGGTCGCCATCATCGGACCAGGATTGGACTTCACGGACAAACAGGAGGGGTTCGACTTCTACCCCCTCCAAACGCTTCAGCCCTTCGCCCTCGTGGATGTGCTGCGCCGCCTGGAGCTGGCCGACGCCTCGGCACTTCGCGTGTATGCGCTCGATCTGAGCGAGCGCGTCATTGAACACCTGCTGCGGGCTCGGCAACGAGCGCACCGCGGCCTGGGATACACGATTCACCTCACCCTGGACCCCGATATCCCCTGGAGACCGGAGGCCCGCTCGTTCTGGGAACGCTTCGGGACGGCGATCGGAACACCCACGACGCCGGCTCGCGTCCCCCCCGAACTCGCCTCACTCCGGCGGCGCGCCATTCGCGTTCGTCCGGACGTCGTCCGGAGCGTGATCCCTGTGAACGCCAATATCGTGCTTCAACACGTGGAGCTCCCCGCTCGTCAGCGGTTCGACCTCATCATCGCGACGAATGTCTTCGTCTACTATGACACCGTCGAACAGAGCCTGGCGATGAAAAACATCGAGCAGATGCTGCGACCGGGCGGATTCTTGCTCTCGAACAACGCCCTGCCGGAGCTCCCGGTGACGCGCCTGCGATCCATCGGCTATTCGACGACCATCTATTCGGATCGCCCAAAGGACGGGGATCACATCGTCTGGTACCAGCGCCTGGCGGACGACCGGTGAGGGCTCGCCCTTCCTCCGGAGCCATGAGCGGAGAAGGGCCTCCGGGCGACGAAGCCCCGAAGGCCCCACGCTCATCAGAAGATGAGCTTCACGGCGAACTGCACGTTCCGGCGGCCATCCTTCTGCGTTCGGATCGTCTCGGTCGAAGAGACGTCCGCCTCGCTGCCGAGCACGAACGCATTCGCGTGATTGAAGGCGTTATACAACTCGGCGCGGAATTGCAGGCTGAACCGCTCGGTGATGGCCGTCGTCTTGTAGATCCCCACATCGAGGACCCAAGAGCCGGGGCCGCGGAAGAGGTTCCGTCCCGTCATGCTCGCCGGATACGGACCGAACTCCGACGTGCCCGTGATCGGATGAACGTATCTGCTATCGAACCGACCGGCCAAGTTCAGATAGGTGAACGTGCCGGGCGTCGTCGGATCCGCCGGTGGATTGTCGGGTCCGGTCCGGGAGACCGGTCCGGTCGCGAACATGCGCGGGCAGACCTCGAAGAACGCGTTCGTGCAGTCGAACACGGTGAACGGCGTCCCCGTGCTCGCGGAGAAGATCGGAGCGATCGTCCACCCGTGCAGGACGCGCCGCGCCACGCCTTGCAGATTGCGGGCGAACGGAATGTCCCAAATCCCGCTGATCACAAAGCGGTGGCGGACGTCGAAATCGGCATTCCCGCGATCCAGCCGGGGATCGAACGGATCGAGCAATCCGAGATTGAAGTTGTTGGCCGACTCGCTGAAGGTCGAGCTGAGATTATCAATCGTGTGCCCCCACGTGTAGTTGGCCACGAAGGTCAAGCCCGATCCGGCGACGTTGTTGCCCGTCACGCGCACGTTCAGGGCATTGTGATTGGAGAAGGCGTTGTTGCCGCGCCGATTCAGGAACGTGTACTGCGTCTGGCGCAGGCGCGTGTTGCAGCTCAAGGGATTGCCCGCCTGGCACGGATCGCCGAGATAGACGTTGCCCGCCCCCGCGCGATTGGGGTTCTCGAGCGAGTACAGGTCCACCCCCTTGGAGCCCGAATATTCCAGGGCGAAGACGAGATTGCGCACGACCTCACGCTCGAAGGTCAGGCTCCACAGATGCGCGAACGCCGTGCGGATATTGGCGTCCACGTTGCGCAAGCTCACCGGCGGCAGCGCCTTCGTGCCGGTCGTGCCGGCCAGCGGCCCGGCGACGTCGGTGGGAATCGGAATCGAGGGGACGTCCACGCCCGCGATGAGCGCGATCACGGCATAATTGGGCGGATTCTGGATGACGTTGAACGTCACGTTCCCGAAGTTCCGCTCATAGCCGATCCCATATCCCCCCCGCAGGCTCGTCTTCCCATCCCCGAACAGATCCCAGGCGAACCCGAGGCGCGGCGCGAAGTTGTTCCAATCCTTCTTCCACAGCCCCTTGATGGGACTGAGGGGGACGATGGCCACGTCGCCATTGCGGATCCGCTGGAAGATGTTCCCCCCGCCGCCGTCGTAGTAGTTGGAATCCAGGCGCGGATCCTTGTTGTGCTGGACGCCGAAGTACTCCCAGCGCATTCCCAGATTGAGCGTGAGCCGCCGCGTCGTCCGCCACGAATCCTGGAAATAGACGGCGAATTCGTGGTAGCGATTGCTGCGGCTGAAATTCGGCTGTCGCACGGGCAACGTCACGATGCAGGTCGGATCCGGTTGCGCCGGATTCCGGCAGGGGAACTTCCCTTGCGGATCAATCGCCGAGGCGAATTGCCGCAGCTCGCCCCGCAGGAAGTTATCCATCGCTTGCTGGATCGTCGCGCCCAAGGTCGCCGAGGGGTTCTGGTACGCCCCGAACGTGCGATTGTCCTGGATGTAGACGTAGGAGCCGCCGAAGCGGAACTGATGCGCGCCCGCGACGTAGCTCACGTCCTGATAGGCCTGCGCGTAATTCTGCGGCCCGCCGAAAGGAATGCCCGACCCGGGATTGAAGGGCAAATAACCGGGCAGGGCCGCCAGCGTCCCCAGGAATCGCGTCGTGACCGTGCGGAAGAAGAGCGTGGGACTGGAGGGCTGCTCAGCCAACGGCTGCACCGTGTTCAACCGATTGTAGACGAGCTTGGACTGCGTGATCAGCCGCGGACTCCACGTGTGCGTGAGCGAGAGCAGGATGCTGTTGTTGGTCGTCTCCTGCCCCGTATCGAATCCCTGGTAGGGGCTATCGCTGACAACGCCCTTGAACAGCTCCCCCTTCTCCAGCGCATAGCGGGCATAGAACTGGGTGCGATCGCTGATGTTCCAATCCACGCGTCCGATCAGATCGGTGGTGTTCTGCGGATCGCCCCCGCCGGAATTCGACGGACGATTGTAGCTGACGCGATAGAAGATCGGGAACGTCGGGCCGAGCGTTCGATCGCACACCGATCCCGGCGCGCACGGATCGGCTCCGGCCGCGATGAGGTCCTGCCGTGTGATGGTCGCCAGTCGCACCAGCCCCGGCTTCAACGTCCCATAGCGCTGGAAGAAATTGCGCGTCGCGGGAGCGGCCGCCCCGATGAACTGCTCCGTCGGCACCAGGACGAACCGCGTCGCCGTACTCCGCACCCGAATCCACTCGGTGCTCTGGAAGAAGAAGAGTTTGTCCTTCTTCACCGGCCCGCCGATCGAGTATCCGAACTGATTGCGCGTGAAGACGGGCTTCTCGATCCCATTGGCATTGTTTTGGAAACTATTGGATGCCGCGGCCGAGACGCGATTGAACTCGTAGACGGTCCCATGAAACTCGTTCGTCCCGGACTTCGTGGCCACATTCACGATCCCGGCCGAAGCTCGCCCGTACTCGGCCGTGAAGTTGTTCGTGATCACGCTGAACTCCTGCACGGCATCGAGCGGGATGCTCTGTCCCACGGCGGCGACGAACTCATCGTTGTTCGCCGCGCCATCGAGCAAGACGTTGGTGCCGGCCGCCCGCTGCCCATTGATCGCCACGCCCACACCGCGCCCGGTCGGATCGGCCGGCGAGACGTTCCCCGCCGTCACCACCAGCGCATACGGATTGCGCGTGAGCGTGGGCAGCTCGACGATCTTCCGCGAATCAATGACCTGAGCGATCGTCTGCGTCTCCGTGTTCACCAAGGTTCCGGCCTCAGCAACGACCTCGATCTCCTCCACGGGCCGCCCGACCTCCAACGTGAAGTCCAAGGCCACGCGCGACCCCACGGTCACCTGCACGCGCCGTTTGGCCGGAGCAAACCCCGGAGCCTCGACCGTCACCTCATAGACAGCCGGAAGCAGATTGGTCACCACATAATTCCCCATCTGGTCCGTCGTCGTCCGACGCTCCGCGCCTGTCACGACCGACCGCACCGTCACGGTCGCCCCAGGAATCACCGCCCCATTGGGGTCCATGACGACACCGACGATCTGCCCGGTCTCCGTCTGCGCTCGCGCCAGACCGATCCCGACCAGAATCAACAGGGGAATCGCAAACCACCTCACCAGATGTCGCTGACTCCAACGGTCACGCATTGTCTCCCTCCCAATAGCGAGATGTCTCGCGAGACCCCAACCCTCGCGAGCGGAAAAATCGGCCCTCTCCGGAGCGACTGTGGAGGAGGCCCCCGATCTCCAGCCCCGGCTGCTCGTCAGAAGGCCGCCTCCCCAGACAGTCATCCGGGTCGGCATCACTCCTGTTCAGCCACTCATGCATGCTCCGTCGTTTTCTACGCAAAAATCGTGCCGCGATGCGAGATTTTCGATAACTCCAGAGAGACGAAGCCGTTAGCTTCATGACGATCCGGCGCCCATCTTCGCGAACTTCCGAAAATCTGGAGATTTCATCCGAAAATCTGGAAATCTCCAGGTTTCCGGAAGGCGCTCGGCGATCCGCTCAGGAGGCCAGCGCTCGCAGAAGGCAGCTTCTCGAAGGCCGTTCGCTGAGCGCGCGGCTTTCGTCTTCTGAAGAGACGCAGTACAATAGTGGCCTATGGACGACGACAAGCTGGTCATCGCCGGTCGTGAATTTCGCTCGCGATTGATCGTCGGGACGGGGAAGTATCCCTCGCCGGAGATCATGGTGGAAGCGCACCGGCGCAGCGGGGCGGAGATCGTCACCGTTGCCGTGCGTCGCGTGAACCTGGATCGGCGGGAGCCTTCCCTGCTCGACTACATTGATACGAGCCGATACCTGCTTCTGCCGAACACGGCGGGCTGCCGTACGGCGGAAGAGGCGATCCGCACGGCGCATCTGGCGCGCGAGGCGCTCGGCACGCCCTGGCTCAAGCTCGAAGTCATCGGCGATGAGCTGACGCTCTTCCCCGATGTCGAGGAGACGATCAAGGCAGCCCGACAGTTGGTCAAAGAGGGATTCATCGTCCTCCCCTACGTCAACGACGATCTCGTCGTCGCGAAGAAGCTGGTGGACCTTGGCGTGGCCGCCGTCATGCCGCTGGCAGCTCCTATCGGCTCCGGCCTCGGCATTCAGAACTACACGAACCTGCGCATTCTCCGCGAGCAGATCACCTCGGTTCCACTGATCGTGGACGCGGGCGTGGGCACAGCCTCCGATGCGGTGATCGCGATGGAGATGGGATATGACGGCGTCTTGATGAACACGGCGATCGCTATGGCGAAGGACCCTCCGCTCATGGCCGAGGCGATGAAGCTCGGCATCGAAGCCGGCCGGAAGGCCTTCCTCGCCGGACGCATTCCCAAGCGCCTCTACGCGAGCGCGAGCAGCCCGCTCGAAGGCATCGTGCGATAGCCGCTCACACACAGGGAGAACGGGATGAAGTCACCAGGTCTCGGCCTCCTACTGTCGGTGATCCTGTGGAGCGAACCGCACGTCTTGAAGGCTCCTCAGCTTCCCCCTCCGCCTCCCGCGAGAGAAGAGGGGTGGACCCTCGTCACCGCGCTGGTCGGAAATGTGGATGAGGATCCGGACCTCGAATACCTCGTCGTCCTGCGCGCCATGCCGCGCGACGCGAACGCGGAAGGCGGCGTGCGCCTCCGCTTCTTCGACTTCGATCCCGAATCGCGGACCTGGATGCCCACGGAGATCACCAATGAGAGTCAGGAGAGTGAGTCCCGACTCTTCCCACCGGAGACGACGGTGACGCTGGAGGACATCACCCATGATGGCCGAGCGGAGATCATCATTCGCTCGCGAAAGCCTGCGGAATCGCCGGGCCAGGCTCAGGGCCTGACGATCTTGACCAAGCAGGGACGATACCTCCGCCAGCTCTTCGCCGCCTGGGAAGGCGCGCCCGAGCTGCGCGACCTCGACGGTGACCGGATCATGGAGATTGTGCTCTACGCCGAATATGTGGGGCCCTTGAGCCCGGAAGATGCCGTCCTCTATCCGGCGCAGGTCTTCGCGTATGAGGGGGGCGTCTTTCGTCGCGCGTCCCTGCTCCGATATGCCGCCCACTTCGCCGAGATGGCAAAGGCAGCGCGCGCGGCATACGAAGCGTTCAAGTGCCAATGGGACTCGCAGCCCGAGGCGGAACACGATCCGAGGAAGCTCTTTCGCTCCATCGCACACGTGCTGCTGTTGTACCGAGCCTCTGAGGACACAGAGGGAATGCGCACGTACTACCTCGTCGAGCGCTCGTGGCTCCGCGCGCAACTGCCGCCGGCGTACCTTCAGGCCCTGGATGATCTCCTCACCCCTCAGGCGTCTCTGAGGCGGTGAGCGTGTTCGCGAAAAAGCGCTCCAGCGGACTCCGCAACGGACTCACCGCGATCACCCTCCCGCCGAGCTGCTGAATCACGTCCACCCACTCCCCGACATCCGCCGATGTAGGCGCCTGAATCCGCACCAGAGCGCGATCCGCGTGAACCGCACATCCGCGAGCGCGAAGCGATGCACACGCGCGCGCGTCCAGATCCCGCGCGAGGATCTCCACCATCCCACCTTCACCGGAAGCCGCCAGTGCGATGGGGGAACCACAAGCGCGCAGCCGACCGCGATGCAGCAGCGCCACGCGATCGCAGATGGCTTCGGCCTCAGCCACCACCGCCGTGCTCAAGAAGATGGTCTTCCCTTCTTCGCGCAGGCGAAGCAGCAGATCGCGCACCTGGCGACGCCCTTCGGGATCAAGCCCTCCCATTGGATCGTCCAGGATGAGAAGCTTCGGGTCATGGAGCAGGGCTTGCGCCAAGCCGATACGGGTCAACTCCCCGCGCGAGAGCTGTCGCATCAGTCGGTCGGCGACCGCCGTGGGGATCCCCACCTGATGCAACACGGCAGCGATGCGCGCTGCCCGATCCGTGCGCGAGAGCCCGAAGAGCCGACCGAAATAGTCCAACAGCTCACGCCCGGTCAAAGCCTCGGGGAAAGAGGGATGCTCCGGCAAGAATCCGAGCTGCGCGCGCACCGCCGGCTCCTCCGGCGAGCGACCGAAGAGGCGCACTCTCCCAGCCGTCGGTCGGATGAGATGCAGCAGCAGCTTGACCGTCGTCGTCTTCCCCGCGCCGTTCGGCCCCAAAAGGCCGAAGATCTCCCCCTCACGCACCTCCAGCGTCAGATGGTCCACGGCTCGATAGGATCGGCGACGGAGCCATCCGCTCGCATAATCCTTCGTCAGATTCTCGACGGCGATGACCGCGGACATAGCGTTCACAATCGTGGGAGGATGAGGGGGGACTGCGGCGAGAGGCGCACCGCTCCCGTCCGTGGATCCAACTCATACAGATGCCCCATGGGATCGCGCGGCAGATGTCCCAGGAGCCCCTCAGCGATCATCTCCGGCCAGGAGGCGGGCCACCGTCCGCGCGCGCGCTGGAAAGCTCGCACAAGAGTGTGCAACCGCTCCAGCTCCTCCTCGGCTTGCAAACAGAGAAGTTGATACCGCGCGTTCTCGCGCACCTGCTCGCTCTCGCCATGCTCGAGCCGATCCTGCCAAATGCGCCGCGCGATCTCGCGGCGTCCAGCTCGCGCGTAGACGGCCGCCGCCAGGTCTTTCGTCCAGGCGGGCGCTTGCGGATGCCGACTCACCCGCAGGAAGACCTCCGCCGCGCTCGCGTAATCGCGCAAGTCCCATAGGAAGACGAACCCCTTGTCGAGCAAGAGCCGCCATTCTCCGGGATTGGCCGCTATCCCTCGATCCAAGAGCGCCAGCGCGCGATCCGGTCGTCCCGCCCCTCGCGGAGGCGGCAGCGCCAAGAAGATCGCCCCGAAGCGATAGGCGGCGATGAACTGCGGATCCAAGGTCGTCACGAGCGTGAGCAAATGCTCCAGATGCTCGAACCGCGCCCCGGGCCGAAAGGCGCGCTGCCCATAGTATTGCACCGTGCGGAGCCAATAGAGATCGGCCAAGAGCCCCTCGAATCCGAAACTCCACCGCCTGAGCGCCTCCGCCGAGGGAAGCCAAATGACCTCGCCCTCTTGCGGAGATGCCTGAACGCGCGCGTCCAAGTGCCGGTGCGCCACGACGACCCCTGCGCCCCCGAGGATGAGGACAATCCCGACGATCACCGATCGGCCCGTCATGGGAACTCTCGCCGATGGAAGAGGATCGCTGCCAGCAGGAGGACCACCGCCAGATACAACGTCGCATAGGCCGACGCCATCCCGATCGCCGACCAAGCGATCTCCTGCCGGTGAACGACGGCCGCTGTGAAATTCAAATGCTGCAGGTTCGGCAGTCCGTAGTAGAGCGCTCGACTGAGGGACGCCAGGGCCGGCGATCGCACCGTCTCTGCCCAATAGAGGAATTCCCGGCTCGCGTGCCCGATGAGCACGATGCTGAGGGCGAAGATCACCGAGAGCGTGGGCGTCGAGAACGTCGAGAAGGCGATGGCGAGGGCCGCCGCGAGCAGGAATTGCAGCCAGAAGAGGAAGACGACCGGAAGCAGAAGCAGCAGCTCCGTCGTCCACGCCGACGTCACCAGAGCGAGGATCGCCACGAGCCCCGCGGTCATGATCCCCACGCTGACCAATAGGACGACGGCGCACCCGCAGAATTTCCCGACGATCACCTCCCATCGCCGCACGGGTTTGGTCAAGAGGACGGCGATCGTACGACGCTCGATCTCCCGCTCCAGGAGCCGAACCCCCATGAGGATCGCCATCACGGTCCCCAGCGCGCGAATTGCTCCCAATCCCACGTCGAGCACGATCCGACGCTCTTGACCGACGGACACTTCGCCGAGCAGAAGGGTCATGACGATCAGAAGCAGGGCGAAGAGGATGAGCACGCGAAGGACGCGCTCTCGAAGGAGCTCACAAGCGGCCGTGAAGGCGATGGCAATGAGGCGTCCGAATGAGGAAGAACCGGTCACAGCCAGCGCCGACGAAATGGCGACCGACGATGCGCCGCGATCATCGCCACACCACATCACAGAACAAAGGCGCGCGTTCTTCAATGACGCTGACGCGTGCGCGGCCGCCACGGGCCCGGTCCCATGGCGAGGGGCATCGCTCCGGCCTCATTGCACGGGACGCGCGTCCCCAGGCTTGGAGAGAACGCCATTGCTCGCCGAGAACGCGGCCGTCGAGGATTCGTAGATGGTGCCGCTTTGATCCGTGCCGAAGTACCGCGTTCCGGTTGACCCCGGAGCCGTCGGATGTAATTCGGCCGCGTATCCAGTCCCCAGGCCGTTCGGCGCATCACCGGTGTCGGCCGCGCTCCCCTCATACCCGGATCGGGCGACGGGCGCGCCCTTCGCCCCGAACAGCTCCGCCAGACTCTCGGTGATGTCCCCGCTGGCGAGCAGGTCGGCCGGATCGCCGTAGAGATTATTGTGCGAGATCGAGAAGGAGAGCTGCGCCTGATTGTACGCCCGGAGATTGGCGATAGCCGCCGTCTCATTCGCCGGGATGCGCACGCGCGTGAACCGCGGGATCGCAATGGCCAGGATGATGCCGATGATCGCGATGACGATCAAAAGCTCGATGAGCGAGAATCCTCGTTCGCGATTCATCCCGTCCTCCCTATTCTGACACGCCCCGCAGGAGAAAGGGTTCCCACAAGGGGGCATCATCGGCGCAGTTCAGGGTCGCCTCCGCGGCTGGCCCTTCCCTTGCTTTTGCTCCTCCAGAAACTGCGAGAAGGCCGCGATCATCTCCTGAGCTTGCTGCACCTGATTGGCGCGCTGCGGGTCCCGCTTCGCCTTCTCGACGAAGTCCTTGAGGATGGCCAACGCCTCCGGATATTTCGCGGGATCGGGCGATTGCGCGAGCGCATTCCCCAGACCGAAGAGCGCATCGAGATTGTTCGGATCAATCTCCAAAGCCTTTCGGTACGCGGCGACCGCTTCCTCCGATCGCGCCGTATCGAGATAGATCTTGGCGATCTGCGCCTGCGTGCGCGCGCGATCGGCTGGCGTCGCCTGCATGGCCATCAGCTCCTCATGCGCCGCGATCGCTTCGGGCAGCTTCGAGGAGTCCAGATACGTCGCGACGACCGCCAGCGAGCGGCAGAGCACGCCCTGATACTCGGGCTTCTGCTCCGGTTTATCGGGCGGGATCATCGAGATCGCCTTGCGCGCCGTCTCGATGGCGAGATTGAACGCCTCCTTGGCCGCCTCTCGATCCCGATTATTGAAGCGCTCCACGCCGAGATTATGATAAGCCTCGGCCATACGGATCATCACCACATAGAGCTGGGGATGATCCGGGCTCGTTTCCAGGGCCGATTTGTAGAGCGGGATCGCCTCCTCATACTTCCCCGCACGCGCCAGCTCATTGGCCGCGTTGAACTGTCGAATCATCTCCTCGTCCTTGGCCGCGCGCTTGCGCTGCTCCTCGACCTGTCGCGCCTGCTCCTCCAATCGCTTCCGCTCCGCTTCGGTCATCTGAGGGGCGGCCGCTCCCGCTTGTCCGGAACGCGCGACGGCCTGCTGAATCTCCTCCAATGTGGGACGTCGTCCGTCTCCCGGAACCATCTCGATCGTGCGCCGCAGCGTCGCCTCCCCCGGAGGGGGGATGCGCACGTTGTACTCGTAGTACGGCGTCAATCCCTCGCCCGACACAATGATGGCATATCGCCCGTAGGGGAGACCGATGTGCGCGAAATGCCCTCGTTTATCCGTCTTCGTCTGATACTTTCCCTTGACGTCCAACCGATACAACTCCACGAGCGCATTCACGGCCGGGACGCGCGATCCATCCGGCTGGACGACGACGATCTCCCCCTCGATCCCTGCCGTCTGCGCCCGGAGATCGCGCGAGTTCCCCCAGAGGCCGGCCGCGATGAGGAGAACCAGAAGCGAGAAGATTCGTCTCATGGCCCTTGCTCCTCCGTTCGTGATCCCTGCGCCTGATCCACTCCCGCTCAGGATCAGGCTCATTAAGTGTACCACTCGCCCATCTGCAGAGGCCAGGATCAAACTCCCGCTCGGCCTCAATGCAGGGAGATGCCCTCACACCCCGCGGGCGTCTGGCCCCCAAATGTACTTGTGGAGTTGAATCTGCAACCGAACGGGAAGGCGGCTGCACAAGATCCATTCGGCGAGTGTCTTCGGATCGAGGATGCCATGCGCGGGCGACATGAGCACATGCGCCCGCCGCGTGAGGTCATATCGGCGGATGATGTCACATGCCCATTCGAAGTCGCGCCGGTCCATGAGGACGAACTTCACCTCGTCGCGAGGACGCAGATGCTCGATGTTCTCCCAGAGATTCGCGTGAGCGTGACCGCTTCCCGGTGTCTTGAGGTCCATGATGCGGATGACGCGCGGATCCAGGTGCCAGATGGGCAGACTCCCGCTCGTCTCCATGAGAACCGTATAGCCGAGATCGCACAGCCGTTCGGTGAGGGGATAGACGTCCTTTTGCAATAAGGGCTCTCCGCCTGTCACCTCCACGAGCCGCATCCCCTCGGCCCCCTCCCAAAACGCGCCGACGCGCGCTAGGACCTCCTCCACACTCATGCGCTCCCCGCCGAAAAAGGCATACGTCGTGTCGCAATAGACGCATCGGAGGTGGCATCCCGTCAGACGCACGAATGTGCAGGGAAGCCCGGCGTACGAGGACTCCCCCTGAATGGAATGGAAGATCTCCGTCACCCACATCCGAATCGCCCTCACGCGGGAGACATCGCCCTCACCCGATTCTCCCATTGCCCGAGACCACCGCGACTCGGTATTTTACTTCCCGTGAGAGAGGAGGGGCAAGGCGAAGGACGCGCGCGATGGGGAGAAGCCGCGAGCGCTCCGAGCGGCCATCGGGAGCGCATCCGCCGCATGTTCGCGGCCATCGCTCCCCGATACGATCTCCTCAATCACCTGCTCTCGCTCAACGTGGATCGTCGCTGGCGGCGTTTCACGGTCCGCCAGCTTCGCCCTTATCTCTCCGCCCCAGAAGCGCTCGCCCTTGACCTCTGTTGCGGCACGGGCGATCTCGCACTGGAGCTGGCCCGACAGACGCTCGTCATCGGCGTGGACTTCTGCCGTCCCATGCTGCGCATCGGGCAGGCAAAGATCGCGCGACGTCGGGCGCGCGTCCTGCTGGTCGAGGGCGACGCGCTCTCTCTGCCCTTCCCCGATGACCTCTTCTCGGCCGTGACCATCGCTTTTGGCCTTCGGAATCTGGAGTCGCCCGCCCGAGGACTTCGGGAGATCCATCGCGTGCTCCGTCCCGGAGGCGTCGCCGCCGTCCTCGAGTTCTCGCGCCCCTCGCTGCCCCTCTTCCGCCACGTCTTCCTCTTCTACTTCCGAAACCTCCTCCCGCGCATCGGGGCGTGGATCTCCGGCGTGCCCGGCCCGTACGACTATCTGCGCGATTCCGTCCAAGCTTTCCCGGATCAACGCCAATTGGCGCGGATGATGGAGGACGCCGGATTCAAAGCCGTTCGGTACATCAATCTGACCGGAGGGATCGCTGCCCTCCACCTGGGGGAGAAACCCAGATGACGTATCTGGACGATCTCAATCCCACTCAACGTGCGGCCGTTCTCTACACGGAAGGCCCCCTGCTCGTCCTCGCGGGCGCTGGCTCAGGGAAGACGCGCGTCATCACGTACAAGATCGCCTATCTCCTGGATCGGTGCGGTGCGGAGGCCTCGCACATTCTCGCCGTCACGTTCACGAACAAGGCGGCTGAGGAGATGCGGCAGCGCGTCGCGCGCCTGCTCGGGTCCGAATCCTCAACCGTCCTCCCGTGGATCGGGACTTTCCATAGCTTCTGCACACGCCTGCTGCGGCGCCATATCGAGAGCCTCGGCCAAGGGTATACGTCGGACTTCTCTATCTACGACGAGGAGGATCAACTCCGTCTCATCCGCGCGTGCAGTCGCGAGCTGGGGCTGGACGAGCACCAGCTCTCTCCCCGCGCCATCCATGCCCGCATCAGCCGCGCCAAGAGTCGAGGGCTCACCCCGGCCGACTTGCGAGAGGATCCGGAATGGACCTCCACACTGGAGCGCGCGCTGATGCTCGCCCTCTTTGAGCAGTACGAGCACCGCCTGCGCGCGGCGAACGCTCTTGATTTCGATGATCTGCTCGTGAAAGCCGTCGCCCTGCTCCGGCAGGAAGCCTGGCTGCGCGCTCGGTATCGCGCGCAATTTCGCTTCATCTTGGTGGACGAATATCAGGACACCAATCGCCTGCAATTCGAGCTGCTGCTTCTGCTCGCCGCGCGTGAGGGTTCTCCGGGCGAAGCCGATTCAGAACGGCACGTGTGCGTCGTCGGAGATCCCGATCAGAGCATCTACCGATGGCGAGGGGCGGATCTGCAGAACGTGCTCGAATTCGAGCGCCACTTCCCGAAGGCCCGTGTGATCACGCTCGACCGGAACTACCGCTCGACCAAGACCATTCTCGCCGTCGCCAACGCCCTGATCCGCCACAATACGGATCGCAAGGAGAAGGTGCTGTGGACGGAGAACGAGGACGGTCCCCCGGTCGGATATTATCCGGCCGAGACGGCGGAAGATGAAGCGGAGTTCGTCGTGGAGCACATTCGCGCTCACCTTGCGCAGGATCCACAGGCGCGCATCGCCGTGCTCTATCGCACCAACGCGCAATCGCGACTCTTCGAGGAAGCCTGCCGCCGAGCCGGAGTGCCGTTTCGTCTGGTCGGGGGCTTCTCCTTCTACAAGCGGGCGGAGGTGCGCGACATTCTGGCCTACGTGCGGCTCGCGTTGAATCCGTGGGATGATGAGAGCCTGCGACGCATTCTGAACGTGCCTCCCCGAGGGATCGGACAGAAGACTCTCGAGGCGCTCGAGCAGCTGGCGCGCGCGGCGCAGCTCTCGCTCTGGGATGCGTTGCAGGTGGCCGTGATCGAGCGCCGACTGCCGGAACGCGCCATGGAGGGTGCGCGCGCCTTCCTGCAGCTCATCGAGCGCCTCCGCGCGTGCGCGCGCGAGGGGACCATCGCCGACGTCTTCCGCATGGCCCTGTACGAGACGGGATATGTCCAGGCCCTGCGCGAGCGGACGCTCTCAAGCAGCGATCCTCTCGATGCCGAGAACCGACTCCTGAACCTGGAGGAGCTGCTCAGCGCCGCTGTGGAGGCTGACGAGCGAGGTGAACGCCTCCCGGAGTTCGTGGACCGCGCGATGCTCGTCGCCGATGCGGATGAGTATGATCCGACCGCCCCCGTCACGCTGATGACGATGCACAGCGCGAAAGGGCTGGAATTCCCCATCGTCTTCGTCGTCGGCCTGGAAGACGGGCTCTTCCCCCACGCGCGTTCGAGCGAGGACCGGGAGGAGCTGGAGGAGGAGCGCCGCCTCTTCTACGTGGCCATCACACGCGCCCAGCGCCAGCTCTATCTCACGCACGCGTGCGCGCGACGTCGCCACGGGCGGCTCGCGCCGACGACACCCTCCCGCTTCCTGAAGGAGCTGCCGCGCGATCTGCTGCGAGACCTCTCCCTCACCGAGCGCGCGCCGACACATCGCTCGGCGCACACCGGCTCTTTCGACCCTTCGCCCGCGTCGGCCACGCAGCGCTCCCACGAGCGAGAGGCGATGCCCGCGCTCCGCTCCCGCGCCTCTGCTCAGAGGCCCTCACGCGAGGGGGGAGAACCATCACCCTTCCGCGAAGGCGCGCGCGTGCGCCATCCGCTCTACGGCGTCGGTCGGATCCTCGCGCGCGAAGAGAGCGGCGCGCAGATCCTGCTCACGATCGCTTTCCCCGGCATCGGAAAGCGGAAGTTCGTCGAGGGACTCGCTCCTCTGGAGATCATCCCGTGAGGCGCCAAATGGTGCGCTCCGACGAGAGAGCCCTCCGCCCCCTTCAGTCCCGAGGCCCCATGCCCGTCTCTTGCCGAATTCCCCGCATCTGCGCCCTCCGTTCGGCCTCAAGCCGATCCAGAAGCCCACGCATCGTCTCGATCGCGTACTCGAAGAATTCCGGTTCCGCGCGCAACAGACGCAGCAGCTCGAGCATCTGAACGACGCCATCGCGTTCCACACTCACCAGCTCGCGCTCGCTCCATCCGCAGGAGGCCTCAATCTGAGCGACGATCATGCGAATCAGCTCCCGGATCAACTCCTCCCTCCCCCCACTCGCACGCGGCTCTTCATCCTCCGGCCGCGCGGGCGAATCCTCCGCCGCCACTCCCGCAGCCGCTGGAGCCACCGCCCCCCCGCTTCCCACAGAAGCCGGCGAAGCGCGCATCGGTTCCGCCGCGAGCCCCGGGTTCGCTCGATCGCACAGGTCCGAACTCATCCACAAGGTCGCCACTTCCAGACATTCTTGAAACGAGGAACAGATCTGCCGCTTCCGCAGCATCTCCGCCAAGAAGAGGAGTCGCTGATCGGACGGCAGATGTTCGAACTCTCGATCCAAGTGCCTGAGGTCCTGCAGCAGGGTCGTCGGATCAACCTGAGGGGAGAGTCGCGAGAGCTTTTCCCAGAGACCTTCGCTGCCGTGAGCCATCATGCGCGTCATCCTTTCCCTCGACCGCTCATCGCACGGCTAGCCTTATAGTACAGCCTCCCTCGCGACGTCAAGAAATTTCCCGAAAAAGTCGCTCGACCGCCTAACCGCGAGGTTCGTTTTTGACCGAAGGGCCGAAAATACGGCTTGCGCCGGTGAAAAATACGGCGATCGCCGTATGGCCCGCAGTCGCGCTCCTCGCTATCCTCAACATCGCCACAGTTCATAGAGACCCCTTCGCTCCGTTGAAGCCGGCCTTCAACGGAGCTTTTTTTCGATCGAGGGGAGATTCGCAGAGACGCGCTGCGAAGCCGACGAAGATCGTTCATGTGCCGAAGACGCGCAAGGCCGTCTCGCGCAGGATCTTCCGCTTCGCCTCCTCCGAGATAGGGAGTTGCCGAAACGCCTCGACGTTCGCTTTGATCCCCGGAACACCGGGCCCCGGCCAGTCCGATCCGAACATGGTCTTGTCGGCCAGTCGCTCAAGCTGTGGGAAATACACGAGCAGGTTCTGCGGAGGGATGCTGGAGATGTCCATGTAGACATTCCGATGCCTCCGAAGCAGGAAGACGCAGGTCGCCATCCAGAGCGGACGACCGCCGTGCGCCAGAATGATCGTTAACTCGGGGAAGTCCACGGCCACGTCATCCACGTACATCGGATCGCCGAATTTGTTGCGCGCGCCGGGGAAGATGGATGTCCCCGTATGGATCATCACCGGCATGCGGTATTCGATGGCCTTCGCGTAAATGACCTCGAGCGCCTTCAGGCCATGCAGGTACTCGTTCGGATAGACCAACTGATGCGGAGGATGCAGCTTGATCGCGCGAATCCCCAGATCGGCCAGCCGATCCATCTCCCCCGCCGGATCTTTGCAGAATCGGGGATGAACGGAGCCGAAGGGGATCAATCGGTTCGGATACCGGCGGGCATAGCGGGCCGAGAATTCATTCACCTCTTCGGTGAAGCCCATGATGTCCGGGCTCACGTAGTTGATGAGCCCGGCCTTCTCGACGCCCGCCTCATCCAGAAGGGCGATGAAGCGGTCAGGATCGTCCATGAGGTGCATCAGCTCCTCGAACTGCCGCGCGTCGCGCTTCATGCTCGCGGCCGCTTCCGGCCGGACCATCCGCCAGGGCATGATGTGCACGTGCACGTCAATGATCCCGTATTCGCCTCCCATATCCACCCCCAGGAACGAGACGTCTGATCTCGATGCGTCTCACTCCCACAAGCGCACAGGCTGACCGAGCCCCTCCTGGCGAGCGCGCTCGAAGACGCGGACGGCGACCGCCACATCCTCCAGGGCGATGCCCAGGGATTTGAAGAGCGTGATGTCAGCAGGCTGCGTGCGAGCCACGTAGCGTCCGGCGACGACGTCCTTCAACTCATGGACGGCGTCCCACGCCAGGCGTCCGCGTTCGATCGCGTGCAGGAACTCCCCGCATTCCAGACGCGCCTGATCCTTCGAATCCACGACGATCGCGCGCGCCCGTCGGATCACCTCCTCGTCGAATTCGCGACGAAGGAGCGCATTCCCGCCGATCGCGTTGATGTGCACCCCCTCGGGCACCCACCGGCCGTCGAAGACCGGTTCGCGCGCCGTCGTCGCCGTGACGAGGATGTCGGCGTCGGCGACGACCGCTTCGGGCCGCTCCGCCGGGCGGACGTCTATGCCCAAGGCCGCCGTCATCTCTCGGCAGAACGCCTCCCGTCGCTCGCGCGTGCGACTATAGGCGAGGACACGACGGATGGGCCTCACGGCGCAGATGGCCTGCACTTGGCTGCGCGCCTGCCACCCGGTTCCGAAGATCCCGAGCGTCCGCGCATCGGGTCGCGCCATATATCGGGTCGCGACACCACTGGCCGCTCCCGTGCGCATCTGTCCGAGCCGATCGGCCTCAATCAGCGCCATGAGCGATCCCGTCTCCGCATCGTAGAGCAGGATGAGAAACCGCGTGCCCCCGGGAAAGGACGTATAGGCCTTGAATCCCAGGACGCCTCGCGTGAGCACAGCCGCGCTCATCAGATGCAGGGTCCCGCGCGGGACGCGCAGCCGACGGCGCGGCTCGTTGATGGCCCGCCCCTCCGCTTGCTCGCGAAAGGCTTCCTCAACGGCCTCCAGCGCCAGCTCCATCGTCAGCACGCGTTCCACATCGGTTTCGGTCAGCAGCCACGCCATGTCCCCTCCCCTCAAAGCGTCCTCGGGTCAGCTCCGCTCCCCGCGCGAGGGTTCATACGTCGCGAACGAGCTCTCGGTCTCCCACACGGTCACCCGCGCGACGGGGAAGCCCCGCTCGGCCGCCACGTCGAAGATGAGCTTGGCGAGCGCTTCGGCCGTCGGATTCGTGTCCAACACGAAGCAGGCGACGCCATGCTCCCGCAAGATCGGCAACAACGGATCGTCCTTGCACAAGACCATCTTGTGATCAATGTGCTCATCAATCCACGATTTCACGACCGCCTTGATCTCATCGAAGTCCACGACCATGTGGCGGTCGTCCAACCGCTCGGCGGCCAGCTCGACCTCCGCGCGGGCATTATGCCCGTGCAGATTGCGGCACTTCCCCGCGTAGTTCAAGAGCCGATGGCCGTAGCAGAAGAAGATCTCCTTCGTCGCCCTGAACATCTCTCCCCTCCTCGATGTTGCGCCCGGATCAGGGGCCGATGAGCCGGCCCCCGTCCACGACGAGCGTATGTCCGGTGATGAAATCGCTCCCCTCGATCAGAAAGAGGACGGCGCGAACGACGTCCTCGGGCGATCCGAGCCGCTTGAGCGGCGTCCCCTCGATGATCGCTCGAATCTCGTCCTCGCCATAGTCCTCCGGCAGAAGGACCGGACCGGGCGCGACGGCATTGACCAGGATCGTCGGCGCTAACGTCCTCGCCAAGACTTGCGTCAGTGCGATCAATCCCGCCTTCGAGACGCAATACGGGATGTAGCCCGCGTACGGGCGAAATCCCGCCCAATCGGCGATGTTGATGATCTTCCCCCCACCCTGCTCCCGCATGAAGCGCGCGGCATACTGCGCGCAGAAGAAGGGCGCCTTGAGATTCACATCGAGATTGAGATCCCACTGCTCCTCGGTGATCGAGCCAAAAGGCGTTCGGAAGAAGACCGAGGCATTGTTCACCAGGATGTCGAGGCGGCCGAGAGCATCCGCCGCGCGCTCGATCAATCGTTCGATCTCCCGGACATTCGCCAAATCTGCCTGCAGCGCGAGCGCACGAACACCCCGCGCCTCAATCTCACGCGCGGTCTCGCGCGCCGCATCCTCGGAACGATGATAGTGGATGACGATGTCTGCCCCACGCTCCGCCAAGGCGAGCGCGATCGCGCGCCCGATGCGCTTGGCCGCTCCCGTGATCAAGACGCCTCGCCCTTTGATCTCCACGCCTTTCGGTTCTCCCTGCAGAAATAGGGAAGATGATACGGGCTCTCCGAACACCATGCAAGGTGGTGCGTTCTTCCGCCGCCGTTTGCCGACGCTCACGCGCGCTTCGCCACAAGAGGCGCCGAATCACATTCTGCACGAAAGCGCTCGGCGCCTCAGGAGCTGCGGCATGTGGCGGCCGATCAGTGACGTTTCGGCGATGGGCTCACGCGCGGGATCTGGGCGACCCCCCTCCCATGAGGAGGAGCCAGGGTCGGATCGCGGCTTCCGCGATGATGCGCGTGCTCATCTTGGAGGCCCCGGCATTCCGTTCGGTGAAGATGATCGGGACCTCGACGATGCGGAATCCGCGCCGATGGGCTCGATACAGGGTCTCGATTTGAAACGCATACCCCTCGGATCGGACTGAGGGCAGGTCAATGGCTCGAAGCGCTTCCGCGCGCCAACAGCGGAAGCCGCCGGTGGTATCGAACACCGGCAGGCGCGTGATCGCCCGGACATACGCGTTGGCGAAGATGCTCAAGATCAGGCGCCAGAGGGGCCAATGGACGACACTCACGCGGCCACCCACGTATCGCGAACCAATGACCAGATCGGCTTCGTTCGCGGCGCGCAGCAGATCACCGATGTAGCGCGGATGGTGCGAGAGGTCCGCATCCATCTGAATCACGAATTGCGGCCCGCGCGCCAGCGCCCAGAGCATCCCCTCGACGACCGAGCGCGCGAAACTCCGACGCCCCTGACGACGCAAGACGTGCACGCGCGCGTCCGTCACCGCTATCTCCTCCACGACCTCGGCCGTTCCATCAGGCGAATCATCATCCACGACGACGATGCCTGCCGCAGGCGCGTGCGCGCGAAGCTCCGCGATGAGTCGCGCGATGTTCGCTCGCTCGTTGTACGTCGGAATGACGACCTGAACGGCCGGCGCTCCCATATCGCCCGAGAGCGTAGTCGAAACGGTCCGCGGGCGTCAAACGCGTCACCAGCTCCCGACCTCAGAAAGAACACTCGGCCCCTCGGCATGGGCGACGAGGTCGCGTATAATTCCAGGTCATCGGCGAGGTGTATGCGCATCTTGTGGCCGACGGTGAATGCGCTCCTGAATATGACGAGCGCGCTTCTTCTGACCGCCGGGTATCGCTTCATCCGAAGGCGGCGCGTGCGGGCCCATCGAGCGTGCATGCTCGGAGCGGTGACCAGCTCGGCGCTCTTCCTCCTCTCCTATGTGCTCTATCACACGTTTCACGGCGCGACGCCCTTTCCCAAAGGCGGATTCATCCGCGTCCTGTATCTGGCCGTCTTGATCTCGCACACGGTCTTGGCCCTCGTCATCCTCCCCCTGGTGCTGCTGACGCTCCTGCGCGCGTTGCGCGCGGAATACTCGCGACACCGACAGATCGCCCGATGGACGCTCCCGCTCTGGCTCTACGTCTCAATCACGGGCGTCGCGATCTACGTGATGCTCTATCACTGGTGAACCTCCCCGCCGTCCCGACGCGCCTTATCAAATCACGAGGCCGCTCCCCTTCGAGCGGCGATGGACGACGGTGAGCGCCGCCAAGAACGCCAGGAGACTGAACAGCAGCGTCATGCCGAGCGCGAGAGAGAAGCTCGGTGCCGCCAACGGCTCGTGCAGAAAGAGCAAGCGCTGCACACCGGCCGTGCCGTAGGTCAAGGGGTTCACCCGCATGAGCCACGCCACCCAGGGCGAAGCCCCACTCATGGGAAAGAGCGCCCCGGAGACGAGCCACATGGGGATGAAGATCAAATTGACGATGGCATGGAACCCATGCGTCGAGTCCACGACCCACGCCAGGAGGAAGCCGAACGCCGTGAGGCCGAAGGCCAGCAGGAAGAGAAAGGCCACTAAGCCGAGCACCCGCGCGGGTGTCAGCGGAATGCCGACCAGCGGCGCCAGCGGCAGCAGGATCACCCCCTGCACGGCGGCGAGCGTCGTCCCCCCCAGGACTTTCCCCAGAACGAGCGCCGCGCGTGGCGCGGGCGAGGCCAGGACCGATTGCAAGAAACCCGCGTGCCGATCCTCGATGACCGACATCATGCAGAAGACCGAGGTGAAAATGACGATGAGGAGCATCGTGCCGGGGAAGAAGTATTGCAGATACCCCGCACCATGATCGCCGGCGCGGAACGAATCGCCCAGCCCGGACCCCACCAACCACCAGAAGACGAGCGGCGATCCGATGACACCCAGGACGCGACTCCGCTGGCGATAGAAGCGAACCAGCTCCCGGTGCCAGAGGGAGGCAGTCGCCAGAAGGCCGACCGAGAGATTCATCGGGAGCAGATTCGCCTGCTGCTCGCCCGAAAGCGAAAGCTCGATGTCCCTCACCTCAGGCATGCGCCTCGCTGGAGAAGTCATTCGACCGTGACCTTCTCCTCCATTACGGAGGGAGACGCTTGAGTGGCCGGACGCTTGACGCGGGCGCGAAGTCGCTCGAGCATCCCACTGCGCTTGAGCATCAGGATCGGCTGGATCGAGAAGAGCAGCGCCAAGAGCGCGCCCGCCAACACAAGGAAAAGGTCATCAATGCCCCCCTTGAAGCGATCGCTCACCACGGTCCAAATCGCCAAGCTCAACGAGCCCACTGCGATCAGCACAGAGATGACATTCATGAGCACCGTTTCCTTGATCGCATCCCACATCGAACGTCCCTCCTTTGCCGTTGTGGCTCCCTCACCGCTCCCTCTACCAAGGTCCGATGTCTCACACGCGATCCTGCGCGTTTTGAGAACCCCGCCGGAGTCCTCGCGCGCGAGCTATATATGATAAGAGCCCTCTCCCTGCGCTTCAAGCAAAGGACTCGGCGCTCTCATCCTCACTGCGGGAGTGACAGAGGCGAGCCGCCAGGAGGCGGACATCGCCAAGGAGAGCGTCACCGCACCAGGTCGGCGAACTCCAGAAGATGCGCGCGCACGCGTTCGATATCGGGCGCCAGGACGCGATCTTCGGTCAACGTGGGGACCAGCGCGCGAAGGCGCTCGTGCGCCAGGCGCACGCCGCGCCCCGGTCGCAAGGGCGCTAAATAATCGAGCCCCTGAGCGGCGCAGAGCAACTCGATGGCCAGGATGTATTCGACGTTCTCGAGCACACGCCGGAGCTTCAGCGCGGCCGTCATCCCCATGCTGACATGATCCTCTTTGTTCCCCGATGTCGGCAG
Source organism: bacterium (assembly GCA_041640655.1). Classification (GTDB taxonomy): domain Bacteria; phylum Acidobacteriota; class Blastocatellia; order HR10; family HR10; genus HR10. The sequence continues at coordinate 23,073 of JBEPZV010000021.1, forward strand.
CGAATCCACCGAGGCCGGATGCGCGAGGACTTTGTTCTCCCCGACAAGCGAGACGGCGACGATCTGCAGGAGCATCATTCCCGAACACATGCCCGGATTCGTCGTCAGAAACGGCGGCAGCTCGCTCAGATCGGGATTCACGAGCCGCTCGATCCGACGCTCGGAGATCGCCCCCAATTCGGCGAGCGCCATGGCCAGGTAATCGAAAGCGAGCGCGAGGATCTCGCCGTGAAAGTTCCCTCCAAGGAGCACCTCCCCCGTCTCCGCGAAGACAAGCGGATTATCCGTCGCGCTGTTGAGCTCAATGCTCAGGACGTTCTCCACATGACGGATGACGTCGCGCACGGCGCCGTGCACCTGGGGCATACAGCGCAAACTGTAGGCGTCCTGCAGGCGCGGGCACTCTTTGTGCGAGAGCATGATCTCGCTCTCCTCGGTGAGACGGAGAACGTGCTCGGCGACCTCGCGTTGCCCGGGATGCGGGCGCACGGCATGCAGGCGCAGATCGCAAGCCGCGTTCGTCCCATGCAATGCTTCCAGGGACATGGCGCCAGCGACGTCGGCGACGTCGGCCACGCGCTTGGCCCGTTGCAGGCAGAGCGCGCCCACGGCCACCATCGCCTGCGTGCCGTTGAGCAGCGCGATCCCCTCCTTCGCCTCCAACTGAAGCGGCGCGATCCCGGCCTCGGCGAGCGCCTCGCGAGCTGCTCGACGTTCCCCACGATAGATGACCTCTCCCTCGCCGATCATCGCCAGGGCCAGATGCGCCAGAGGGGCCAAATCACCGCTGGCGCCGACCGACCCCCGCGAGGGGACGACGGGATGAATCCCCGCGTTCAGCATCCGCACCAGGGTCTCGACCAGGATCGGCCGCACGCCCGAATATCCCTTGGCCAGGACGTTGGCCCGCGCCAGCATCATCGCCCGCGTCTCGGCCTCGCTGAGCGGCTCGCCGACGCCCGCCGCATGGCTGCGCACGAGGTTCACCTGCAGCTCTCGCGTCGCCTGGAGCGGGATCGTCACCGCGCTCAACTTCCCGAACCCCGTGTTCACGCCATAGACCACACGCCCGCTGCGCAGGATCTCCTCGACCACGCGGCGCGACGCCTCCATGCGCGTCCAGGCCTCCGGCGCGATGCCCACAGGTTCGCGCCCGACGGCGACGGCTTCCAGTTGAGCCAGCGTGAGCGAATGCCCATCAATCACGATCATCACCCTTCCTCCGCGCAGAGATCGCGCGTCCGGCGATTTCGCCGCTGCCGCGCTCGAATCTCCACCGTGCGCACCCAATCCTTGTACGCTTCGTACCGATTCTTGACCTCCCAGGGCAACGCGCGATCAGTGTTGTCCTCCCATCGGCGGGCCAGATAGATCGGCTCGAAGAGCCGCCCGATCTCGTACTCGCGGCTGAGGCGCAGACACACGGCATAATCCTCACCATAGCTCACGTTCGGGAATCCGAAGCGACGCAACAGCGGGACATAGTACGCGCGGGGTGCGCCCAAGCCCCTCACGCGCAAAGCATTGTTCCGCCCGTTCTCGCGCGTCCATTCCCGATGGTCCACCACACCGGGCGGGATCTCCCGAAGCTGAAAATCCACCGTGCGATAGGCGCCGATGACCAGGGCATACCGGGGTGTCGGCCACTCGCGACACGGCCGCTCCCACGCCGTCCGCCGAAAAGCCTCCGGATCGAAGAACGTCCGCACGATCGCCTCCAGCGCGTCCTCACCGGCATAGAGATCATCCGAATCGAGCTGCACGGCGAACAGGCCACACTCCGGAGCGAAGATGGCTTCGTTCCAGCACCCCCCGATCCCCAGATCGCGACGTTCGGGAATCTTGTGAACGAGCTGAGGAGACGTGCTCGCCCACTGCCGAAGAATCTCCGTCGTTCGATCCGTCGAGTGATTGTCCACGACGATGACATTGTAGGGGAAAGACGTGCGCTGAGAGAGCGCGCTCCGCACGGCGTCGGCGATCGTGCGCTCGCGATTGCGCACGGGGATGACAATGCTCGCCAATACGGGATATTCGCCCTCAGGCGAGGGGAGGGGAGCGAAGGTCGGCTCCAAATAGGCCCCCAAGCGCCGAAGATGCTCGATGAAGACGCGCTCCATCTCCTGCTGCGCCGAACGATTGCGCGGATCCACGTAGCGAAAGATCTCCTCCATGGGCTCTCCCTCGCCGAGGACGGCGTCCGAGCCGCGACAGATGGCCAGACACTCGGGCACGCGCACGATCTCGCCGATGGTCGCGACCTTCAGCCGCAGGTCATAGAGCCCGGCCCATCGGAGATCCGAGGGGATCACGCCCTCGCGCCGCAGGGCGCGCCGCACGATCTCCTGAGAGAAGAGGAGGATCGGGCCGAAATCGAACTCCTCGCTGACGCTCCCCAATTGGTAATCGTTCACCGAACGCGCGAGCAACTCGTCCCCCTTCGCTTCGAAATAATCCGCATAGACGATCCCCGCGCTGCTCTCCTCGGCGACCTGCAGGAGTCGCACGAGCGATCGCTCCTCGATCTCGACCAGCGGTCCCGCTCGGAGCAGCAGGAAATACTCCGTCGCGACCGAGTCGAGCAGTGCGTTCAGGGCGGCCCCCGAGAATCCGGGATCGAGCCGCAGCCCCTGAATCGGCACAGGCCCCAGGAACCGATGAAGATGCGCCCGCTGCCGCTCGAACGCGGAGTCCGCCTCGTAGGCGATCACAATCGTGACGCGATCCCTCATACGGACGCGCGCGCGACCGCGCGCAGGCGCGGATAGTGTTCCAGAAGTGGTTCGGGGACAGCGACCTTCTCCCCCTGCAGAGCCGCTCTCAGCTCCAACGCGTTGACGGCTCCCTTCCCCCGCACATGATTGTTCGTGATCACGTACACATCGCGCGCGATCTCGCCGATCTGCCGGATCCGCTCGACCCACGGCTCCAGCTCCTCGGGCGAATAGAGATAGTCATACCGGGCTCCCGGATCAACATTCTCGGCGAACCAGTTCTCGTAATTCCGCCCGTGCAAGCGCACGTATCCGATGGCCGCCGTCACGCGCGAGGTCGGCGGGAGGGAGCGTTGAAAGATCGGCTGATCAATATTGCAGAATCCCACGCCCTGCTCGGCCAGAAACCGGTAGACTTCTTCGACATTCCACGAACTGTGACGCACTTCGACCACGAGCGGATATTCGTGGAATCGTTGAAGCAGCTCCCGCAGATACGCGCGCGCCTCGGGCGTGTTCTTGAACGACCAGGGGAACTGCACGAGCACGGCTCCCAATCGCCCCGACTCCAGAAGGGGCTCCATGCCGCGCTTGAAGAGCCGCTCGTCCTCGGCGCTCGCCGTCCCCCGTTCATGCGTGAATTTCTGATAGAGCTTCGCCGTGAACTTGAACCGGGGGTTATGCGCGACGCGGCGCACCCAACTGCGAGTCATTCGCTCGGTGGGAGGCCGATAGAAGCTGCTGTTGATCTCAAGGGTATCGAAATACTCGGCCACATACGAGAGCGGATCGAAGCCGCGCGGCTGGGGATCTGGATACACCGTCCCCTTCCAATCTTCGTATGACCAGCCGGCCGGGCCGACGCGGATCATCGCGCTCCCTCCCGCATCCATGCCGAGTAGGAAGATACCACGAGTCAAACCCTTTCTCAACGGACGGGGAATTCCCCCTCCCGCCCTCCACCAGGAGATGGAGCCGCCACCGAACAAAGCCCGCGAAGCAGGCGTCCGTAATGGAGCCCGGAGCGAGCCGGAGGCGAGACCATTCAATAATGGCGCCTTCCGCATCAAGCCTGCGGAGCAGGCGTGCGAATATAGCCTAGGGCGAGCCGCAGGCGAGCCCTCGGGACAGCCCATCCGCGCGGTCGCACGCGGCGTTTGTGTGGACGACGTCACGTTCCGCCTTCCGCATGGGCCGCCCGCTCACGCGGGCTTGTGGGAATATTGTTGGGGCCTCCTCCTAGGGCTCGCTTCGCTCGCCCTAGGCTAATTTCGAACGCCCGCTCGCGCGGGCTCGCATGCGGAAAGGAATGGAGCTCTGCTCTCGCTCACTCCGGGCCGAATTCGGTCGCCCGCTCGCGCGGGCTTGGATAAGGGTTCTCAGTGGAACCGAGGGTACTCCCGGAGGAAGACGGACGCCGGGGCGGTCTCACCCCGGCGTCTCGTGAGGGAACACGGGGTGACCGAGCCGGACCTCCTCGGTCACCCTCGATCCGGTTCAGAAGCTGAGCTTCAAGGCGAACTGCACCACGCGGTTGGGCTCACCTGTGGCGATGATCGTGGCCGAGCTGGGCACAGCCGCCGTCACGCAACAGGTCTGCCCAAAGAGCGAGCTGGTGATCGTCGGCGATCCCACGCTCGCATTGCGCGGGTTCTCAAAGTTCGGATGGTTGAAGACGTTGAAGAACTCCGTGCGGAAATCGAGCCGCACGCGCTCGGTGAGCTGGAACTTCTTGATGAGCCCCATGTCCATGTTCCAGAAACCGGGCCCTTGCACCGCGTTCCGTCCCATCCCATGCCGACCAGGGGCCGGGATGCAGAAGTAGCTCTCGGTCCCGATCACCTGACGGCAGTTGAAGAAGGGGCTGGCCGGATCCACGATGCGATCGCCGACATGGAAGACCACGGGCCCCGGGATCCCGGGGACGAATTGCAGCTTCGACTTGGGCATCGGCCCGCGCACCTCGGCCCGGGATTGTTTGGTCTGGTGCACGGTGCGCACGCCGGAGTTGAGCGTATACGGCTCGCCGCTCTGATAGATGTAGATGCCCGTGATGGTCCAGCCACCCAGCACGTGCTGCAACACGCCCGGCCAATTGCTCCCCCACCGTTGCCCGCGACCAAACGGCATGTCATAGAGCCAGTTGACGACGAGCACGTGTCGGTTGTCGAAGTCCGAGCGCGCGCGATCCAGCTTGAAGTTGCGCACATCCGTGGGCGTGCGGGAATTGGTCGTGCTCAATCCCCCGCCGGACGTCGCCGCCACCGGATCCACCGACATATCGTCAATGGACTTCGAGAGCGTATACGCGAGTCCGAACGTCAGCCCCTTCTCATACCGACGCTGCAGTTGAACGATCATGCCGTGATAGCTGGAGCTGCCACCGGAATCGAAATAGAAGATCTGCCCGAACTGCGCATTGGGCCGGAAGTAGTTGGCCGGGAAGCCACGATTGACAATCCAATCCGCGCCCGAGAGCTGATCAATCCGAACGGCCAGATCGCCCACGCCACCGTTGAGCACGTCCGTGGCGAAGGCCCCGCGATACCGCGATGAGGTCGGCGATGTGGCGTTGAGCAAGCGGCTGAGCAGCGGCAGAGGCACTTGTCCCGGCAGACCGAAGTAGGCGAAGTTATCCACCGTGCGGCTCGCCGCGGGAATCCCCGCTGCCGCCTGCGCCGCCAGACAGGCATCCGGATTGAGCTTGCAGATCATGATGTTCTTCTGCGCGTTCAGGAACTCCTGCAGGAACTCCGGCGGATAGCGGAATTGATTCAGGTCGTACGCGCGATAGAGGCGCATCCCGCGCTTGCCGATATATCCCACCTGTCCCACGAACGCATGGGGCAGCTCGCGCTGGATCGTCAAGCTCCACTCGTGCACGGTCGGGACCTTGAGATTCGGATCGAAAGCTCCGACCTGCGGCGCCAGTCCGAGCGGCCGCTCCGGGAGCCGCAGCAGCTCCGACGGCTTCTGCGTCGGCGGCCCAAGGTCCAGCGGCTTCACCGCGGCCATGAGCTGGCTCAACCGTACGTCGTTGGGGATGTCCTTGCACGGCCCCGTGGGCGGATCCTGCACGTTCACGACGCACCGCAGGACGCTGCCCGGAATCATCCCGGAGATGGCCGTCACCTGGAAGGTCGAGATCGTGTCGAAGGCGATGCCCCACCCCATGCGAATGGCCGTCTTGCCGGACCCCTTCGGATCCCAGGCGAAGCTCACCCGCGGGGCGATCGTCGTCCAGTTCGTGCGCTTGAACCATTTGTCCGAGGGGACATAGGTGACCGGCCCTTGACTCCCATCCACAGGACGATCCGGCACGAAGACGCGATCGCAGCAGTCCTTGGGCGGCAGGTTGATCTCCCACCGGAATCCGTAGGTCATCGTGAAGTTCCGCCGGATGCGCCATTCGTCCTGCGCGTAGAAGTTGTACTGCTTGACGCGCGTGCCCGCGACAAAGGGCGCGAAGATGTATTGATCGCGCTTGAAGTCCGCGATGAACGCCTGTTGCACGCGAGCGGGGATGCCCATCAACTCCACGATCGCCTGCTGCAGATTGACGTTATCGCTCGAATTGATCCCCGGAGCCCCCGGGAATCCAGCCGCCACACCCGGCGCCGTATTGCTCGTCGGCGGGCGTACGCTCTGGCTGAAGATGATCGTCGGCCACATGTTGAATCCACCCGGCACGCCGCGATTGTCGTTGTGCCGGTAGAGCCGGAAGTTGATCCCCGTGCGGATGCTGTGGGCCCCTCGCACGTAGCTCAGATTGTCAATGAACTGGATCGTGCTCACAGCCCGCCGCGTGAACGGCGTGTTGCAGAACGGCGTGTCCACGAGCGAGAGCGAGTCATCGCCGAAGCATTCTTGCCCATAGGGCGGAGGTTCCACGCCGAACTTCGTATTGGCCTCCCGCAGCAGGAACGTGAACATGAAGCGGCTGAATCCGGTCGTGAACTCATTGACCATCCGCGAGGAGATGACCCGCCGATAGTTGAGGGCCAACCCTTGCGATTCCCGGCTCACCTCCCCGAGCGGCGCGAAGCCCGGGAAGATCGAAGGCCGCGCGTTCAGGAAATCGCCCTCGCGCGTGTCCCAATCCGAGAGGAGCAAGCGCCCGAACATGCTGTTGTTCTCGTCGAACTTGTGATCAATGCGGAACAGGTTGTGGGGCCCCTTGAATCGCGAGGGCGGATTCCAGATGAAGCCCGCCGTGTTCAGTCCATCGCCGACGGTGAACGTATTGGGCGAGGGGAACTTCGCGAGCATCTCCCGCATGAGCGGGTCCGGGCCGAGGCCCGCCGGATCGCTCGCGAAGATATTGTAGGTGCGAATGCACCCCAATTCCGTGGGCGTCGCGCACATGCGCACACCGGGCCGCAGCGCCCCGGTGACCGGGTCCACCAACCGCGGCGAATTCCGTGTGATGATGACGCCATCCAGAATGAGGGGGTTCGCCGGATCCGGGACGAAGTAGCGGAAGATGCCTTGCTTCTTCAACGTGTCCGTATAAACGAGCGGCACGCCGAACGACTGCGCGATCGGCATCGTCTGCTTGATCCGGTTCCCCTGCCAGCTCACGAAGAAGAACGTCTTGTTCTTGACGATCGGCCCACCCCCGGACGCCCCAAACTGATGCAGCAGGAGCGTCGGCCGCTCTAAGCCCGAGGCGTTGTTGAACCACTCGTTGGCATTGAGCACCGTGTTGCGGTGGAACCAGAAGAGGTCGCCATGAAATTCGTTCGTGCCCGAGCGCGTCACGATGTTGACGTTGGCGCCGCTGTTGCGTCCGAACTCCGGCGTCGCATTGTGCGTGACCACGCGATACTCTTGCACATTGTCCGGATTGAGCCGGTAGACGTTGTTCTGCGGATTCGGCACTGAGGACTCGTTGGCATCAATGCCATCAATCGTCACGTTGTGCGCGCGATCGCGTGAGCCGAAGACGTGCGTCCCTGAGCCCAAAGCCCCCGTCGTGCGCTGCACCAGTCCGGGCTCCAGGATGATGAGGCTCAAGGGATTGCGTCCGTTGAGCGGCAGCTCGACGATGGCCCGCTGCGTCACCACGCCGCCGAGCATGGCGTGGCTCGTCTCGATGCGCTCGTACGCTCCGGTCACTTCCACCACCTCCGTCGGCTGCCCCACCTCCAGCGTCACGTTCACCACAAGCGGCGCGCCGATCGTCAACACGTTGCGCGTGCCAACGTAGGTCCGAAAGCCCGGATACTCCACGGTGATCGTATAACTGCCGACCGGCAACGACTCCAACGCGTACGTTCCGGCCGATGTCGTCGTCGTCTTATACTCGACCCCTGTCGCCTCATTTCTGGCCGTGACGACCGCCCCCTGGATCACGGCGCCGGTCGGATCCACGACCGTGCCCGTGATTCGGCTGGTGGCCGTTTGCGCCGAGACGGTCCCCACCACGATGAAGAGACACAGGGGAAGAATCACGAGGAGCGATGCACAGACCTTGCGCATAACCGACCCTCCTCAGTTTCGGTTGTCCTCCCCGAAAAACCGGCCAGAAAATAGCACGCACGCCGGCGGAGCGTCAAGTGAAAAGATCTTATGGGACCATGAAGTTTGATGATGGCCGGTGCCCGGAAGGTCCTCACCTCCCCCTTTACCTCCGCCCCCGATCATGTCACAATCTCCCCCGACGATCAGTCCAGTCGGGAGAGGGTCGAGCGATGAGGCGAACGATCAAAGGCGTGATCCTGGCGGGCGGACTGGGGACGCGATTGTATCCGCTGACGAAGGTGACCAACAAACATCTGCTCCCCGTGTACAACAAGCCGATGATCTACTATCCGCTGGAGACGCTTGTCGAAGCAGGCATTCGCGACATCATGATCGTGACCGGGGGGAATAATGCTGGGGATTTCCTCCGGCTGCTGGGCAATGGGGCCGAGTTCGGACTGAAGCATCTGCACTACACGTACCAGCAGGGCGAGGGGGGGATCGCGGCGGCGCTCAGCTTGGCCGAGCACTTCGCCGATGGACATCTGCTCTGCGTCATCCTGGGCGACAACATCATCGAGAAATCCATCGCCCCCTACGTCCAGCGGTATTTGGAACAAGGATCGGGCGCGAAAATTCTGCTCAAGGAGGTCCCCGATCCCACGCGCTTCGGCGTGCCGGTCATCGAGAATGGACGCATCATTCGCATCGAGGAGAAGCCGAAGGTCCCCGGCTCGCCCTACGCCGTCACCGGGATTTACTTCTACGACGAGAAGGTCTTCGACATCATTCGCACGCTCAAGCCGAGTGCCCGCGGCGAGCTGGAGATCACCGATGTCAACAATGCCTATCTGGAGCGTGGGGAGCTGACCTACGATATCCTGGACGGCTGGTGGACCGACGCCGGAACCTTCGAGAGCCTGCTCCTGGCCAATCAGCTTGTGGCCGAGCGAGAGCGGCGGCGCTCGCGCGCGGCTTCGGAATCGGCGCACCCCTCTCCCTCGACGTGACGGGAGGCTCTCATGAAACGGCGTGAGTTCGTACAGCAGGCCATGGCGGCGGCCGTGCTCGGCCTCTCACGCGAGCAAGTGGTGCATCTGCTGCGCTCGGAAGCCCCGCCACTTCCCTCGGACGCCCTCTACGAGCGCGATCCTCGGTGGTACTGGGCCGAGATGCGACGTCAGTTCCTGCTCGATCCCAACCACATCAATCTCAATTGTGGCTCCTTGGGCGTCTGCCCGCTCCCGGTGATCCGAGCCGTCGCCGAGCATCTGTTCACCTCGGAAGCCTTCAACGAGCCCGACTATCCGTGGTGGGGCTACGCGGAGAATGACCACATCCGCGAAGTGCGCGAGGAGCTGGCGCAGTTCCTCGGTGTCTCTCGCGATGAGATCGCCCTGGTGCGGAACGCCACGGAAGCCATGAATACGGTCTGCAACGGACTGGATCTCAATCGGGGTGACGTCGTCGTGACGACGGATCAAGAGCATCCGGGAGGGCTGTGCTGCTGGCAACAGAAGGAAGCGCGTTTCGGCATTCGCCTTCGGTACGTGAAGCTGCCGCTTCCTCCTGCGTCCAAGGAGCAGATTCTCGAGCTCTTCGATCGCGCGCTCACGCCCGAGGTGCGCGTCGTCAGCTTCAGCCACATCACGACGACGACGGGGCTCGTCCTTCCGGCCAAGGAGATCTGCGCCATGGCGCGCGAGCGGGGCATCCTCTCGGTCGTGGATGGGGCGCATGCCATCGGCCAGCTTTCCCTCAATCTGCGGGAGATCGGTTGCGATTTCTACGCAACGAGCCCGCATAAATGGCTCCTGGCGCCGAAGGGGACCGGCGTCCTCTATTTGCGCGAGGGAGTTCAGGATCGGCTCTGGGTCAATATCGCCAGCGGGGAGTGGAACAATAAGGCGCTGAAGGCCTATCGCTTCAGCAATCTGGGGACCTGCAACCTCTCGCTGCTCAAGGGCCTGTTGGCGGCCCTTCGGTTCCATCGCCAGATCGGGTCCGAGCGCATCTTCGCGCGACAGCGAGAACTGGCCCGCCTCGTCTACGAGGGGTTTCAGCATCTGCCGCAGGCGAAACTGCTCACGCCGGATCACCCGGAGCTGTGGGGAGCGATGACGACGGCTCAATTCCCGGAGGCTGAAGCCGAGCGCGTGCGCCGCGTGCTGACTGAGCACCATATCCGCGTGGGTGGGGGAGGACCACGTCTGCGCATCTCCACACACATCTTCACGCAACCGGAAGAGATCGCGACGTTCTTCGCCGTGCTCACCCGCGCCCTGAAGACGTGAGCGCGCCACGCCTCACGCGAAGCTCTCGCTCTCGTGCAGTCGGCGTCGAGCGCGCCACCGCCTGAGCCCCCAGAGGGTCACGACGTAGGCCAGGAGCGCCGCCCCCGCCCCCACCACTAATCCCCCCACCCAGAGCGCCGCGCCCGCTCTCACGAGATCCATGGCCTCAAGCTCCCGAAGCTCCGGGGTCCGATCCCTCTGCCCGAGCAGCCATTTCCCGACTCGATACGTCAGTGCATACACGAAGGGCGCCGTCAGCGGATTGGTGATCTGAATGCCGGCCAGCGCGGCCAGCGGATTGACGCGAAAGAGGGCGGAGAGGGAGAGCGCTAAGGGGATTTGGAAGCCGAGCGTCGGCGTGAAATTGATGAGCAGGCCAAGCGCCAGCCCGCCCGCGATCTCTCGAGGGGAAGCCCGACTCTGTAGGGCGCGACGAATGAAGCGGAGCACCTTCTTCCACATAGCTTCACCACATACCGTCCAGCTCGCTGGCAGGACCCACAATGACTCGGAGACCATTGAGGGACCCGAACGCTCCGTTAGAAGCTCCAACCCCGGTGAGCGTTGGCTCGCTCGCGCGGATTCGCATTATACGATGCGCGAGGCCGCCCGACGGAGCCGATCCATGACGGCGATTCCCAGGCCCTCCTCTTCGACCCCCTCGACCACGATCACCTCGACCCCCTGTTGATCCAACTCCCGAAAGATCGCGAACAGCCGCCGCGCATACTCCTGCGGATCGGGGGACAATTCCACCAGATGCACCGTCGCCTTCCCGAACGAGACCCCGCGATCTCGCCCAACATAGCCGATGCGATGCGCGCGCGCCCCCAAGCGTTCAAGGAGTGGCCGATGCTTCGCCTCCTCCCACCGCTCGATGAGCACCACTTCGGCCCGAGGGCGATAATGCCGATAGCGCGTGCCGGGCGAGCGGCGCGCGACCCTGGCCTCGGCCCCGAGTCGGACGTCGCCAAGGAAGGGTCGAAGCTGCTCAGGAGAGACCCCGCCGGGACGCAGAATCGTCGGTGGCGAGGTCGTCAGATCCAAGACCGTAGACTCGACGCCAATGCGCGTCGGGCCACCATCGAGGATCAGCTCAATGCGCCCCTGCAAGTCTTCCAACACATGCTCGGCCGCCGTCGGACTCGGGCGCCCGGAGAGATTCGCGCTCGGCGCGGCAATGGGATGCCCCAGGGCTCGGATGAGTGCGAGCGCGATCGCGCTATCGGGCATACGGACGGCGACCGTCTCCAGTCCCCCCGTGGTTTCCAGAGGCACCTGCTCATGTCGCGGAAGCACGAGCGTCAACGGACCAGGCCAAAAGTGCTCGGCCAAGACCCGCGCCGACTCAGGGATCTCCCGCGCCACGTCGCGAAGTTGCTCCGTCCCGGCGACGTGTATGATGAGCGGATTATCCGCTGGCCGCCCCTTGACAGCGAAGATGCGTCGGACGGCCTGGGGATTGAGGGCATCGGCGCCAAGTCCGTAGACCGTCTCCGTCGGAAAGGCGACAAGTCCCCCACGCCGAAGCACAGCAGCCGCTCGTTCAATCGCATCCGGCTCCGGTGCCTCAGGAGTGACGCGCACGACCTCGGTCTGGACTTCCGGCTCTGACGCGGACACGTCAGCGATTACCGCTCGACGACCATAGCGACGGCCTCCCCGCCGCCGATGCAGAGCGTGACCAGGCCGCGACGAGCCTGCCGCCGCTTCATCTCATAAAGAAGCGTGGTGAGCAAGCGCGCGCCGCTGGCGCCAATGGGATGGCCGAAGGCAACGGCCCCTCCGTTGACGTTCACCCTCTTCGCATCCAGTTCCAGCAACCGGATCGCCGCCAGCGCCACGACGGCGAAAGCCTCGTTGATCTCAAACAGATCAATGTCCGAGAGCGCGAGCCCCGTCTTCCGCAAGACCTTCTGGATCGCATCCACCGGAGCGACGGGGAACTCTTCCGGCTGGCGCGCGGCAGCGACCGCTCCCACAATGCGGGCGAGCGGTCGCAGCCCCATGGCTTCAGCCCGCTCGCGCGCCATCAAAACGACGGCCGCTGCGCCATCGTTGATCTTTGAGGCATTGGCGGGCGTGATCGTCCCCCCTGGCTCGAAGGCGGGCTTAAGCGTTTTCATCTTCTCGAAGTCCACGCGCTTGGGTTCTTCATCCTCAGTCACCAGGATCGTCCCTCCCTTGGGCTGCGGGGCTTCGACGGGCACGATCTCCTCAGCCAGCAGCCCCTGCTCCTGAGCGCGCCGCGCGCGCCGATAGCTCTCAGCCGCGTACTCATCTTGCTCCTCGCGGGAGATCTCCAACCGACGCGCGCAGAGTTCCCCGGCATTCCCCATGTGGAAGTTATTGTAGACGTCCCAGAGCCCATCTTTGATCATACTATCCACCACCTCACCGTGTCCGAGCCGATAGCCTGTCCGCACGCGCTCCAGCAGATATGGGGCGTTGCTCATGCTCTCCATCCCCCCGGCGACGATGACCTCCGCATCGCCGAGAGCGATCGCCTGTTCGGCGAGCATCACGGCCTTCAACCCAGATCCGCAGACCTTGTTGATCGTCAGGCATTCGACCTTCGTCGGCAATCCAGCGAAGAGCGCGGCCTGCCGCGCCGGGGCTTGCCCGACACCCGCCTGTAGCACATTCCCCATGATGACCTCATCGACGTCCTCCGGTGCCACGCTCGCACGGCGTAGCGCCTCGCGAATGGCTGCCGCTCCGAGCCGTGGGGCTGAGAGCCTGCTGAGCGCCCCGAGGAACGATCCGATAGGCGTTCGCGCCGCCCCCACGATGACAACTTCGCGCCGTTCGCTCCCCATAAGTCCCCCCCTTCGCGTCGTCACTTCTTCCGCCCCTGCGAAAGAAGATGCCCTGAGATTCACCGAACGCGCTCGCCGCGCGCCCGGGATGTTCAAGAGACCTCTTCAATCTTAGCTCAGCTCTCCGCCCTCGTCGAGGAAGCGCAGCGAGAAGCATCACCATGGGCTCCCCTCCCCTCCGCTCGCGCGACGCCATCGGGCTCCGACACTCGACCCATCGAAAATACGGCATTCGCCGTATTGACGGAAGGAGAAAAATAGGGCCAAATAAGCGACGGCAGCCGCGGAGCTTCATCAACGAGGATGGGGAATGAGCGTAATTGGCAGTGGATTTCCGACTGTGGGCTCATGCGTGAGCGGAGAGCACGGGCTGTGGTTCCTCACGCTCGTCTTCCTCTTCGCGGGGCGATTGTCTCTCAAAAGCGGGAAGTCCTCACGCGGGTCGGATCTCGAACGCGGGGAGGGATCAGAGGCGGATCGAATCGAGGACCGCTCGCACATCCACTACCAGGCCAATGAGCTGTTGCTGCGTGGCTTAGATACCCTGATGAGTGAGTTCCCCATTCCGGTGTGGATCGCCGAATGGCCCTCGGGGAGGATCCGCTCGATGAATCGCGCCTGGGAGCAGCTCTTGCATCGCCCTCTGGAACCGCGCTCGACGCTCTTCAATTGCACGGACTGGTACGGCTTCTATCACCCGGACGTCGGCATCTATCCGGCCGAGTGGTTCCCTCCCTTGCGCGCGGTCAAGGCGGGCGCGCCCGTTGTTGTGGAAGACCTGCGCGCGATGACGCCCGAGGGAGATCGGCGGCTGCTGGTCGGCTGGGCCACGCCGTTGCGTGGTTATGCGGGCGAGATCATCGGCGTCCTCACCGCCTTCTTCGACGTGACCGACGCGCAGAAGAAAGAAGAGGCCTATGAGGCCCGGATTCAGGAGCTGACGCGCGAGGTGGAGAAACTCCGGGGCCAGCTCAGGACCGTGGAGCGAAAGATGGCGCAGGCGCATCAGCTCTCGATCATCGGCCAGATGACGGCGATTCTCGCGCACGAGATCCGAAACCCCTTGGGCGCGATCGCCAATGCGGCGGAGCTGCTGCTGCAACTCCGTCCCGATGCCGATGAGAATGAGCGAGAGCTGCTGCAGCTCATCTCTTCGGAGGCGCGGCGGTTGAGCAGTTTCACCCGACAGGTCCTCACCTACGCGCGCATGCCGGATCCGGAACCCGTGCTCACCCACGTCCATGATGTGATCGAACAAGCGCTCGATCTCCTTCAGAAGGATCCGCAGTTCGACCCGCGCATCCGTATCCGCCGGGAGTTCTCCCCGGCGGTCACGCTCTGCTCGCTCGATCCCGATCTGATCAAAGAGGTCTTGTGGAATCTCCTCTTGAACGCGGTGCAAGCGATGCCCGAGGCCGGCGAGTTGGTCGTGGCGACCAGTCTCGGAGAGTTCCCCGATCGCCCATCGCAGCGCTGTGTGTGCATCGCCATTCGCGATTCCGGTGTGGGCATCGCCCCCAGTGATATGGAGAAGCTCTTCGATCCGTTCTTCACGACGAAGCCCTTTGGGACCGGATTAGGACTGGCCTCGGCCCGCCGCATCATCGAAGCGCACGGCGGGACGATCACCGTTCAGAGCAGCCCGGGAAAGGGGACAACTGTGACACTCTTCCTTCCACTATGAGTTCGCCCCCGCTTTCCTCAACGCCCATCATGACCGTGACGCCTGCGAGGTCAACGGGACCGCTGAGCGAAGGGGTGAGCGTTCTGCTGACCACGCGGATGCTCCCGGCGACGTTCTTCCTCATGGTGGCGCTCGCGCGCCTGTCGAAGGTGCCGCGCCTTTTCCCCCTCCCCCCTGCCGAGGCGGGTGCGCTCGCTCGAGCGACCGCGCTCGCGCATATCGTCTATCACGGTTCGGTGATCTTCTTCCTCTTGCTCATCACCGGACTCATCATCGTGCGCCCGCAACCACTACGAAAGGGTACCGGATGGGGGCCTCGTCTCACGGCCCTTGTGGGCTCGTTTTTGCTGTCTTTCCTCGCCGCCTCTCCACACGCCGAACCGACGTTGCTTCGCACAACGAGCGCGATGATCCTCATGGTCGGGGGGAGCGCGATCACCATCGCCGCTCTGCTCGCACTGGGGCGCTCCTTCAGCATCTTCCCCGAAGCGCGGCGGCTCGTCACGCGCGGCCCGTATGCCGTCGTGCGCCACCCGATGTACCTGGGCGAGATCCTCGCCGGGCTCGGTCTGACCGTGCAGGTGCTCTCCGAACGCGCCGTGGCGCTCTTCGCCATTTTCCTCACGGCTCAACTGGCGCGCATGCGATATGAAGAGCAGATCTTGGAGCGCACATTCCCCGACTATGCGACCTACAAACTCCGGACGGCTCGCCTCATCCCACGTCTCTATTGAGGCGCTTCTGGAATCGAACCGCGTCCCGGGCATCCACGAGAAGGCACGCTCCCGGCTGCTCGCCGAGAGAGCGTCGGCGACCTCTCCTTGATGTGAGGAGCTTTCTCCGACTAAGATTGAGCTTCCTTCGCGAAATGACGGAGGCACGACAGGTCTGTGCGCTCTGCGGTCGGCCTCTCCCGCAGGCCGAAGGCACCGATGCCCTTTGCCCGATATGCCGGCAGCGCGAAACGCCGCCCGCTTCGGAACGACCGCCGTGGGGACTGGCGGCCGCATTTGGGCTCTGGATGTTTTTCATCTTCGCGATCTCGCTCCTGCCGGCCCTCGGTGTCTTCTTCTGGGCGGCGGCGCGAGGATACACGCCGACAGATCCCGAGCCTCTGCACAGTCCGGAGGGAACGCTCGTTCAAGTCTCGATGCTCTTCCTCGCCCATCTGCTGACGCTCGTGGTCGGCTGGGCGGTCGTCACGCAAGGGGCGCGGCGGTCTTTTCTGCACACGCTCGGATGGCGTTGGCACCCTCGATTTCGCCTGCGCCATGTCCTGTTGACGGTCGGCGGCCTCTATGGACTCATCTTCGCCCTCTCGCTCTTTCTGCCCTCGCGCGAGACGGCTTTCGACCGATTGCTTCAAATCTCTCCCTCCGTTCGCATAGTCATCGCCCTCCTGGCCGTGGGCACCGCGCCGCCGGTGGAGGAACTGGTCTACCGCGGCGTGCTCTATCCCACGCTCCAGATGCGCCTCGGACGCGCTCGCGCCATCGCCTTCGTCACCCTTTTGTTCGCCCTCGTGCATTATCCGCAGTACAGCGCGAGCACGCTCATTCTGGTCGCCGTCACCGTGCTCAGCTTCGTCATCACGATGATTCGCGCTTACACCGGGCAACTCCTCCCCTGCGTCGTCACTCACCTCGTCTACAATGCCATTGGCGCGGCGCTCATTCTGAGCGGCTACGCGCTCAGCGAGTGAGCCTCGGCTCTCCTTCCCTATCCACGTGCGTAATGGCGAGCCGAAGCGCACCGTGATACAATACTTCCCCGAAAGGGGGAAGACCGATGGGGAACCTGAGATCAGAGGAGCGCGAGGAGCTGTACAAGCGTCTGGAGGAGGCGGTAGGGAGGACAGCGGCCGAGACATTGATCGGAGCCATCGAGCAACTCATCGCGCGAGAGACTGCGCGAGCGCTCTCCGATCACCTTCGCGCGCTCCATGAAGTCGTGGAGCGGATCCTCGAAGGACATGAGCGAACGCGAGAGACTCTCGCCCGACTGATCGAGGCTCAGACGCAAATGGGGGAACGCGTGGGACAACTGGCTGAAGCTCAGCTCCGAACAGAGGAACAGATAGGGCGGCTGGAGGCTGCCGTGACGCAGCTCGCTCAGGCCCAGGCTCGAACGGAAGAACGGGTGACGCGACTGGAGGCCATCGTGGAGCAGCTCGTGCAGGCTCAAGCCCGCGCGGAGGAGCGTCTGGAGCGGCTGGAGGCTGCCGTGACGCAGCTCGCTCAGGCCCAGGCTCGAACGGAAGAACGGGTGACGCGACTGGAGGCCATCGTGGAGCAGCTCGTGCAGGCTCAAGCCCGCGCGGAGGAGCGTCTGGAG
>JBEPZV010000022.1:0-38472 GCA_041640655.1 bacterium
TATAAGCGCTTTCGCCTGACGGCGACGGGGAAGATCAAACGCGGCCATTCGCACGCCCGTCACCTCTTGACGAAGAAGCCGCCCAAGCGCAAGATGAAACTCGATCGGGACACGTACGTGGACCCGACTGATGCCAAGCGCGTCAAGCGGTTGCTGCCGTACGGTCGCGCTTGAGCTGATCGGCTGCGAGAAGGGAGTGAACGATCATGCCGCGAGTCAAACGGGGTCATAAACGCGTCGAACGACGCAAGAAATATCTCCGCCTGGCGAAGGGCTACTGGGGCGCCAAGAGCCGGCTTCACCGTTATGCGAAGGAGGCTGTGCAGCGCGCCTGGAAGTTCGCGTACATCGGACGGCGTTTGAAGAAGCGCGACTTTCGCCGTCTCTGGATCATCCGCATCAACGCGGCGGCGCGCCAGAACGGCCTCAGCTACACGCAATTCATGCACGGTCTGAAGCTGGCGGGAGTTGCCCTGGATCGGAAGGTCTTGGCCGATCTGGCCGTCCGCGACGCGGCCGCCTTCGCCGAGCTGGTCGGCGTCGCCAAACACGCCTTGGCCGCTCAGGCGTCATGAGGCACTCGGCCGAGACGCAGAGGTCCTTCGCATGCGCGAGCGCGTGGAACAGATTCGCGCCCAACTCCGCGATGAGTTGATGCAGGTCGCGGACATGGCGGCTCTGGCCCGTGTGCGCGATCGCTATCTCGGGCGAAAGAGCGGGTTGATCACCCAACTCGTCAAAGAGTTGGGGGCGCTTCCTCCGGAGGAGCGACCGACGATCGGTCGCCTGATCAATGAGCTGAAGGAGGAGGCCGAGGCCGCGCTCGAACGGCTTCGCGTCCAGCTGGAGGAACAGGCCGAGGCGGAACGCTTCGAACGCGAGCGCGTGGACATCACGCTGCCGGGCTTGCGCCCGCTGTTTGGCGCCCCGCACCCGATCACCCTCATCCGTCAACGGATCGAGGATATTTTCGTCTCGATGGGCTATGCGGTGGAGAGCGGTCCTGAAGTCGAGACAAGCTACTACAACTTCGACGCCCTCAATATCCCGCCGGGACATCCGGCGCGCGAGGCTCAGGATACATTCTACCTGAGCGAGGATCTCGCGCTGCGGACGCAGACCTCGACCGTGCAGATTCGAGCGCTCGAACGGCGGCGTCCCCCTCTGCGCATCATCGCTCCGGGGAAGGTCTTTCGCCGCGACACGCCCGATCCGACGCATAATCCGATGTTCTTCCAAGTCGAAGGGCTCGCGCTCGATCGCGAGATCACGATGGGCGATCTGAAGGGGACGCTGCAGGAGTTCGTCCGGCGGATGTTCGGACCGCAGGTGCGCACGCGCTTTCGCCCGAGCTACTTCCCCTTCACCGAGCCGAGCGCCGAAGTGGACTTCAGCTGCTTCGTCTGTCGCGGGGAAGGATGTCGCGTCTGCAAGGGAGCCGGTTGGATCGAACTCGGCGGATGCGGCATGGTCCATCCGCGGGTGCTGCGCGGCGCCGGCGTAGACCCGGAGGAATTCACCGGGTTCGCCTTCGGCCTGGGTCTGGATCGTATGGTCGCGCTCATGTACGGCCTGGAGGACATTCGACTCCTCTATGAGAACGATCTTCGATTCCTCGAGCAATTCGGCTTCTAGCCGGAGGGCGGGAGGCAACGCCCGATCTCCCGTCGCGCGGGGGACAGCGACCGTATGCGCGTGAGCTATCGCTGGTTGAAGGAGCTGGTGGATTTCGATCTCTCGCCGCGCGAGCTGGCGGAGAAGCTCACGATGGTGGGCCTGGCCGTGGATCGCGTGGAGGAGGTGGAGGGGGACGCTCTCCTGGACCTGGACGTGACCGCGAATCGGCCCGATTGCCTGTCGCATCTGGGCGTGGCGCGCGAGATCGCCGTCCTCTGCGGCACGAGCCTCCGGCACCCGGAGACGCAGGTGGAGGAGGTCGAGGAAGAGACCCCGCGCGTGACGTCGGTGGAGATTCATGCGCCGGACCTCTGCCCCCGATACGTGGCGCGAGTGATCCGCGGCGTGCGCGTCGGCCCTTCGCCGCGATGGGTGGTGGAGCGGCTGGAGCGACTCGGACAACGCAGCATCAATAACGTCGCCGACATCACGAACCTCGTCCTGCTGGAGCTCGGCCACCCGCTTCACGCCTTCGACCTGGAGAAGCTCATCGAGCGGCGGATTATCGTCCGTCGCGCGCGGGCGGGCGAGCGCCTGGTGACGCTCGATGGCGTCACGCGCACGCTGAGCGCAGACATGCTCGTGATCGCCGATGCCGTCCGTCCGGTCGCGCTGGCCGGCATCATGGGGGGCGAAGAGACGGCCGTCTCCGAGACGACGCGCGATGTGCTCCTGGAGAGCGCGTACTTTCACCCGCTCTCGATCCGTCGCACAGCACGCGCCCTGGCCATGAGCACGGAGGCGTCATATCGGTTCGAGCGCGGTGCCGATTACGAGGCGCCGCGGCGCGCGGCCGATCGCGCCGCCCGCCTCATCGTCGAGATCGCTGGCGGGCGCATCCTGCGCGAGCCCATTGACGTTTACCCGAATCCG
The DNA here is from genome assembly GCA_041640655.1 of bacterium. GTDB lineage: Bacteria > Acidobacteriota > Blastocatellia > HR10 > HR10 > HR10. The sequence continues at coordinate 2,551 of JBEPZV010000022.1, forward strand.
CTGCAGCGCGAGAGGGTGCGACTTCGTCGTCGGCGGTTGCGCCGCCTCCTGGGCATGGATGTGCCATGGACGGAAGCCGCGCGCATTCTGCGCGCACTCGGATTCCACATCGAACGCGCGGATGAGGAGGAGCTGTGGGCGACGCCCCCGAGCTTCCGCGTGGATATTGAGGGTGAGGATGATCTGGTCGAGGAAGTCGCTCGGCACATCGGCTACGAGGCGATCCCCGCGACGTTGCCCGCCTGGAGCGGATACGGAGAATTGCTGCCCGGCGAAGAGAAGCGACGCGCGCTGCGCGCGGTCCTCTCCGCGCTCGGCTTCAGCGAGGCGATCACCTTCAGCTTCGTCAACGAACAGTGGGATGCGCTCTTCCGTTCGGATGGGGCGCGGGTCTGGCGCTTGAAGAATCCCCTTGATGAGACGCGGGCCCAACTGCGCACGAGTCTGCTGCCCGGGCTCCTCGAATCCCTCTTGCGCAACCTGCATCATGGCGTGCGCTCGGTCCGTCTCTACGAGATGGGCACGTGCTTCTTCGCTGGCGTCGAGGGCGAACGTCCGATCGAACGAGAACGGCTGGGACTGGTGGCGACCGGTCGGCTCAACGAGCGCGCCTGGCAGGATCATCATCGCCCCTTCGGATTCTACGAATTGAAGGGGACATTGGAAGCGTTGCTTGAGAAGTTGCGCGTGCGTCGGGTCGCTTTCGAGCCCTCCCCGCAAGAGTACTTGCATCCGGGACAATCGGCCCGCCTCCTGCTGGAGGGCGAACCGATCGGAGATTTCGGCCAGCTCCATCCGCGCGTCGCCGCCGTCTTCAAGTTCAGGCAGCCGGTCTTCGTCGCCGAACTGGACCTGGAGAAGCTCCTGCAGACGGAGGGCGAAGCGATCCGGTGTCGGCCGCTGCCGCGATTCCCCACCGTTGTTCGCGACTTCTCGTTCCTGGTCTCGCGACACGTCGCGTATGCGGAGATCGAGCGCAGCATCGCGGAGCTGGGCATCCCGGAGGTCGTCGAGGTGCGCCTCTTCGATGTCTATGCGGGCCCGAACGTCGCGGCCGAGAAGCGCTCGCTCTCGATCAGCGTCCGTCTTCGGGCCGAGGATCGAACGCTCACTGAGGAGGAGATCGCCGCCATTCAGGCACGGCTGCTGGCCCATCTGCGGGACCGCTTTCAGATCGAGCTGCGCGCATGATCCCCGCGCGCGCCAAAAAAGGAGTTGCCAGATTATGGCCGTCGGGGTAGAATACAGCTCAGCCGCGTGTCAATTGGAGGGACGATCGTGGCGGGATTGAGCGGTCTGGAGAAGTTCGCGCACCTGGAAGATAAGATCTATCGCGCGATCGAGCAGTTCAAGGCCCTGCGGCAAGAGAAGGAGGCTCTGGAGAAAGAAGTGGCCACCCTGCGACGAGAGATGAGCGCGCTGCTGGCGGAGAAGGATCGGCTGGAGGCCCAAGTGGAGCGCTTGCTGACGGAACGCGATGCCATCAAGCTCAAGATCGAAGCGATGCTGGAAGCGCTCTCGGTCCTGGAACAGGAGATGGTGGATTCCCTGCGATGATGAGGAGCGAACCGGAGCCTATGGAGACGACGCGCACACAGACGGTGAAGGTCGAGATCTACAATCAAACGTACAACCTCCGCGCCGACGGCAACGCCGAATACATCCAGCAACTGGCCGCGTATGTGGATCGGCACATGCGCGAGATCGCCTCGAAGACCCTCACGGTGGATTCGCTCAAGGTCGCGATCTTGGCGGCGTTGCTGATCGCCGACGAGCTGCATCAGATGAAGCAGCGATACGAGCAGTTGGACGCCCAGTTGGCCCAACGCAGCGCGGAAGCGGGCGAGCTGCTCGACCAGGTGCTCAAGAGCTACCGATCTGGCGACCGTCGAACCGGCGAGGCGTCGGACGCAGCATCCGAACTTCGACATTCCTGATGAGGCCCACAGTGAGCGACGGCGCGCGGGCTCGTCGGCCGAGGTGAAGGGGCTATCTTCGCTCGGATGACCGGAGCTCCCGCCGAAGGATTCGCCCTTCCCTCACCGGATCGAGTATAATCTTGTACCTCAATGCCACGAGCGACCACAGGGTGGGCGATCTCGTGAACAGGAACGGGCATCGGGGCGGTGGGGTCAAGTCGGGGAATCCGCCCGACGGCCGAATCTCCATGCGCATCGCCCGCCCGAATTCCCAACCAAGGAGGGGGATGGCATGATCATGGATGATCTCTTCCGGGTGAAAGTCGGATTGGCCGAGATGCTCAAAGGGGGCGTCATCATGGACGTCACCAATGCCGAACAGGCCCGCATCGCGGAGGAAGCGGGAGCCGTCGCCGTGATGGCGCTCGAACGCGTGCCCGCGGATATTCGCGCTCAAGGGGGCGTGGCGCGCATGGCCTCGATCAAGCGGATTCGCGAGATCATGGAGGCGGTCTCCATCCCCGTGATGGCGAAGGTGCGCATCGGCCATTTCGTCGAAGCCCAGATCTTGCAGGAACTGGGCGTGGACTTCATTGATGAGAGCGAAGTGCTGACGCCGGCTGACGAGGAGCACCACATTGACAAGCATCAGTTCAAGGTCCCCTTCGTCTGCGGAGCGCGCGATCTCGGGGAAGCGCTGCGCCGGATCGGCGAAGGCGCGGCCATGATCCGGACCAAAGGGGAGGCGGGCTCGGGGAACATCGTCGAAGCCGTTCGACATCTGCGCAGCGTGCTGGATGCCATCCGCCGTCTGACGGTCCTGCCCAAAGAGGAACTGATGGCCGAGAGCAAGCGTCTGGGAGCCCCGTATGAGCTGGTCCAGTGGGTCGCCGAACATGGCCGCCTCCCGGTGCCGAACTTCGCGGCCGGAGGAATCGCCACGCCAGCCGATGCCGCGCTCTGCATGCAACTGGGCGCGGAAGCCGTCTTCGTCGGGTCCGGGATCTTCAAATCCGAAGACCCGGCGCGACGGGCGCGCGCGATCGTCAAGGCCGTGACCTACTACAATGACCCCAAGATGCTCCTGGAAGCGAGCGAAGAATTGGGCGAGCCGATGCGCGGCCTGGACGTGTCGCGGCTGGCCAAGGAAGAGCTTCTGCAAACGCGCGGGTGGTGAACGATGAAGATCGGTGTGCTCGCCGTTCAAGGAGACTTCGCCGCTCACGGGCGCGTCCTGCAGCAACTTGGTGTCCCATGGTGCGAGGTTCGACATCCCGAGCAATTATCAGAGATCTCGGGCCTGATCCTGCCGGGTGGCGAGAGCACGACGATGTTGAAGTTCCTGTTCGAAGAGGGATTCCTCGAGCCGCTTCAGGACTTCGCCCGCCGTGGCGGCGCCTTCTTCGGGACGTGCGCGGGAGCGATCCTCTTGGCGCGCGAGGTCACCAATCCGCGCCAACCTTCGCTCGGGCTCTTGGACATCTCGGTGCAGCGGAATGCCTACGGCCGCCAGATCAACAGCTTCGTGGATCGCGTGCTCAGCCCCGTTTTCGGTCCGCCTCCGCTGGAGATGGTCTACATCCGCGCCCCCATCATCACGCGCGTTGGCCCCGGCGTCGAAGTCCTCGCCGAACATGGGGGGCATCCCGTGCTCGTGCAGCAGGGGCGCTGCCTGGCGGCCACCTTTCATCCCGAGTTGACCGAAGACCGACGCGTCCACGAGCGGTTCCTGCGGCTGGTCGAGGCGGCCTCCGCACGATGAGGCGAGAGGGGTCGAGCGCATCCGGCCCTCTCTCGTTGGAGGCGAACGCGCGCTTCATCTTGACAGCCACGCCGCCGGTCATGATAATACGGCTCTTCGTATGCGCGGGAGCCGGTCAACGAATCCGGGACAACGGCGCGTGCTGTCCGATGGCATCTATGATCAGCTCAAGGCCGAGATCATCACCGGCGCGCTGAAGCCCGGGCATTACTTCTCGGAGACCGAACTCGCTCGACGATTCCACGTCAGCCGCACTCCGATCCGCGAAGCCTGCGCGCTCTTGGAGAGAGAGGGCCTGCTGCAGAGCCTCCCCTACAAGGGGTATCTCGTCCCTCCGATCACCTTCGAGGACTTGCAGAAGCTCTACCAAGTGCAGCTCATCGTTGAGAGCGCGTGCGCGGAGTTGGCGGCTCACGCCATTGACCCTGAACACTTGACCATGCTCGAGCAGCTCTGTCGGGCCTCCTATACCTTTGAGGATCGCAAGAGCTACTTCGCCTTCATCCGCGCGAATTTCCGCTTCCATACGCTCATCGCTGAGGCGACGGGCAATGACCTGCTGCTGGAGATCGTGCTCGACGTCGAGAACAAGCTCCAGCGCTTCTTCTATCACACGATCGGCCTGGGCGCCTATGGCCCGCTTTTGGTCGAAGAGCACACGGCCATTGTTCAAGCGCTGCGCGATGGCGATCCGCACCGCGCCCGTCGCGCCATGGAGCGACATATTCAGAACACGAAGGAGCGAACCTCGAAGCTGTTTCTGAAGTGAGGACGTCATCGGGAGCATCGTGCGCCACGACCGCGAGGAGGAGATGATGAGGAGGGGAGGAGGACGCCGCTCTGTACTCGGGATGAGTCTTCTCGTCCTCGCCGTGCTTCTCTCAGGTCCTCGAGCGACGGCGCAGCCACAGGCTGCGCCGATCGAGCTCTGGGTGGACGCCTCGGAGGCGCCGCGAAAGATCTTCCACGTGCGCATGCAGATCCCCGTCTCGCCCGGCCCGCTCGTGCTCGTCTATCCCAAGTGGATTCCGGGCGAGCACGGACCGACCGGCCCGATCGCGAACCTCGCGGGGTTGAGCGTGCGCGCTGGTGATCGCGAGGTCCCCTGGCGGCGCGATCCGCGCGACATGTTCGCCTTCCACGTGGAGGTCCCCTCGGGCGTCTCTCAGCTCGAGGTGACCTTCGACTACCTCTCTCCGACGGCGCCCGGGGGCTTCAGCACGAATCCCTCGGCGAAGCTGGCCGTCATGGATTGGCACCTGTTCCTCCTCTACCCGAAGGGGAGCGACATCGAGCGAACGCTCGTTCGCCCGAGGCTCCGCCTGCCCGCAGGCTGGCAGTGGGGGGGAGCGCTGTCGGCGCAAGCTGCACGTCAGAATGAGATCGTCTTCGATCCCATCCCCCTCTTTCTGTTGATGGACACGCCCATCGTCATCGGCGCGCACTATCGGCGGATTGAGTTGGCGGGACCGACCGACGGGCTCCCTCCGCATGTGATGGACATCGTCGCCGATAGCGAATGGGCGCTCGACATCCCCGCATCGCGCCTGGCCGCCTATCGGCGGCTCGTTCGAGAAGCCCGGGCGCTCTTCGGCGCCATGCATTATCCGCGCTACCATTTCCTCGTGTCGCTCAGCGATCACATCAGCCCCTTCGGTCTGGAACACCACCAGACGTCGAACAACCAGGTCCCCGAACGGTTCTTCGTGGACGAGGAAGTGCATCGGCGATTGGCCGATCTGCTGCCCCACGAATTCGTCCACGCCTGGTGCGGCAAGACGGTGCGCCCACAAGGCCTGGTGACGACCGACTATCAGCAGGAGATGCTCACCGACATGCTCTGGATCTATGAGGGGCTGACGCAGTACTACGGTCTCGTGCTCGCTGTGCGAAGCGGCTTGCTCTCGATGGAGGAGGGACGCCAAGTGCTGGCGGCTTACGCCGATGGATTGAATCATCAAACGGGGCGCCTCTGGCGACCGCTTCAAGACACGGCGACGGCAGCGCAGATCCTCTACACAGCTCCGGCGGAGTGGGCGAACTGGCGACGCGGCGTGGATTTCTACCCCGAAGGTGCGCTGCTGTGGCTGGAGACCGATGTGCTCATTCGCCAGCTGACCGAGGGACGGCGCTCGCTGGATGACTTCGCACGAGAATTCTTCGGCTCCGGCATTGGACCGGGCGGTCGGATCTTCGTGAAGCCGTACACGGCCGAGGAGCTCTACGCCGCGCTCCACAAGATCGTCCCCTACGACTGGAAAGGCTTCTTCGCGTCTCGACTCAGCGAGAAACGACCTCAGGCCCCGATGGCCGGCCTTCTCGAAGGAGGATGGAGGTTGAGTTACACAGAGGCGTCTAATCCCTTCGCGCTCCCGCTCTCGGAGGACGTCCTTCCGCTTCCCTCCTCGCTGGGTCTGGCCGTGAAAGAAGACGGGCGCATCCTCGACGTCGGCTATGGGACGCCGGCCTATCGGAGCGGCCTCGGACCCGGGATGAAGATCGTCGCCGTGAATGGACGACGGTTCAGCAAGGACGTCTTCCTGCGCGCGCTCGCCGCCGCGCGCGACGGTCGCCCGATCCAGCTCCTGGTGGAGAACGACGAGTTCTTCACCACGCACGAGTTGCTGTACCCCGAAGGGGTGCGATTCCCGCAGCTGGTGAGGGATGAGAAGAAGCCCGATGTGCTGTCGCAGATTCTGGCGCCGCGCGCCGCCGAGCGACGATAACGCGAGGGCGACGATGAGCGACGAGGTCCGAGAAGAAGTATTCCCCGCAGCTTCGCCGAAATCCCCCAAGGTGTCTTCGGAGAACGCGAAACGCACGGTCGGGCTCCTGGCGTGGCTTCGACACGCTTCGACCGAGCAGCGCCGCGCGCTCGTGGCCGCGTGCCTGGGATGGATGCTCGACAGCATGGACGTCATGCTCTATGCGATGGTCCTCGCCCACCTGATGCGCGACTTGCAGATGAGCGCTTCGACAGCGGGCTTGCTCGGATCACTCACGCTGCTCTCTTCGGCAGTCGGGGGTGTGCTCTTCGGCCTGCTGGCCGATCGCGTGGGTCGAACGAAGGCGCTCATGGCGAGCATCCTCATCTACTCGGTCTTCACCGCCGCCTGCGGTCTGGCACAGACCATCACCCAGCTCGCCGTGTTTCGCGTTCTCCTGGGCCTGGGCATGGGGGGAGAATGGGCGACGGGAGCCGCGCTCGTCTCGGAGACCTGGCCCCCTGAGCATCGCGGCAAAGCCTTGGGGATCGTCCAAAGCTCCTGGGCCGTGGGCTACGCGCTCGCCGCGGCCATCACGGCGCTCGTCCTGCCGCGCTATGGATGGCGAGCGGTCTTCTTCTTCGGCGTCCTCCCCGCACTCTTGACCTTCTGGATTCGACGCTCGGTCGAAGAACCCGCATTGTGGAAGACGGCGCATCAAGAGCGCGCGCGCTCGACCCTCTCAGCGCCTGGGATCGCGGAACTGTTCCACCGGCAGTTCCTCCGCCATACCCTCACGACGACGCTTATGAACACCAGCTCCATGTTCGCCTGGTGGGGATTGTTCACGTGGATTCCGGCGTATCTGACGCTGCCGCCTGAGCATGGAGGAGCGGGCTTGAGCATTCTGCAAACCTCCACATGGGTGATCCTCATGCAGGTCGGCATGTGGCTCGGCTATGTGACCTTCGGATTCATCAGCGATTGGGTGGGGAGGCGGCCGACGTATCTCGCGTACTTCCTCATCGCAGCGGCCTTGGTTCCCATCTACGGAGGCGCGCGGCATCCGATCCTGCTGCTCCTTCTCGGTCCGATCGTCGCCTTCTTCGGGACGGGATACTTCAGCGGCTTCGGAGCGATCACCGCCGAGCTCTTCCCGACGCGCATTCGAGCCACGGCGCAGGGCTTCACATACAACTTCGGACGAGGCGTGAGCGCACTCGCACCGTTCGCCGTCGGCCAGTATGCCGAAGCGCACGGCCTGGGCGTCGCCTTCTCGCTCACGACGATCGCGTTCCTGATCGCTGCCGCCTTCGCCCTCGCTCTCCCCGAGACGAAGGGGAGAGTGCTCGAGTGAGCGAAACATCCTCTTGACAATCCGATCGGCTCCCATAAAATAGAGGGGCAGCTGTATACAATGTGGATACAAAAACGGTAGGAGGAACTCGGAGCCAGAGGAGGATCGCGATGAGGGATCGGACCCAAGGAGGATGGATTGTCGTCTTGGTCGTGCTCGCCCTTGCTCTGAGGTGCGCCTATGCTCAGGGCGAGTTGGCGACGATGCGAGGGAAAGTGACCGATGAGACGGGGGCGGTGATCCCCGGCGCCGTCGTCACGGCGACGAACGTCGAGACGGGCTTTCGGCGAACGGCCCGAACATCGGACTCGGGGGATTACTGGCTCCCCGCCCTTCCCCCCGGGACATATGAGCTGGCGGTAGAGGCGACTGGGTTCACTCGCCAAATCCGGCGGGGCATCGTTCTGACGATTCGGCAGGAAGCGATCATTGACGTCGTACTCAAGGTCGCGGGAATCGAGGAGACGGTCGTCGTCACGGCGGAGGCCCCGATTGTGGAGACCTCGAAGTCCGAGGTCACCACAGGCGTGAGCGAGCAAATGATTCGCGACCTACCGGTCAACACGCGCCGCTGGCTCGATTTGGGATTGCTCACCCCGGGGGTGAGTCAGGACAACATTCGGGGATTTTACTATAACAACCTCAACATCGGCGGAGGATCTCGCTGGTGGGCGAACGGCTTCGTCGTGGATGGTGTCACCAACACGTGGGCCGAGATGGGCGAGCCGCGTCAGAATTTCCCGCAGGATGCCATTCGCGAGTTCAAGGTCAACACGATGCAGTTCAAGGCCGAATATGGTCTGGCCAGCGGAGGTCTCCTGACGGCCGTCACGAAGTCGGGGACGAACGAGCTGCACGGGAGCGCGTTCCTCTTCTTCCGGGATAAGGTCCTCAACGCGCGCAATTTCTTCGAGAAAACGAGACCCAACTACCGGCGCTATCAATATGGGGGGAGCTTGGGCGGACCGATCGTGAAGGACAAGACGCACTTCTTTGGCTCTATCGAGCGCACGGATGAGAACCGCTTCTTCACCGTCTTCACCGGAGGGCTCTATCCGCAGGAGGAGGGGACGTTTCTGAGCGATCAATGGCGGACGATGTTCGTCGTCCGGGTGGACCATCAATTCAACGAGAGCCATAAGCTCTTCGCTCGATATGCGCAGGAGGACGAGTATCGGCCGTTTTTGACCGCTGGGGGGATCAACGCGCGGAGCGCGGGCTTTGGTTTCGCCGTTCCCCGTCGGGCACCGGTTATTGGATGGACGTGGACGATCTCACCGCGAGCGCTGAATGACTTCCGCTTTCAATATGCCTTCGCCAAATACATCGTCTCCCCGGCTGACACGGGGAAGCGCGGCCATTCGTTCGATCCAGGCGATTTCCCTCAGAAGCGCTTCGACGACTGCGCGCAGATCATCGTGCGTCCCAGCTTGGTCACCGGCAATTGCAATTCGCAAATGGGGCCTGAAAAGCGGTGGCAGTTCGTGAACAACTTCTCCTACCACATTCCGAACCGGTACGGGAAGCACGAGATCAAGACCGGCGTGGATTACAACTGGATTGATTTCGCGGCCGACATCTTCATCAACGTGAAGGGGACCTATTCCTTCGCGACCGACAAGCCCTACGATCCGAACGATCCGACGACCCGCCCATATCTCTTCACCATGCAATTTCCGGCCTACACGCGGAAGCCGGTGACGCACTTCTCCGCGTACGTTCAGGACGATTGGTCGCCAATCCCCTATCTCACGCTCAATCTCGGACTGAGGTACGATGTGCAACTGGGTTCCTTCAATGAAGACATTGACCAAATCCGATTCCCCGTCCCGGTGCCGTACGTCACTTCCAAGGGACGCGGAGATCACAACAACTTCGGGCCTCGATTTGGTTTCGCGTGGGATCCGACGCGGAAGGGCAAGGCCGTGATCCGCGGCGGCTATGGGATCTACTACGAGAACGTCCGGACGCTCACGAACTTCGCCGAGCGTTGGTGGCCGCAGCAGAAGCTGATCGTCATCTCCAATCCGGCGTATCCGGATCCTTTCCAGGGGCGGAGCCCGGAGGAGTTCATCTCCAAAGCGCCGCCCAATATCACCGTGCTGGCCAACGATAGCGTCAATCCGTACTCCGAGCAGTACAACCTCGGGCTCAGCATGCAACTGACGCCGAATGTGGCCGTTACAGTGGACGGCGTCTACCACCTCGGGCTCAAGCAGTGGCGCGCCATAGATGCGAACTATTTCCCCAGCCCGACTGTCCGCGTGCGCCCCAACCCCAATTTCGCACGCGTGACGCGGCGGGAGACGGCGGCGAAGTCCCACTATAAGGCGCTCTACGTCAAGGTGGAGAAGCGCTTCAGCCGGAGCTTCACCTTCCTGAGCCATTACACGTTGGCCAAGGGGAAGGACAATTTGCATGATGGACTCCCGCCGGATCAATTTCGCCTGAGCGACGAATGGGGGCCGAGCCCGACTGATCGCCGTCATGCGTTCGTCTTCAGCGGTCTGTGGCAACTGCCCTACGGATTCACGCTGGGGGCGATCGTGCAGCTCCGATCGAGTCTGCCGTTTGAAATCACGGCGGGGACGGACCTCAACGGCGACGGCGTGGCGGGCGATCGCCCGGTGGGCATCACCCGAAACATGGGCTGCCGGGCCATGGACCTGCAGGCGCTCAATGCGTATCGGCAGGCGAATCGGCTCGCCCCGGTGAGCGAGGCAGACATTCTGTGTCCGGGCTATGCGAACGTGGACTTCCGGCTGACGAAGGCCTTCGCCTTCAAGGAGGCCACGCGCCTGGAGGTGATCTTCCAATCCTTCAACCTCTTCAATCGGGTCAACTTCAATCCGCCAACAGGGAATCTGCGCTCCGGGCTCTTCGGAAAGCCCACGACGGCGCTGGATGCGCGCCAGCTTGAGTTGGCGCTGCGGTTCAGCTTCTGATCGTGCTCGGTCCTCACGGGAGAGGTGCGATGAGTCCCGAGTGCGGCGGCATGTCCATGAGGGACTTCACCGCCCTCTCCTGTGAGGTCCACGGACCTTCTTCGATTCGCGGCGGCATCCTGGGGGGACGAACGATGAGAAGGAATGCTCGATGTTTGGCGGTGCTGGGGGGATCGGCCGTGCTCATACTCGCTCTTTCGATCCCGGCACACGCGCAGGAGCGGCTTTCGAGTCTCGCGCAGGTGTTCTCGAAAGGATACCTGCTCCAAGATCGCAACGATGACGGTGTCGTTGATTTCGTCGCGCTGGCGATCATCGCTCCTCGCGAAGCCACAGCGGCTGACGCGGCCATCCTCGCGGACATCGGCGCGCGTTTGGGATTCGAGACGATGGGGCTCGATGTGCCATTGGTCTTCACGGATTCGGATCCCGCGCTCCCGGAAACCCCTTATGTGCTCCTGATCGGGAGCAAGAATCGGTGGATTCAACGACTCGTCGGCGAAGGACGGCTGGATCTGGCGACGCTCAACCCCGGGGAGGGGATGATCGCGCTCCTTCCCTCCGCTCTCGAGGGGAGAGATGCGCTCGTCATTGTGGGACGCGATGACGATGGCCTTCGGGAAGCCGGTCACGTCTTCGCCGCACGGATGCCGTACCTCTGGCGCGTGGGGAGAGAGACCGTGAGACAGATCGAGGAAGAGGCAACGGCGTTCTTCGAGAGAAACGGCCTCGGGCGCCCATCGGTAGCCGCGCGCACCATCACGGTGCGCAGGGGAGCGGAGGAGATCGCGTCGGTCCTCCTTGAAGTGTCGTTCGGTCGCGCGACCGAAGCGGTGCAGGCCGCCGAACGGCTTCGGGAGCTTGCGGCCGCGCATGAACGGCATCAGCGCGAGGACGTGCTCAATTACGCGAGCGTCGCTCGGCTGATCTTCGAGCTTCGAGCAGGAGCCGAGGCGCAACGCGTGGAGGTTCCAAGAAGCGGGATGCCGAAGAGGGATCCGCTCCCCCTCGTCCGTGAGAGTCGGGAACCCGCTCGAGAGTTGAGCCTGGCCAACATTTACTCCACGGAAGGGCTCCTGAAAGGATCGCCGACCGAACTCATCCCGAACCGCGTGGACACGACGATCCTCGTGGGACCGGATCGGGAGGCGGTGTGGGCGGCGGAGATCGCCGCGCGCCTCGGCTTGGAATCCACGGGTGTGAAGCTGCCCATCTCCCGAATGGCCAATGAGGTCACAGATGAGAAGAGCGAGATCAATCCGGTCCTGATCGGGCGAGAGAACCCCTTCGTGCGAGCGCTTCGAGAGCGAGGGAAGCTGACGACTCTCGCGGAGTTGCAACCGAATCAGGGCGTGGTCGAGATCGTTCATCATGCGTTTGACGAATCTCCAGCCGTCGTCGTCGCGGGCGCCGATGAGGCGGGGACGCGCGAGGCGGCCCGCTACTTGGCCGCTCGTGTCCCCTATCTCTGGGAGCACAAGAAAGGCCGACTGACCCTTGGGATGATCGAGGACGAGGTGCGACGGTTCTTCGCCGCGCGCTCCGGCGCCGGACAGGCGGCCACAGCGCTCTACAAGCTGGATCGGCTCATCGCCTCGGAGCTTGCGGGAAAAGATGTGGAATCGGCCACTGTGAACGTCTACGTGGAGGACGCCGAGGATGGATTCGCCCGCTTCGTGGAGGACTACATTCGTCCCAAGCTCAAGGCCGAGCGCGTGCAGATCGCGGCGACCAACATTGATCTCTTCCATGCGCGGCCGATTCTGGACGAATCGTGGGAGATCCCGTGGGAAGTTCAGGACGTCTGGAATGTGCTGCGCTCCCGCGTCCTCCCGCGCGTGAAGAAGCAGTCGCGTGTGGAGATCGAGATTCGAGTGAGCGAGGCTCCGGAGGTTCGGCGCGAGCTGGAACGCGCCATTCGCGCGGCGTTGCGACAGCGAGGGATCCCCGAGGAGAGGATCACCGTCCGCGTGCTCTCCGCCTACAAGCAAGGCTTCAGCTGGATCACGGACGTCGTGCTCCCGGCGATTCGGGAGCGCCGGTCGGAGATCGCGAAGATCCTCATTCGCTTCGCCCCTGTGGAACAGGAGAAGGATCGGCCGGAGCTTCGGTGGCAGACGATCTTCTCCCCTATTCGCTGGTTGCAGGAGCTGTATCCCATAGACGAAGTGCTCGCCCGTGAATTAGGGCTCCCCGTGGATGCGATCGTCTTCGAGAAGGCCGCTTCGCCCAAGAGCCCGATCTATCATCTTGAAGTCCTCGATCGCGCGGGGCGTCCTCTCTATCAGGGCGATTTCGATCCGAAGTTCGTGGTCCTCCCGCTCTTTCGGCAGTTCCCCGACTACGAATCGGTTCGGGTGACGACGGGATGGATTACGGCCGATGTGGACGGCCGGCGCGTGGCGGATGAACGGATCGTCACTGATCCGGAGAAGTTCTGGGCTCTCTATCAGACGAAGCTCCTGCCGCGTCTTTTCGCCTATGTCATGGACCTCTACGAGGGGCAGCCCAAGACCGAACACGCGCCGTACTTCGGCGAGTTGAGGGTGGAGCTGACGCTGAGCGAGCCGGATTATCCGCTGGGTATTGATCAGGAGCAGATCTCATCGCTCGAGGCCCTGCATGAGGACATCTATTTCGGCACATTGGCGTTCCTTGATCTCATTGGGTTGAAGTTCGTCGGGGAACGGTTGCTCTATCCGGGACGGATCATCCCCCTCATCTATCCCCCCCGCCATGGGGAGAATGGGCGCGCGCGGATCCTCCTCACGGGAAAGGCAGCGGGCTCTCCGCGCATCGTCCTCGAATGGACGGAGCGGGGGAAGGAAGGAAAGCAGAAACGTTCGCTCGACATCCCGAAGGTGGCCGTCGAAGATCCGCGCGTCGTGGCGGCCATTGTGGAGGCCGGATACGAAGGGGTACGACGCGTGGATGTCGCGCTGCGCACGGATACTGAGCGGGATGAGCGCGAGGAGCTGATCAAACGGGCCCCTGAAGAGATCGTGGATCGCACGATCCTCTCCGCTGAGCAAGCGCGCGCCATGGTGGAGATCTTGCGGCGGCTTCATCAAGCGCGGCTCTTCACGGCGACGTTGGCCTATCCGCAGCTCGATCGCCTTCGCATCCGCCTCATCTCCCCGGAGAAGACGACGTCCGAGGACCTCCCGAATCCAGGCTCGACATTCCCGGTGAAAGATATCGAAGCCCGAGGGCGAGGATATCGGCATACGGGCGAGCGGATCGTCCACTGGGCGGAGCCGATCAGCCCTGAAGCATGCGAGGAGATCATCGCGAAGCTCAGCACGTTTCCGGAGATCACGGCCTATTGGGTCGGCAGGTCGTACCTAGGACGCGACATCTGGGCGATGGACGTCATGTGGCCGATCTCGACGACGCTCTGGTCGCACGCGAAGGCGACGACGTTCAAGCCGACGCTCTTCATCTCCGGCCGACAACATGCCAACGAGGTCTCCAGCACGAGTCATATCTTGCGCCTCGCCGAATTGCTGGCGACCGATCCGGCGTACAAGAAATATCTCAAGCGAGTGAATGTGGTGCTGCATCCGATCACGAATCCGGATGGGGCCGCGCTGGCCTATGAGTTGCAGAAGCTCACCCCCCACTTCATGCTTCACGCCGGATATTGGGGGGCCTTGGGCGTGGACGTGACCGTCGGTCAATGGGAGCGCGATCCGATATATCCGGAGACAAGAGTGAGGCGCGAGATCTGGCGCACATGGTTGCCGGATGTTTTCCTGAATCCGCATGGCTATCCCTCCCACGAGTGGGTTCAGCTCTTCGGAGAGTACGCCGGATGGGTGCGCTCGCGTGTGCCCGAGCGCGGGCGGGCGTGGTGGGCCCCGCGCGGATGGTTCATTCCGGGGTTCTCCTATGTTCAAGACCCTCGATATCCGAAGCACAAGGACGTGGCCTTCGCGCTTCGCGATCGCATTGCCGAGGCGATCAACAGCGACGCCCGTTTGCGCGAGCTGAATCGTCGCATGTACGCGCGCTATCGGAAGTACGGCGTGCAGTGGGATCCGAAGACCTACAAGGAGGACCTCCACAAAGGCGTGCGCATCTACACGGCCATCAAGGGGATCAAGCCGAGTCCGAATGCCCCGAGTTTCATGGGGCGATACCCTGCCGTGACCGTCTTCGAGAGCGGCACGGAAGCTCCCGATGAGACGGCGCGAGGAGAGTGGCTCGAGCTTGTGGCGACCGCGGGACTTCTCTTCGATCTCGCTCACGTGCAGTTCCTCTACGAATCCCACTACGAGGTGAAGCGGAGCGAGGAGGAGATGGCCACGGGCATCCGATTCACGGTGAGCCGAAAGCGCCCGGTGCTCCCCCCTCAGGCGGAGACGCGCGCCCTTGAGCCCTCGGCGCGATGAATGGGCGATCCCCCTAAGCCGACCACTTGCGTCAGGACGAAGGCAGCGTCTATGGTGAGAGGGGACCGAGCAAGGCGCCTTGCCCTGATACTGAGGTGACCGAGAGCAGGAGGCGAAGATGTTGCGAATTGGCGTGGATACGGGAGGGACATTCACGGACTTCGTCCTTGTGCGCGATGGGGTGATCGTCACCCTGAAGGTGCCTTCGACGCCGAAGCATCCCGAAGAAGCGGTGCTCGCGGGGGTGAGCGAGGTGCTCGGCGAAGAGGATGTGGAGTTCGAGTTGGTGCACGGGACGACCGTGGGAACCAACGCGTTGCTCGAGCGCAAGGGGGCGCGCACGGCGCTGCTCACGACCGAGGGATTCGAGGACGTGCTGGAGATCGGGCGACAGAATCGGCCGGGGTTGTATCAACTCACGGCCTCGCGGCCGAAGCCACTTGTCCCGCGAGCGCTTCGTTTCGGCGTGCGCGAGCGCGTGACATCTGCGGGAGAGGTGCTCATTCCCCTGGATCGCGATCAGGTGCACGAGCTGCGCGCGCGACTCGCGCAACTGGGCGTGGAATCCGTCGCCGTTTGCTACCTCTTCGCCTTCCTCGAACCGAGGCATGAGCGGGAGACGGCCGAGCTGTTGGCCGACCTCGGCGTGCCGGTCTCGCTCTCGCATGAGATCCTGCCGGAATTTCGCGAATACGAGCGCACCTCCACGACGGTCATCAACGCCTACTTGGCCCCACTCATGGGCCGATACATCCAGCGGCTGGAGGAGGGCTTGATCCATCTCGGAGACGCGCGCCGTTCTCCGGTCCGTCCGGTGCTGCGCATCATGCAGTCGAACGGGGGGTCGATCTCCGCGCGCGCAGCGGCCGAGCAGCCGGTGCGCACGGTGCTCTCCGGACCGGCCGGAGGTGTGGTCGGCGCCTTCGCCATTGCTCAACGCATCGGACTCTCGCGGATCATCACCTTCGACATGGGGGGGACCTCGACCGACGTCAGCCTCGTGGAGGGCGCGATTCAAACGACGCACGAGGCGCGCATCGCCGAGATGCCCATCGGCATTCCAGTCATTGACATCCACACGGTGGGCGCCGGCGGCGGGTCCATCGCGCGCGTGGATGAGGGCGGTGCCCTGCGCGTCGGACCGGAGAGCGCGGGCGCCGATCCGGGTCCCGTCTGCTATGGGCGAGGCGAAGAGATCACCGTCACCGATGCGCACCTGCTGCTTGGACGGCTCGATCCCGATCGGTTTCTCGGTGGAACGATGCCGCTTCATCCGGCGCGCACGCGCGAATACTTCAGCGTCTTCCGCCACCGTTTCCCCCGCCCGGCCTCGGAGGTGGAGATCGCCCTGGGGATTCTCGACGTCGCCAATGCCAACATGGCACGGGCCATCAAGGTCATCTCCATCGAACGCGGCCATGATCCGCGCGATTTCACCCTCATCGCTTTCGGAGGAGCTGGAGGGTTGCATGCGTGCGACCTCGCCGAGATGCTCTCGATCCCGCGCGTGCTGGTGCCGAAGCATCCCGGTTTGCTCTCAGCGCTCGGCGTCTTACTCTCGGACGTCGTCAAGGACTACTCGCAAACGGTCATGCTCGCGCAGGAGGAGATCGCGCCGGAGCGCTTGGAGGTGGTCTTCTCTCGCCTGGAGGCGCGCGCGCGCGCAGACCTTCGCGCCGAGGGATTCCCCCCCGACCGCATCCTGCTCTCGCGCTTTGTGGACGCGCGCTATGCCGGACAAGCGTTCGAGCTGTCGCTGCCGTTCACGCCCGATCTCATCGCGGAGTTCCACCGCGCGCACGAACGTCGCTATGGCTATGCGGACTCTGCGCGAAAGGTCGAACTGGTCACTCTGCGCGTGAGAGTGTGCGGGATCACGGAGAAACCCGCCTTCCCGCCTCGCGAGCGCCGCGCGATCGCGGTGGAACCGGTGGCGCGCCGCCCCGTCTATTTCCAAGAGGACGGATCCCCGATCGCGCGAGAGACGCCCTTCTACTGGCGCGAAGCGCTCGCGCCAGGTGCGACGCTCGCCGGGCCGGCCATCGTCCTGGAGTACAGTGCGACGACGGTCGTCCCACCCGGATGGCGCGCGGAAGTAGACGAATACGAGAACGTGATCCTCTCGCGGGAGCGTTGAAGATGTCGTGTGATCCGATCAAGCTGGAGATCTTCAAATCGCTCTTCATCTCGATCGCCGAAGAGATGGGCGTCACGCTGCGACGCACGGCCTTCTCCCCCAACATCAAAGAGCGACGCGATTACTCCTGCGCCATCTTCGATGAGGAGGGACGGCTTGTCGCTCAAGGCGACCATATGCCCGTGCATCTGGGGTCGATGCCGATGTCGGTGCGGAAGGCCATCGAGGCCGTCGCGCTCGACCCCGGCGATGTGGTCGTTCTCAACGATCCGTATGAGGGCGGGACGCATCTGCCGGATGTGACGCTCGTCTCCGCCGTTTACGTCGAAGGGCGACCGTTCTTCTACGTCGCCAATCGCGCGCATCACGCCGACATCGGCGGTATGTCCGCCGGCTCGATGCCGCTCTCGACCGAGATCTTCCAGGAGGGCTTGCGCATTCCGCCGATCAAACTCTATGAGCGCGGACGGCTCAACACGTCGGTCATGCGCCTGATCCTGGCCAACGTGCGGACGCCGGTCGAGCGGGAAGGCGACCTCACGGCGCAATTGGCAGCCAATCGCACGGGCGAGAAGCGGCTGCGCGAGGTGGTTGCCAAATACGGCGCGGAGGAGGTCGCCTTCTACATGCGCGAGCTGCAGGCATATGCTGAGCGCATGGTGCGCGCGCGCCTGGCGACGATCCCGGATGGCGATTACGGGGCCGAGGATTACCTGGACGATGATGGGATCACCGAGGATCCCATCCCGATCCGCGTCACGATTCGCATCCGGGGAGATTCGGCCATTGTGGATTTCACCGGGTCCGCTCCGCAGACGCGCGGCAACGTCAATGCCGTGTACGCCATCACCCTCTCGGCCACGTCTTACGTCTTCCGCGCGATCACTGGCGGCGATATTCCGGCCAACGCGGGCGTGCTCGCTCCGATCACGGTCATCGCGCCGGAGGGGACCGTCGTGAACGCCGTCTTCCCGGCTCCGGTCGCAGCGGGGAATGTCGAGACGTCGCAACGCCTGGTGGACGTGCTGCTGAAGGCCCTGGCGCCGGCATTGCCCGATGTCATCCCGGCGGCCAGCAGCGGCACGATGAATAACCTCACGCTCGGGGGGATTGATCCGCGTACCGGGGCTCCTTTCGCGTACTACGAGACGATCGCCGGAGGCATGGGCGCGAGCCCTCAGGGCGATGGTGACAGCGGCGTGCACACGCACATGACGAATTCGCTCAACACACCCGTGGAAGCGCTCGAATATGCCCTGCCCGTACGCGTGCGCCGCTACTGCCTGCGCGCGGGTTCCGGAGGACGCGGCCACCACCGCGGAGGTGACGGGATCATCCGCGAGATCGAATTCCTCACCGATGCGGATGTCGCGATCCTCTCCGAACGCCGACGCTTCGCCCCTTACGGCCTTCATGGCGGCGAACCCGGTCAGCCTGGAGAGAACGTCTTGATCTCCAATGGCATCGAGCGCCGATTACCCGGGAAGGTGAACATCCGCGTGAGAAAAGGCGACGTGCTCTCCATCCGAACTCCCGGAGGAGGAGGATGGGGCGCTCCCACGCGCAATGCCGAGACCTCATCCGTGTTGAGCTGAGAGCCATCTGGCCGGCGTCACGGGCTTGAGCCTACTGCGGGCCGCGCGCCATAGGCTCTGCGCTCTTGAGCCGCATCCTGATCGGCCGCGGAAGAGCCGGACCGCACGCGCTCCACCCCTCGGCTCTCCGCGCTGGACCTCACAATCCGTCGGTCGTCCTTCGAGGCAGAGATGGAGGGCGCGGGCGAGGGTGAGGACGCGCCGGGAACAGAAGGCGACGCGCTCTCCACCCACACCGTGTACCATATGCTCGCGAGCAGGTGAGCCGCGGCGGCCAGGCGTTCTGCGGCGAAGCGCTTCGCTTCCGGGTGCGTCGAGCCCGGCACGAATCCACCCTGACGATCCAGGTCATAGAGTCGGTCAACCAGCGCATGGGACTCGCGCAGATAGCGCATCGTCTCCTCAAACAACGAACCGAGCCGGCGCGGCGGCTTGAGTCGAGACCTCACGTCGGATTCTCGGATGGCTTCGTTCACGAAATCGTTCTCGAATCGAAGGTGAATTCCCCGCTCGGTCGTGTATCCGCGCGGGTTCGGCGCGAAGGCCGTATTCCACCCGTCGTAGTGAACCGTCGTGTGGTGCGGTTGAGCGCCATCGGCGACGAAGTGGCCGAGCACACCGGCGATGACGATGATGTTCCGCTCGATCTGACGGCGCTCGGCGCGCTCGCGCGCCGTACGGCGCGGCGCCTGTCGCCAGAGCCGAAATTGCACGCGCAGGAGTTCGGTCAGCTCGACGATCCGATACGGCAAGAAGCCAACAGTCGTCAGCGCCACGTCGCCGCGGACGAGCCCGCGTTCGATGAGCCCGTGCAGGAATTGGTACCGATCCAGGGGGAGTTCCCATCCCTCCACATACTCGAGATTGACGAAGTGGTCGGGCGCATTCACGGCGTTCAACGCCGGTTCCGCCGGAGAGCGCCAGCGATCAGGATCGTAGCCGAGATACTCCAACTCCAACACGGCGCGTCGAAAGAAGAGCGGCATCTCGGGAGGGAGCGATCGCGCGGCCAAGCGATTGACGAGACGATGGCCCTTCTCCCCCCATCCCCACGCAGGGGGTGTGACGAGAAGCCCAAGTCCTAGCAAGGCGAGAATTCGGCGTCCATGTGCCATCATCCCTCTCCGCTCTCACGAGGATCAGCGGGCATAGAACCGCCCCCTCCCATCGCTGGGAAGAAGTAGGCGTAAGGCTGCCGGAGGATGTGCTTCTCGATGAGGAACGTGAGGAGCGCCGTCCCGAGGATGCTGAGGAGGATCACCGCGTACACGATGTCCTGAATGATGGCGCCCCGTTCCACTCCCGCTTGCAGCGGCAAAGAGGCGAGAACCGCTGCGGCCAGCCCCTTGGGGATCATGACCGCCGCCACCGCCCCGTCGAAGCCACGCACCATCTTCCCCACAGCCCCCCACACCACGGGAATCCGAATGAGGAAGAGCACGGCCACGATCCCCACCCCAACGGCGAAGAGCACGACGTCCGTCAAGCGAATGGACAGGCCGATGTAGACGAAGAAGAACGTCTTCAGCAGGAAGACGATCTCCGAGAAGAACGACTCCTCCGTCGGATTGAGCTGAACAGCGCGCCCGCGCAAGAGATCCCAAAGCGCCGAGCGAGAGAGGCTCTGAATGTTCCCCAGAATGACCCCGAACGCCAGGGCGGCGATCGCGCCGCTATAGCCCAGCAACTCGGCGACCCCGAAGATGATGAAGACGAACGCCGGCGTCAGGAACATGCTGTTCTCCAACTGGCGCACGCGCTGCAAGACGGCCGACCAGAAAAGCGCGGCCAGAGCGCCAATGATGGCGGCGACGAGGAATGAGGCGATGATCTGCCCCAGCATCAGCGTAGGCCGCAGCTCGTGATAGCGAACGGCCTGGACGAGCGCGAGCGTCGTGACGATGCAGAGCACGTCGCTGAAGGTGGATTCCAGAAGCAGGATGGCGCGCGCCTCAATCCGCAGGGGAAGTCGTCCGATGAGCGGAATGACGACGGCCGAGGAGGTCCCACCGATGATGGCCCCCAAGATCATCCCCTCGAGCGCGGACATCCGAAGCCCCAGGGCAGCGATCACCGCCACGACGAGCACCGTCCCGATGAAGTTCAGGACCGTGAGGCGCATCCCCGGCAGAAGCGATTCGCGCAGCGTCGCCAGATTCAGCCCCAGCCCGCTCTGAAAGAGGATGATGACGAGCGAGATCGTCGTGAAGACCGGACCGACTTTCCCGAACGCCTCGGGCGTGATCAGCTTCAGGATCGGCCCGATGAGCAAGCCCAGGACGACGAGCGGCAAGACGTCTGGAACGCGCGTGCGTTCAAAGAGCGCGGAGAACAGATGCGCCAGGAAGACGAGAAGTCCGACGAAACCGATGGCCAGGGCGATCTCCACCTCTCCCTCCACGAGCCTTCTCACAAGAGAATGGCGCGGACGTCTCGGATGGCCGGGAGGCGTCGGATCTCGGTCAACACGTCGTCCGAGATGGGCGAATCGAGCGTGAGCACGCCAATGGCCATGAGGTCGGCCCCTCCGCGCGCCAGGGCGAAATGTCCGATATTCACCTGCGCATTGCCGAGGACCGTCCCGACGCGCCCGATGACTCCCGGTACGTCCTCGTTGCGGATGAGGAGCATGTAGGGTGTCAGCGGGATCTCCAGAGCCACGCCGTCAACGGAGACCAGGCGCAGGTTCCCCGGATGCAGCACCGTCCCTTCGACCCAATCCACCCCTCCGGCACCATCGCGGAGCTGCACGCTGATCAGGTTGGCATAGCTGCGCGCGCGGCTGCTGCGCGTCTCGATGACCTCGATGTCGCGCTCCTCGGCCTTCAGGCGCGCGTTGATGAGATTCACCTCCTCATCGAGCATCTGCCGCAAGACGCCGCACAGGACGGCATTGGAGATGGGATAGACGTTGGCGCGATTCAGCTCCCCATAGTACCGGAGGCCGATCTCGCTCGGACGCACGCGCGCGATCTGCGCGATGAAGGCGCCCAGCTTCTCTCCGAGCTCGAGGAAAGGGCCGAGGCGCTGCAGCTCTTCGGGCGTGAGCGCGGGGAAGTTCACGGCATTTCGGATGATGCCCGATTGCAGGTAATCGCGCACCTGAAGGGCGATCTCCACCCCCACCAGCTCCTGCGCCTCGATCGTCGAAGCGCCGACATGCGGCGTCGCCAGAACGCGCGGATGCTCCAGGAGCCGGCGATTCCGCGGCGGCTCCTCGGCGAAGACGTCCAGGCCCGCGGCGGCGATCTTCCCCGAATCGAGACCTTCGAGCAGCGCTGCCTCATCCACCAGCT
The DNA here is from genome assembly GCA_041640655.1 of bacterium. Lineage (GTDB taxonomy): Bacteria > Acidobacteriota > Blastocatellia > HR10 > HR10 > HR10. The sequence continues at coordinate 24,661 of JBEPZV010000022.1, forward strand.
CGCCGCGCGCCGTGTTGATGAGGATCACGCCCGGCTTCATCCGCGCGATCGTCCCCCGATTGATCATCCCTCGCGTCGCGCGCGTGAGCGACGCATGAAGCGAGATGATGTCGGAGAGGGCCAGCAGCTCCTCCAGAGGGACGAGCCGCACGTCCAGGTCCTGCGCGAGGCGCTCCGCGATGAAAGGATCATGAGCGATCACTGTCAGGCCGAAGGCCTTCGCCCGTTTGGCCACCTCCTGCCCCACCTTCCCGAGCCCGATGAGGCCGAGCGTCTTGCCCCTCAGCTCGCGACCCAGAAACAGCTTGCGCTCCCATTCCCCGCGCTTCACCGAAGCGTTGGCCGCGACCAGATGTCGCATGAGCGCGAGCATCAAGCCGAACGTGTGTTCGGCGACGCTCACGCTGTTGCTGCCGGGCGTGTTCATGACGAGGATGCCGCGAGCCGTCGCCGCCTCCAGATCCACATTGTCCACGCCCGCGCCCGCGCGACCGATCACCTTCAGGCGCTGCGCCCTCTGGATCGCGCGCGCCGTCAACCGCGTCTGGCTTCGGACGATCACCGCGTCGTAGTCCCCGATGATCGCCTCCATCTCCGTCGGCGTCGTCGCCGACCGAACGTCCACGTTCCATCCCGCCTCCCTCAGGACCTCGATCCCGGATGGGGCGATCGCCTCCGCGACCAGGATGTTCATACACGCCTCTCCCGAACCCACGACTTCACGCCATTATGGCGCCAGGGCGCGCGGCCCGTCAAGGACGTCGCTCTGGCGCGCGCCGAAGCTTCACCACCGTCTCGACATGAAACGTCTGCGGGAAGAGATCAAGCGCCACGATGGAAGAGAGAACATAGCCGTCGGTGAGCAGCCATTTCAGATCGCGAGCCAACGTCGTCGGATTGCAAGAGACATACGTGATGCGCTCAGGCGCCAACCGCGCGAGCGCACGAACGAGCGCGCGCGAGAGTCCCGCGCGCGGAGGATCGAGGACGACAAGATCCACCGGGCCCACCGCGCCACCCTGCCGCGCGAGCCATGTCTCCACGCGCTCCGCCACGAAGCGGCAGTTCCGAAGGCCATTGTGCCGGGCATTCCGGCGGGCGAAGCGCACGGCGCGCGGATCGCTCTCCACACCGATGACCTCGGCGAAGCGCAGCGCGAGTGGCAGCGTGAGAAATCCCACGCCGCAGAAGAGGTCGAGCGCGCGCTCCCCCTCCTCTCCCGCGGTGACGCGCTCGAGCAACTCGGCCAGCAGAAAGCGGTTCGCTTGAAAGAAGGTTCGCGCGTCGAACGTATAGGTGAACCCGCCCACCGACCAGGAGACCGTCATGGGCTCGCCCAGAGGATGAACGGCGATGCGCCCATCTTCCCCTTGAACGAGGTCGAGCGCGCGTATGTTCACGAAGCGCTCGGGAGCCTGCTGCCGCCATCGCTCCAGCGCGGCGTTCAGCTCTGGGCTGAGGAGCGGACATTCGGCGATCGCGCAGAGGTCATGCGACGCCGGTCGGTAATACCCGAGTTCGACGCGATCCCCCGAGACACGGACCTTCACCTGCGCGCGCAGCCGATAGTGGAATTCCTCCGAGGGCACGATGGGGATATCTTCCGACCAGAGGATGCCACCGATCCGCGAGAGCGATTCGCGAACAAATCCCACTTTGATGCGCTGCTGCGCAGCATAGTGAAGATGTTGGAGCTGGCATCCCCCGCAGGTCCCGTAGTACGGGCATGGCGGATCCCGCCGATCGGGCGAGGCCTCGATCAGCCGCACCAGACGCGCTCGCGCGAAATCGGGCCGCTCCTCGGTGATCTCTACCAGGGCGCGTTCTCCAGGCGCGACAGAGGGGACGAGCACGACCCGCCCCTCATGGCGTGCCAGTCCCTCTCCCCCGTAGACCACGCGCTCGATGGTGACCTCGATCACGTCCGCTCGACATATGCCTGGACCGGCGCCGGTTCCTCTCGAACGTTCACGCAGAGGACCACGAGATCGGAGAATCGCTCCCGATTCTTCTCCCACCATTCTCGGAGAGCAGGAGGCAGGAACGCCGAAGCGCCCGGAAACAGCGCCAGCACCGCGCGCCTCCATTCTCGCCGTCCCGCGAGGCGCGGCATGATCTCCCCTCCCGTGACCCCTCCATCCGGAGCTCAGTCAGATGGACCACCGGCGCGATATGTGGCCGCGAGGCGCTCCAGCCGTTGCTGGATCTCTGCCTCTGGGATCCACCGCCCGCGTACCATTACGCCCGCCAAGTTCTTCAAATGTCCCAGATCAGACAGCGGATTCCCTTTGACCAAAATCAGATCCGCGCGCGCGCCGACTTCAATCGTCCCGAACCGATCCTTGTGCCGGAAATACTCACCCACGTTGCGCGTCGCCGTCTGCAGGATCTCATAGGGCGTCAGCCCGCACTCTAGCATCACAGGGATCTCCCGGTGAATGGAGAAACCGGGGACGCTGAATTGCTGCGGGGCATCGGTTCCGAAGAGGATGCGCACCCCCCCGCGATGCAACGCGCGCAGGATCTCTTTTCGATTCGCGGCGATCCGCTCGGCCCGCTTCCGATCGTATTGGGGATCGCTCAGGCGCGCGCGATGCGCCCGGGTCCAGCTCTCGACCATCTGCGGGGGCATGTAGCGCAGCTCCGGGTAGGCGAGCAGCATCTCCAGATCGCGCGCTCCGATCAAGACCTCCCAGAGCGCCATCGTCGGGACGACCCATGCGCCGGCCTCCCGCGTCCGACGCACGATATCCTCGAGCTTCACGCGATCGAGCGGCCCTTTCTCTCCCTCCAGGTACTCGATGTAGCCATCCAGGTGATCAATCGTCTCCTGGCCCATCTCGAGCGCGTGAACGATTCCCACGGCCGCCGGGACATGCCCGACCCAGCGCATGCCCACTTCCTTGGCCGTCCGCGCCATGGCGTCGTATTCCTCGCGCGTGAGCCCGGGATGAATCTTCAGCAAATCCCAGCCCTGCTGCTTCTGCTCGCGAACGCGCGCACTGGCCTCCTCCGGAGAATTGATCGAAGCATCGTTGAAGCTCGGTCCGGCCAGATAGAGCGTGGGCGAGAGGATCTCCCCTCGATTCGCCCGCTCGCGGAGTTCCAGCTGGCCGGGCGCGCCGAGCATCCCGCGCACCGTCGTGACGCCATTGGAGAGATAGAGGAACAGGATGGCTTCCAGATATTCTCGCGGGGCTTGCGGCGGGGGGATATGCCCGTGCATCTCCCCCAGGCCCGGAAGCAGATAATATCCCCGCCCGTCGATCCGCACCGCCCCCTCGGGCACGTTCACCCGCGCGCTCGGACCGATCTCCACAATCCGGTCCCCTCGCACGAGGACGGTGTGATCCTCCAGAATGCGCTCGGCGGTCATCGGGATGACGTTCACGCGAAGGAACGCGACTTCGGTCGCACTCGGCGATCGCCCACCTCCCGCGCCGAAGGTGGACCCGATCAGGAGACTTCCCGTCAGAGCGATGAGCTGCCATCGAATTCTCATATCGCCACCCCCTCCCCGCAAATATGCGACGCCAATAGTATCACGATCCCTCCTGGCGGGGAACCCTCGGATGAGCCTTCACCGCCTTCGAGCGCGCTTCATGAGCCGGGCGCGCGGCGCGCGAACCAGAGGCCCCGAGCGCGCCCGGCATTCAAGACGAAGCCCACGATGCGCCCCTCCGAATCCCGGCGGAACGCGTAATGCAAACCGGTGAGACTCAGGAAATCATCCTCGCCAAGAGACAGCAGCGGGTACACCGGAATCCCCCGCGCGCGCACGATCAAGGCATTCCCCTCGCGCGCGATCGTATAGCTGACCTCCAGCTCTTCGCTCTCATACGTCCCCACGTACTCCAGCAGGCGCTCGGGCGAAAGCGTCACCGGCTCCACCCTCTCGTAAACCTCTTCCGGACGACCTGGGCGGAGAACCCGAAGTCGAGTGGGGGCTCCCGCACTTCCCGCCTCGAAGACCACCTCCGCCGAGAACGGAGCCCCGACGAGATGAAAGCGATTCTTCTCAACCGGCTGCAACTCCCACTGCGATCCCCACGCCTCCAGAGACAACGTGGCGTCTCGCGAAAGAAGGCGAAGGATGGCGCGCGACCTCGGATTCCGATAGATCCCCACGCGAGCCGCGCGTTCCTCCGCCGAGAGCACAGCGGGCTTCGCCGAGGGCGCGGGCTCGGGGAAGACCGAAGCCAAGTAAAGATCGGCCACCTGACGCGCGAGCCGCGTCGGATCCACCGCACTCACATTGCAGAGGCAGATCACCGAGAAGCGCTGCTCGGGGACGCGCAGGAACTCAGCGCGATACCCCGCCCAGGAGCCTCCGTGCCGAATCACCGTCAAGCCGCGATACGTCTCCACGATCAGGCCCGCCGCATACCGAAGCGTCTCACCACTGGTGAGCCGACCGGGTGCGAGCAGGCGACGAATCAACTCTGGCCCACCCACCTTCGGGTGATCGAAGTTCTGATCCCAGAGCGCCAGGTCCTCCACCGTCGTCATCAGCGCGCCATCCCCCGTCTGTTCGAACTGGGACATGTTGATGCGGAACCCTCCGCCGGGGACCGGGGCATATCCGGTCGCTCGGCGCGGGACGATGCGCGCGTGATCATCCTGAAACTGCGTGCTCGTCATCCCGAGCGGACGGAAGATGTGCTCCTCGGCGAACTCGCGGAGCGACGTGCCGCTCACGCGCTTCACGATGACCGAGAGCAGGAAGTAGCCGGAGTTGCTGTAGAGATACTCCTCGCCGGGGGGGAAGTTGAGCCCCTTCTGCCGCACGATCAGTCGAAGCGCATCCTCCTCGGTCGTGACGCCGTCGAAGCGAACGCCCGCCAGGGCCATGAGCGTGAGATAGTCGCGAAGACCGCTCGTATGGTGAAGCAGATGGCGCAAGGTGATCGGACGCCCATAGTCCGGCAGCTCCGGCACGAACCGTCGGATGTCGTCATCGAGCGAGAGCCTCCCGTGCTGCTCCAAAAGGAGCAGGCTCGCCGCCGTGAATTGCTTCGAGGTGGAAGCGATGTCGAAGACCGTGCGCGGCGTGATTGGGATCCCGTGCTCGAGATTGGCCATCCCATAACCTCGCGCGTAGAGGAGCCGTCCGTCCTTGATGATCCCCACCGCGCATCCGGGCGAATCCGGCCGGTCCCAGGCGGCGAACAATCGGTCCACCTGCGCCTGAAGCGCCTTTGGATCCTCCCCAACGGGCGCGGCCCTTCCCTCACCAGTCGAAGGCTCGCCCGCCTCGCCCCTCATCAACAGCCCCATCCCGATCACTCCGACGATCCACGCCTTCCGCCACCGCCTTCGGAGAATCCCGAGCGCGCTCGACCATTCTCGCGTCCCATGCATCTTCTCCTCCGGATCAGCAGAAGAGGTGCCGAGGACCCGCAAATCTTGCACGCATCCGAACGCAGGACATTATACGCGACTGCGCGTCTCCAACCAATTCGTTGAGCGGGAAGAAGCGCGGAGACACGACATCTCGCAACGAGGCCTCATCCCAGGCCATCAGGAGAACAGGGGCGGCGACATTGGGATCATGAGCGCGCGAAGATCACCTTGCCGATCTGCGGGCACAGAAGGCGGGAGCTCCTGCTGCTGGAACTCCCGCCTCGCGCTCAGAAGATGAACTTCAGGCCGAATTGGATCTGCCGGTTCAGCGTCGTCGTCGCGTTCACCCGACCGAAAGCCGAGGACGCACGGTTCCGCTCCGGGATCCCGAAATTCGCGTGATTCGCCGCATTGAAGAACTCCGCGCGGAACTGAAGCCGGCGTTCTTCCCCAAGGCGGAAATTCTTGAACAGCCCCAGATCGAGATTGTTGATCCCATCGGCGATGAGGATATTGCGTCCCGCGTTCCCGTAGGCGAACACTCCCGGCGGCAGCACGTCAGAGAAGGCGTCGGTATTGAACCACCGATCGGGCGTGGGCTTCTTCACCTTCGGATCCCCCACGACGAAGGGGCGATTCTCCCCTCCTGTGTTGGAGATGTCCCGCGTCGTGATCACGGTGAACGGCCGCCCGGATTGGAGCGTGAGGATTCCGGTCACCTGCCATCCGCCCAGGAGATGATCGAGGATCGGGTGCGCCGCCGAGAGCCAGCGTCGGCCTCGCCCCACGGGGAGTTCGTAGACGAAGCTCGTGACGAAGCGATGGCGCGCATCGAACTCCGAGAGCCCGCGCTCGGCGCGCAAATTCCGGGGATTTTGAACGCCGGCTTCACCAACGCCTGAGGTCGAAGGCGGCGCCCCGAGGTCAATGGATTTCGAGAACGTCCACGAGGCCAGCAGCGAGAGGCCTTGAGCGAAGCGGCGCTCGACGCGCACGGAGAGCCCGTGATAGTTGGACGTCCCTACTGCGTCTCGCCAGAAGACGTTGCCCCACTGCGGCCAGGGCCGACGCGGCTGAATGGGACCAGGACCTGGCTCCGGCTGGTTGATGTCGAAGAGCAAGGGCAAGTGCGTTCCCTTCGACCCCAGATAGGTCACTTCGACGAGCAGATCGGTCGTCACCTCACGCTGGATCCCCAGGCTCCATTGCTGAACATAAGCCGAGGGGAAATCGGGATTAATCCCATGTGGCGTGAACCCTCCGGCCGCGACCCCTGAGGGGAAGGGCCGCTCCCACGTCGCCACGACGCGCGTCGTCGTATTGGTGAAGGTCTGGCGAATGCGGAACGGGATCCCTCGGTACATCTGCGAGAGCCCATTGCCGGCCACAATCTGATTGTAAAAAATCCCATAGCCGCCGCGGATTACCGTGCGATTATCGCCGAAGAGGCGATAGGCGAATCCGAAACGCGGCGCGAAGTTATTCGTGTCCAAGCGCCAGAGCCGACGCCCAAGCGGCGAGCGCCCCACGGTGATGAGGTTCCCATTGGCATCCACGCCGATCAGACGACCGTCGGCGACGGGGACCAGTCCGGTCTTCGGATCGAAGCTCGACATCTTGTTGACGCGCTCGAGCTCAGGGAAATTCAGCTCGTACCGCAGGCCGATGTTCAGCGTCAGCTTCGGGGAGACCTTCCAATCATCCTGCACGTAAAAGCCCGCCTGCGTCGTATACGTGTTGGAGAACGGCTCGCCCGGGGCGCGCGAGGTCGAGCGCAACAGCCCCAGCAGGAAATCGGCGAAGGCATGCCCGGTGAATTGCCCGTTGAACAGGAAATCGCCGCGACCGAACTGCGTGAAGAAGGAGTTGAAGATGAACCGCTTCACATCGGCCCCGGCCTTCAGCGTGTGATCGCCACCGGTATAGGTCACGCTGTTGGCGATGTGATAGGTGTTCGTCCGTCGCCCCTGCGGGAGATTGGTCGGCCCTCCGATCGTGGCGAAGCCCGAGACGCGCACCTGCGGCAAGCCCGTGTTGAAGAACTCCGGACCGGCGAGCCCATCCGGGCCGCCCTGTGGGAGGCCGAGCTTCTGCACCATGTTGCCCAACCGCATGTCCTCGTGGAACCGATTCGTGCGGATCCGGTTGTACCCGATGCGAAACTCGTTCAAGAAGCGGGGCGAGAAGACATGCGTGTCCACGATGGCGATGTGCTGCGTCCGCTCCGGCTCCGTGCATCCGAATCCCGGAATCACGCGATCCCCGCAGAGGGGATTCGACGGCTCGAAATTCTCCCGCTGCATGAATTGATAGCTCGCGAAGAAGCTGTTCGCCTCGGAGAACTTGTGATCCACGCGAACGGAGAATTGGTTCTGATCCTGAGTCCGAACGGAATTGAACGCATAGTTATTGGCCAGCCCCGGCTGATTCGGCAGCGGCCAGAACTCCAGCAAGGCGCGGCTGATCCGATGGATGCGATCCTCGGGGATCCGATTGCCGGGGAAGGGCTGCCCCGTCTGAGGATCGCGAATCGAGGTCGCGATCTCGGAGAAGTCTCCGCGCCGCATCTTCTCCGTCGGAACCGTCGCCAGTCGAGCGACGCCCTCGGTCAAGCGTAAGCCCTCATAGGTGACGAAGAAGAACGCGCGATCGCGGACAATCGGCCCTCCGGCCGAGAAGCCAAACTGATGGCGCTTCAACTCCGGCTTCGGCCCGCGCAGGAAGAAGTTGCGCGCATCCAGATTGTCGTTGCGCAGGAACTCGAAGACCGTGCCATGAAATTCGTTGGTCCCGGATTTCGTCGTGATGATGATCTGCCCGCCCGAATGCCGACCATATTCGGCGCTGTAGATCCCCGTCAGCACCTTGAACTCGCGAATCCCATCCACCGAGGGCCGGTGCGTCGGCTGCATCGTGGTCTCATCGTTGTTGTCAATGCCGTCGAGCAGGAAGTAGTTGTTGACCTCCGGATTCCCCGCGACGTTGAAGCCGCCGCGAAATCCGAGCGTCGAGCCCTGAGGGGGATTGAAGACGTTGGGCGCCAATTGGGCGAGTTGCCAGAACTCGCGCCCGTTCAGGGGGAGCTCCTTCACTTTCTGCTCGTCAATGACGTTCCCCACCATCGCGTTCTCCGATTGCACGAGCGGCGCTCCGGCCGTCACGACGACGCGCTCCTCCAGCTCGCCCACCGCCAGCGTGAAGTCCAGGCGCGCCTCCTGCCCCACCTGCAGGACGATCCCCTCGCGGACTTCGGTCTTGAATCCCGTCGCTTGGGCCGTGACGGAATACGAATCCGCCGGAAGCTGCGTGATCACGTAGTCGCCCGATTCGTTCGTCACCGTCGTGCGGACCCATCCCTTGTTCACATTCCGAACCGTGATCGTCGCCCCGGGGATGACCGCTCCCGATTGGTCTCGCACGGTCCCCCGAAGCGTCGCCGTGAAGCTTTGCGCGCTCGCGGACGGGAACCATACGCCCACCAGACAGAGAGCCAAGAGCAATCCGATGCTTCTCATGGCCTTCCTCACCTCCTTAGCTTGGGATACTGCAGGGCCTTCAATACCACGGATGATCGCCCGATGTCAAGGCACCTTGGCGCAGCACCTGACGGGTGTAACTCTTGCCCGAGCCAGAACGTACTCGTATGATGAAGTCGCCACGGGCGAAGGGGCGTGAGGGGATGACGAAGAGAGGATTGACGTTCATAAGGAAGAGACGACCGAGCCTCCCGCGAGAGAGCCGTCGAGCGACGCGGAAATGCCTCGTGCTGCTCGGTCTCTGCGCGGGAGCGCTCCTGGCTCTGGGGGGGTGCCGAAGCCAATCTCCGGCCTCGAGTGCGCACAACCCCTCCGAAAGTGACTCGACATCACCGAAGCAGGTGCAGACGGCGCGCGCCGTCACGCGGCCTGTGGAGGACACGGTGATGGTCGTGGGCACGCTGGCTGCGTACGACCAGGCGACGCTCAAGGTGAAGGTTCCCGGGCGCCTGCAGACGATCACGGTGGATTTCGGCAGCGTCGTGCGCCGAGGGCAATTGATCGCGCAGATTGAGCCTCGCGATTACGAACTGCGCGTGGAGCAAGCGGAGGCGGCACTGGCGCAAGCGCGCGCTCGCTTGGGGCTGTCGCCGGAGGGGACGGACGATCGCGTGGATCCCGAGCAGACGGCGCTCGTCCGTCAGGCGCGCGCCGTGCTGGAGGAAGCGCGCGCCAATTACGAACGATCGGCGCGACTGCTGGAAGAGGGCATCATCCCGCGCTCCCGCTTCGACGCCGATGAAGCGGCCTATAAGGTCGCGCTCAGCCGCTATCAGGACGCCCTCGAAGAGGTGCGCCATCGTCAAGCGCTGTTGGCCCAGCGGCGCTCGGAGCTGGCATTGGCGCGACAGCAATTGGCCGACACGGCCCTCCATGCGCCCTTTGATGGCGTCGTACAGGAGCGACACACGAGCATCGGCGAATTCCTCGCCGCCGGCGCCTCGGTGGTGACGATCGTGCGCATGGATCCGTTGCGGCTGCGCGCCGAAGTCCCAGAGCGCGAGGCTCACCGCGTGCGCCCGGGGCAGCACGTGCGCGTGTGGGTCGAGGGCGATCCCACGATCTACACTGGCCGGATCGTGCGCCTCAGCCCGACCATCGCCTTGCAAAACCGCATGCTCGTCGTCGAAGCCGAAGTGCGCAACAACGGACAGCTTCGTCCCGGTGCCTTCGCGCGCGTGGAGATCATCACAGACGAGCATCGCTCCGCGCTGGTCATCCCTCCGGCCGCGATCGTGAGCTTCGCGGGGTTGGAGAAGGTCTTCGTCGTACAAGAAGGGAAGGCCGTGGAGAAGCGTGTGACGACTGGTCGCCGCACGGCGGAATGGGTGGAAATCCTCTCCGGACTCGAGCCTGGAGAAGAGGTCGTCCTCAATCCGGGCAATCTCCAGCCGGGACAACCCGTGCGACCCATTCGCGGGCGGTCGTGAGGTTTGCGCGAGAGAAGCCAGGAGAGACGGCATGCAAAAACTCGCGGAGATCTGCATTCGTCGTCCCGTCTTCGCCACCAACATCATTCTGGCCCTGGTCGTCGTCGGCGCGGCGAGTTATTTCCGCCTCGGCGTGGATCGGTTTCCATCGGTGGATCTGCCCACGGTGAGCGTGCGCACGGTCCTGCCCGGAGCGTCACCGGAAGAGGTGGAGACGCAGGTCTCGCAGCGCATTGAGGAGGCCGTCAACACCATCGAGGGCATCTACGAACTGCGCTCTATTTCCGGGCCCGGCGTCTCCGTCGTCATCGTGACGTTCAATCTGGACCGCGATATTGATGCCGCGGCCCAGGACGTGCGCGATCGCGTGGCCACGGTGTTGCGCGATCTGCCGCGCGATGCCGAGCCCCCCATCATCTCCAAGTTCAACAACGACCTCTCCCCGGTGATGACGATCGCCCTCTCAGCCGATCGGCCGCTGCGGGAGCTGACGGAGCTGGCCGAGAAGATCGTCAAGCGACAGCTGGAGCGCTCCAGCGGTGTGGGCGAAGTGCGACTGGTCGGCGGCTTGGAGCGCGCGATCAACATCTGGATTGATGCGCACCGGCTGGCCGCCTATCAGATTCCGATCACGGCCGTGCGCGAGGCGATCGTGCGCCAGAATGCGGACGTCCCTGGCGGTAACGTGACCGCTGGACCTCATGAGCAAACGTTGCGCACCATGGGGCGCATCACCGATCCCAAGCGCTTCGAGGATCTCGTCCTCGCGACCGTCAACGGTGCGCCCATCCGCGTGCGCGACATCGGATGGGCCGAGGACGGGACGAAGGAGCAGCGTTCGCTCGCCCGACTCAACGGCGTGCCCACGGTGACGCTCGAGATCCGCCGTCAATCCGGAGCCAACACGATCGAGGTCATCGAGGGGGTCAAGGCCCGGCTCGCTCGCGTTCAGGCGCAGCTCCCTCCGGATGTACGCCTGGAGGTGATCCGCGATCAATCGCGCTACATCTACGCGGCGCTCCATGAGATCAACATGCACCTGTTGGTCGGGAGTCTCCTGGCCTGTTTGGTCGTCCTCCTCTTCATGCGGAGCTGGCGCTCGACGCTCATCGCCGGTGTGGCGATCCCGGCCTCGGTCATCTCGACCTTCGGGATGATGCGCGCCTTGGATTTCACGCTCAACAGCGTGACGATGCTGGCGCTCGTGCTCATGGTCGGCATCGTCATTGACGATGCCATCGTCGTGCTGGAGAACATCTTCCGCTTCGTCGAGGAGAAGAAGATGCGCCCCTTCGAGGCGGCGCGCGCGGCGACGGCCGAGATCGGCTTGGCCGTCACGGCCACCACCCTCAGTCTGGCCGTCATCTTCGTCCCCGTCTCCTTCATGTCCTCGATCTCGGGACGATTCCTCTATCAATTCGGCATCACGGCCGCGGTGGCTGTGATGGTGAGCCTGTTGGTCTCCTTCACGCTGACGCCCATGCTGAGCGCTCGCCTGTTGCGCGCCGAAGATGCCGCAGGAGGCTCCGGCGTGGCGCGATCGCGAACGGGATTCTACGCGTGGATGGAACGCGCATACCTGACGATCCTCGCCCTGGCCATGCGCCATCGCCTGCTCGTGGCGGCGGCGGCCGTGCTCGTGATGCTCGCCTGCATCCCCCTCTATCAGATCCTCCGACAGGAATACATCCCCAGCGATGTGGATGAGGCGGAGTTCGAGATCACCGTGACGGCGCCCGAAGGCACGAGCCTCGCGGGAATGGATGAGGTCATGCGGATGATCGAGGCCGAGGTGCGCGCGACGCCGGGCGTCCGCCTCATCCTGGCGTCGGCTGGCGGAGGATTCCTCGGCAATGTCAACCAAGGGAACATCTACGTCCGTCTCGTCCCGCATGAGGAGCGTCGCTTCTCCCTCGCCCGTCTCTGGCGCGAGACGCTCAGAGGTCGTCCGCCAGACGCCTTCCGCGGGAATTACACGCAGCGCGACGTCATGCAGGAGGTGCGCCGTCGGTTGCGCAAGTATCGCGATCTGCGCATCTCGGTGCGCAACATCCCCTCATTCAACATCGGTGGGGGCAACTTCGATATTGACTTCGTCATTCGCGGCCCGGATCTGGAGCAGCTCGCGGCGTACGCCGAACAGTTGCGTCGGCGCGCCGATGAGCTGGGCATCATGGATGCGGATACGACGCTGAAGCTCGATAAGCCCGAGCTGCGCGTGAACATTGATCGAGACCGCGCGGCGGCGCTCGGCGTCTCCACCGAAGACATCGCGACGGCCTTGCGCCTGATGGTGGGCGGGGACGAGAAGGTCTCCCGCTTCCTCGATCCAGCGCTCAACGAAGATTATGATGTCCAGCTCCGACTGACCGATGGCGATCGCAACGATCCGGAGACGATCTCGCGCCTGTACGTGCCGAGCCGCACGGGGGGATTGATCCGACTCGATAATCTCGTGCGCTTGGTACCAGCGCGCATCGCCTCGCGAATTGACCGGCTGGATCGGCAGCGGCAGGTCAGCCTGCGCGCGCAGGTCGCTCCCGGATACGGCCTGGCCGATCGTCTGCAAGCCCTGCGCGCGGCAGCCGCGCAGTTGAACATGCCTCCCGGTTATACGGTCAGCATCGCCGGGCGTGGTCGAGAGCTGGAGCGCACGTTTCGGGAATTCATCTGGGCCTTCCTGTTGTCGGTCATCTTCATGTACATGATCCTGGCCTCGCAATTCGAGAGTTGGGTGCATCCGTTCACGATCTTGCTCTCGCTGCCGCTGTCGGCTCCCTTCGCCCTGCTCTCGCTCTGGGCGACGGGCAACACGCTCAATCTCTACTCGGCTCTGGGATTCCTCGTCCTCTTCGGCGTGGTCAAGAAGAACGCCATCCTCCAGATCGACCACACGAATCAATTGCGCGCGCAAGGGATGGATCGGCTCTCGGCCATCTTGCAGGCGAATCGTGATCGGTTGCGCCCCATCCTGATGACGACGCTCACGCTCGTGGCCGGGATGATCCCGATGGCGATCGGGACGGGACCGGGAGCGGAGGAGCGGCGCGCCGTGGCCGTCGTCGTCATCGGCGGGCAATCGCTCTGCTTACTGCTGACGCTCATTGTCACACCGGTAGCGTATTCGCTCCTGGATGATCTGGGGGCGACCGCCTGGTGGCGCGCTCTCGCCGAACGCGTGCGCGCGGCGACCGAACCGATGAGGCGCTCACTCCGTGTCATCGTCGGCGGGCGGCCAGCGAGCGAACGGCCTCGCCTCGTCGGAGATTCCTCGCTCGCGCGCGATCGCCGAGGGCGCGAGGTCGAAATCGGCGCCAAAAGCGGCGATTGAACGTGATGGGCGAAAACTTGGATTCCCACCCCACGCCCAGGATGTCCGTCGAGCCTGCCCCCCATACCCTGCGAAGGGGGATGGGCATAGCTCTCAGACTCCCGCCACCCACTTGAGATGGCGGAGAACCCACTCAGGAGGGATGAACGACTATGAGCATCGAGATGACACG
>JBEPZV010000023.1:0-37971 GCA_041640655.1 bacterium
TCTTCGCCTATGATCCCGGGACGAAGCTCTTGAAGTTCCTCTACTATTCTGAAGCCCGGGAGAGCGATAACCCGTACACGTCGTACGTCTACGAGCGGTGGCTCTTCTTCCGGGTCCGCATGCGTTCGCTATAGGGGGCACGCGAAGAGAAGGAGGATGGAAGATGCTTGGGAAGTATGCTCAATCGCGCGTCGGAAGGGTGTTGGGCGTTCTCGCCCTCATGGTCGCCGTTCTCGGAGGTGGCGCATGGGGGCTGGATGGGTCTCATGCACTCAGGACGGTCGCAAGTGGGCTCGCGCAGGATGCCGGAGTGCGCGGCGTTTCTCCCCTTGCGGAGCAGCTTGAGGCGCATGCCGCCGGCGGAGGCTTCGTCCTTGTCGAAGGAGTGGATGGAGAGGTCGTTTGCCGAGAGGCGACACCGGAGGAAGCTGCGTGGATGCAACGGCGTGATCCGACCGTGCCGCTTCATGTGATCTCGCCTCTTCGCACGAGCCAGCAGCAGACGGGATTACGCATCGTCTTGCGCGCGACGCCGCAACTGGAGCAATTCCCTCAAGCGAAGGCCGCCTTCCTGCGTGCGGCGCAAACGTGGGAGCGACTCATTCGAAACCCCATCACCATCGTGCTGGATGTGGACTTCGGCCCGACGCGATTCGGCCAACCCTATCCGCAAGGGGTCATTGGTTCGACGAGATCGCAGGAGATCGGGGGTCAGAACATTTATCCCGATGTTCGGACCCAATTGCTTCGCGGAGCGTCTCCTCAGGAGACAGCGGTTTATAACGCTCTCCCTCAGGGGCAGGTCCCCACTGACCTTGGCCCGACGGCAGCCGTCTTCGCTCCTTCTGCCGTCTTTCGCGCCCTAGGGTTGATCCCCCCCGTCGCCGATCCGGATGGGGAGCGCTCGCGTTTCGGCGATCCCCCCTCCATCGGGTTCAACTCGAATGTGCCATTCGACTTCAATCCCGATGATGGGATTGATCCGGACAAGATTGATTTCGATGCCACGGTTGTGCACGAGATCGGGCACGCGCTCGGATTCACGTCCTGGGTCGGAGTTCGGGAGCTTGATCCCTCAGCTCCAGTGGCGGTGAGCGTTTGGGATCTCTTCCGCTTTCGCCCAGGGGTGACGTTGGCGGCGTTCTCGACAAGGCAGCGAATTCTCTCTTCGGGGGGAGAGCACGTCTTCTTCGCCGGGCCTCCAGAGCTGCCGCTCTCCACAGGACGGCCGGATGGCTCCGGTGGGGATGGTCAGCAGGCGAGCCATTGGAAGGATGATGCCCTCACGGGACAATACATCGGCATTATGGATCCTACGGCCACGCGGGGGAGAAGGGAGACGATCACAGAGAATGACCTGAGGGCGCTCGACTTCATGGGCTATCAGGTGGAAGCGCAAGCTCAGCCGCCTCCCGGCGGTGACGTCGTGGATTTGACCTCGGGCGTGCCGCAGACGGGCTCGATCCCGGCACCCTCGCAACCGGGAAATGGCGTGCTGGGATCGCCGCAATACCGAATCCAGGTCCCGGCTGGAGCCACCCAGTTGCGCGTCCAATTGCAGGCAAGCGGGGCTCAAGACGTGGATCTCTACGTCCGCTTCGGGCAGAAGATCGAGATTCAGGGGGGACGGGTCGTCGCCGATTACGTCTCGGAGTCTCCCACGGGGACGGAGACCATCACGGTGACTCCCTCCAGCTCTCCGCCGCTCCGGGAAGGTGCTTACTTCATCGCCGTCGCCAATTTCGGGCCTGGGGCAGCCACCTTCACCGTGACGGCGACCGTGAGTGGCGGCCAACCGCCGGCTCAACCCGACATAGACGTTCAGCCGACAGCGGTGGACTTTGGGAGCGTCACCGTGGGCTCGACGGCGGATCGCACACTGACTGTGCGGAATGTGGGCAATGCGTCGCTGACGGTCACGGGGGTGAGTATTGACAATCCGCGCTTCACAGTCGTCTCGCCTGCGACGCCGTTCACGGTGAGCGCGGGAGGGCAGCAGGCGGTGGTCGTGCGGTTTGCGCCGGCGGTGGTTGGAGTGCAAAGTGGGACGTTACGCATCCAGAGCAACGATCCTGACGAGGCGACGGTCACTGTGAGTCTGACCGGGCAGGGCGTCGCGGCTCAACCCCCGCCGTCGGGGCGAACGCTCAGCGTGCCTGACGCTTCGGGAGAGCCCGGGCGCACGGTCACCGTTGCCGTCAATCTCTCCGAGGGAAGCGGGATCTCGGCGCTCTCGTTCACACTGAGCTTCGATCCGGCGATCCTCTCGATCGCGGGGTCGTCGGCCGTCTCGCGCGGGTCGCTCGTGCCGGACATGTTCTCGATCAGCGCGAACACGGCGACAGCAGGGCGGGTGCAGGTCGTCATCTCACCGCCGCTCACTTCGCCGCTGCCGACATTCCGAAGCGGAAGTGGATCAGTCGTCACGCTCACCTTCCAGGTCGCCTCGGGAGCAGCGCCGGGGACGACGAGCCCCCTCACGCTCTCCGGCATCTCGGCTTCGGACGCGAATGCGAACGCAGTCCCCATCACGCCGCAGAACGGGACGTTCACCGTGGGGGTTGTTCGGACTCTGGCCGTCGCGGACGTGCAAGGGGCGGCTGGAGCCACGGTGAGCATTCCGATCACGCTCTCGGAGGGAGCGGGCATCTCAGCCTTACAGTTCACGCTCGGCTTCGATCCGGCGATCCTGATGCCGACGGCGAATCCGGTGGCGTTGGGATCACTCGTGCCGAGCACATTCACCGTGAGCGCGAATACCGCGCGAGCGGGACAAATCACCGTGGTGATCTCGCCGCCGCTCACTTCGCCGCTGCCGACGTTCAATTCAGGAAGTGGCACAGTCGTCACCCTCTCGTTCCAGGTCGCCGGCAGCGCCACTCCGGGAGCGACCAGCGCGCTCGCGCTGTCGAACATCTCGGCATCGGATCGAAACGCCAATCCCATAGCCGTCACGGCGCAGAATGGGAGATTCACAGTCCTCGCCGTGCGGCGAGGGGACATCAATCAAGACGGCGTGATCAACGTTCAAGACTTGATCCTGCTGATTCGGCATTTGACAGGGGAGAGTCCGCTGACGGGGGTTGCGCTTCAGGCTGCCGACGTCAACGGGGATGGGCAGGTGAACGTGCAGGATGTCGTTCGTCTCATTCAGCATCTGACGGGCGAGCGTCCGCTGGCGATCGGTTCGCCCGTCGAGACGGAGGCGACGCGGGACCTCCCGATACGATGGGTGACGATCGGCGAACGGTTCTGGTCGGAGGGAGCGATCGTCGTGCCCATTGTGATCAGCGACGCAGCGGGAGTAGCGGGGGCGGAAGTGGTCATCGAGTATGATGCGACAAAGGTGCGCCCGGCGGGTGACCCCGAGGACTGGGTGAGGGCTGAGTGGCTTCCGCCGGGATTTCGATGGTACGCGCGTGAGGTGGAGCCGGGACGCTTGAAGCTCGTCCTCGTGCCGCCGGTGCATGCGCCGCTTCCGACACTGCCGGGCGGGATGCGCGCGCTTGCGCATGTGCGATTTGTCCCTGTGCCGGGAGTGCAGTGGCAAGAGCTTGAGACGGTGCCCGTGCGCGTGCGTCGCCTTGTGCTCGCCGATCGCGAAGGACGTCTGATCCCGGCGAAAGGGGAGCCGTAGTGCGTGAGCCAGCCGTATAAAGCCTGCGGAGCGGGGGCTCGCGTGTGGAATGGAGTTGGGCTCACAATGAGGGTTCGCTCCGCCCGCCTTGGGCTAACTTCAGTCGTCCCCTTCGGGAGCTCGCGGGCGGAAAGGGGTTGGGCTCAGGGCGTGCGCCGTCCTCAGCCTCACCGTGCATCCGGGTGCACGTCGGCCGCTCGTCGCAAGCAGATGAAAAATTCTTTGTTCCCCTCGCTCCCGAGGATGGGCGATTCCATGATGCCCGTGCAGACGAGCGAGAGTTCGCCTTCGGCGAAGGCGCGAATCTTCTCAACGGCGCGCCGGTGCTTCTCGGGATCTCGCACGATCCCTCCTCTGCCCACCTCCCCACGTCCTACTTCGAACTGTGGTTTGATCAGGGCGAGGATCACCCCCGACGGTCGCACCAGTGGCGCCGCTGCCGGGAGGATCTTCGTGAGCGAGATGAAGGAGACATCAATCGTGATGAGGTCGAAGCGCGTGGGGAAGTCCTCGGGCTTCAGATAGCGGGCGTTGACGCCCTCGCGCACGATGACGCGTGGGTCCTGGCGCAGGCGCCAGTCGAGCTGACCGTGGCCAACGTCTACAGCGTAGACGAGGCGCGCGCCATGCTGCAGGAGGCAATCGGTGAACCCTCCGGTCGAAGCGCCGATGTCCAGACAGACCAGTCCGACGACCGCGATATCGAAGGTGCGCAGCGCGGCTTCGAGTTTCAGGCCGCCGCGGCTGACGTAGCGCAGTGAAGGGCCGTGAATCTCGATGCGCGCCTCTTCGGCGACGAATTTCCCCGGCTTATCCACACGGTGGCCGTCTACGAAGACTTGTCCGGCGAGGACGAGCGCCTGCGCGCGCTCGCGCGTCTCGGCAAGCCCTCGACGGACGAGCAGACGGTCAATGCGTTCGCGTCCCATCCGGAGGGGTATCCACCTGAAGCCGATGCTCCAGATTGGCGATGCGCCACGCGGTCGCGAAGATCAACCGCCCGATGCGGGCCATCTTCTCGAAGTCAAGCTTCTCCGTATCGTCGGTCGGCCGATGATAATCCTCGTGCAGACCGGTGAAGTAGAAGATCACGGGGATGCCCTTCTGCGCGTAATTATAGTGATCGCTGCGGTAGTAGAGGCGCTGCGGATGATCCTCGCGGTTGTAGCGATAATCGAGAGTGAACCGCTCGGTATCGCGATTCGTCTGCTCGCTCAACTCGTGCAGCTCCCGGCTGAGCTTGTCCGAACCGATCAGATAGAGCGTGTTCGCGTCGGCGAGTTCGCGATTGGCGGGATTGGTGTCGTTCGGAGCGCGCGTGCGCCCTACCATGTCCACGTTGAGATTCGCGACGATCGCGCTCAAGGGAACCGTGGGATGCGCGACGAAATATTTCGATCCGAGCAGGCCCACCTCTTCCGCCGTGTGAAAGATGACGAGGATCGAACGCTTGGGTCGTTCGCCGATGGTGAACGCTTGGGCGATCTCGAGCACGGTCGCCGTGCCGGAGGCATCATCATCGGCGCCGTTGTAGATCTGCCCATCGCGCGCCGGCAGGTGATCGTAGTGGGCGCTGAGGAGAACGTATTCGTTCCGTCGTTGGGGATCGGCGCCGTCCAAAATGCCGATGACGTTGGCGGCCGATTGTCGTTGCGTCTCGAACGCGAGCGTCACCGTGGCGGTGAGGCCGAGGGGCTTGGATTCTGGTATCTCGGCGGGCGTGAGCGGGTGTTCCGGCGAGAGACCCAGCGCTCGGAGCAGATCTTGTGTCAGGCGGGTTTCGGCCAGGAGGATGGGGAAGGAGGAGGCCAGGCGCGCGTCCTCTTCCGCGAGGGTGATGCGCGGCGTGAGCCCTGCTCCTCGGAACCCGCGCATCCCTCCGGCGCCAGGGGCATCGCGCAGCAGCAGCAAGCCCGCCGCGCCGTGGGCTCGAGCCGCTTCGATCTTGCGCTGAACGGGATACTCCGACGCGCTGAGCGCGCGGCCTTCCCGCTCCAGCGCGGGCAGCCCCTGCAGCAAGGCGACGGCGAGCTTCCCCCTCACGTCCACCTTCGCGTAGTCGTCATAGCCCCATTCGGGGAGCGTCACGCCGAAGCGCACGAAGACCACCTCTGTGTGAAGGTGCACCGGCCCCATTCCCCCGAAGGCGATGAAGTCCGTTCCGTAAGTGTACCGCTGTTTCCCCGTGGGTGTGACGATCTCCAGGACGGATTGATCCGGGAGCAGCCGTCGGACGACGATCTCGAACGTTTGGAAGAACGATCCATCGGCCGCGCCCCCGCGAAAGCCGTAGCTCCGCAGCCGGGAAGCCAGGTAGCGAGCCGCGATCTGAATCGAATCGCTCGCCACATATCGTCCGCCGAGTTCGTCCGAGGCGAGGAACTCCACATGGCTGCGCAATTCAGCCGGGGTGATGCTCTCCATCGCCGCCGCTGGAGGCAGCGGGAGCGTCGCCCAGGATCGAGATCCCGCCCCTGCGGTCAAGAGCAGGAGGATGAGCGCGAGATACTGCTTCCCCTGTCGCATAGCCTCGCTCCTTTCGCTGAGTCTCACTGCCGTCGCGAAAGTGATATTATAGCCGGAAGCTCCGCGAGATCGAGAGCGCGCGCTCACATTTTTTCCAAGTCTTTTTCGCCTCATGTTCCGTCTAAGAGGGGTGAGGCGAACGAGGGAGCAAGGGCATTCGTCGCGAATCGCGTCGGCGGTGGCTTTTCCCGGGCGGGAGGGCATGGGGATAATAGAGGACGACGGCATGGAGTTGAGCGATGAGCACATCGTCGAGCGGGCGCGCAATGGGGAGACCGAGGCATTCGGGATACTCGTGACGCGATGGGAGAGGCGCATCTACAGCCTGGCGCTGCGCCTGCTCGACCATCCTGAGGACGCACGCGAGGTGACGCAGGAGACATTCCTGGCGGCGTTCCGAAAGCTGCATCAGTTTCGCGGCCGCGCGCGGTTCTCCTCCTGGCTCTATCGCATCGCGCTCAACTGCTGCTACGATCGGCTTCGGGCGCGTCGCGCTGAACCCGTCGCTCTGGAGGAAGCCGACGGTTTGACGGCGGAGGAGCACGTGCTCGATCGTATCCAGCAAAAGCAGATCGCCGAACGCGTGCGTCGAGCCGTGCGCGCCTTGCCTCTGGAGATGCGACAGGTCATCATCCTGAAGGAATACGAGGGGCTGACGTTCGAGGAGATCGCCGAGATCCTCGACATTCCGGTGAGCACGGCCAAGACGCGCTTGTACGCCGGTTTGGATCAGTTGCGGAAGCGGCTGGAGAGATGGAAAGAGGCGTTATAAGTTCGCTGACGGGAGGACGGACCCGATGAATGAGGAGAAGACGCCGTCCCAGATGTGCGAGATGAGCGAGAGGCTCATCAGCTATCTCTATGGGGAGCTGAGCGCCGAAGAGGCCTCGGCGTTTGAGGGGCACATGGCGACGTGCGCGCGATGCGCGCAGGATGTGCGCGATTTCGAGCGCGTGCGTCGAATGCTTGGCCATTGGCACATGGCGCCGGGATCGCGCCTGGAGTGGGCGTTCGGAGAGGGACCGGAGCGCGCGAGCGTCCGGCACGCTGCGCGGCAGTTCTTCCGCGCGATGCCCGTCTGGGGGCGCCTGGCGCTCGGCGCCGCGATGGTCCTGCTCGTGCTGGCGCTCTTCAATGTTCGCGTGGAGTGGACGCCGGCGGAAGGATTTCGATTCCGCGCGAGTCTCTTCCCCGAGCGCGCGGCGGAGCCGGCTCCGATCTCCACCCTGTCCGCGCGGGAGCGTCAACAGCTTCTGGCGCTCATTGAGGAGCGGATTCGCGAGTCCGAGACGCGCCAGCAGCAGGCGCTCGCCGCACAGCTTGAGGCTCTGGCCGAGCGCCTGCGTCGGGAGCAGCACACGGCCCTGGCCGGATTCGCCCAGGAGTGGGAGACCGCGCAACGCGCCCAATGGGCGATCCTGCTGCGCGAGCTGGAGCGACGCCGATATGGGGCCTTGACATTCGCCGACCTCTTCTTCCCCGGCGATGATGGGCGTTGACCGCCGAATGGAGGGACTATGCGATCACGAGCATTCCTGGTCCTCATGCTCATCGGCGTGTGGGGGGGAGAACCTCTGCTCGCTCGCCAGGCCGCGCAGAGGCTCGCGGCGCCGTCACGCGATCCGGGCGTTCAGGAGCCCGCGCTTCCGCCAGCCGATCAGGCGCCTCGACCGGGCCAAATCCTCTTGACTCGAATGGCGATTCTGCGCCTGCTCCAATTGAGCCCGGAGCAATGGCGGCGCATCCGCGAGATTCGCCTCCGCTACGCTCCGCAGCTCCTGCAGCTGCGCCAAGAGGTCGAAGAGCGTCGGGATGCGCTCCGGGGGGTGATCTATGGAGAGACACTTGACTCCAATCGCGTGGAACAGCATCTGCGTGAGTTCTTGGAGAAGCAGGGGGCCCTCATTCGCTTGGAGACGCAACTGGAGATCGAATTTCGGCAGATTTTGACCCCGGAGCAGTTGGCGAAGTTCCGCGAAATTCAGAGCGAAGAGTTGAACATTCGACGCCTGCGGCGCGAGCTGCGCCAGCGCGAGGAGCGGCTGCGCGAGCGGCTCCGGCGCGGCTCCTGAGCGGGTGATTTGGCCGGATCATTGCGCGGCGACCTCCCCTTGACGCTCTCGGCGTTCATCGGCGATATTTCTAAGCTGCCGATGAACGCGATCACGCTCATCCTCTACGAGCTGCAGGAATCAACGCTCATGGCCTGGCGAGCCTTTCGCTCGCTCTTCACACGGCCCCGTTATGTTCGCGAGATCATCAACCAGATGGATCTGATCGGCGTCGGGAGCCTCACCATCGTCCTGCTGACCGGGTTTTTCACCGGCGCCGTGCTCGCGCTGCAGACGGGCGCGACGATGTCCTCGCTCGGAGCGAAGGGCTACACGGGACGCTTGGTCGCGACGTCGCTGGTGCGGGAGTTGGGGCCGGTGCTCACCTCCCTGATGGTCGCCGGGCGCGTCGGCTCGGGGATCGCGGCGGAGCTGGGCTCGATGCTCGTGAGCGATCAGATTGACGCCATGCGGGCTCTGGGAACGGATCCGATTCGGAAGCTCGTCATGCCCCGCATGGTGGCGCTGCTGGTGATGGTCCCAGCTCTGACCGTGATCGCCATCATCGTGGGGACGGGAGGCGGGTTGGTCGTCGCCGTGACGCTGCTCGGGCTGCCCTCTTCACAGTATACGAGCTCGGCGAAGGAGGCCTTCAAACTGAACGATCTGACCGGGAGCTTGATCAAGGCGCTCATTTTCGGCCTCATCATCGCCATCGTCGGCTGCCGCAGCGGATTGAGAACGACCGGGGGGACGGTCGGCGTCGGACGCTCGACGACGCAATCGGTCGTCGTCGCATCTATTCTGATCCTGGTCTCCGATTTCTTCATCACGCGGGCCCTGCAGATCTTTCTGCCGCCGGGTCAATGAGCGAGAGGGAACGTTCGCGCTGGCGATGATGCGAGTGGGTGCGGAGTCTCCCCTCGGGGGAGGCCCGTGGGAGCCTCGAACAAGGAGGCGCAGTATGGCTGCACGGAAGAAGGTGACGCTCGCCGATTTGAAGGTCGGGATCTTGGTGCTCGCCTCCCTGGCCTTTCTGATCGTCATGATCCTGACAGCCAGTGGGGGAATGGCGCTCTTCGAGGAGGAGTTCATCGTCAAGACACGCATCGCGGAAGTAGATGGGCTCATTCCGGGGAACGAAGTGCGGCTGGCCGGAGTTCGCATTGGGAGCGTGAAGGAGGTGCGGTTCGCGCCGGAGTTGCCATCCCGACCTGAAGATCCGAACACCATCGAGATCGTCATGCGCGTGGACCCCGCGATCGCCCGCGAGCGCATTCGATCGGATTCCGTGGTGACCCTGGGCTCCATCGGCCTTTTGGGGGACAAGGTCGTGGACATCAGCCCGGGGACGAAAAACGGCGCGCCGATTCAAAACGGCGCCTATTTGCCGAGCGCGCCGGGCACGAACATTCGGAAGATCATCTCGGGCGTGGACCCTTTGATCGCCGATCTCGCTGACACGGCGGAGCAGATCAAGCGCCTGGTCGCGCGGATCAATGAGGGGGAGGGGACGCTCGGCAAGCTCATTCGTGATCCGAAGCTCTATCAGGACATTGATCGAACGGTTCTGGAAGCCCAGGAGCTGGTTCGGCGCATCCGGGAGGGGGAGGGGACGGTCGGCAAGCTCATCAACGATCCCACCCTCTACGCGGATTTGAAGCGGACGCTGACGCGCCTGGAGCAGCTCACGCGCGATCTGCGCGAGGGGCCGGGGACGATCGCCCGACTCATTCGCGAGCCGGAGCTCTATGAGAAGCTGGATCGCACGATGACGCGGCTGGATGAGATCTCGGCTCGCGTGGATGTCATCGCCGCGCGCATCGAGCGGGGTGAGGGCACGATCGGGCGATTGATCAACGATCCGACGCTTCATGAGGAGACCAAGGCGACGATCACCAACATCAAGAACATCACCGCGCGGATGGACAACGGTGAGGGCACCTTCGGCGCCCTGTTGCACGATCGTCAGCTCTACAACAACCTGAACGCGCTCTCCTCCGAGTTGGTCCGATTGATCTACGACTTCCGGCAGAACCCGGGGCGGTTTTTGCGCATCAAGGTCTCCCTCTTCTGAAGGCCCTCAGGCGCTCGCGCGCCAGAGGTGGGAATCACACACAGCGGGAGGAACATATGCGGCGGAGATGGATCGGAGGCGCGATCGCAGCCGTAGTGATCATCGTTGTGGGGATCGTCATCTATCAGCGACGCTCGGGAGGCTTCGAGCCCGAGATCTTACCCCTGCCCGAGGGATTGCCGGGATATGAGGCGATGAAGATCCCGCCGGATAATCCCATGACGCCGGAGAAAGTGGCGCTCGGCCGCCAACTCTTCTTCGACAAGCGCCTGAGCGCGGACGAATCGCGCTCCTGTTACGACTGTCACCTCAATGAGAAGGGATTGAGCGATGGCCTGCCCACATCCGTGGGGGCCTTGGGGAAGCGGTTGCCGCGCAACAGCCCGACGCTGTGGAACATCGGGTACCACCACGAGTTCTACTGGGACGGACGGGCACCGACGCTGGAGCGGCAGATCTTCGCGGCGTGGACCGGAGGGAACATGAGCGCCAAGCCCGAGGAGATCGCCGCCAAGCTCAATCGCATCGAGGGGTATCGCCGACAATTTCGCAAGGTCTTCGGGACGGGTGCCACGCCGGATGCGATCGTCAAGGCCCTGGCGGCTTACACGCGCACGATCATCGGGGGGAAGACGGCCTGGGATCGGTGGCGCGCCGGCGACCAGAACGCCATCAGCGAGGAGGCGAAGCGCGGTTGGGAGGTCTTTCAGCGGATCGGGTGCACGAATTGCCACGATGGGCTCCTCTTCACCGACCTGCAGTATCACAATGTGGGGATCGGCATGGATAAGCCGAATCCGGATCTGGGGCGCTACAACGTCACCAAGCAGGACAAAGATCGCGGCGCGTTCAAGACCCCGACGTTGCGGGATGTGGCGCGCTCGGGCCCGTACTTTCACGATGGGAGCGTCGCCACGCTCGAGGAGGCCGTGGACATCATGCTGGCGGGTGGGAAG
This sequence comes from bacterium, assembly GCA_041640655.1. Classification (GTDB taxonomy): domain Bacteria; phylum Acidobacteriota; class Blastocatellia; order HR10; family HR10; genus HR10. The sequence goes on from JBEPZV010000023.1 coordinate 11,248, forward strand.
CCGAATCCGTGGCTCGATCGAGCGAATCTGAAGCCGGCGCAGATCACGCCCGAGGAGCGACGGGCACTTCTGGCCTTCTTGCGCGCGCTGACCGAGGAGGGGGAATTGAAAGCCCCGCGGCTTCCACAACAGTGAGCCTTGATCTCTTGCGCCCGAGCGGGCCCGTCACGGGATCACCCCAAACCGCCGACCGACCACGCGGAAGGCGTCGAGCGCGCGATCCAACTGCTCGCGCGTGTGTGCGGCTGAGATCTGCGCGCGCAGGCGCGCTTCCCCTTTGGGGACGACGGGATACCACAGCCCCTTGATATACACGCCCTCCTTGAGCAACTCCATGCTCATCTCCATCGCGAGCGCCGCCTCGCCGAGCATGATGGGGACGATGGGATGCGTGCCTTCGAGGATCGTGTAGCCCAGGTTCTTGATCTCCCGGCGGAAGTAGGCGGTGTTCTCCTGCAGGCGCTCGACCAAGGAGGTATCGGTCATCAGGATGTTCAACGCTTCGATCGAGCCCATGACGACCGCGGGCGGCATGGTATTGGAGAAGGTGTAGGGGCGGGACTTCTGCCGCAGCAGTTCGATCAGCTCGCGCTTGCCCGCGATGAATCCGCCGCACGCGCCGCCGAGCGCCTTCCCGAATGTCCCCGTGATGACATCCACCTGTCCGAAGACCCCCAGCGCTTCCGCCGTCCCTCGACCGCGCGGGCCGAGCACGCCCGTGGCGTGGGAATCATCCACAAAGAGCAGCGCATGATGTCGGCGCGCGAGCGCGATCAATTCGGGCAAGGGGGCCAGATCCCCCTCCATAGAGAAGACGCCGTCGGTGGCGATGATCTTGATCCGGTATCCCTCCTTCTCATCGGCCTCCAGCATCTCCCGCAGTTGCTCGACGTTCCGATGGGCATAAACCTTCGCGTCGGTCGTGCGCGCGATGATGCGACAGAGGCGAATGCCGTCAATGATGCTCGCGTGATTGAGTTGGTCGCTGTAGATGACATCCCGATAATCCGTCAGGCCGAAGTCGTTCGCCAGGAGTCCCGCGAAGAAGGCCTCGTTGGCCGCGAAGCAGGAGGAGTGCAGCACGGCGTCCTCGCAGCCGACGAATTCGGCGATCTTCTGCTCCAGCTCCAGATGGATCTTCTGCGTGCCGCAGATGAACCGGACCGAGGCCAAGCCGTAGCCGTATTCGCGCAGCCCGCGCAGCGCCGCTTCCTTGACCTTCGGGTGATTGGACAGGCCGAGGTAGTTATTCGAGGCGAGCATCACGACCTCGCGTCCATCCACGCGCACGACGCCTCCTTGCTCGCCCTCGATCGGGACTTCGAATTTGTACGTCTTGCTCTCCTTGATCCGTTCGATCTCACGCGCGATGAGATCGTAGAGCTCGCGAATCGTGGCCATTGTTTCTCCTCCTCATCGTCGTCCGATGCTCCGCCTCCGGCCGGGGGAGCTGAGCGGCGGTCATCCGGCGAAGTCCCCGGGATTCGGCGTGAAGATGAGCTTCATCGCGTGGCCCGCGAGCAACGTCTGGAACGCCTCCTCGTATTCGCTCAGGCGATAGGCGCGCGGGGCGACGAGCCAACTCAACTTCTCGGTGAGGCCCAGTCGGTCGCTCCGCAGGAGCTTCAGCATCGTCTCCCACGTCTCGAACATGCGCCGACCGAAGACGCCCTTGATCGTGACGCCCTTCCAGACGACGCCGTTGGCGAAGTCGAAGAGGACGGGCTCCTTGGGGATTCCGAGCAGGACGACCGTTCCCCCAGGGCGCACCAGCTCGAAGGCATCGCGATAGGCGGATGGGGAGCCGGACATCTCGAGCACGACGTCCACGCCCTCGGCCCCTTTCTCCCGGCGGCGCACCTCGCGATAGAGTTCGGCCGCCGAGTGCGCGACATCGAAACAGAGGTCGGCGCCGAAGGCGCGGGCCAACTCGAAGCGATGCTCGACGTCCACGCGTTCGGTGACGTAGATGCGCGTGGCCCCGTAGAGGCGCGCCAGCAGTGTCGCCATCAATCCGAGCGGTCCGAGCCCGAGGATGGCGACGCTCTTGCCCCCCACCTCGGCCACTTGAATCGTGTGCACGGCGTTCCCCAATGCGTCCAGGAACGCGCCCACGCGCGGCGGAATCTGCGAGAGATCGCCCCGCTTGCCGAGCAAGATCACGTTCTGGCGCGGGACGACGACGTACTGCGCATAGCAGCCGTCCAGATGCACGCCCTTCACGCGCACGTTCACGCAAATGTGCGCGTTCCCCGTCCGGCAGAGCGCACAATGCCCGCAGGGGATGTGCATCTCCGCCGTCACGTAGTCGCCCTTCTCCACAATGATGTCCGGGCGCAATCCCAGAGCCTGCAGCGCCTCCGCATCCTCCCCCACCTCCTCGACGATGCCGCAGAATTCATGGCCGATGATGATGGGCCGATAGGCCTCGGGCCGATCGAGATACCGCTGCATCTCCTCGATGATCGCCGGATTCTGCGTGCTCAAATAGATGCTCTTATCGGTGCCGCAGACGGAGGCGGCCAGGACCTTGATCTTCACTTCGCCGTGCCCGACGTCCGGCTCCGGCACCTCCGTCCAAGTCAGACCGTCCGCGTGGAGATCATCTTTCCTCAAGCATTCCATGCGCGCTCCGTGCTCCCCTGCTCATGGCCTCTCACTCCCCCCGCTGAATTATATGGAGGGCGTCGGCGAAACGCCAATGAGAGTCGCCGGGATGCGCATCGGTGCTCGTCACGGTATACTTATGCCCATGTCTCGACTCGGTGAGGAGGCGATGGCGTGATCCGAGCTGTGCGACGAGGGGAGGGGACGATGCCTGCTGAAGTGCCCGCGCCCCGGGATGGGCGCTCGCAGCGCGAGGACGATCTCCGTCTGATGGACTCCACAGGGATACCTTCGCTTGGATGGCGCGGGTGGCTGCGCGCGATGGAGATTGTGACGCTGGCCGTGCTCTTCGCCGCCTATGTGTATCTGGACGCCCTCGCGGCGCGCGAGCCTCAGAGAGTCCGAGGGCGATTTCGACGCGCGCTGCGATGGTTCGCGCGACGCCTCTTCGCCCAGGAAGCCCTGCGGCGCGAGGAGCGACTGCGCGCTCAGGCCGCGTGGCTGCGGCATCGCCTGGTGAAGCTCGGCCCCACGTTCATCAAAATCGGTCAGGCCCTGGCCACGCGCGCCGACCTCCTGCCGTTGCCCTACATCCAGGAGTTGGCGCGGTTGCAGGACGACGTCCCGCCGTTCCCGCAGCCGGAGGCCGCGCGCATCCTGCGCGAGGAGTTGGGCGCGCCGCCCGAACAGCTCTTCGCCGTCATCCACTGGGAGCCGATCGCATCGGCGAGCCTCGGACAGGTCTACTACGGACGGCTCCCCTCGGGGGAGGAGGTGGCGATCAAAGTCCAGCGTCCACGCTTGCGCGAGGCCATTCAGTTCGATCTGATGATCCTCAAGCGCATCGCCCGCTTCCTCAAGCGTTATCCCAACCTCTTCCGCGGTGTGGATTGGACGGGCGTGCTCGATGAGTTCGCCGTCATGATCTTCGAGGAGATGAATTACCGACAGGAGGCGCTTCACGCGGAGCGCTTCCGGGAGAATTTCCGGCGATGGAAGGAAGTGTACGTCCCGAAGATCTACTGGGCGTATACGACCGAGCGCGTGCTGACGATGGAGTACATTCACGGCGTGAAGGTGACCGAGGTGGAGGAGCTGTGGCGACGCGGGTTCTCGCCCGCGCGCCTGAATCGGCTCCTGGCGCGCACCTATCTCAAGCAGTTGCTCGAAGACGGATTCTTTCACGCCGATCCGCATCCGGGGAATCTGCGCGTCATGCCCGATGGGCGTTTGGCCTTCTTCGACTTCGGCATGGCCGGACGCCTCGATGCGCGGCTCCAGGGCCTGATGATCGAGGCCTTTTTCCACATCGTGAATCGCGATGTCGCGGGTTTGGTGGATGATCTCGTCCGGCTGGGCTTCCTCGATCCGAAGGTGGACCCTCGCCTCATTCGCCCTCTGGTCGAGGACTTGTTTCGGGAATATCTCGGCCTGAAGCTGAGTGAGATCAAGTTCAAGGAGCTGACCTACGAGCTGGCCGAGGTGGTGTACGCGTATCCCTTCCGGATCCCCGCCCGCTTCACGTACATGATCCGCGCACTGATGGAGTTGGAGGGGATCGGGATCGCCATTGATCCGGAGTTCAACTTCATTGACGTGGCGCGCCCCTTTGCGCGCGAGTACCTCTTCAAACGAGAAGCGCGGCAGCTTCGCCGGGAGCTCCTCAACCGGCTGCTCTGGGGGCAAGACGGTACGCTTCACCTTGAGCGACTCTGGCGCGTGGCCAAACTCGCCGTGCGGGTGTATCTCGACAAGTTGAAGACGTGAGCCCTCATCAGGGGCGGGGTTCGCCGAATCGGCCGGGGCGCTTCTTCTTCGGCTCCTCCGCCGGTGGCTCCACGGGTCCGGGGAGCGGTTTGAGGATGAGATCGGGGGTCGTCTCTGTGGGCGTCTCTCCATGTTTGTTCGGCGGGCCAGTCGGTTCGACCCGAAGGCTCGGCAAGGGCGAGGGAGCCGCCGCCGGCAGCTCACGAATCCCGAGCGCCTCCCTGACGTCCCGCTCGGTTTGTTCTCGCGCCGCGCGGATCCACTCGGGCATCTCCGTGATCAGCTCAAAGGGCGCTGGCGTTTTGTCTCGGAGATATTCCCGCATGAACTCGATCCAGATGGGAAGCGCGGCGACCGCGCCCGTCTCCCCGCGCCCGAGGCTGCGCTTGCGGTCGCTGAATCCGATCCACACGCCGGTGCAGACCGTGGGCGTGAAGCCGATGAACCACGCGTCGGTGAAGTCGTTCACCGTTCCCGTCTTCCCCCCGATCGGCCAATCCCGAAATTCCGCATGGGCGCGGATGCGCGCGGCCGTGCCTCCATCCACGACACCTTGCAGCAAGCGCACCATCGTCGAGGCCACATAAGGATCGAGCACCTGTTCGGTCGGGGGCGCTTGCCATCGCTCCAGCTCTCGACCGTCGCGATCCACAACGCGGCGGATCAGGTGGGGGACGATGCGCCGCCCCTGATTGGCGAAGATCGCATAGGCGGCTGTCATGGCGAGCAGGGGCTCTTCCGTCGCTCCGAGCGCCGAGGACAGAAACGGCGCCATCGGATTCGGGAGTCCCAGGCGTTCGACCATGCGCACGGCCCGCGCGATGCCGATGCGTTGCAGCACGCGCACGGCGGGAATGTTCCGCGATTCCGCCACCGCTTGCGCGATCGAGATCGCTCCCTTGTACGTGTTGTCGTAGTTGGTGGGCGCCCAATCTCCGATGCGCAGCGGCGCGTCCAAGATGTAATCCTCGGGCGTCAGCCCGGCCTCCACGGCCGCCGCGTAGATGAAGGGTTTGAAGGCGGAGCCGGTTTGCCGCAGCCCCTGCGTGGCGTGATTGAAGCGCACGCGGTTGAAGTCATACCCCCCCACCAAGGCTTTGATCTCCCCGGAGGGGATTTCGAGCGCGACCAGAGCCCCCTGGACCTCGGGCAGTTGCAGAAGCGTGACCGTCATCTCCTTGGTCTGCTCGTTCAGGCTTTGGACCTGAACGATCGTGAGATCGCCCGGCCGCACGAGCTGCCGGAGCGGTCGCCCCCACGGCGCCTCGCGCGGCGTCACGCGCGCCGTGTACGCGCCCACGCGGATGAGGGCTTCGCTCGCCGTGACCGAGAGCACCAGCCCCGGATAATATTCTCCCACCTCGATCCCTCCCTCCCACTCCGGGTGGCGGTAGGTGCTCAGGTCCTTCCCCTGGTCGAGGATGTTCTCCATCGGGCCGCGCCACCCATGACGCCGATCGTAGGCGTGCAGGCCGTTGCGCACGGCGCGCACGGCCGCGCGCTGCGCGCGCGCATCAAGCGTCGTGTAGACGCGCAGCCCCCCAGCATGCGTGCGGCGCGTCCCGTATTTGTCCTCCAAGTAGCGCCGCACCTCCTCGACGAAATACGCGTAGGGCGAGCGCGCGTTCGAGAAGCGTCCTCCTTCGGCCAACCGGATCGGGCGGGCCATCGCCTCGCGCGCGGCTTCGCGGGAGATATACCCCTCTTCGGCCATCTTCTCCAGGACGAGGTTGCGGCGGGCCAGCGCCGCCTGCGGGCGCGTCAGGGGGGAGTAGAGTTGTGGCGCCTTGGGCAGCGCGGCCAAAAGCGCCGCCTCATCGAGCGTCAGCGCCTTGGCCGACTTCCCGAAATAGTACTGAGCCGCCGCTTCGACGCCATAGGCGTTGCCGCCGAGGTAGATCTGATTGCAGTACAGCTCGATGATCTGCTCCTTCGTGTAATACCGCTCGATGAGCAGCGCCAGCAGCGCTTCCTTCATCTTCCGCGAGTACGTCCGCTCCGGGTTCAGGAAGAGCATCTTGGCGAGCTGTTGCGTGATCGTCGAGCCACCTTGCACGGTCTCGCCCGCGCGCAGGTTCGCCACGAAGGCGCCGAGGATGCGAATCGGATCAATCCCGGAGTGTTCATAGAAGCGCGCGTCCTCGATGGCGATGAAGGCGTTGCGGACATGTGGGGGGATCTCGGGATAGGCGAGCGGGAGGCGCCGTTCCAGATAGAACTCGCCGATGACCGTGTGCCCGTCATCGGCGTAGACGCGCGAGAGGACGCTCGCCTGATAGTCGCTGAGCTGCGCCACCATGAGGGCATACTCGGAGTGATCGAGCGCGTAGGCGATGAGGGCGCCCAAGAGCCCCCCTCCGATCGCGGCCAGGAGGAAAAGAGCGAGAATGGGATGGCGGCGCACGAGAGCCCTCGCGCGCGATCGCGGACGAGCCGGCGCGTCCTTCTCCTGCTCGCTCATGAGCGCTCTCCCTCCGGGGATGTGCCCACGTTCATTATATCACGCCGCGGGGGCTCATCCCCGTGCGCGGTCTCCCCGCTGAGCGTCTCCACTGCATGTCGCAGGACGCTGCGAATCGCGGCGAACCCCTCGCGCGCGCCTCGAACGCTCCCGGGCAAGTTGATGATGAGCGTGCCGGCGCGGATGCCGGCCACACCCCGAGAGAGCATGGCGAAGGGCGTGCTCTCCAGCACTCCCTTCAGGCGAATGGCCTCCGGGATCCCCGGAACCTCGCGCTCGATGACATCGCGCGTCGCTTCCGGCGTGTGATCGCGCGGGGAGAGCCCCGTCCCTCCCGTCGTGAGGATGAGGTTCACATCGGCGCGTTCGGCATAATCGAGCAATCGCCGGGCGATCATCGGTCGATCATCCGGGAGCACTTCGGCCGCGATGATCTCCGCGCCCAGGCGTTGCAATTCCTCGATCAGAGCGGGGCCGGAGAGGTCCTCGCGCTCTCCGCGCGCCGCGCTATCGCTGATGGTCAAGACGACGGCTCGAATCTTCATGCGTCCTCCTCACATCGAACGCGCGTTCCCGTCGATCGAAGAAGCGGTGAGGGGCCCCTCGCCTGCGGCTTCCGATCGCCTTCGCTTGGCCTCGGCGGCCCTCTCATGCTGAGCGGCGATCGGCTCGCCGCTGAATCGCTGCTGAAACTCCGGCGCTTGCTTCCGCAGCTCGATCCAGACCTCGAAGGTCTCCGGAGCAGACGCCCAGAGCGCGAACCATTCGGCGATCTCCATCTTGATCGCGCGCGCGCGCTCATCCTTCGCTCGGCGCGCCGCCGCGCGCGCCCGTCGGCTCCCCAGTCGCGCCACCGCGCGCGCATACGCGATCCCCTTTCCATCTCCGCGCTCCTTGAACGCGCGATGGAGGCGGCTCAGTTCGCGCAGCGAGCGCTCGGCGTGCTCCAGCGTCTCGAATTTCAGGACGCCCTCGAACTGCCCCGCATATTCCTCATCGAACGCGGGCGCCGCGAAGGGCCCAGTCACCAGGACCCGATACCCCGCTGCGCGCAGGACGTCCACAATGTATCCCTCCGAAGGGCATTCGGCCTCTCCCAGCTCCTGACGCAATCGCGCTTTCAGACGTTGCAGCTCGGCTTCGCCGACGCGCTCCGGAGCCAGCTCCGCGCACAGGCGCAGGATCGCTTCTTTCTTCGTCCGTCGGCTCATCGGTGATCGTCCCGACGTGGCATTTTAGCGGAAAACGGAATACAATGGCACGCCATGCGAGCATCGAAACGCATCCTCCTCTACGGCGGTCGCCTGGTGCTCCCGGATCGCCTCGTGGAGCCAGGATGGGTGGTGATTCAGGACGGGACGATCCTCGACGTCTCCGCGGCCGAGCGGCTTCCCTCGGCCGACGAGTGCTGGGACGTGCAGGGGGGGTATGTAGGGCCTGGGCTGATTGATCTGCATATTCACGGCTCGGCGGGCGTGGACCTGCTCACCGCGACGGCCGACGATCTGTGGCGTTGGGCGCGCTTTCTGCTCCGACATGGTGTGACGCGATTCCTGCCGACGACGGTACCGGCCGATCCGGCGCAGTACGCGCGGGTGCGCGCCGTCTTGGCCGAATACGTCCCGGAGCAAGATCGAGACCCTGGCGCGGCGTCCATTCTCGGCGTGCATTTCGAAGGGCCTTTCGTCAGCCCGCGCCGGCCTGGAGCGCTCAATCCGCGCTTCTTCCGCACGTTTCGCTCCCTTCGCGACGTGGAGGAGCTGCTGGCGTGGGACATTCCGGCGCGTCCCTTCGTGCGGATGATGACGCTGGCGCCTGAGATCGAGGGCGGGCTCGCGCTCATCGAGGAGTTGCAGCGGCGCGGATTCCGTCTGGCGATCGGTCATAGCGAGGCCTCGTTCGAGCTGTGCGAGGCCGCGGCCGGCCGAGGCGCTGCGCACGTCACGCATTTCCCCAATGCGCTGGCGCCGCTGCATCATCGTCAGCTCGGGGTCATCGGATGGGCCTTGCTCTCGGAGACGGTCACGCTCGATCTCATCGCCGATGGCCATCACCTCGATCCCCGAATGATCGCCCTCGTGCGAAGGGTCGTGGGGAGCGATCGTCTCGCCCTCATCAGTGATGCCATCGCCGCCACCGGTTTGGGCGATGGCCGCTATGAGATCTGGGGAGAAACGATCCGCGTCGTGAACGGACGCACGGAGAATGCGGCCGGGAATCTCGCCGGATCGGTCATCACGCTGCTCGATGCCGTGCGCCACCTCGTGCAGTGGGGCATTCCTCTGCCGGAAGCCATCCGCATGGCCACGCTTGTGCCCGCACGCGTCCTCGGCCTGGATGGAGAGTTCGGCTCACTCGCGCCGGGGAAGCGCGCCGACCTGCTCGTGCTGGACGAACAGCTCCGGCCCCGACTCGTCGTGCACGAGGGGGAGATCGTCCGCTTCCCGGAAGATTCGTCGGCTCCTCCCCTCGCGCGTGAGGCGACCGGAGCGCGTCCATCGCGGGAGCACGTCATTTCTCCGCCACGAGAAGATGGTTGATCGGATCACCTTCATCGGGCCAGAGGCGGTCGCCGAGGCCGAAGAGCACGTTCACCAGGGGCGTCAGATGATGCAGCACGCGACGCGCGCTGATCGTATTGGCGAGCGCCTGGCCCGCGAGCGCCCACGCTCCCCCTTGCGCCTTCGCCTGAAGGATGCGAAAGCCATGTTCCCGCATGAGGTGCACAAGACCGAAGCGGGTGAAACGATAGTAGTCGTGCGGCTCCTCATGCACGCGCCAGTATTGTGGCGCCGTGAGGATCACCCGTCCTCCGGGCCTGAGCACGCGTCGGATCTCGCTCATGGCCCCCATTGGATTCGGCAGGTGCTCCAACACCTGAATCATGAGCACAGTGTCGAATGCGTCCGCGCGGAAGGGGAGCCACAGCGCATCGCCAATCACGTCGGGTCGGCTTTGCCGATCGTCCCGGTCCAGGCCGATGTACTCACGCACGAGTGGGGCGAAGAGGTCGCGATAGGGTTGGTTCCCACAGCCGATGTCCAGCAGGCGCCCGCGCGCATAGTGGCGACAGTGCTGGAGATCACGCACAAGGAGGCGCATGCTCAGATAATCGGCATCGCGCCAGGAGATCGCAGCGTGCGTCCGGTGCCTCCGCATCTGGCGCGCATCGCTGCACTCACGGATGTTCGCCCTCGACATGAGAGGCCTCCGATGAGGAGCGCATCATGCGGACGATGAGGCCGAAGCTCGTGCGTATCTCCAGAAGCCACGTTCGCCCTTCCAGCAGCAAGAGGGAAGCTGGATACGCGAGCCCACCCAGCGCTGCGATCACCAGCAGCGACGGGAGATCGCCGACGAGGCGTTCGGCGAGCGCTCGAAGCGTGAGGAACGTCATCACGCCAGCCATCGCCGGGCGAACGAGCGCGTAGGTCCAGTTCACCGAAGCGATCGTCGAGAGCGCGCGGATGAGCCCGATCACCGGCACCCAGACGCTCACGCCATAGGCGATCGCCACGCCCGTGAATCCGGAGATCGAGATCAACACCAGCGCCAGCGCCCAATCGCTCGCCGTCCAGAGCAAGAGGAGCTGCAGCGCCTGGCGCGGGCGGCCCAGCGCGTTGAGCGCCGCCACCAACGGCGTCGTGACCGTGCCGCCCAACATCCGCACGGCGAATCCGTAGAAGGCGGGGACGGCCGGAGCCCATTTCTCGGTATACAGGAACGCCACGATCCATGGGATCAATCCCGCCGTCACGGCCAGCATCGGTGTCGTCACGAGCATCAGTGCGCGCAGCATCTTCTCGAGCAGGCGGCCGAAGGCCTCGCGATCCTCGCGCACGCGGGAGAGCGAGGGGAAGCTCACGCGGCCAAGAGCTTCCGTGAACACCTGGCTGACTTGATACGCCACGCCGTGCGCCCAGTTCAGATAGCCCACGGCGCGCGGGCCAAAGAGCGGCCCGGCCAGAAGCGAAGCGAGGTGATCGCGCAAGAGTGAGGTCCAGGCTCCCACTTGGAAGGGCGCGCCGAATCGCACCGAGGCGCGCAGCACCGGACGATCCAACGCGAACCCCATCGGCCAGGGCGCCGAGGCCCAGAGCAAGAACGCGCGCACGCCTTCACCGGCGAGCGCCGCGCCGGCGAAACTCCAGACGCCATATCCGGCATGAGCCAGCCCGATGGCCACGAGGTGGAAGGCGAGGGTGGCCAGCACTTCGATTCGAGCCAGGCGCGGATAGGCCAGCGCGCGTTCCAGCAGCATCGCCGAGATCGAGCCGAGGACGCTGAGCGGGAGCATCAGCGCGAACCAGGGGAGGACGCGACGCGAAGGCCCGCTCAAGCGGAAGAGTTCGGCCAGCCACGGCGTCGCGACAAGAAGGAGCAAGACCAGGAGAACGGCCAGCAGCAGCCGAGCCGTGAGCGCCGTCCGGAGTTCGCGATGCGTTGGTGGATCGCGCTGTTGAATCAGCGCAGCCATCAATCCCACATCGGTGAAGAGCATGGCCGTTGAGACGAGGAACATCGCGATGGCGTAAGCGCCGAAGTCCGCGGGCGCGAGCCATCGCGCCAGCAGGATGTTCGCCAGCAGCCGGAGCGGAAGCAGAATCGCGTGCCGCAGGAACAGGGCGATCGCTCCCCGAGTCGTGCGCTCGGCGATCACTGCGAACGCTGAAGCCTTATCGCACTCTCGGGCGGCCATGTGCGACGCTTTATCCTAACACAAAGGTTGAACGGGGCGAAGAAGTGGCGTATGATTTCCCCCTCACTTTGGGCGAGGGAGGTGTCCTATGGGACAATTCGTCAAGGTCGCACGGGTGGAGGAGCTGGCCGCGGGCCAAGTGCGGCTCGTCGAGGTCGAGGGCCGGCGCATCGCCCTCTTCAATCTGGACGGGACCTTCTACGCCATTGACGACACCTGCCCGCATCGGGGTGGCCCCCTCTCGGAGGGGTTCGTTGAGGGCGACGTCGTCATCTGTCCCTGGCACGGCGCGCGCTTCCGCATCCCGACGGGCGAGGTCCTCTCCCCTCCCGCGGCGCAGGGCGTCGCCTGTTATCCCGTGCGCGTTCATGGCGGGGAGATTGAGATCGAGGTTTGAAAAGGGATGTCGGGAGAACGCGTCCCATTCACCGAACAGTTGTGGCGCGAGATCGTCCCGATCTTCGAGGCGATCCTCGCGCATCCCTTCCTCGTGGAGCTGACCGAGGGCACGCTCGAGCGCCGACGATTCGAGTTCTACGTCGTGCAGGACGCCCTCTATCTCCGAGAGTTCGCGCGAGCACTCTCGCTCGCGGCGGCGAAGGCTCCGGAAGAGGCGTGGATCATCCTCTTCAATGAGCATGCAGCCGGAGCGTTGCGCGTCGAGCGCGCGTTGCATGAGAGCTTCTTTCGCGACTTCGGTCTCTCGGAGCCGGTTGTTCGGGCGACGCCACTGGCGCCGACCGCTCTCGCGTATACGAGCTATCTCGTGGCTGTCGCTTATGCGCGTCCGTTTCACGAAGTGGTGGCGGCGCTGCTGCCCTGCTACTGGATCTACTGGGAGGTCGGAAAGGCGCTCGAAGCTCGCGGTTCGCCCGATCCGCTCTACGCGCGGTGGATTCGCACCTACGCGAGCGAGGAGTTCGCCGAGATCGTGCGCGCCGTTTTGGACCTGACCGATCGCCTCGCGCCCGCGCTCGGGGAGCCGGAGCGAGAGGCCATGCGGCGCCATTTCCTCACGACGAGCCGATACGAGTGGATGTTCTGGGAGATGGCCTATCGGCTCGAATCCTGGCCGATATGAAGATGTTCATCGCTGCTTTGCTCGGCGCTTGGCTCATGGGGAGCGTGGTCGTGGCCTTCGTCGCCACGCAGAACTTTCGCATCGTGGACCGCGTCCTGCGCGCGGCGTCGGGACATGCAGAGCTCGCCCGGCGCCTCGAACCCTTGGGGGCGACCGAAGCGCGCGCCCTCTTGCGTCATCTCGCGTCGGAGATGAATCGCCTCTATTTCCGCGCCTGGGGGTGGGGACAGGTGGGGCTGGCGCTCCTCATCCTCGGCGGGCTCTGGGGGGGAGGGATTCATGATCGCCTCGCGCGCCTCTGCGTGGCCGCGATGCTCGCTCTGGTTCTCATCACCGTCCTGCAGATCACGCCGGAGGTCATCGCGCTCGGGCGCCGACTTGACTTCGCGCCGCGACAGCCTCCGCCGCCGGAGTACGCGCGGTTCTGGAGGTTGCACACGGCTTATACGCTCTTGGATGTGGTGAAGCTGGGGCTGGGCGTCGTCGCGCTTCTTCGCCTGGCGCGGCTCGCGTGAGGTCTCGGTTCAGCCTTCGGTCAGGATCTTGCGCAGCAGCTCGTTGACGAGCTGCGGGTTCGCCCGCCCTTGCGTCTCGCGCATCACCTGACCGACGAAGAACCCGAAGAGCTTCTCCTTTCCCGCGCGATATTGCTCGACATAGGTGGCGTTGGCCTCAAGGACACGCCGGATGACGGCCTCCAGGTGCGCGGCATCAGTGATCTGCACAAGCCCCTTCTCGCGCACGATCGCTTCGGCCGATTGACCGCTTCGGAACATCTCCTCAAGGACGGTCTTGGCGATCTTGCCGCTGATCGTCCCCTCGGCGATCAGGCGAATCAAGCCCGCCAGTCGCTGCGGGGTCACTGGAGAGGCATAGGGTTCGACTCCGGCGGCGCGCGCCAGCCCCATCAGCTCGCTCAGGATCCAATTGGCTGAGGCGCGCGGATCGCCGGTCTCGCAGACGACGGCCTCGTAGTAATCGGCCAGCGCGCGTGTGCTCGTCAGGGTGGCAGCGTCTTCGATCGAGAGGCCGTACTGCTCCATGAACCGCCACTTCCGATGATTCGGCAACTCGGGCAGCTCGCGCCGGATCTCTTCGATCCACTCCTCGCTCACAATGAGCGGCGGCAGATCGGGCTCCGGGAAATAGCGGTAGTCATGCGCCTCCTCCTTGGTGCGCATCACATAGGTTCGACCCTCGGCCTCGTTCCAGAGGCGCGTCTCTTGTACGATCTCGCCGCCGCTCTCCAGCACCTCGATTTGCCGGTTGATCTCATATTCCAGGGCGCGCTGCAGGAAGCGAAACGAGTTCAGGTTCTTCAACTCGACCTTCGTGCCGAGCGCGGTCGTCCCCCGCCGGCGCACCGAGACGTTGGCGTCGCAGCGCAGGTTCCCCTCCTCCATGTTCCCCTCGCAGACGTCCACGTACTGGAGCGCCTGCCGCAGATATTGCATGTAATCGTACGCCTCCCAACTGGAGCGGAAATCGGGCTCGGAGACGATCTCAATGAGCGGGACGCCGCTGCGATTGAACTCGATGTAGGAGGCGCGATCCGAGTCGGGCATCCCCTCGTGGATGGATTTGCCGGCGTCTTCCTCAATGTGCAGCCGGCGGATGCGGAAGCGCTTGCGTCGCCACACGATCGGTCGGCCGTGCTCGTCGCGCTCGGCCGTGTCAATCTCCACCTCCCCGTGCTCGGAGAAGGGTTGATCGTATTGCGAGATCTGATAGCCCTTCGGCAGATCGGGATAGAAGTAGTTCTTCCGCGCGAAGACCGAGACGCGATTGATCCGACAGCCGAGCGCCAGCGCGGCTTTCGCCGCCATGCGCACCGCTTCGCGGTTCAAGACGGGGAGCGCTCCCGGAAGGCCCAGGCAGACGGGGCAGGTGTGCTCATTGGGCGCTTCCCCGAATCGCGTCGAGCAGCCGCAGAAGATCTTCGAGCGCGTCTTCAGTTGCGCGTGAATCTCCAGGCCGATGACGGCCTCGTATTCATCCCGCCTCATCATACGCCGTTAATTGTAGCAAGCCGCCGTGGATGAGGTCACGGGCGGCGTCCGTTCACGAGTCGGATCTCGCACGATCCGAGCTGTCGCTCGATCTCGGCGAGCGCCTCCGACGAGGGGGCGATCTTCACGAAGGGATTCGGTCGAATCCGCACGAGCATGCCCCCGGCGCATTCGACCTCGAAGAGGACATCGGCCGACCCCCGATGACGATCGAGGACGGCGTAGAGGAGATCAACCTTCGCCGGAGTCACCGCCTCAGATCGAACGCGAATGATCACCAGCTTCGTCATGCGCTCCTTCAGCTCTTCCAACGTCGTGATCTCTTCGGCGATCAACGTGACCGCGCTCTCTTCTAGTTCGAGCCTTCCGCGCACGACCACGAGGGCATCGTTTCGAAGCAATCCATTCGCTCTGGTGAACGCCTCAGGCCAGACGAGGACTTTGAGGGAACCGTACTGATCTTCCAGGGTGAAGATCGCGAAGCGATCGCCGCGCTTCGTCGTCTTGACCGAGAGCGCCGTGACGATGCCGGCGATCGTGATGATCCGACCGGCCAGTGCCTGCAGGCGCCAGACGCGCTCCGCGGCCGAAGCCGGAGAGAGCCGCGCGCTCTCGGCTTCCAATCCCTCCTCCGGCTCCAGATCCGCGAGATCACCGGTTGGGGCCTCCTCCTTGGAGGTCACGGCGCCGAGAAGTTGTTCGGTCGTCGTATCCGTGTAGCGGGTGATCTCCGGGGCATATCTCTCCAGGGGATGGCCAGTCACATAAAAGCCCAGGGTCTCCTTCTCCCCAGCGAGGCGTTCTTCCAGAGGCCATTCGGGGACGTCAGGGAGAGGGGGCTCAAGGTCCGAGGCCGTGGCCTGAGGGGAGGAGGCGAAGAGGCCGAACTGCCCGATCTCCCGCTCGCGTCCCCGCCGGGCGCCGTACTCCAACGCGAGATCAATGGCCGCGAAGAGCTGGCTGCGGCGCGCGCCCAGTGAGTCGAACGCTCCCGCCTTGATCAAGCTCTCCAGAACGCGCTTGTTCAACACGCGCGGATCCACGCGCGCGGCGAAGTCAAAGAGCGAGCGGAACGGTCCGCCCGCCTCGCGCGCGGCGATAATCGCCTGCACGGTCGTCATCCCCAGCCCTTTGATCGCCGCGAGCCCGAATCGAATCTTCCCGCCAAGCGGCGTGAAGCCCTCCCGGCTCAGGTTCACATCGGGTGGGAGGATCTCAATACCTTGGGCTCGCGCCCGGTTGATGTATTTCACGACCTTGTCCGTGTTGTTCAACTCGTTGGAGAGGACGGCGGCATAGAAGTAGGTGGGATAGTGCGCCTTCAGATAGGCCGTCTGATAGGCGAGGTAGCTGTAGGCGACGGCATGCGATTTATTGAAGGCGTAATCGGCGAAGCCCTCCAGTTGCTGCCACAGCCTCTCCAGTTTCGCGCGATCGTGTCCGCGCGCCATCGCGCGCTGCAGGAACGCTTCGCGGTGCCGATCCAGCTCCTCGCGCTTCTTCTTCCCCATCGCGCGCCGGATCAGATCCGCCTCCCCGAGTGAATATCCCGCGAGCTTCTGGAAGAGCGCCATGACTTGCTCCTGATAGATCGGGATGCCGTAGGTGCTCTCCAGCACCTCGCGCGCTTCGGGGAAGTCATAGGTGACGCGTCGTCGCCCCTGCCGGCGCGCGATGAACTCCTCGACCAGGCCGCTATCGAGCGGTCCCGGGCGGTAGAGCGCGTTCAGCGCGACCAGGTCCTCGAACCGCTCCGGCTTGAGCCGCCGGCACAGCTCGCGAATCCCCTCGCCCTCGAATTGGAAGATCGCATCCGTCTCCCCCTCGGCGAAGAGCTCCAGCGTCTTCTTGTCGTCAAGGGGGATCTGCGAGAGATCGAGCCGCTGCCTCTCGGCCGCCTCGATCATCTTCAAGCAGTCATCAATGATCGTGAGCGTCGTCAGGGCCAGGAAGTCCATCTTCAGCATGCCCGTCTTCTCCAGGTCCGCGAGCGCGAATTGCGTGGTGATTTCGCCCTTGGGCGTCTTATAGACGGGGATGAGGTCATGCAGGGGGCGAGGGGAGATCACAATGCCCGCGGCATGGATCGAGGCGTGGCGGGCGCATCCCTCTAATCGGCGGGCCAGATCCATCAACTCGCGGACCTGAGGATTCTTCTCGATGAGCTGCCGCAGCTCAGGCGTGCGAGCGAGGGCCTCCTCGATGCTCACGTTCCGGCCCCGAACCGGTGGGGGGATGAGCGCGGCGACCTTCTCCACCTCGGCGTATTTCATGTCGAGCGCGCGCCCGACGTCTTTGATGACAGCGCGCGAGGCGAGCGTCCCGAAGGTGATGATCTGGCAGACGTTCTCCCGCCCATAGAGCTGACTCACATAGGCGATCACTTCCTGTCGCCCGCGCATGCAGAAATCGATGTCAATGTCGGGCATCGTGACGCGCGCTGGTGAGAGGAACCGCTCAAAGAGCAGATCGTATTGAATCGGGTCCACATCCGTGATGCGCAGGCAATAGGCGACCAGGCTCCCAGCTGCGCTCCCCCGTCCCGGACCGACGGGGATCCCCCGTTGCCGCGCATACCGAACCAAATCCCACACGATCAGGAAATATCCCGCGAAGCCCATCTGCTTGATCGTCTCGATCTCATACTCCAGACGCTGCTCGTACACCGAGAGCGGATACTTCAACTCACCGCGCGCGGCTCTCTCCTCCCACTGACGCCGGCGTTCGGCGAAGCCATCGCGCACGACCTTCTCGAAATAGCTCTCGGTGGTGAAGCCCTCGGGCACGGGAAAGATCGGCAGATAGCCGACACCCGGTGGCTTGGGCAGTTCCAGGTGGCAGCGTTCGGCAATGCGCACCGTATTCTGCAGCGCCTCCGGCAGTTCGGTGCCGAAGAGCTGCCACATCTCCTCGGCCGATTTCACATAGAGCTGATCGGACTGATAATGAAGCCGATTGGTGTCCTTGATCGTCTTCCCCGTCCCGATGCAGAGCAGCACGTCGTGAGCGCGGAAGTCCTCGCGCGTCAGGTAGTGACAGTCGTTGGTGACGACCAGCGGAATGCCCGTCCGTCGCGAGATCTCGCAGAGGGCGCGCGCCGCCTCGCGCTGGCCTGGAATCCCGTGATCCTGAATCTCCAAGTAGTAGTTCCCCTTGCCGAGGATGTCCTGAAACTCGGCGGCCTGACGCGTGGCCTCTTCGAGCTTCCCCTGAAGCGCGAGCGCGGTCGGAACGCCCGACAGGCACGAGGAGAGCGCGATGAGGCCCTCACGATACGTGGCCAGCAGCTCTTTATCAATGCGGGGCTTGTAGTGAAAGCCCTCCAGATAGGCGAACGAGCTGAGTTTGACGAGGTTCCGATACCCCGTCTCGTTCTGCGCGAGCAGGACGATGTGGTAGATCGTCTTGCCCGCCTCCTGACCCGCCGGTCGTTCCCGGCGATCGCCGAGCGTCAGATACGCTTCCATGCCGATGATCGGCGTGATCCCGACCTCCTTCATCGCGTGATAGAACGAGATGGCGCCGAAGAGATTCCCATGATCGGTCACGGCCACGGCGGGCATCCGCAGCGCTTCCAAGCGACGCGCGAGCGCTCCGATTTGAATCGCCCCATCGAGCAAGCTGTAATCCGTGTGCAGGTGCAGGTGAACGAACTCCTTCGCCATCGCCCTGCTCCCCCAAGTTGATGTGCACGACGGGGTCAACTATATCAAAATCTTGTGGTCGGCTGTCAAGGCGAGTCTGATCCTCCGCCCGCCCCGCCGAATCCGGGAGGGGCGCTTGTCCGCCCTCGGTCCCTGCGCTAAGATGAACTGCTCAGGAGTGGGAGCGGCAGACTCCCCGAAGGCAGCGAGGGAGAGAGCATGAAGCACATCATCGCGTTCATTCAACCCCAGCAGTTGGAGAAGGTCCTGGAAGCGCTGGATCGTCTCCCGGTGCGCGGGCTCTCGCTCTGCGAGGTTCGGGGGTTCGGTCGCGGGCGCGCCCAGCTTTTGCGCGAGAGCCCCTCGGCCTCCGTCCGTCAGTTCAGCGCGAAGGTGCGACTGGAGATCATCTGTCGCGATGATGAGGCGGAAGGGATCGCCCGAACGATCCAGCAAGCCGCCCACACGGGGCGCCCCGGCGATGGGAAGATCTTCATCGCTCCCGTCGAGCGCGCCATCAGCATCGTGACGGGAGAGGAGGACGACGCCGCCGTGTGAGCGCGCGGCGATCCGCCCAGGTCGCCGCTGGGAGCCTCCTATCGGCCCCCGAATTGCGCGGGACGCTTCTCCAGGAACGCTCGCGTCCCTTCGCGGAAGTCCTCCGTCGCCGCGCAGAGCCCGAAGAGCGTCGCCTCCAGAAGGAGCGCTTCCTCAAGCGGCATCTCCAGCCCGGCCGTGACGGCCTCCAGACAAAATCGAACGGCCAGCGGCGCATTGCTCAGGATCTGGCGCGCGATCTTCTCGGCCGTGGGGATCAGTTCCTCCCGGCTCGTGACGCGGTTCACCAAACCGAGCCGGTACGCCTCTTCGGCCGAGATCATCTCGCCCGTCAGCAGCAGTTCCAACGCCCGCCCTCTCCCGATCAAGCGGGCCAGGCGTTGTGTCCCTCCATAGCCTGGGATGAGTCCGAGCTTCACTTCCGGCTGCCCCAATCGCGCGTTCTCCGAAGCGATTCGGATCGTGCAGGCCAAGGCCAGCTCGCAACCACCTCCCAGCGCGTAGCCGTTGATGGCCGCGATCACTGGCTTCCCCAAGCGCTCGATGAAGGAGAGCAGTTGCTGCCCGAAACGCGCCATCTCTCGTCCCTGCAGCGGTGTCTGCTCGGCCAGCTCCGCAATGTCCGCTCCCGCGACGAAGGCCTTGTCCCCCGCTCCGGTCAGAATGACGACCCCCACCTCATCATCATGAGCGATCTCATGAAAGACCGACCACAATTCGCGCACCGTCGCGGCGTTCAAGGCGTTCAGCTTCTCCGGCCGATTGATCGTGATAAAGCCGATGCGATCGCGCTTCTCGTACAGGAGATATTGATATGTCATAAGGCCCTCCCTCTCTTCAGTCGCAAGAAGACGATCGCTCCGCTCCCCTTCTGTGAGGAGCGAGGCCACCGCGCGGTCATCGCAGCTTCATCGGCTTCGGATTCTTCGGATCCGAGTAGTCATAGAACCCCCGCCCCGTCTTTCGCCCATGCCATCCGGCCAGGACCATCTGCTTCAGCAGCGGCGGCGGCGCGAAGCGCGGGTCTTTGTACTCCTCGTACATGATGGTCGCGATGTAGTAGGTCGTATCCAAGCCGACGAAGTCCAGAAGCGTGAACGGGCCCATGGGATGATTGCATCCGAGCTTCATCGTCGCATCTATGTCCTCGATGGAGCCGACGCCCTCTTCAAGAGCGCGCACGGCATCAATGAGATACGGAACCAGAAGCCGATTGGCGATGAACCCCACGCGATCCTTCGCGCGCACGGGCGTCTTCCCCAGACTCTGCGCGAACTCCGTGGCCCGGACGACGATCTCCTCATCAGTGAAGAGCGAGGGGATGACCTCCACGAGCCGCATCAACGGAACGGGGTTGAAGAAGTGCAAGCCCAAGAAGCGCCGCTGCCGCTCGGGCGGCAAGACGGTCGCCATCTCGGTGATCGAGATCGAGGAGGTGTTGCTCGCCAGGATCGTCTCCGGTTTGCAGATCTTGTCGAGTCGCGCGAACAGGTCCTTCTTCGCCTGAATGTTCTCGATGATCGCCTCGATGACGAGGTCGCAGTCGGCGTAATCCTCCAGATGCAGGGTCCGCTTCAGCCGCGCGAGCGTCTCCCGCTTCTGCTCAGCGGTGATCGTCCCCTTCTCGACGAATTTCGAGAGCGAGTCTTCAATGCGCGCGAATCCCTTCTGCAAGATCTCCTCCGAGACGTCGGAGACGAGGGTCTCATAGCCGGACATGGCGGCCACCTGGGCGATCCCCGAGCCCATGAGGCCGCACCCGACAACTCCCACTTTTCGAATCGTCATAGTCGTACCCTCCTTCACGCAGGAATTCTTCAGAGAGGCGGGCTCAACGATCCCGATCGGTTCGCGACCGATCGAGAGGTCTCCGCCCCCCGACTTTCCCATCAGAAAGGCGAAAGCCGACGGACGCGAAATCCCGGCGGCAGCGGAGAAGAAGTCGGCGGGCAAACCTCCACCCGATACTGCGCTCCACTGAGGAGGCGAAGCCGATACCATCCATTCTCATCCGTTTCCGTGGAGGCGGAAAAGGTCGCATTTGGTGTGCTCGTGAGCGTATCCGTAAAAGCCGTGACGGAAGCCCGGGCGACCGGTTGGCCGTGCTCATCCGTGATCCGCCCGGAGAGAACGACAAAGGGCGGAAGCGTCGGCATCGTGAAATCCTGTCTGGCATCCGCCATGAGCGAGCGCTGGAGGAAAGGGAAGATGAGCGCGCCATCGGTATCAAGCTCCACGACCGCATTCAGCCAGTACGTCCCGGGAAGAAGCCACAGGCGATACGCACCCGTCGTGCTCTCTCTCGGGATGAGAGCCTCGGCGAAGGTGATCCGCAGAGGGGTGAGGCTGCGCCCTGCGCAGGGTGGGGGGTCATCCGATGGATGATTCGCCATATCAGCCGCCGCGATGGCCAATACTGTTGAGGGGGCGGCCGGTCTCCCCGAAGCCTGCAGCACCCTCCCGGAAAGCTCAATGGCTCTTGGAAGCGTGAAGTCGCGAGTGCCCGAAGCATTAAGATTGATCTCCTCAAGGCGAAAGACCGAGCTGTATTCCTCCGCGTCGCCGACCGAGGCCATGACCACATAGGTGCCGGGCACCAGCTTCGCGCGGTAGCTTCTGTCAAATGGCACTTGAGCGAAGACGCTTCCGTCCAGAGAGTGAAACATGAGGAGACCCTTCGTCGGAAATCTCCCAGCGCTCGTGATTCGACCCGAGAGCATGATGGTCCTCGGTGGCCCCGGAGGAGAGATGTCCAGCGAGCGATCTCCGGAGATCTCGATCGTGCGGTCGAGGTCTGAGATGACGGTGAGCACGGCTCCTTCATCGTCTTCGAGATCGAAGACCTGCTGCTGAAAGTACAGCCGGTAGCTTCCGGCTGGCAACACGATGCGATACGACGCCGTCAACCCGCCGGCGGAGACGCTGGGTATCACCCATCCGGTGAAGGTCAGATCGCCAGAGCGCGCGACCACGGCGCTCCCGATAACCGCCATGAGATCATTGGTCACGATCCGGCCGGAGAGAACGTATCCGCGAGGCAGCACGGCATCGAGCGTCGTGTCGCGTGTGACGTCCACATCAGTTCGGCGAACCCCCAGAAGTGGGCGCTGGTCCTGGGCGTCAGCCCACGCGGCCGATGAGAGGATCATCAGGCTCGCGAGCACATATCTCCGGATTCCTCGCGCGCCTTTTGAACAGGTGGGGTTCGGCATGAGTGGTCTCCTTTATCAAGAGCTTCAGGCGAATGCTTCGACGATGAGCGCGATGCCTTGTCCTCCGCCGATGCAGGCGCTGGCCAGACCGTACCGCTTCCGACGCCGGCGCAATTCCAGAAGGAGCGTCAGCACGAGCCGTGTGCCCGTCGCTCCCAGGGGATGACCGAGAGCGATCGCTCCACCGTTGACGTTCGTCCGCTCGCGATCGAGCGCGAGCGCTCTCTCCACGGCGAGATATTGGGCCGCGAAGGCTTCGTTGATCTCGATGAGATCCATATCCTCGAGCGTGAGTCCCGCCCGTTTCAACGCCTGCTGCGAGGCCGGAACCGGACCGATGCCCATAACGGCCGGATCCACCCCCGCGATCCCCCAGGAGACGATGCGCCCCAGAGGGGTCACCGCGCGCGAGCGCAGCGCATGCTCGTCTCCCAGGACAACGGCTGCCGCGCCGTCCACGATCCCCGACGCGTTGCCCGCCGTCACGCACCCCTCCGGAGAGAAGACCGGTTTCAAGCGGGCGAGGGCTTCCAGCGTCGTGTCCGGGCGAATGTGATCATCGAAGTCGAAGAGCTCGACGCCCTCTTTGGTCTTCACCTCAACGGGGACGATCTCCTCCTTGAATCTCCCCGCCTGGCGCGCTGCCGCCGCTCGCTGTTGACTGAGGAGGGCGAAGGCGTCCTGCTCCTCGCGCGAGATCCGCATCTGTCGGGCCAGGTTCTCGGCCGTCTGCGCCATCATGTATCCGCAGAAGCTATCATAGAGAGAGGCCCAGAGGTAGTCCTCCAACTGCGCATGGCCGAGCCGCAAGCCCCATCGCCCGCCGCGCACGACGTATGGGACCTGGGACATGGATTCCATGCCCCCCGCCAGGACCAAGCGGGCTTCTCCCAGCAGGATCAAGTGCGCGCCGCTGATGATCGCCTGCATGCCCGAGCCGCACAGCCGATTGACCGTTAGAGCCGGACGATCTACGGGCACGCCCGCCTTCAAGCCGACGTGTCGCGCCCCGTAGATGGCATTGCTCGATGACTGGATGACATTGCCGAAGATGACGTGATCAATCTCCTCCGGCGCGACCCCGGATCGCTCCAGAGCCGCGCGTGCCGCGATCGCTCCCAGCTCGATCTCGGTGAAGTCCCGAAGCCGCCCCCCATACTCCCCCATGGGCGTCCGAGCCCCACCCAAGATGAAGACGTCTCTCATCCTCAGCACTCCTCCCCATCAAAGCGGTTGCTAAGCTAGCAGATGCCCGGAGGACTGTCAATCGCCTCTCCTGGTCCGCTGACTCACGGAGGGAGTCGGCGAGATCGTTCACCCCGGCGGCGCCGGAAAAAAGGGGATTGACACGTGAGGGGACCTGGGCTATACTCTCGCCTTCGGAATTGAAAATGGTTTTCGATTTCTGAAAGAGGGGAGCGTATGAGGGGCGATAGGAGGAGAACCGAAGTTCGGGCTGTGGGCGCGATCGGCCTGCTCAGCCTCGTCCTGCTCGGGGCGGGCAGGGCGCAAGGGCGCTTGGGGGTGATCGAAGGACAGGTCGCGGATCAGACGGGGGCCGTCATTCCAGAGGCCCTCGTCCAGCTCTGGGAGCCGACCGCGGGCATTCAGCAGACGGTTCGAACCGATCGCGCGGGGAGCTTCCGCTTCGAGCGGCTCGGCCCCGGACACTATCGGATTCTCGTCTCGGCAGAGGGATTTGCGCCTCAATCGCGTGAGATCGCGCTCGCCTTCGGGGCGCATCACACCATCACGTTCACGCTCTCGCCGCAGCCGATCGCGGAAGAAGTCGCCGTGCTGGCGAGCGTGATTGTGGATACGCCGGAGACCTTGCGACGTATTCCGGGCTCGGTGGACATCCTGGATCGGCGCATGCTCGACGCGAGCCGCGTCTTCACGATCAACGAGGCGCTGCGCAAAGTCACGGGGGTCTTCGTCCGCGAGGAGGAGGGATTCGGCTTGCGCCCCAATATCGGCATTCGCGGACTCAATCCCACGCGCTCGACCAAGGTGCTGCTTCTTGAAGACGGCATCCCGCTGACCTATGCCCCCTATGGCGATAATGCCTCGTACTATCATCCCCCGGTGGATCGGTTCGAGAGCATCGAGGTCATCAAAGGATCGGGACAAATCCTCTACGGCCCGATGACCATCGGCGGCGTCATCAACTACATCACGCCGAATCCTCCCGAGAAACCGCGCGGCGCGCTCACGCTCATCGGCGGCACCCGCGATTACCTCAACGGCCACTTCACCTACGGCGGGACGTGGGGAGGCACGGGGCTTCTCTTCGACTACATGCGCAAGCAGGGCGAAGGCGCGCGCGAGAATACGCGCACGGGGCTCAACGATGCGAACCTCAAACTCGTCACGGCGCTCGGAGCCCGCCACGCCCTGACGATCAAGGGGAATTACTACGGCGAGAACTCGCAGGTGACCTATTCCGGCTTGCGGCTCGATGAATACCTGGCCAATCCGCGCCAGAATCCGTTCCTCAACGATCGCTTCTTCGGAGATCGGTATGGCGCGTCCGTCACCCACGCCTTTGTCGTGAAGAACGAGGTCGTGCTCACGACGAACGTCTACGGCTCGATGTTTTTCCGCGACTGGTGGCGGCAATCGAGCAATTCCAATCAGCGTCCGAATCGGCGGGGCGATCCCGGTTGCCGGGGCATGGAGGACCTTCTGACGAGTTGCGGCAACGAGGGGCGGCTGCGCAAGTATTACACCTGGGGGATCGAGCCGCGCGTGCGGGCCTTCGATCGAATCTTCGGCCTGCGGGGCGAGACCGAATTCGGCTTCCGCGCGCACTTCGAGCGGCAGGATCGCAAGCAGATGAACGGCCAAGCGCCGACGGCGCGCACCGGGACGATCGTTGAGGACAATGAGCGGAAGAATCAAGCGTACTCGGGGTTCCTGCAGCATCGGTTCCTCTTCGGGAGGTGGACGATCACGCCGGGCCTGCGCCTGGAGCACGTGCGCTATGAGCGCACGAACCGGCTGGCCAATCGCGGGGCAGGCGCGACCGGGCGCACGCATCTCACTGAGATCATCCCGGGCATCGGCGTCACGTTCGCTCCGGCCTCGCACACGACGATCTTCGGCGGCGCGCATCGCGGGTTCGCTCCGCCGCGCACCGAGGACATCATTGACAACGCGGGGGGGACGATTGATCTCGATCCCGAGCGGAGCTGGACCTATGAGGTCGGCGTGCGCAGTTGGCCTGTCTCCGGCCTGAAGCTCGAAGCCACTTTCTTCCGCATGGATTTCGAGAATCAGATCGTCCCGGCGAGCGTCGCCGGCGGCCTCGGCGCGACCTTCACCAATGCGGGAGAGACGCTCCATCAAGGCGTGGAATTCACCGGCCGGGTGGACATGGGATCGCTCCTGAAGACGCCGCACAATGTCTATGCCCGCCTGGCCTATACCTATGTCCCGACGGCGAAATTCGTCGGCGTGCGCCTGAGCAGCATTCCCGGTTTCGGCACCGTGAGCGTGAGCGGCAATCGGCTCCCCTATGCGCCGAAGCATCTGGCGAACGTGCAGCTCGGGTATGTCCACCCGAGGGGTCTCGACCTCTTGCTGGAAGCCGTGCATGTCGGAGATCAATTCGCCGATGATTTGAATACGATCGCGCCGACGCCCGATGGGCAGCGCGGGCTGTTACCGGCGTACACGATCTGGAACCTGACGGCGAACTATCGGCTGGAATCGCGCGGCCTGACGATCTTCGTGGCGGTGAAGAACCTCTTCGACCGCTTGTTCATCGCCGATCGCACGCGAGGGATTCTGCCCGGACCGCCGCGGCTGGTACAGAGCGGCCTGCGGTTCCAATTCTGATCCTAGCAGGGCGGAATCGAGTGATCCCAGGATCGGTCTCGCGGCAGTCGCGTGCTCGATGAGCATGCGGGACATCAGATCCCGCTGACCGACGTGTAGGTGCAGGATCGGCTCGCGCTTCATGATCGCTTCCTGCTCGCGCTCGGGGGGGGAGATACCACCATCACTCGCTCTATGGCTCCCATGCGGTGCCGCGCCGTGGGGTGCTCTTTCGATTGCGATTGACCGAGAGCCTGCGCGCCGCGTTCGGTCGCGACCTCTGGGCACTTGACCCCGGCCGGCTCTACTGCGGAAGCGATGCGGCAGAAATACACGCGGCGCGAGGAAGGGAAGGGGAAGTGGTTGCGGGGGCGGGATTTGAACCCGCGACCTTTGGGTTATGAGCCCAACGAGCTTCCAGGCTGCTCCACCCCGCGTCCGTTCTGAGTGTTCCGTGGTCGAATTATAGAGGTCGCCTCCGCGTCTGTCAAGGAGCCGAGGTCATGGCCACAAAGAGCGAAGATGCGAGAAGGTACGTTCCTGTCAGTGGGCGGAGCCGACGCTCGGCGGCCTCTTCGCGGGAGGAGAAGATTCGGACTCTCCCAAGGGGCGCGTGAAGGCGTGGGGGGCGAGGCGTTGGCGCCTTCGGGGGGCTCGGATATAATCGAGGTTTTGAAGGTATGAAGCGGCGGTTGCTCTTCATCTGCACGGCGAATCAGAACCGCTCGCCGACGGCCGAAGCCTTGTTCGCGCGGAGTCAGCGCTACGAGGCGCGTTCGGCGGGAGTATCGCCCCTGGCCACGCGTCCGGTGACGCGCGATCTCATCGAGTGGGCCGATCTCATCTTCGTGATGGACGAGCGCTACG